>NZ_JAQJCH010000003.1:0-485130 GCF_030182525.1 Rhizobium pantanalense
GGACTTCATGCTCGTGGCGATCGACCAGTAGGCAGCGTTGTCGGAAGCCTTGGAGATGCGCAGGCCGGAAGAAACGGCGTTCTGCGTGTCCTGCAGGTTGCTGCTGATGTTCTGCAGCGTCTGGAGGGCGGCCATTGCGGAATTGTTGGTGATAATGCTGGTCATAGGAGTGTCCCCTGGAAACTGGATACAAAAGGAGGACATACCGGACTGGAAATACCGGCGATGACGGAGCAGCTTCATGCCCCTCGATCCATTTTCCTAGAGGACCAAACCCGTCATGTCGCGAGAAAGTTCGCATCCATTGCTTGCCAATTTCTTAAATCTGGGACCGATGGGCACCGCCTCTCTGGAACGTGGCTAAGAATCCGTAAAGGCAATTTCGACCGGTGCTTCGGTTTCAGGCAAGCTCCGTGAGGGATCATGAAGCGAATCCATGATGCCGGCCCTCGCCCTTCGGCGGAAGCCAGTCAACATATCGCTCGGAGTTCTCGCTCGTGAATACGAAAAATGCCTTTGTGACAGCGTCCGGCTTCTACCAGAAGGGCCAATATACACGCGCACTCGAAACGCTGAACGAGCTGCTGAACGTCGACAGATCGCCCAAGACCTATGCGCTGCTCGCAAAGACGCTGCTGAAACTCGGCTTCCGATCGGATGCGGCGAGCGCCTACGAGCTGGCGGGCCGGCAAAAGCCGCAGCGCGACGACTATCTTCGGGAAGCTCTGCTGCTGCACGGCGATTGCGGCAACGACGATCAGGCTCTCGCGATCGGAAGCCTGATCCTGCCGCTGGCATTCAAGGATCCGGACCTTGCCTTCGTCCTCAGCCGCATCTTTCTCGCCCGTCAGCAAAAGGATTTGCTGACGGGTTTCAAGACGGTGCTCGTCGAAGGACCGGAACTCAAGCATCGCCAGATGGCCGCAAGGCTGCTAACCGACGATCTCTATGACGAAAGCAACCGGCACATCGTCACCACCCTGTTCAAGAAGCATCCCGACCATGTCATTTTCCGCGCGCTCTACCTGATCTTCGCGCGCGAGGTGTCCGATCTGGCCGCCGTCGAAAAACATATGGCCCCGGTCCTGGCATCGCTTGCACAGGGCAAGCTCGAGCATGTCATTCCGGACAATCCCTTCTTTCATCTCCATTGGTGCGGCGACGAGGCGCTTAACAAGCTTGCGGTCCACGACACCGATCCATTGCCGGCGGGCCATGCGGAAGCCCGCCGCAAGCTGCCGCACATATGGGGCGGCAAGATCCGCATCGGCTACCTCTCCTCCGATTTTTGGCCGGGACACGCGACGATGAAGCTGATGCAGCGCGTCCTCGAGCTGCACGACAAGGATCGGTTCGAAATCACCCTTTTCGACCACTCGGAGGCGGCTCACCAGAAAGAGGAGGCTTTCGACTATTCGGCACTGGGGACGACGGTCGACATTCGCGGCCTTTCCAACCAGGCTGCGGCAGAAGCGATCCGCGCCCGCGGAATCGACATTCTCGTCGATCTCAAGGGGCATACAAAGGGAAGCCGCGCTTTCATCCTCAACTACATGCCCGCTCCGATCCATGTCGCCTGGCTGGGCTTTCCCGGCACAACCGTCAACATCGACCTCGACTACATCATCGGCGACCATTACGTCCTGCCGGATCAGTCGAAGGCGCATTTTTACGAAAAGTATTGCCGCCTGCCCGAATGCTACCAGCCGAACGATCCGCTCAACCGCCCGAAGCCGCGGCCGACGACACGTGCGGAGCACGGGCTGCCCGAGGACGCTTTCGTCTACGCTTCCTTCAACGGCAACCGCAAGATCACGCCGCAGATGGTCGACGTATGGTGCAATATTCTCAAGCGCAGCAAGAACAGCGTGCTTTGGCTGCTGTGCAACGGCCCTCGGGCGGAGGCCAATATCTGGTCGCGCCTGGAAGCCCGCGGCGTCAACCGCAAGCGGGTCGTCTTTACCAGCCGCATTCGCTACGAGGACCATATCGACCGCCAGCAGCTTGCTGACCTCGGCCTCGATACCTTCCCCGTCAACGGCCATACGACGACCTCGGAACAGCTCTGGGGCGGCCTGCCGGTTCTCACCATCAAGGGCACCAATTTCGCTTCGCGCGTCAGCGAAAGCCTGCTGAATGCCATCGGCCTGTCGGAACTGGTGGCCGACGACGTCAAGGCCTATGAAGACATGGCGGTGCAGCTCGCCTGCCAGCCGGAGCAGATTGCCCAGTTCAAGGAAACGCTGACGGCCAATCGTTACATCAAGCCGCTCTTCGATGCTGAACGCTTCACGCGTCATCTGGAGACGGCCTTCGAGATGATGGCGGCGCGGGCCAAGCAGGGGCTTGCACCCGATCACATGGACATACCGGCACTGCCGGCGCGCATCGAACCCTTCATGGAAGACGACCGGAATTCGGCGGCAATCGCGGCCGAGTAAGTTTCAGTGATCATCGGGGCAAGAGCCCGGTGATCACCTTCCGCTCACAATATCAGTGGAAAGAGCGGACCAGGCTGCCGACCAGAAGGTTCCAGCCGTCGATCAGCACGAAAAAGAGAATCTTGAACGGCAGAGAGATCGAGGTCGGCGGCAGCATCATCATGCCCATCGCCATAACGATGGTCGAAACGATCAGGTCGATGACCAGAAACGGCAGGACCACAAGGAAACCGATTTCGAAGCCGCGGCGAATTTCGGAGATCATGAAGGCCGGGATCAGCACGCGATAATCGATCTTGTTGTCGACCACTGTCGTCTGGCCGCGTTCCTGTGCGAGGTCAACGAAAAGCTTCAGGTCCTTGTCGCGCGTGTTGTTGGACATGAAGGTGCGGAAGGGCTCGGCGATGCGCTGCACTGCGTCCGCTTCCGAAATCTGATTGGCCAGCAGCGGCTGCACGCCATCCTTCCAGGCCTGATCGAAGGTCGGCGACATGACGTAGAAGGTCATGAAAAGGGCGAGGCTCAGCAGGATCATGTTCGACGGCGTCGTCGCAAGGCCCATACCGGTGCGCAGGATCGAAAACGCGATGATGAAGCGCGGAAAGCTCGTCACCATGATCAGGATACCCGGCGCGATCGACAGGATCGTCAGAAGCCCGAAGGTACGGATGATCCAGGCGGCAACCGAGCCGTTGACCGGCGCGTTCAGCAGATCGGTGGGAAGCTGCTGCGACAATTGCTGCGCCGCCGCCAGCTCAGGCGACAATGCAGCAATGACGAATATGAACAGGGCAAGTGCTAATCGACTCATTCGATCACGAAAGTTCTGAAGATAACTTTCGATACCCGTCCTTCGGAGCGCAGGTCAACACGCTCCTGAATGTCATCCCGAAGATATTGCAGGCCACGGGCGCCTTCGATCTGCTGCAGGGAAACCGTGCGGATATAAGCCAAGATATCCTGATGGATCGCCTGGGCGAGCTGTGCGTCCGGTGGCCCCTTGAAAACCAGCGCAAGTTCCAGCCTGATCCAGCTCTGCGAGGGATAAGCGAGATTAGTGGTGATCGGATCGAGCGCAACGATGCCGCTTGCCTGGGCGGCTGCCGCAGCCTGCTTGCTGTCGCCGCCGGCCTTTGCAATCGCCTGCACGGCCGCGGTGGCCTCCTTGATCCGCGGCGCAACCATGGTTCCCAGCACCCAGCCGCCGCCGCCGCCGAGCACGGTCAGCACCAGTAGCCCGACGATCATCATGATCATCGGCGATCCCTTGCCCTTTGCCGTTTCGTCTGCGGCTGCTGCCATATTCCCTATCCGTCCACTGTCAAATCAGAGCGGCGAGAGCAGGTCGACGGCCTGCTGCCCCCTCGGCGGCTGCTGTATTTCCGTCAGGCGGCCACGGCCGCCATAGGAGATGCGCGCCTCGGCGATCTTGTCGTAGGAAATGGTATTCTCGGAGGTGACGTCCTGCGGCCGGACGATGCCGGCGACGTTGAGAATACGGATTTCCTGGTTCATGCGCACTTCCTGCGAACCGCTGATCATCAGGTTGCCGTTTTCGAGAATACCCGTTACGACAGCTGCGACCAGAAGGTTGATCTGCTCGGAGCGCTGCATCTTGCCCTTGCTGTCGGTGCTGGTGTCGGAGCCCGAGGTCGCGTCGGCATTGGTGCTTGGCTGCCAGCCGAAGATCTTGGCGGTGATATTCCAGTTCATATCGCTCTTGTTCGTGCGATTGCGATTGGTCTCGTTATCCCAATTCGCCTTGTCATTGATCTGGATCGTAACAGTCAGGATGTCGCCGACATTGAGTGCACGCGCATCCTTGAAGAGGGCGGCCTGCGAATCATTCCAGAGCGAATAGCCCTGCGCGACCTGATGGGGCCGCTTCGGATACTGCGACATCTGCGGCGTCTGCGCATATTGCAGGCCGCTGCCGATCGGACTCATGGCAGGCGCCCTGCCGATTTCCTTGAGGGCCTGCGACTGGCAACCGGCGAGGAAGACGACGATTGCACAGGCGGCCGTAAGACGCGTGTTCATGAGGGGTCCTTCGACTTCGATGTATTCGGGTCGGATGCGCTAGCGATGATATTGGTGATCATGGCCGCCTTCTTCGCATCCATTTCCGCCAGGATCAGGCTCGACTGGCGCGCAGAAAGCTTCATGATGATGGCTGCGGCGGTTACGGTCCTGACATCGTTGAGGCTTGCCGCTGCGGCATCCGGCTTCATGTTCTTGTAGATATCGACCAGGCCGAGATCGGCCGTCTTGAGGAAATCGTCGCGCTTTTTCAGCCAATCCTCATATTCGGCCTTGCGCTTGTCCATGGTGGCAATGCGCTGATCGACATCCGCCTGCAGCTTTTCCAGTTCCTGCTTTTGCAGCAGATAGCGCTGGTCTCGGGCGGGATCGGCGATATTGGTGCAGAACTGGCGGATCTCGTCCTGGCTCGAAGCTGGATCGGCGACCGGCTTCGGGGCCTCTTGCGCCGCGGCCGTCGTCAACGACAACAGCGCGGCGAGGCTGCCGGTGATCAGCATTTTTCTGGTAATGGCGGTCAATATCATTGCAATACGAGCTCCGCTTGCAGGGCGCCGGCCGACTTGATGCCTTGCAGGATGGCGATGATGCCGTCCGGCTTGACGCCGATATTGTTGAGGCCGGAGACCAGCGTCTTCAGGTCAGGCCCTTCCAGAACGGCCACGCGGCCGCCGCTCTTGGTGGCAGTGATATCGGTCTGATCCTGGATCGCCGTCTGGCCGTCCGAGAAAGGTTCCGGCTGAATCACCTGCGGGTTCTCGCTGACCTGCACGGTCAGCGTTCCATAGCTGACGGCGACCGGCGAGACGCGAACATCGGCACCGATGACGATCGTTCCGGTGCGCTCGTTGATGACGACCTTGGCCGGCGTATCCGTCTGGACGTTGAGATTTTCGATGTCGGCCATCAGCCGCGTCAGATCCGCCATCTTCGGCTTGGCGATCGTCACCTCCTGCGAATCCTTGGCTTCCGCGATCGGCGCACCGAAACGCGAGGTCGCCCAGGTATTGACCGTATCGGCGATGCGGATCGAGGTGGAGAAGTCCGGATTGCGCAGTTGCAGGACCAGGTTAACGGAATCCTTGAAGCGCGACGGCAGTTCGCGCTCAATGATGGCGCCGCCGGGCACGCGGCCAGCCGTCGTGACACCTTCGGTCACTGTGGCGGCGGCGCCCTGCGCCTGGAAACCGGATACGATGACCGAACCCTGTGCCACGGCATAGATCTGCCCGTCGGCGCCGCTCAGAGAAGTCATGATCAGCGTGCCGCCGCGCAGCGACGTCGCATCGCCGAGCGAGCTGACGGTCACGTCGATGCGACTGCCCGGGCTTGCAAAGGGCGGCAGGTTCGCCGTCACCATGACGGCGGCGGTATTCTTGGCGGCGGACTGCCCACCTTGCGTCGAGATGCCGAGGTTCTGCAGCATCGCGCGCATGGACTGTTCAGTGAACGGCGACGAACGCAGACCGTCGCCGGTCCCCTGGAGACCGACGATCAGGCCGTAGCCGATCAGCTGGTTGTCGCGGCCGGATTGCAGCGACGCAATATCCTTGATGCGCGATTGCATCGCGAGAGCCGGATCGGCCGCGATCAGGCTCGGCAATGCGAACAGGATTGCGAGTAGTTGACGAAGCCGTTTCATTTCGCGACCACGCGGATCGTACCGTTTTGAAGGACCGTGCCGTTGACGATGATGCCGGAGTCCATGTTGCGGGCGCGGACGTTATCGCCGACGGCGCCATCATCCAGCGGCGTGCCGGCCGCCGTGATCGTCATGGTGCCCATGCTCATCACCAAACGGACATTGGAGCCGCGCGTTACCGCATAGGGCTGGCGCAGCGCGGAGATGGAGATCGTGCGGCCGGGAAGAAGCGTGCGCTTCGACACCAGACCGGTGACCTCGCGGAGCCGCTTGGCATAGTCGCCGCTGAGGTTTGGATTGGTGACCTCGACCTCTTCGAGCTGGCCGCTGCTGATGATATCGCCCGGATAGATCGTCTCGGTCGGCACCACGGCGGTTCCGAGGCTGGAGCCGTCGGCACTCATTGCGCCGGCCGGCGCAGCCGACGCGAATACGACGGAGAGGCTCGCTGCGGCGAACCATGCCATTGCCAAGCTTTTCATCCGGCGAAACCTCATGTTCGGCCCGTCCCTCTTGCTACTTCAGGTTCTTGCTGACGATCTGCGCCATTTCGTCGGCCGTCGTGATGACCTTCGAATTCATCTCGTAGGCACGTTGCGCAGTGATCAGATCGGTGATTTCCTTGACCGGATCGACATTCGACGATTCCAGATAGTTTTGTTTCAGATAGGCAAAGCCGTTCTGGTTCGGATCGGAGACGACGGGATCGCCGGAGGCAGGCGTCTGCGTGAAGAGATTGCTGCCCATCGGCTGCAGGCCGGCTTCATTGACGAAATTGGCGATCTGCAGCTGGCCGAGTACAGTCGGCGTGGTCGCCGTGCCGATGATCGCCGACACCTGGCCGGATTGGCTGATGGTGAGGCTGCTGGCATTGTTCGGGATCGTGATGCCCGGCTCCAATACGTTGCCATCGGGGGTGACGATCTGGCCGGTGTCGCTCTTGTTGAAAGAGCCCGCGCGAGTATATGCGGTCGTGCCGTCGGGCATCTGGATCTGGAACCAGCCACGACCGACGAGGGCTACGTCGAGCTCGTTCTGGGTTTGCGACAGCTCGCCCTGGACCTGGATGTTGCGCACGGCTACGGTCTGAACGCCGAGGCCGATGTTGGCGCCTTCCGGCACAACTGCCTGGTTCGGCCTGTTGGCGATACCCTTGGCGCGCTCGGTCTGGTAGAGAAGGTCGGAAAACTCGGCGCGCGAGCGCTTGTAACCCGTCGTATTGATGTTCGCGATGTTGTTCGCGATCACTTCGAGATTGGTCTGCTGGGCGTCCATGCCCGTCGCGGCAATTGCGAGCGCTCTCATGCTTTCGTCCTTCGAGCCAGGGCGGGACCTTCGAAACCGCGAAGCGGCCTGCGAACAACTCACGCCAAATCAATTAATTAGAGCGGGAAATCCCGCGCTAGATCTGCATCTTCGTAATATCGAGGAACGCCGAGACCACCTTGTCGCGCAGTGCGATCGCGGTCTGCAGGGTCTGATCGGCCTGCATGACCTTATCGACGACTTCGCGGGTACTCATCGTGCCCTTGATGCCGGCGAAGGAGGCGTTTTCGGCGTCCTTCAGCGAGTTGATGGAATCCTTCGCGACATTCGACATGACCGACGCGAAGCTCATTCCGGCATCCACGCCTGCTGCAACGGCCGGCGAGGCATTCAGGGCGCTGGAAGCGGTGGAGGTCAGATCCGTGGCGATGCTGCCGAGGCCGCGGGTCGCCGAAAGAGAGGCTACATTCTTAACCGAGTCGATCATTGGTTCTTCAGCAGATCAATAGTGGAGGAAATGAGATCACGGGCCTGTCTGACCGTCTGCAGATTGGCCTCGTAGGAACGATTGGCCTCCCGCATATCGGCCATCTCGACGAGAATGTTGACGTTGGGCATCTTGACGTAGCCCTTCTGGTCGGCCGCCGGATTACTGGGATCGTATTCTTCGACGAATTTGCCGGTGTCCTCGCCGAGCTTCTTGACGCCGACCGTGGTGACGCCGTTGGCGCGATCCATCTCGGCGCCGAACGTCACGGTCTTGCGCCGATAGGGATCGGCACCCGGCGTGTCGCCCGTCGAACGGGCGTTGGCGATATTTTCGGAGACAATGCGCAGACGAGTCGATTGAGCCTCCAGGCCGGAGCCCGCAATCTTCAATGCGGCTGATAAAGGGTCCATGACATCTTCACTTCATCTATTGTTTTACGGTCATCAACATCATGCGATGAAAGGAGCCGACGAGAGCGGTGTTCAAGCTATACTGGCGCTTGATTTCACCGGCCTTGGCGAGCTCGTCTTCCAGGCCAACGGTGTTACCCGACTCCTGGACACCAATTTCCTGATTGAGCGGCGCCTCCTCCACGTTGACGTTGCCGCTCGTGCTGAATTCGCTGCCCGAAAGATGCGCGGGATTGGTCCGGACCATACCGACGTTCTGGTTGTCCAGAACGGCCTGGAATGGCGTGACATCCTTGGCATGAAACTTCGGCGTATTGGCATTGGCGATATTGCCGGCAACAACCTGCTGACGTACCTGGAGCCACTCGGCTTGCCGCGAGGCCAGGTCAAAGAGCTGAATGGGTTGCATGGGCTTCTCTCCGTTCTTACACTGTGAATCTAGCGGGATAATCTTGCGTGGGACTTGCGAGAAATGCGTTCCTGTAAAGTCTTCGAAGTGCCTGAAATCCAGGCGATTCCGGTTTTCCTCAATTGTTGCGGTAGACATCGCCCGCCGAGGTGACGATGACCCATTTTCCCTCTCGCTGTTCGATCGAGGCCAACCGGCTGTTGTCGGGCAAAACCGATCCGACGCGCACGACATACATGCCGGTGTCGTCCTCAATCAGCGCGCGGCCATTGGCGACGTGCAGCAGCTGGAAGGCGGACTTGCCGGGGAACGGCTGCTGATCGGCCGGCGGCCCCTTGTCGTCCTCACGGCCGGCATTGCTGACCGTCGCCGTCGTCAGCGGATCGGGAATCAAATCCTTCGGCTCGGAGGGGTTCTTGTTGACCATGGCGAGCGGCGACACGCTGACGATGGTGCGGCCAGGCCAGTTCGGAAGATCGCGGGTGCGATCGCCTTCGGCCACCTGAATGCCGAACTTGTCCGGGTTCAGGAAGACGTACCAGGGGAAGAAGGCAGAGGCACCGGCAAGCGCCAGTCCCGTAAAGGCCAGAGCCTTGTCCGTAACGGTTCGCCGTCTCGCCGATTTCGGCGGGGCGACCGGTTCGTCAGCGTCGGATTCTTTCACTTCTGGTCCCTTTTTAGGCATGACATTCGGCGATATCCGGCAGACTGCGGACAAGGAAAAATCGAGGTAGTGCTGTGCCCAACCATCACTTGGCTCTGGCGGGGACACCGCTCGAAGCGTTTCTGAGAGCCGTCGCAAGATCGGTGAAGGCATCAGCCGACGGCTCTTCACCGGGCGTCTGCTTCAGTATGTCGTAGATAATCGGCACCTGACGCACGGCGATGTCGAGATCGGCGTCGCTGCCCTGGCGATAGCCGCCGATCAGGCGCAGATCGCGCGTTTCCTCGTAGCGGTGCACCAGCGCCTTCAGGCGCGACACCAGCTTTTCCTGGTCGGAAGTCCAGGCCTTGCGGGCAAGACGCGATACGGATGCCAATGGATCGATCGGCGGATAGCGCCCTTCTTCGGCAAGGCTGCGCTGCAGGACGATGTGACCGTCCAGAATGCCACGGGTGGAATCTGCGATCGGATCGTTGTGGTTGTCGCCATCGACGAGGATGGAGATGATCGCGGTGATGGTGCCGGTACCTTCCGGTCCGGGGCCTGCCCGCTCGAGAAGGCGCGGCAATTCGGTGAAGACGGAAGCCGGATATCCGCGTGCGATCGGCGGCTCGCCGGAAGCAGTCGCCACTTCGCGGATGGCATGGGCGAAACGGGTGACGCTATCGACGATCAGGAGAACGTTGTCGCCCTTGTCGCGGAAATGTTCGGCGATTGTGATGGCCGAAAGCGGCGCCATCTTGCGCAGCATCGGGCTCTCGTCGCTGGTCGCAACGACAGCGACAGACTTCTGCATGTGGGAACCGAGCGTGTCCTCGATGAATTCACGCACTTCGCGTCCGCGTTCGCCGACGAGCGCAATCACCACCTTGTCAAAGGCTTCGGCCCTCGCCAACATCGACAGCAGCGTCGACTTGCCGACGCCGGAGCCGGCAAAGATGCCGAGGCGCTGTCCCAGGCAGAGCGGCGAGAAGATATCGATGGCACGCACGCCGGTCTTGAAGCCGGTTTCGACGCGCTTTCGCGTCATCGACGGCGGGGCCGTGTTGGAGATGGAGCGTGCTTCGAGACCCGCGGTCAGCGGCCCCAGCCCATCGATCGGCTCGCCGAGCGAGTTGATCGTGCGGCCGCACCAGCTGTCATCGGGCGCGATACGAAATGCGCCCTTGCGAATGATGGTATCCTGGATGCCGATCGGCTCGCCGGGCTCGATCGGACAGACATAGGTGAGATCCGGTTCGACACGAACGACCTCGCCGAGGTGGATGCCCGTCTGCGACCGATGCGCAACGAAATCACCGAGACGCACCTGCCTGGAAAGGCCGGCAACCGTATAGTGTCCGGCAGCGATGGTGCGCACATGGCCTCCATGGGCCACGGCATTCTCCGCCATCGCATATTGACCCGTCAGAAGGGCCATATGCGAAAGCTTCGGCGACATTGCGCCCTCCGGCAACCGATCCTCGACCATGACAAGCCCTCTTTACTGGCTGCCGCCGAGGGTCTTGATGGCGTCGGTGAGCGTGCCTTCACTGCTGCTGGTGAGCGTGCTGATATTGTCGAAGGCGCGGCTGACCTCGATCAGATTGGTCATTTCCCGCATGCCGTTGACGTTGGAATTTTCGAGATAGCCCTGGGCGATGCCGATGTTCGAGCGGTCGATGACAGCCTGTGGCGTATCGGTCGGCAGGATACCGCTGTTTTCATAGCGCAGGAAGCCCTTGCTGACATCGGCGCTATAGAGACCGATCTGGCCCATGCTGCGGCCATTCTGCATGATGGTCCCGTTCGACGCGACGCTCGGCGGACCGCCGGCGGGGTCGAGCTGGATCGGCGCACCGCCAGGATCGAGGACCGGGAAGCCGCGCGTGGAAACCAGCGCGCCGCTTTCGGTCATGGTGAAGCGGCCGTCGCGCGTCAGCACCAGGCCGGCCGGCGTGTTCATGCCGAAATAGGCATCGCCCTTGACGGCGAAATCAAAGAGATTGCCGGTGTTCTGAAGTTCGCCATTGTCGGTGGAGAGATAGTCGTTGCCTTGCGAAACGAAGGCGACCTTG
Organism: Rhizobium pantanalense; assembly: GCF_030182525.1. Lineage (NCBI taxonomy): Bacteria > Pseudomonadati > Pseudomonadota > Alphaproteobacteria > Hyphomicrobiales > Rhizobiaceae > Rhizobium > Rhizobium pantanalense. Next base: position 11,420 of record NZ_JAQJCH010000003.1, read on the forward strand.
GCGTTGAGCTTGTTTTGCGTATTGCTGAGGACCTGATCGAACTTGACCTCGGTACCACGGAAGCCCGTCGTATTCACGTTGGCCAAATTGTCGGCGATCGTCGTCAGACGCCGCTCGAGCGCCATCTGGGACGACAGCGCGACATAAATACCAGACTGCATTTTCAACGCCCTCCGGACATTGGAGAATAACGGGAAAGGAAACGCCGCCGGCGCTCCTACATTTCGTTAGCGGGGCATGGATGCCCTTACCCGCCATCCTGAAGGGCTTGGCTTGTGCGAAGCTGACAAGGCAAAAAGGACGTTCAGAGGCCCATCGAACAGCCTCACGCAAGGCAGGTCCCCTAGTTCATCGTATGAAGCAACGTTCAGGTGTGGACCGACGATGAATATTATTATCGGATTTGTAGTGACCTGCGGCTGCATCATAGGCAGCTTCATGGCTATGGGCGGAGACGTAGGCGCGCTGTTCCAGCCCTTCGAATTTGTCATTATCGCAGGCGCCGGTCTCGGCGGCTTCATCATGGCCAATCCGATGAAGGTGGTGAAGGATTCGGGCAAGGCGCTCGGAGAAGCCTTCAGCCACAAGGTGCCGAAGGAGCGCGACTATCTCGACACGCTCGGTGTACTTTATGCCCTGATGCGCGACCTGCGCACCAAGTCGCGCAACGAGATCGAAGCCCATATCGACAACCCGGATGAATCGACGATCTTCAAGGCCGCTCCGACGGTTCTGAAGAACAAGGATCTGACGGCCTTCATCTGCGACTATGTCCGCCTCATCATCATCGGCAACGCCCGCTCGCACGAGATCGAGGCGCTGATGGACGAAGAGCTCGAGACGATGCAGCACGATAAGATGAAGCCTTATCACGCGATCACGATCATGGGCGATTCCTTCCCTGCGATCGGTATCGTCGCCGCCGTTCTCGGCGTCATCAAGGCCATGAGCCACATCAACGAATCACCCGAAGTGCTCGGTCATCTCATCGGTTCGGCGCTGGTCGGCACCTTCCTCGGCATCATCCTGTCCTATTCGGTCTGCGCGCCGCTGGTCTCCCAGATCAAGGTGGTACGCAACAAGCAGCATCGCCTCTACGTCATCGTGAAGCAGACGCTGCTCGCCTACATGAACGGATCGGTGCCGCAGGTGGCACTCGAATACGGCCGCAAGACCATCTCCTCCTACGAGCGTCCTTCAATCGACGCCGTCGAGCAGGAAATGATGAACCCCGGCGGTGAAAGCAAGGCAGCCTAACGATCATGAGCCAGCAATCCGCGCACAGGGCACAGACGATGGACCGCACCCTTTTTGCCAAGCTCACAGGCAATCTCGGCGATCAGGCGACGCTTGCGAAACTCGGCACCGCCTTCGCCCAGGTTTATGCCGAATTCCTGCCCGACATCATCAAGAGCGAGACGGGCCTGGATATCAACATCGCCTATGCCGGCTGTCAGTCCGGCTCGATGAACGAGCTGATCGCCGGGCTTGGAGGCAGCCACGCCCTGGTCAACGGTTCGCTGCGCAACTGGGCGCCGAATTTCATCCTCGGCTGCGGCGCCGGCTTCATCATGACGCTGATGGAGCATATGCTGGGCGCGCGCGCCGAAGATATGGAAGCGCCGGTCGCACGACCGCTTTCAGTGATCGAACTCGATCTTTCCGTCATGGTCTTCGAAAAGATCGCCAAAGTGCTTCGCTCGGCAGTGAATGCAGCCGGCGGCTTCGAGCCCTACCTCGACCCGCCCTACAATATCGAGGACCGGCCGGCGGCCATCGGCGATGGAGGCAATGACTTCGCCGCCGCAATCGCGATGACGATCTCGCTCGGCAAATCGCTGTCCCAGATCATCATCATCGTGCCGCAGCGCGATCTGCTGCGCACTGTCGTCAGTGCCCCGCGCGCCAAGAATCCGACCGCCGCTTCCCAGGCATGGTCGGAGCAGCTCAGCGAGCAGGTCCGCCGCTCGCAGGTGACGCTTGAGGCGCGAATTCGGCTCGAATCGCTGACGCTCGACACCATTTCCAAGCTTGCGGTCGGCGATATCATTCCCTTCATGGATACGGGCGATGTCCGCGTCGAAGTCAGCGCCAACAGCAAAGACCTTTACATCTGCGAATTCGGCCGCTCTGGCGAAAATTATACGGTGCGCGTCAAGGACAACGTCAATTCCGACGACGAGCTTCTCAGACACTTGATGAATTGATCGGCTGGCGCGTGATCCCGCACACGGCAGCTTGAGGCAAGTTTCAACTGGAATAGTGATTTCATGGCTACGAAGACGACACAGCAAAGCAGCGAGGAATCGCTGGACATTTCAAACAGCGACGCCGCCCTGGACGAGGCCATCGATGGCCTGCGCGGCGTCCTGAAAAAAGATAATGAAGGTGGTCTGCCTGATTTCGAGGCCGACGCATTCGGCGCGCAAACAGGCACGGATCTCTCCACCTTCGGCGATTTCGGCGACGACAATTCCGCTCCAGCCTTCGATGACGGCGAGTTCGGCGGCGTTTCCGCGGCACCGGCTGCTCCCGGCAGCGCGCTCACCGCCAATATGGACCTGATCATGGATATCCCGATCGATGTCCAGATCGTGCTCGGCAGCAGCCGCATGCCGGTGTCCGGCCTGATGAACCTGGCCGAGGGCGCAATCATCGCACTTGACAAGAAGATCGGCGAACCCGTCGAAATTACCGTGAACGGCCGCAAGATCGGCCGGGGCGAGATTACCGTTCTGGAACATGACGACACCAGATTCGGCATCAAGCTCACTGAAATTTATAACGCGAAGAAAAGCTGAACCCGGCTCAGGATGAGCCCACTCCCCCTTGCGGGACGGAGACGAAGACCATGATGGACTTTGACGATTTCAGCGGCGCAATCGCCGAGAAACCGTTGACTCAGACTGAAAAGGCAGCCGCCGTTCTTCTCGCCATGGGAAAACAGGTGGCAGGACGGCTGCTGAAATACTTCACGCAGAACGAGTTGCAGATGATTATCGCCTCGGCGCAATCATTGCGGCTCATTCCGCCGGACGAACTGGCGCAGCTCGTGGCGGAATTCGAAGACCTCTTCACCGAAGGCGCCGGCCTCATGGATAACGCCAAGGCCATCGAGAGTATTCTCGAAGAGGGCCTGACACCGGATGAGGTCGACAGCCTGCTTGGCCGCCGCACGGCCTTCCAAGCCTATGAGACGTCCATTTGGGATCGCCTGGGCGAGGCCGATCCGGTCTTCGTCGCCAAGTTCTTCCTGCGCGAGCATCCGCAGACGATCGCCTATGTGCTCTCCATGATGCCTTCGGCCTTCGGCGCGAAGATCCTGCTGCAGCTCCCCGAAGCCCAGCGCGCCGATATCATGAACCGTACGGTCAATATCAAGGACGTCAGCCCCAAAGCTGCCCAGATCATCGAGAACCGCGTTCTCGGGCTGATGGCCGAGATCGACGCCGAACGCAACGCGTCCGGCTCCACGAAGGTTGCCGATCTGATGAACGAACTCGACAAGCCCGTGGTCGATACGCTGCTGAGCTCGCTGGAATCGATCAACAAGGAATCGGTCGAGAAGGTTCGCCCGAAGATCTTCCTCTTCGACGATCTCACCCGTATGCCGCAGCCGAGCCGCGTCCTGCTGCTCAACGACATCGCCGCCGACATCCTGACGATGGCGCTGCGGGGATCGGGCAACGAGATTCGCGAGATCGTGCTGTCCTCGATCAGCCCACGTCAGCGCCGCATGATCGAATCCGACCTGCAGATGGGTAATGCCGGCATCAATCCGCGCGAAATCGCGATCGCCCGGCGTGCCATCGCCCAGGAAGCCATTCGTCTGGCCAATTCTGGCCAGATCGAACTCAAGGCCAAGGAAAATACGCCTGTGGAAGAAGCCGCATAAGCGCGGCGCGACTCAGCCAAAACATCGTAAACAGATGATCTGAGGGCCGCGCATGATGCGCGGCCTCTTTCCGTTTCGCAAAGGGCGGCTGCTTTGGCTGACGAAGACAAGGACAGTAAAACAGAAAAACCGACGGAGAAAAAACTCCGCGATACGATCGAGAAGGGCAATGTCCCTCACTCCAGGGAGGCGACGCTCTTTGCTTCCATGCTCGCGACCGTCATCTACGTCACCTTCTTTCTGCCCGAGCGCATGGGCCGCATGGGCGAGGTTCTACGCGATCTCTTCGAAAAGCCGGATCAATGGCAGCTGGAGACAGGCCCAGACGCCATCTCGCTGTTTACGCGCATAGGCTGGGAAGTCGGCAACATGGTGCTGCCGGCGGTCGTGCTCTTCTTCGTCTTCGGGATCGGCGCCTCGATCTTCCAGAACCTGCCCACCCCCATTCTCGAACGAATCAGGCCACAGTTTTCGCGCATATCGCCGGCGAAAGGTTTCACGCGCATCTTCAGCGCGACCGGCATGGTGGAATTCGGCAAATCCCTCGCAAAAATCGTGCTGGTCAGCATCGTCATGTTTTTCGTGCTGCGCAGCCAGTACTTCCATGCGATGGATTCGCTGGTGTCCGACCCGCAGACCATCTTCGTGCGTCTGTCGACGATCGTTCAGCGCATCCTGATCATCGTGCTGATGGCGACCGTCGTCGTCGGCGTTGCCGACCTGTTGTGGAGCCGGCACCACTGGTTTGACCAATTGAAGATGACGAAGCAGGAGGTCAAGGACGAGCACAAGCAGTCGCAGGGCGACCCGATCGTCAAGTCTCGCCAGCGCTCGATCGCGCGCGACCGCGCCCGCCGCCGCATGATGAAACAGGTGCCGCGCGCCACTCTCGTCATCGCCAACCCGACTCACTTCGCCGTTGCGCTGCGCTATGTGCGCGAGGAAAACGACGCCCCTGTCGTCGTCGCCAAAGGCCAGGACCTGATTGCTCTGAAAATCAGGGAGATAGCCGAGGCCAACAATATTCCCGTTTTCGAAGACCCGCCGCTCGCGCGCTCCATGTTTGCGCAAGTCTCGGTTGATAGCGTCATACCGTCAGTATTTTACAAGGCTGTCGCAGAACTCATCCATCGGATCTATGCCGCGCAGTCGAATAGAAAACGGGTACGATAAACCAAATGAAAAAATGCCCCTACTCTGCCCAGCGTGAACAAATACTAGCCGAAGCCATCAGCCCGGTCGCAAGCGAGCTGCGCCTCCTCGATGCCGCCGATCTGATCTCGCTGCTGCGCTTCGAACGATATGGCAACCTCGCTGACCTCGTCGCCTCGGCCGCCGAGCTCTATTTTCTTCCCGGCACGGTCAATTTCGGGCTCGGCGGCGACTACAAGCTCGATTGGGGCGGGCCGGCGGAAGTCACGCTCGATCTGGAGATCAAGCCGCGGGGCGTCACCATCTATGCCAAGCTTTCGCTGGCGGAGCACCATGCGGGCATCGAGATCAACCACATTGCCTTCGACAAGGCCTCCGTCGATCCCGACGAGAACACGGCGCTCCTCGCCCGCAGCCTAAGGGACGCGCGTTACGTCGTCCGCGGCGAGGCCGCACACGCATTCTGAGGAAGTCCTTTTTCAAAAATCGGCAAAGTGACTCGCGAGAGCGGCGTGCATCCGGCAAAAACCGGACCGCCGCTCTATTCATTTGTTCGGTAACGTGTCGCAGGTGATTTCGTCTTGCGGCAGTGCCCCAAGGCGCCGCTATCTCAGCTTATGTAGCCGAAGCGGATCGCCTTCGCGATGGCCTGGATGCGGTTGACGCTGTCGAGCTTGATCGTCGCCGATCCGAGATAAGCGTTGACGGTATGCACCGACAATCCCAGCTTCTCGGCAATCTCCTCGCTGATGCGCCCGTCGCCGGCGAGCTGCAGGCAGGCGATTTCGCGCTCGCTCAGCGCTTCAGCCGCCTGTGAGCGGCGCTCATCCAGCGACAGGAGCTGCATCATGATCTGACAGCTGCGGCCGTGCAGCTCGACGATCATATCGCTCGAGAGATCCATGAACTTGGCCGTGAAGACGGTGTAGCCGTTGCCGACGGCACCGAGCCGCACAGGAAAGGCGGCGCCGGCAAAAGGCAGGAGATGCGGCTTCAGGCGCTGCGTGAAGACGGCAAAATCCGGCGTCTCTGCGGTGCTGTCGCTGTCGCGCCCGTTCCACATCAGCGGCAGCAGCGATTTGTCGATATGCTCGATCAGCGCTTCGCCATAGGCCTCCACAAAGGATTTGCCGACGACGGAGTTGGCCGAGCCCCAATTATCGAGTTCGCATACCAGGCGCTGCTTATGCGGCAGGCCGGAGCCGTGCAGGCGATAAACGGCAAAATGCTGTGCGTCGATCAGCTTTTGCATCGACACCAGCTTCGGGAACAGATCGGAGCGGCCGGAGATCCGCCCGGAACGGGTAAGCCGTGATTCGCCCGGCATATCCGTGGTCCTGTCTGGCTGATAGCGCATCCGGTCGGCCCTTAAACGAGATTATTGCGCACTGCAAAGGCGATAGCCTCCGAGCGGGTCTTAGTGGCGGTCTTGCGCATGACGCTGGTGATATAGTTGTTGATGGTATTGCGCGAGATCCCGAGGATCATCGCGATCTCATCGCTCGTCTTGCCTTCGGCGATCCAGAACAGGCATTCCAGCTCGCGCTCGGTCAGATCGAAATCGCGCTCCAGCTTGCCCTCGAAGCAACGTGTGGAACTGGCGAGATAGCCGGCCAGGAGGCCGACATCCCTCAACCGCTCGGGCAGAAGCACCGCCGCTTCGCTCGCCAGCAACAGCAGGGAGAAGCGGGTGCGACCGACATTGAACGTCAAGGCATGATATTGCCGGCCCACACCGTCAGGCAGCGAGACATCATCGGGGAGCAGCGCCAGGCTTGGCTGAAACAGCGCCATGCACTTTTCCAGCTCGCCGATGCGGCCATAACCACTTGTCAGCTCCGTCGCCAGGCGCCGGACGAGATCGAAGGGCCAATCGGAGGAAATCACGAAGTCGAGGCCGCTTTCCTGGATAAGATCGGACCTGACAAGAAGATAATGGGAGGCGCCGGCGTAGCTCGCCAAGGCGTGAAGGCCGGCTTGAAGATAGGCAGGGCCTGAAACGGCATTCAGCTGCAGAATGAGCTGCTCGCGCGACATGGCTCCGGCGGACGCGATCGATCGCGCATCCCTATCGCCTTTGCTCATCTGCGATATCTGCATGTCCATACTTGCATTTCCTGCCGCTGTTGGACGATCGGCCGTCAACGAGAGCATTGTTCCGTCAGAACCCAATCCCTTCACCTCAGAGAACCGACAGCGAATCTCGACGAGGCATCGAAGCCGGATCTTTCTCTACCGCGACCAAAACACTTCCGGCGGATACGGATGGATGGGCACATGTCTCATCCCTGAATTCGACACCCGCAATCGCACCCGCGCGCATTGCCGCAAGCACGATCTACGAATCATGAGCTAATTTCCCGCTCCGGAATCTACAAACTTAAAACATGCGAAACGCGGAATACGATGGTCGATTCGCTCGGAATACACAGTTGTTACGCAATAGATACAGTATTTGTAAGTCGATTCTTTATACCCAGCAACCGTATATCCATTGAAATTCCATCTTACGAACACGTCAATTCGTCTAGCCGCGACTAATTGATCACAGGTGGTATCGACAATGATGCAAGTTCAAATGTCATCCGCTGGATAGAAAAAGGACCGGGAATTTCCCGGTCCTTTTGTCAGGCAGCCTGGTCCACGGCCCATTTCCTGAGGATCTTTGCAGCGCGTTCTTCGCTGATTTCCACCATACGGGACAGGCGGCGCTCCGGCCCTTCCTTGACGCGGCGGTTGAACGTGCCGCCATCGTCGCCCATCGTCAGCAGGTCGTCGGTGCTGTCGAAGCCGAAGTCCGAGCCGAAGCCGTCCATCAGGGCGGCGCCGGGACCGCCAACCGCCGGCGCGAAATCCGGCAGTTCCAGGCCCGCTGCTTCCGGAAGCGCCGTGCTGTTGGACGAGCCGCCGAGCGAGCGGATCAGCGGACGGAAGCCCATCCAGACGATCAGGAAGGCGACCGCGACGAAGGCCAGCGAGTTGATGATGCCGGCCATGTTGCGGCTCAACATATCGGTAATGCTGAAGCTGGAGGATGTGTCTTCAAGCAGCTGGTTGTCGAGGAAGTCCATGGCATTGACGGTGACGATGTCGCCGCGGGCCGGATCGACACCCGCTGCCGTTGCGACGATCTTCTGCATTTCCGCAATATAGGCGTCGATCTTGGCCTGATCGGCACCCTGGCCGACCATTTGCGCGATGCGGCCCTTGTTGACCACCACGGCGACGGACAGCTTTTCGATCTTGTAGCTGGTACGGGTCGTGGCCGTCGTCTTGCTGTTGATTTCGTAGTTGGTCTGCTCCTCGCGCTTGTCAGACTGATCGTTCGACGTCGGCGTGTTGCCGCCGGACTGCGGAGCCGCCTGCGGAATATTCTGCTCCACGGTCGCGGCGCTGTCGGGCTGGCTCTGCTGCGACTTCTGCGCTTCCTTCACCGTGCGGACGGAGCGTTCGACCTTCGAGTCCGGATCGTAGGTGGTTTCCTGCACCTGCTGGCTGTCGGTATTCAGCTGTGCCGTCACGCTGGAGCGGAAATTATCCATGCCGAGGAAGGGCGCCAAGGCCTTGTCGATATTGGATTCGACTTCGCTCTGCACGTTCTGCACGATGCCGAGATTGCGGCTGAGAGCGCCGTTGCCGGGATCGTCGCCCGATGCGAGCAACTGGCCTGTGGAGTCGAGGATCGTCACATCATCGACCTCCAGACCGGGAACGGCCGACGCGACGAGGTGGCGGATAGCCGAAGCCGATTTGCGGGCAGCTTCCGCACTCGCGCGGATCATGACGGATGCCGTCGGCTTCTGATCCGCCTTTCGGAAATTGCCGACATCCTGCATGACGATGTGGACGCGGGCAGCGCTTATGCCGGCGATCGAGGTGATGGTGCGGCTGATTTCGCCCTCGAGAGCACGGACGCGGGTGACTTCCTGCATGAAGGAGGTCAGACCGAGCGAACCGACATTGTCGAAGAGCTCATAGCCGGCCTTGCCGCTGGTGGGCAGGCCGCGTTCAGCAAGAAGCGCGCGGGCCTTGCCGGTCATGCCCGCCGGAACAGTCAGGCTGGAGCCATCCGTACCGACCTGGAAATTGATCTTGGCTTCCGCGAGCGCGATGCTGATCTGGTTGAGATCCGTCGCATCCAGGCCGACATACAGTGTCTCCTGTGCGGGCTTATTGACATAGAGGGCTGCAAAAAGGATCAGCAGCATGGACACCGCGCCCACGCCCCCCAGGATCATCAGCCGCGTTCTCCCGAGATTCTGAAGATTCCGAAGCAAGGGAACTAATTGATTTAACAGATTCATTCTGTTCTCGCATGATTCGTCAAAGACCTGATGGCTTTGTGCTATGCGGCGAAAATAGAAATTGAAACTTGTGCGAACGTTTCGTCCGGCCAGAAGAGCCCAGGAAAAAGCCGGGAAGAAATGCAGGAGATTACATAAGAAAAACAGTATCTATTGCTGACGACGCAGTCAGAAGAAATCGAAATCGCCGGCAGCCTTCGCCATGGGTTGGGCCACGGGTTGGGTCATGGTCTGCGAATGCGTGTGAAAACCGCCGCCGCCGAGCGCCTTTTGCATCTCCGTCAGCTTGACCAGGCTCAGCGCCGTCGCGAGATCCACCGTCCAGCCCTCGGGCATGGTGCCGGCAATGGTATCGATGAATTCGGCGATGCCGCGTGTCTTCTGCACGGCAAGATCGATACCCTGCACCACCTTCATGGCCTCCGGCGAGGCCAGTATGTTGGCGTCGCTGATATCGAGCAGCTGAGGCTCGATGCGTTCGATCAGATAGGCGACGTCGTGCAATTCGGAAACGATGCGCAAGAGGATAGCCGGAAGCGTCTCCTCGATGGCGGCCGTCTCAACGCGCTGGAAGGGGGTCATGCGCTTGCCTCGTTGATCAGAAAAATTCGATCGTGTTGTCGACCGGCTTCGGAGCAATGACCGGGCGCTGCTCCAGCGCCACGGTCTTCTGCGTCTCGGCGCCGGTCAGCGGATATTGCCTGGCCCTTCCGGAGATTGGCCAATATTCGATCTTGCGCCCGTGTTCGCCGCCCGTGCTGGAGCTGACGACCGGGATGCCTTCGTCTTTCAGAAATTGCATGGCAAAGACCGCGTTCTGCTCGCCGACATTGGAGAAGGTCGCGATCGTTTTGGCGCCGCCGAAAACTTTCGCCTCCAGCCGGTCACGCCTCGCGCCCTTCTTCAGGAGGCCGTTGATCAGGAGTTCCATCAGGTGCACGCCGTAACGCGTCGCATCGCCACCGCTCATCGGCGAGTTCGCCATTCCCGGAAGGAGGAAATGGTTCATCCCGCCAACGCCGGCGATGGGATCGCGCAGGCAAGCCGCCACGCAAGAGCCGAGAATGGTCGTCAGTACCACTTCGGGATCGCTGATGACCTTGTACTCGCCCTGAATAATATGCACGCGGCGGGCAGCACCCTCGACGATCATTTTAGAGCTCCGAAGACGGCCTCGATGGCAGCTTTCATCTTTTCGATGGTGAAGGGCTTGGCGAGCACGTTGTTGGCACCGAGCTGCGCCGCCTTCTGAACCAGCGCGCGATCGCCCTGCGCCGTCAGGATGATGAAGGCCGCCTTCTTGGTCGTCGGGTTGGTGCGCACCGCCTGCAGGAGGCCGAGCCCGTCCATCTTCGGCATGTTGAAATCGGAGATGACGAGATGATGCGGCTGCTGCTGCATGATCTTCATCCCCTGCTCGCCGTCGCCGGCAGCCGTGATCTGCTTGAATCCGAGCTGCGTCAGCGCATCGCTCAGCAGCAGGCGGCTGGTGACCTGATCGTCAACGATCAGAACTTTGATTTTCTCCGCTAGAGACATTATTCGCTCCCTTCCTTTCGGGCGGCTGTGGCTTTCAAAATTTCCTCGCCAATGGCGTTCAGCGGAAACTGCTGTTCGACTGCGCCAAGCTCGTGGGCGACCCTCGGCATCCCATAGACCACGCAGGTCTTCTCGTTCTGGCCGATGGTACGCGCGCCGGCGTGGCGCATCTTGAGGAGACCGGCGGCGCCGTCGCGCCCCATACCGGTCAGGATCACGCCGACGGCATTGCGGCCGGCCAGTTCGGCAACCGAATCAAAGAGCACGTCGACGGAAGGGCGATGGCCGTTCACCGGCCCGCCGTCCACCAGACGGCAATGGGGTGCCGCGGCATTGGCGACCCTAAGGTGCCTTTCGCCGCCCGGCGCCAGATAGATCTTGCCGATTTCCAGCCGCGCACCATCGGTCGCCTCCTGAACGACCGGGGCGCAAAGGCGGTTCAGGCGCTCGGCGAAGCTGCGCGTAAAGGTCGGCGGCATATGCTGCGTGATAACGGTCGGCGGGCAATTGGCCGGGAACTTCTGCAAGACATTGATCAGCGCCTCGACGCCGCCGGTGGAGGAACCGATCGCGACGATCTTGCGGCCCACACGGAAATCCGCGACGGCCGGCGGCGGCACGCGCTGAGCGGCTGGCTTCACATATTGCCGTTGAGAGCGGGCAGCCGCCTTTACCTTATCCGCCAGATCGCCGAAGGGATGTGGCTCGCCAGGCGAAGGCTTTCCGACACAGTCGAACGCACCGATCTCGAGGGCGGCAAGCGTCGCGTCGGCGCCGCGATGCGTCATCGTGGAAACCATGATGACGGGCATGGGCCTGAGCGTCATGATCTTTTCCAGGAATTCGAGGCCGTTCATGTTCGGCATCTCGATATCGAGGGTGACGACATCCGGATTGAGCGCCTTGATGGCGGCGCGCGCTTCCATCGCATCGCCGGCTTGGCCGATGACATCGACCTCTGGATCGGCACGCAGGACGGCGGTGATCAGGCCGCGCATCGTCGGGGAGTCATCGACCACGAGAACACGAGCAGGAGAATTCATGGCTTCCTCCCCGCGGTCTTGCCGAGATAGCGATAGGTGGTGATGCCAATATTGTCGAAGACGTGCTTGGCCTCACCGGCGACCCGCTCGGAATGGCCAATATAGAGATGGCCGGCATCCTGCAGCTGGCCGGCAAAGCGCGTCCAGATCTTCGTCTGCGTCGGCTCGTCGAAATAGATGACGACGTTGCGGCAGAAGATGACGTCGAACAGGCCCTTGAAGGGCCATTGCCCGAGCAGGTTCAGCTCGTTGAAGGTGATCAGCCGCTTGACGCGATCGTCGATCTGGAATTTGCGGCGGCCCTGGACATTGACTTCCTGGAACCACTGCTTGCGCATGGCCGGAGAAACCGTTTCGAGCGAAGATTCGTCATAGGCGCCAGCGCGGGCAAGCCCGAGGATCTTAGGGTCGATATCCGTTGCCAGGATCTTGAAATCGAAGTCAGCGACATTCGGCATCAAGGCAAGCACCGTCAGCGCGATCGAGTAAGGCTCCTGCCCGTCGGAACAGGCGGCCGACCAGATGCGGACCCGGCCGCCAGCCTTGGCACGCGCTAGGAGACCCGGCAGAACCTCGTCGCGCAGATGATCGAAGTGATGGTTTTCGCGGAAGAAGCGGGTGAAATTGGTCGTCAGATGCGACAGCATCTCGCGACGCGCCGCACTTCCCGCCGGCGAAGACACCAGCTGACAGTAATCGCGGAAGCCGGACAAGCCCAGCGCGCGGATATGCTTCGACAGCCTGGAATAGACGAGTGACGCCTTGCTCTCATTGAGAGAAATGCCGGCATCCGCATAAATCATGGCGGCGATTTCCGAGAGATCGCGGCGCGTCAGCGGATATTCGCCGCTCGCCAGCACCTCGTCCGGAGACGCCTTGAAATCCATTGCTCCCATCACGCTCATGCAGCCTCGCTTTCGCTTTCGGGGAACAGGGCTTCCAGTTCGATCAGGCAGATCATGCGGCGGTCGATCGCCACGATGCCGCGGGCAAACTGCCGCTCGTGATCAGAGGAGACTTCCGGCGTCGGCTGGATGCTGTCGTCGGTGATCGTCAGAATGTCCGATACGGCGTCAACAAGAAGACCGACCACCTTGCGCTTCACTTGCGCAACGATGATCACATGCCGCGCCGTCGGCTCCGCCTGCTTCATGCCGAGCCGCGCGGAGAGATCGATGATCGGCAGCACGGCCCCGCGCAGGTTGATGACGCCGAGCATGTAACCGGGCGCATGCGGCATGGCCGTTGCCGGGGTCCAGCCGCGGATTTCACGAACCGACATGATGTCGACGCAGAATTCCTGGTCGCCGATCCGGAAGGCGATCAGCTCGCGATTGCCCTGGCTCAGGTTCTTGACGGCATAGGACATCAACTCACCCCACCGCCGCATAAGACATTTCAGGCTTCAGCGACTGGCCGCGCGAAGCACCGACCACTGCATCGACATCGAGGATCAGCGCCACGCGGCCATCGCCGAGGATGGTTGCCGCCGCAATGCCCGGGACATGCGTGTAATTGGCCTCAAGGCTCTTGATGACGACTTGGCGCTGGCCCTGAATGGCATCGACCATGAGGGCGCGCTGACCGCCGCCTTCCGATTCCACCAGCAGCGCGACGCCTTCGACCGGATTGGCCTGCGTGGCACGGAAATTCAGGATACGGCCGACATCGACCAGCGGGCAGAAGCTATTGCGGATCGAGATCAGGCGGTGGTTGGCGCCGAAGGAATGGATGGCGGAAGCCTCCGGCTGCAGCGTTTCGACGATCGCCGTCAGCGGCACGACGAGCGTCTGGCCGGCAACCGTCACCACCATGCCGTCGAGGACGGCGAGCGTCAGCGGCAGGCTCATGGTGAAGACGGAACCCTGCCCCGGCTTGGAGCTGATGTTGATGCGGCCGCCGAGCGCCTGGATCGAGCGCTTGACCACGTCCATGCCGACACCACGGCCGGAGATGTCGGAAATCTTGTCGGCGGTCGAGAAGCCCGGCAGGAAGATCAGGTTGTCGACTTCCTCATCCGAAAGATTGGCATCGGCCGCGATCAGGTCGTTATCGATCGCCTTCTGGCGGACTTTCTCGCGGTTGATGCCGGCGCCATCATCGGCAAGCTCGATGAGGATGCGGCCGGAGCGATGCTTTGCCGTCAGGCGAACGGTGCCTTCCGGGTTCTTGCCGAGTGCCGCGCGTTTTTCCGGCGTTTCGACGCCGTGGTCGACGGCATTGCGGATCATGTGGGTGAGCGGCTCAGCAAGCTTGTCGATGACGGTCTTGTCGACTTCGGTGTTCTCGCCCTCGGTGATCAGGCGGATCGACTTGCCGGTCATGTCGGCGATTTCGCGGACGATACGCGACATACGCTGGAAGACCGGCTTCACCGGCTGGGCGCGGATCGCCATGACGCTGTCCTGGATCTCGCGGGTGAGCTGCTGCAGCTCTTCGAGACCCATGTTGATGGAGGATGCGCCGTTGTTGTCGTTCTCGATGACGCTCTGGGAGAGCATCGCCTGATTGATGACAAGCTCGCCGACAAGGTTGATCAGGCGGTCGACACGATCGAGATCGACACGGATGGTCTGGCCGGCGGCGGCAGCCGCGGCACTGTTCTGCGCCGCGGCTGCATTGGAAGCGGCAGCAGCGGCAAGGGCGGCTTCCTTCTTCTCGACGCGTGCGGCAGCCGAGGCCAGCTGCGTGACGTTGCTTGCGGTTTCCGCAGCAGCCACGGCAGCAGCGACATCGTTTTTCGGCGCGGATGTCTCCTCTACGGTTTCGGCAGCCGGTGCGGCCCCGTCGTCGAGGATCGAAAGATCGAAGGGCACTGGTATCATCGGCAATTCTTCGCCGCTCGAAGACCCACCGCTTCCCGCCAGCTGCACATCGAGATCGCAGTCCCATTCAGCGAATTCGAAGACGGTGCGAATGGCGTCTTCGCCCTTGTCCGTCTTGATCGAGATCGCCCATCTGAAATAGGCGCCTTCTGGATCGAGGTCGACGAGACCCGGTAGCGCATCCATATCGCAGAAGATATTCATCTCGCCGAGCCGCGAGAGATCGCGCAGCAGCAGCGTCGCATCATTGCCCTTGGCATAGAGATCGGAGCGTGGCTTGAAGTTGACTTCGTATTCCGGGGTGGCATCGACCGCCGGCTCGTCACTGCCGAAATCATCGTCGAAGCTGAAGGGGATCGGCTGGAAACCACTTTCATCCGTTGGCGCAGGCGCGGCCACAACGGGCTTCGGAGCAACATCGGCAAGCACCGCGGCCGACGGCGCGGGAATATCGCCATTTGCCAAGGCTTCCAGTTCCTTGACCAGGCCGCGGCTGCGGGCCTGATCGACGCTGCCGCCATCACGGGCGGCATTGGTGAGATCCGCCAGGACGTCGGCGGCCTTGAGCATGACCTTCAGGACTTCCTGGGTCGGCTCCAGCTTGTTGGATCGAACGCAATCGAGTGTGGTCTCGAAGACGTGGGCGAATGCGACCAGGTCGTCCAGACCGAAGGCACCTGCCCCACCCTTGATGGAATGAACGGCGCGGAACACGGCATTGACGGTTTCCGGGTCGCGGTCGCCGTCATTCATTTTTAGGAGACCGGATTCCAGTTCGGCGAGCTGCTCTTCGCACTCCTGGAAGAAAATCTCTTTGATTTCGTTCATATCCATAAGGGGCGGATCCTGTTTAGGCGGTTACGCGCTCGATGGCATCGATCAGCTTGGCGGGATCAAACGGCTTGACGATCCAGCCGGTCGCACCGGCCTGGCGGGCACGGTTCTTCTTTTCCGCGTCGCTTTCGGTCGTCAGAACGAGGATCGGAACGGCGCGGTATCTGTCGTTGCGGCGAACGCCCTCGATGAAGCCGAAGCCGTCAAGACGCGGCATGTTGATATCCGTGACGATGACGTCGGGATTGGCTTCTTCCAGGATTTCCAGGCCCTCGACACCGTCTTCAGCCTGAATGGTCTCGAAACCCGCATTGTTGAGAGTGACGAGAAGCATGTTTCGAATGGTCCGTGAATCATCCACGGTCAGCACTTTTTTCTTCATTGCCGGATCTCCTTGGCAAGCAGATGGGAGATATCCACCCCGATCACCTGCATCGTTTTTTGAAATGCATCCGACACCTTGGAGAAGGTGAAGGAGAGCTTGTCCTCATCCCAGGTCTTGGCGGCGGCCATGATAACCTGCACGCACAAGGTCCCGATCCTTTCGACGCCGGACGCATCGATCGCGACATTGCTGCCGCGCAACCCCATCAACGTGCCGCGAAGGGCGGAGGCCTCGTTGAGGTCCAGCACCGCGGCCAGACTGACTGTCTTTTCGCCTTTCCTGCTCGGCATCGCTTCATTCCTTGTTGTCTGAAATCGGGCCGATCGGCCCGCATGTGCATGAAACTGAAAAATCAAAAGGCATTGCGTTCGCCTCCCGTCGCGGTCCTGCGAAGCGGGAAGCCGAAATCGGCCATCTCATCTTCATCCCGCATCGTGCTGTATTCGTCGCGAGCCGGAAGCTGACGTTGCGGCGCGGCCTTGACCGAGCCCGCATGACGCCGCTCACGCTCGATGCGGAATTCGCGGATGGTCCGGCCAAGTTCGACGACGACCGTATGCAGATGATCGGCACCTTCCTCGGAGCGGCTTGCCTCATTCCCGGCGGCTGCCGCACGCTCGCTGTAGCCGCCAATATCTGAAGTCAACGCCTTGAGGCCGGCGAGCTGTTCGTCGCTTGCCGCAGCAATGCCTGATATGGCCTCGTTGATATCGGTCACCTGGCGGACGATGCTGCCGATCGCATCCTGGGTGCGGCCAACCATCTGGACGCCCGCATCCACCTGCGCCTTTGTTCCCGTCACCAGAACCTTGATCTCGCGGGCCGCATCGGCGGAACGCTGGGCAAGCGCGCGAACTTCCTGCGCGACGACGGCAAAGCCGCGGCCGCTGTCGCCCGCGCGGGCTGCCTCGATGCCGGCATTCAGTGCGAGAAGATTGGTCTGGAAGGCAATCTCATCGATGACGCCGATGATCTGGCCGATCTTTTCGGCCGAGGTCTCGATATCGGCCATGGCCGAGATAGCCTGACCGACGATCCGGCCGCTGTCTTCCGCCGCAGTGCGCGTCGATACCGCGACACGCTCAGCCGAACGGGTATTGGCAGCATTGCCGCGGACCTGTTCGGCGAGCTCCGCAAGCTGCCGGGCGGATGCCGCAAGGCCCTGCGACTGTTCGGACGATTTTTCAGCCAAGGATTTCGCGGAGCGGGAAATGGCGTCGCTCGTCGCTTCGGCCGCCTGCACACCACCGGACAGGGCTGAAAACTGCTGCTGGATGTCCTCCAGCGCCGCATTAAAGGCTTCCGCGACCTCGGCATAGGCCTCGGGACAATCCGCAGGCACGCGCGTCGTCAGATCGCGATCGGCAAGACCGTTGGCAAGCTCAGCGAGGAAGGCTGCAGCCTCGGCGCGATCAGCCGTCCGCTGTTCCGCGAGCGCACGCTGGTGGCCGACCCGCAATTCGTTGAACCGCAGCGATACAGCGATCTCGACATCGACCATGACGAGCCGCACGATCGCTGTGACGAGTTCGATCAGTTCACGGGCACGACGCCTGGCTCCCGGAAGAATGGTACGGCCGCCCATGTCTTCGAGAAGGCCGGACAGAAGATGCTCCAGCATGACGCCATGGCCCGCGACATGCCAGCGCGGATCGAGCCCCATCTTGCTTTCGCTATCGGACAGAACCTTGACGCGCTCGGCATAGAGGCTGTCGAAACGCGCGTCCGTCAGCACGTCCCAGTGCGAGGACTGCAAATCCTGGAGCCGTTCGAGCTGGCTTTCACTGGTGAAATTGCGGGCGGCATCCGGGAACGTCTGGAAGCGGTGGAAAAGATCGCGCAGGCCTGCTTTCAGATGCGTCTCGAGCATCGGCCGGTGGCGGCGCAAGGTTTCGCATTGCTCGGCATCGAGACCAGCAAAACGCAAGCGGTCGCGAAGGCTGCCAGCCTGCGCCTTGCCTGCCTGATCTGACGGCGAATCCTGCGCCAAAATCGTCCCTGCCGAACTGCCGCGCATTCAAGCGCCGGCGAAACCGCTGATGATCCGCGCCAGGCGCAATGAGGAGGCGAGGAAAGGCAGCCGTAGCCGTCGATCATTTGATCGAGGCACCGAAGCTCGCTCGTTCATCAAAGTCTATTGCGGACCTGTTTGATGACATGGATACCGGATCGGACCCGGTACGACGGGGCGGCTTCATGCCTGCTGAGAACGAGTCACAATTTTCCCATTCCGACGTTCAGGCTCAATATTTATGGTTAATTCCTTGCCCGAAGGTTAATGACGTAAGAAGGCATGTCTCCTACTGATCTATACTAAATTAGCGATTACTTTCCGATATAGTTTGTCGCCGTCGAAGAACATCGATCGCAAGTCACGAGCAAGCTTCATCCCTTACTACCCAAGGGATAGACAGTTTCGATGTCGCTACGGAGAGAGCAATGATTGTTCTTGGTTTGACCGCCTCGCTGATGGCCAGCTTGACGCTTGCGGCCTTCATGCTTCTGTCCCGCATCGAAGAGGCGCGCGGCAAAGCTACCCCTCGCATTCTCTAGGCAAGCTTTAACGGACGTCTGATATCCAAAATCGGACATATGGCACTTCGCGGCCACAATGCGAGCGCTGCTGTTCCCACGGACGGCAGGGAGCTAGCTTTGGCCTCAATAGTTCCGTATTAAGCCTCACGATCAGGCACCGAGACCCATCCTTTAATGCTCAACACGACCCATTCCCGAACAAATGCCCAGAAACTTTCGCTAGGCCTCGCCCTTGCGGTCATCTTCGGAGTAACGCTCTGGCGCGTGCTCATGTTGCTCCTCAACAGGACGGACCTCTTCGTCGATGAGGCGCAATATTGGTTCTGGGGCCAGAATCTGGATTTCGGCTATTATTCCAAGCCGCCGATGATTGCCTGGGTCATCCGCTTCTTCAATGCGATCTCCGGCTCGGATTCGACCTTCTGGATCCGCATATCGGCGCCGCTCTTCCATCTCGCCACCGCCCTCATGCTGATGTGCACGACGCGGCGGCTGATCAACGACGAGACAGGACGAGAGATCGCGCCATGGGTCGGCGTCATCTTCATCACGCTGCCGGCCGCCTCGCTTTCCGCCGTGCTGGTATCGACGGACACGATCCAGATCCTGTTCGTGACCATCGCCATCTGGGCTTTTATCGGCCTGACCAGGCGTTCCTCAGTGCTGGAAGCTGTCATCCTCGGTGCCAGCCTCGGCATCGCCTTCCTGACGAAATATTCGGTGCTCTTCCTTCTGCCCGGTGTCGGCCTTGCCATGCTGACGATGCGTTCGGCGCGGATTGCGTGGCGGGACGTTGCCATTGCCGCCATTGTCGGGGCCATCGTCGTTTCCCCCAATCTCTGGTGGAATCTCACCCATGACGCAACGACCATAAAGCACACCGAAAACATCGCCCAATGGAGCAAGAGCGGCGGCGGCAATACCCTGCTGAAGCACATACTCAACGGGCTCAGCTTCTTCGGTGCCCAGTTCGGCGTGGTCGGCCCGGTCGTATTCTACGCGCTTTTGTGGGCGACGTGGCGATGGATCCGCGGGCAGAGCGACGACCGGGAAAAGCTGCTTTTCTGGCTTTCGGTGCCTGTCGTTGCGCTGATCACGCTGCAGGCCCTTCTCGCCAAGGCCTATGCCAACTGGGCCGTCTCGGCCTATGCCGCAGGCACCATTCTTGCCGTCTGGCTGCTCTATCGGCTGACGAAAAAAGGGCTGAGGACCTCGCTGATCATCGGCGCTGTCGTCGCCTTCGTGATCCCGGTGCTGACCGTCTTTGCCTATGACATCAAGCTGCCGAACGGCGATCTCGTCATGAAGCGCTATGTCGGCCGCAGCATCATCAGTGAAGAAATCGCCGACATCGCCACGCAGGCGAAACTGCCTGAAATCGTTGCACAGGACCGCGATATCCTCGCCGATCTCTACTACACGCTGAAAGGCAAGCCGTTCCACATCTATGCCCGTCCCTTCGGCGGTTTCCCCGCGAATTATTACGAGCAGGACTTCTCCCTGCCGGCCAGCGTGACCGGTCCGGTCTTGTTCGTCGACAACGATCCGATCGAGTGCCCGGAAGGCCAGGCCGAACTCTTGAAGAGCTGGTCGCCGCCCTATGGCGAGATGAAGGGCAAGACGCTCTATGCCTATCGCGTGCCGGCATCCTGCCTAGCGCCTAAATCGTCGGTAACAGGTGCGACGGAAAATTAAGAAATCGAGCCGGGACTGTTGACCGGCTCGTGCAACTGCATCATGACAGGCCGCACTAGGAAGACGCTAGGCGTCCTGTTATCATGACCGAACCGCTGGAGTTCGCTCCGGCAAAGGAATGAAGGCATTTTGGAACGTTGAACCCGCTCGAATTCGGCGCCGCCGACAGCGAAGATAGAGACGACAGGACGCACCGCGCCGGAGCGCGCGTGATCGCCTCCCTGTTCGTCGCATTCTTCGCCTATATCGGATTGGCGCTTGGCGGGGGCATCAACCTTGCCGCCCGCGCCGATGCGGACGCGCTCTCCTCGGGCAAGGATAGCCAACCACTCTACCTTTCCCTGCGTGATCCGATCCGCGGCATCGTCGTTGCCGATCGGCTGGTGACGCCGAAGGCCACATGGCACGATATAGGGCCTGCAACTCTTGCTGCCCTCCCTACCCTCGGATATCCGGCAACCTCGTGGCAATCGTACCGCCCGTACCGCCCGAATGATGCCACACGGCTCGAATCCCTGGCGTTTCGCGCCTATCTCGCGCGTGCGCCTCCAAGCACGCTTGCCTAAGCGTTTGGCGCAGACGCGCTGCATTTCCGACACGACCTCAAGTCCGCCTGCGGCCAGACCGTCGGCATAAGCCTATTTTCAAGGATAATACCCATGCGTACCTCACCATGGCTCGTGGCACTCTATACGGTGATCATCGTCATTGGCTTTCTGATCGCACTGCCGAACGCGCTGCCGCCGTCGGTTCTCAGCAAGATCCCATCCTGGCTGCCGCATAGCCAGGTTTCGCTCGGCCTCGACCTCCGCGGCGGCTCCTATCTCGTTCTCGAAGTCGACGAGAAGGACCTGACGAACGGCCGGCTGCAATCGCTGCAGCAGGACGCGCGCCGCGTGCTGCGCGACAAGAACATCCAGACCCGCTCGGTCGTCCGCAACGGCGACCAGATCGTCGTGACGCTCAGCGATGCCTCACAGAGCAGCGATGCCGTGACACAACTGCAGACGCTGGCCAATACGATCACGTCGGGCCTCTCGGCCGGCCAGTCCGATCTCAACATCAAACCGAATGGCGCGACGATCGCGATGTCCTTCTCGCCGGCCGGCATTTCGGCCAACGTCGATTCCGCCGTTCAGCAGAGCCTTGAAGTCATCCGCAAGCGCGTCGACCAGGTGGGCGTTGCCGAGCCGACCATTCAGCGCGTCGGGCCGAACCGCGTTCTCGTCCAGCTTCCGGGCGCACAGGATCCGTCGCACCTGCGCGAGCTTCTCGGCTCGACCGCGAAGATGTCCTTCCATCTGCTGGCCGATAACGTCGATCCGAACAATCCCGGCCCTGGCGTCACCATCATGAAGGACGAGCAGGGCAACAGCTATCCGGTTCTCGACCGCATCGAACTGTCCGGCGACCGCCTGACGGATGCCCGCGTCAGCTTCGATCCGAACACGCATGAGCCGCTCGTCACCTTCCGCTTCGACAGCGCCGGTGCCAACCGCTTTGCGGAAATCACCCGCGAAAATGTCGGCAAGCCCTTTGCTATCGTCCTCGACAACAAGGTTCTGAGCGCGCCGAACATCCGCGAACCGATCACCGGCGGTTCGGGCCAGATTTCCGGCAACTTCACCGCAGACAGTGCCACCACGCTTGCAGCCTTGCTGCGCGCCGGTGCCCTGCCGGCCAAGCTCACCGTTATCGAAGAGCGTACCGTCGGCGCCGACCTTGGTAGCGACGCGATCCAGAAGGGCATCTATAGCGGCTTAGTCGGCTTCGTCCTGGTTGCCGCCTTCATCTTCGTGCTCTATGGCGCCTGGGGGATTCTGGCGAATGTCGCCCTGCTCATCCACACGGTCCTGACCTTCTCGGCCCTGACGCTTGTCGGCGCCACGCTGACGCTGCCCGGCATCGCCGGCGTCGTCCTTGGTATCGGTCTCGCGGTTGATGCCAACGTTCTCATCAACGAGCGCATCCGCGAAGAAACCCGCAAGGGCCGCGGCGCCTTCGCCGCCATCGATAACGGCTTCAAGAAGGCTTATTCGACGATCATCGACGGCAACATGACGGCGCTGATCGCCGCCGCCATCCTGTTCTACTTCGGCTCCGGCCCGGTTCGCGGCTTTGCCGTGACCATGGGTCTCGGCCTCATCATCTCAATGTTCACCTCCGTCGCCTTCGTGCGTGTCGTAATGATCGCCATCACCCGTCGCCGCAAGCTGAAGGTGATCAACATCAGGCCGCTGATCCCCTTCAGCCCCTATGACAAGCACATCCAGTTCATGAAGGCCCGCTTCTTCGGCGTCACGGTCTCGGCGATCCTGTCGCTCGCCTCGGTGGTCCTGTTCATCCATCCGGGCCTTAACTACGGCGTCGATTTCCGCGGCGGCATCCAGATGTCGGTCAAGACCAAGGACGCGGCCGATCTGGCGACGTTCCGCGAGGGCCTGAATACGCTCGGCCTTGGCGAAATCGCACTGCAGTCCTTCGGCGACAACAACAGCCTCCTTGTCCGCGCCCAGCGCCAGGACGGCGGCGAAGAGGCGCAGACGGCGGCAGTGACCAAGCTCAAGGCCGAAATCGTCAAGATCGACCCGAGTGCGACCATCGAAGGCACCGATGTCATCGGTCCGAAGGTTTCAGGCGAGCTTGCCTGGGCCGGCATCCTATCGGTCGTGATCGCCAGCCTGGCGATGCTGTTCTACATCTGGTATCGCTTCGAATGGCCGTTCGCGGTTGGCGCCATCGTGACGCTGGTGCTCGACGTCACCAAGGCGATCGGCTTCTTCGCGATCACCGGCCTCGATTTCAACCTGACGGCCATCGCCGCGATCCTGACGCTTGTGGGATATTCGGTGAACGACAAAGTCGTGGTCTATGACCGCATGCGTGAAAACATGCGGCTCTACAAATCGATGCCGCTGCGCGACATCATCGACAAGTCGATCAATGAGACCCTGGCGCGAAGCCTATACACCAATGCCACCGCCTTCCTGGCGCTGGTGCCGATGGCAATCTGGGGCGGCAGCGCCGTCTCCAGCTTCGCGATCCCGATGGTGTTCGGCATTCTCGTTGCCGGCGCCTCGTCGGTCTTCATCGCGGCGCCGATCCTGCTGTTCCTCGGCGACTGGCGCCGCCGTCATGCCAAGCCGGTTGCCAATGATACGGCATCGACAGACGGCAAGTCAGGTAAGGACAACAAGCAGATTCCTGCCGCATAATAAATGAAAAGAGGACATGCCCGGCTTCCGGGGCATGTCCTCCGCCCGCCCTACGAAATCGGCGGCATATGCAAAGGCAAGCCCGGACGCGGCGCGGTAATCTTTTCCACGACACCGTTTTCCTGCTCGCTGACGAGCAGATGTTTGCCGTCGACGGTAAAGGCGATATTGGCTGGCCGTCCGCCATCCGTACGGATATGGCCGGCCATTTTTCCCTCGGCGTCCACCATGGAAATCTCACCCAGGCCGTACATGGCGCAATACAGCATGCCACTGCGATCAAAAGCGAGGCCGACCGGCCCGCGCAGCGCGTTCACGGCGGGCGATGTCATCGACTGGACAAACATTTCCTGCCTACCGCCAACGACCTGCCGATAGATTTTTCCGGTCAGTGTTTCACTATAATAGAGCAATCCATCGGCATCGAAGGCAATGCCGCTCGCAAAGAGCAGACCGGCAGCCAGGACCCGGATGACTCGTCCCTCGGCCGGATCGATCTGATAGACGCAGCCATTGTAAGCCGCCTTGAAGAAATCAGGATGGATATGGCCGCCTTCGAGAAGATTGGCAAGACGGATGCCAGAATCAGTCATGTAAAGCAGACCGTCGGGTCCGAAAGCGAGTGCATTCGGATGCAGAAAGGGACCATCCGCGCTACCCTCGATGACTTGCAGCACGCGGCCTTGCGCCGATAATCTGACAAGGGAATTCTCCGGGCCATTGGCTACCCAGAAACATCCGTCACCATCGACCGCAATCCCCATCGGCCGGCCGCCGACCCGGCAAAGTTCCTGCGGTACGCCGCTTGCGTTGAAAAGTTTCAGACAGCGACGACTGGCATCCATTTCCACCACCGCCAGGCGGCCGTCCGGCAAAGCCACGAGGCCGCTAGGCAGACGCAGCCCGGTGGCAATCGTTTCGTTCATGTTTTGAAACCTTCATTCTACGCATTACGAAGCCCCAAAAACTCAAAATGCTGCGCCGAAATGATACATAAGCACGAAGAAGGCCCTTTTCGAGCCGGGCGAGTGCAAATCCCTATAAGATTCTTGCGCCGGAGGTCACATCCCCGTGCGGGCCTGTTCATCTTGACAGGCTTTGGCGATTCGGAACATCCATAGAACGTCCTTATATTTTGCGCTTGCGATTCGCCGCATGTCGCGCTCCGCCTGCCGTCGGAGGTACTCAGGAGAGTTGATGACCGCCGCCTATCTGGAAAAGCTGAACCCGGAGCAACGGCTGGCGGTGGAACATGGCACGAGCGGTGACGGCCATATTGCCGGCCCGTTGCTCGTCATTGCCGGGGCCGGCTCCGGCAAGACGAATACACTCGCCCATCGCGTCGCGCATCTGATCGTTAGAGGTGCGGACCCGCGCCGCATCCTGTTGATGACCTTCTCGCGCCGCGCTGCCGCCGAGATGGGCCGTCGCGTCGAGCGGATCTGCCGCGAGGTGCTGGGCGCGAATGCCGGCATTAACGCCGACGCACTCGCATGGAGCGGCACGTTCCACGGCATCGGCGCACGTCTGCTCAGGGACTATGCCGAGCAGATCGGCATCGATCCGGCCTTCACGATCCACGATCGGGAAGACAGCGCCGACCTGATGAATCTTGCGCGCCATGATCTCGGCTTCTCGAAGACGGAGAACCGCTTCCCGACCAAGGCGACATGCCTCGCCATCTATTCACGCTCGGTCAATGCGGAAGCGCCGCTCGACGGCGTGCTGCGGGATTACTTCCCGTGGTGCGCCACGTGGGAGCAGCAGCTACGCGATCTTTTCGCCTCTTACGTCGAGGCGAAACAGGCGCAGAACGTGCTCGATTACGATGACCTGCTGCTCTATTGGGCGCATATGCTGCAGGAGCCGCTGATCGCTGAGGATATCGGCAGTCGCTTCGACCATGTGCTCGTCGACGAATATCAGGACACAAACCGGCTGCAGTCCTCCATTCTGCTGGCTCTCAAGCCCGATGGTCGCGGGCTGACCGTCGTCGGTGACGATGCGCAGTCGATCTATTCCTTCCGCGCCGCGACCGTGCGCAACATTCTCGATTTCCCCAAGGCTTTCACGCCCTCGGCCGATATCGTGACGCTCGACCGCAATTACCGCTCGACGCAGCCGATCCTTGCTGCCGCCAACGCCGTGATCGATCTCGCCTCGGAGCGCTTCACCAAGAACCTGCGCACCGAGCGGCAAAGCACGGAACGGCCGCGGCTGGTGACGGTGCGCGACGAGGCCGATCAGGCGCGCTACATCGCCGACCAGATACTGGAAAATCGCGAGGGCGGCGTAAGGCTGAAGCAACAGGCAGTGCTATTCCGCACCTCCAGCCATAGCGGGCCGCTGGAAGTGGAACTCACCCGGCGCAACATTCCCTTCGTCAAGTTCGGTGGGCTGAAATTCCTCGACAGCGCCCATGTCAAAGACATGCTGGCGGCGCTGCGCTTCGCCCAGAACCCGCGCGATCGCGTGGCGGGCTTCCGCCTGATGCAGCTCCTGCCCGGCGTCGGGCCTTCCACCGCGCAGCGCATACTCGACCAGATCGGCGAAGAGGCAAGCCCGATCACGGCGCTCACCGAACTCCCGCCGCCACCGCGCACGGGGGACGACTGGACCGCCTTTGTCGAGACGATGCGGGAGATCAAAAGCGGTAAGGCCGGATGGCCGGCGGAAATCGGCCTGGTTCGCCAATGGTATGAGCCTCATCTGGAGCGCGCGCATGAAGATGCCGCAACCCGCCAGGCCGATCTCGTCCAGCTCGAACAGATCGCCGCCGGTTACGGCTCGCGCGAGCGTTTCCTTACGGAGCTGACGCTCGATCCACCGGACGCCACCAGCGACCAGGCCGGTGTGCCGCTGCTCGACGAAGACTATCTGATCCTATCAACCATCCATTCCGCCAAGGGCCAGGAATGGACGAAGGTCTTCATCCTCAACGCCGTCGACGGCTGCATTCCCGCCGATCTCGCAGTCGGATCATCGGCTGAGATCGAGGAGGAACGGCGGCTGCTCTATGTCGCGATGACGCGGGCGAAGGACAATCTCGATCTCGTCATTCCGCAGCGCTTCTTCGTGCACGGCCAACATGCGCAGGGCGACAAGCATGTCTTCGCCTCGCGCACCCGCTTCATTCCCGCCACGTTGCTGCAGTTTTTTGAGGTCTGCGGCTGGCCGCAGGCGCGTGCCGAAAGCGCCGCCGCCGTCCGGGCGCGGGAGGTACGCGTCGATGTGGGCGCGCGGATGCGGGGCATGTGGCGATGAGTTGCAGCAATTGAGGTCGGCAGGTCAGGCATGTTCTTTGATGCTGCCTCCGCAAGTTCCTTCTCCCCTCGGGGAGAAGGGGTGCGCTGCAACGACCTCATTTCATATGCGATTCCCCTGCCGCGAGCGGGGAGAGGGCCGGGGGTGAGGGGCAACCCTGCGCCCGGCCAACTATCCAGCCCTTCTCACTTCGCCTCGCGAAACATCTCGATGATTGCCGAAAAATCGCGGCCGCCATTGCCGAGCTTTTCGAAGAGCGCGTAGAGCTGCGCCGCCTCCGCACCCAGGGGCGTCGATGCACCGCTCGACAGCGCCGCTTCCTGCGACAGGCGCAGGTCCTTCAGCATCAGCGCTGCCGCGAAACCGGGCTTGTAGTCGTTGTTGGCCGGTGAGGTCGGCACAGGGCCGGGCACCGGGCAATAAGTATTGATCGACCAGCATTGGCCGGAGGAAGTCGAGGCGACATCGAAGAGAGCCTGATGCGAGAGGCCGAGCTTTTCGCCAAGCACGAAGGCCTCGCAGACGCCGATCATCGAGATACCGAGGATCATGTTGTTGCAGATCTTCGCGGCTTGGCCGGCGCCGGCATCGCCGCAATGGACGATCTTCTTGCCCATCACCTCGAGCAGCGGCTTTGCAGCCGCGAAGCTTTCCGTCGAGCCGCCGGCCATGAAAGTCAGCGTTCCCGCTGCAGCGCCGCCCGTGCCCCCCGAAACCGGGGCATCAAGCGAAAGGCAACCGGCATCGCCTGCCATGGCATGCGCCTTGCGGGCGCTATCGACATCGATGGTAGAGCTGTCGATCAGCAGCGTTCCCTTTGGCACGGACCGCAGCACGTCGGTCCAGATGGTGAGGACATGCTGGCCCTTCGGCAGCATGGTCACGATCACTTCGGCATCCGTCAGGGCCTCGGTCAGCACGCTGGCAGGCTTTACACCCGATGCTTCGGCTGCCTTCAGCACGTCATGCGAAAGATCGAACCCAGTGACGGCGTGGCCAGCCTTGACGAGGTTGGCGGCCATCGGACCTCCCATATTGCCGAGGCCGATGAATGCGATCCGTGTCATGATGTTTTCCTCCCATGATCGGTTATCTTGCGAAAAGTGGTGGCTGCGCCGGTATGAAGAAACGGTCGATGGCATCCGCCGTCACTTCGGCGAGGCTCGCCGGAGACCATTTCGGATTGCGGTCCTTGTCGATGACGGCGGCGCGCACGCCCTCGTAGAAATCGTGATTATACAATATGCCCTTGCAAGCGCCGAGTTCACGATCGAGGCATTCGGCCAAATCGGCGCTCGTTCGCCCTGCCCTGAGAAGCCGCAAGGTCAGCTTCAGGCTGGTCGGCGAACGGGTGGCGATGACGCCGGCAGCGTCAGCGGCAAACTCTCCGGGCTCAGCGGCCAAAGCCTTCAGAATTTCCTCCACCGTGTCTGCCGAAAACGCTCGATCGATCACCTCTCCGTTTGCCGCAAGCCGGCTTTCGCCTGTATCAGCCGCCATCGTTCGGATGAGAGCGTGCACGTCTGCTGCAGTGGCGGCAGCGGGCAGCGCTGTGATCGCATCTATGAGAGCCGGCAACGCGGAGGATGCGACACAATGATCGGCAAAACCGGCATGAATCGCATCGGCGGCGGCGATCGTAAGGCCGGTCAGCCCCATCCAGGTTCCAGCTTCGCCCGGCGCACGCGGCAGCAGCCAGGTGGCGCCGACATCCGGGAAATAGCCGATGCCGGTCTCGGGCATCGCGAGGCGCGTGCGTTCGGTGACGACGCGATGGCTGCCGTGAGCCGAAAGGCCTACGCCGCCGCCCATGGTGATGCCGTCCATCAGCACCACATAAGGTTTGGGATAGCGCGAGATGGCATGATTGAGCAGGAATTCTTCGCGCCAGAAGGTTTCCGCGTCATCGGTGCCGTCCTTGCCGCTCTGATGCAGCAGGCGGATATCGCCGCCGGCGCAGAAGCCGCGCTCCCCCTCGCCCAGAACGATGACGCTCGCAATCGCCGGATCGGCGGCAAAATCCTCCAGTGCCGGAGTGATGACGCGCACCATCGGCAATGTCAGGCTGTTCAGCGCCTTCGGCCGATTGAGCCTGATGATGCCGGCCGATCCGCGCCGCTCGATGATGACTTCGTCCATGCTATCCATGCAAATCTCCTGTCCCTGCTGCTATAAATCCCCAGGGATTCATCTGTTGTCGGCAAGGATCATCTCGGCTGCCTTCTCGGCGATCATGATGGTTGGTGAATTGGTGTTGCCCGACGTGATCGACGGCATGACAGAGGCGTCGGCGATGCGCAGCCTTGCCAATGCCCTGAGCCGCAGGCGCGGATCGACGACACTTTGGGCGTCACCGCCCATACGGCATGTGCCGACCGGATGGAAAATCGTCGTGCCGATATCGCCGGCGGCGCGTTCCAGATCGGCATCCGTCTCGTAGTCCGGTCCGGGCTTGAACTCCTCCGGTCTGAACCGGGCGAAGGAAGGCTGCGCCACGATCCGCCGCGTCAGGCGAATCGAACGAACGGCGATCTCCCGGTCGCGTGCCGCCGATAGATAATTCGGGCTAATGGCCGGCTGCATGGCGAAATCGGGGCTGCGCACATGCACCGAGCCGCGGCTTTCGGGTCGCAGATTGCAGACGCTGGCGGTGATGGCCGGAAAGGGATGGACGGGATCGCCGAACTTGTCTAGCGAAACCGGCTGCACGTGGTATTGCAGATCCGGCGTTTCCTTGTCCGGTCCGGAGCGAGTGAAGATGCCGAGCTGGCTCGGCGCCATTGCCATAGGGCCTGAACGGCGCACCAGATATTCGAGCCCGATCGCCGCTTTGCCGATCAGCTTTGTCGCCTTCTCGTTCAAGGTGGGTACGCCGGTCACCTTGTAGGCAAGGCGAAGCTGCAGATGATCCTGCAGGTTCTCGCCGACGGACCGAACCTCGCGCACGAGGTCGATGCCGGCCTTGCTCAACACCTCGCCATGGCCGACGCCTGACAGTTCCAGAATGTGCGGCGAGCCGATGGAGCCGGCCGATAGCACCGTCTCCCTGTTCGCATAGGCGCGCTTTGCCACACCATCATGCTGGAACTCGACACCGCTCACGGCATCACCCTCGACGATCAGCCGGCGGACCTGTGCCTTGGTATAGACGGTGAGATTGCCGCGCTTCATGGCCGGGCGCAGGAAGGCTTTCGTCGTGTTCCAGCGGATGCCGGCGCGCTGGTTGACGTCGAAATAGCCGGAGCCTTCATTGTTGCCGCGATTGAAATCCGCCGTCTCGGGGATACCGGCCTCCTTGGCCGCAGCCTGGAAGGCATCGAGCACGGCCCAGCGCACACGCGCTTTCTCGACCCGCCACTCGCCACCCGCGCCGTGCATCTCATCCTTACCGCGATAATGATCCTCGGACCTGATGAAATAGGGCAGCACGTCGTCCCAACCCCAGCCCGCACAGCCGAGCTGGCGCCAGAGATCGTAGTCGCGGGCCTGGCCGCGCATATAGATCATGCCGTTGATGGAGGAGCAGCCGCCCAGCACCTTGCCGCGCGGGTAGTTCAGCGACCGGCCATTCAGTCCGGCTTCGGGCGACGTGGTGAAACACCAGTCGGTGCGGGGATTGTTGATGCAATAGAGATAGCCGACCGGGATATGGATCCAGTGGTAGTTGTCATTGCCGCCGGCTTCCAGCAGCAGCACGCGGTTGTTGCGATCGGCCGAAAGCCGGTTGGCCAGCACGCATCCGGCACTGCCGGCACCGATGATGATGTAGTCGAAGCGGTCCATTGGCATGCCCCCTCACCCTAACCCTCTCCCCGAGGGGAGAGGGGACTATTTCCGCATTTGCCTAGGCCCCGTATCCGGTGATCGTCAGAGACAGTTCCCCCTCTCCCCTTGGGGAGAGGGCTGGGGTGAGGGGGTGCACAACAAGAACGCATAGGTTTGATCATTACCGCCGATATTCAAACCCCAGCTTCCGTCCCAGCCACGAGGCATAGAATTCGCCGACGACACCGCGGCGGAAGAGCAAAACGCAGACCATGAAGACGATGCCGGTGATGATGGTGACCGGAAATTCCGACGTGGCGAGATAGTTTTCCAGCGTCGCCACGAATCCCGCGCCAAAAATCGGGCCGATCAGCGTGCCGATACCGCCAAGGAGCGTCATGAGAATGACCTCGCCGGACATCTGCCAGGCAACATCCGTCAGCGTCGCAAACTGGAAGACCAATGCCTTGACCGCACCGGCAAGCCCCGCAAGTGCGGCCGACATGACGAAGGCGCCAAGCTTGTAACGCGCAACGGAATAGCCGAGCGAGATCGCCCGCTGCTCGTTTTCGCGGATCGATTTCAGGATCATGCCGAAGGGTGAGTTGATGAAACGCCAGATGATCAGCACGCCGATCAGGAAGATCGCGAGGACGAAGTAATACATGTTGAAGGAGTTGTTGAGATCGAGGACGCCGAAGAGATAGCCGCGCGGCACCGACTGAATGCCATCCTCGCCATGAGTAAATGCCGCCTGCAGGCAGAAGAAATAGAACATGTAGGAGAGCGCCAGCGTGATCATGGCGAAATAGATGCCCTGTCTACGGATGGCGACGAAACCCATGACGAGGCCGAGCAGCGCGGCGCCGGCGACGCCGATCAGGATGCCGAGTTCGGGCGGAAGCCCCCATTCCTTCACCGCATGGGCGGTGAAATAGGCCGCACCGCCGAAGAAGGTGGCATGGCCGAAGGAGAGCAGGCCGGCATAGCCGAGCAATAGATTGAAGGCGCAGGCAAACAGCGCGAAGCACAGCACCTTCATGACGAAGATCGGGTAGATGAAGAACGGCGCCCAGATCAGGCCGACAAGGCCGAGGATCAGCAACAGCTTCTGCACGGAAAGTTTTGGACGCTCCTTGGAGCCCAAGCTGATCAATCCAGCCATATCACGCCTCCCGACCGAAGAGGCCCGCGGGCCTCAGAAGCAGCACGATTGCCATGATGACGAAGATGACGATGTTGGAGGCTTCCGGATAGAAGACCTTGGTCAGGCCCTCGGCGATCCCGAGCATATAGCCTGTGACGATCGCCCCCATGATCGAGCCCATGCCGCCGACGACCACGACGGCGAAGACGATGATGATCATGTTCGAGCCCATCAGCGGCGAAACCTGATAGATCGGTGCGGCCAACACGCCGGCAAAGGCGGCAAGCGCGACGCCGAAACCATAGGTCAGTGTCAGGAGCACCGGCACATTGACGCCGAAAACCTGGACAAGCGTGGAATTCTCGGTCGCGGCGCGCAGATAAGCGCCAAGCTTGGTCTTTTCGATGAGCAGCCAGGTGCCGATGCAGACGACCAGCGAGGCAATGACCACCCAGCCGCGATAGACGGGCAGGAACATGAAGCCGATATTTTTCGCCCCCGCCAATTCCGTCGGCACGGCATAGGGCTGGCCCGAGGAGCCGTAGAGATAGCGGAAGGTTCCTTCTATGGTCAGCGCCATGCCGAAGGTGAAGAGCAAGCCATAGAGCGGATCGACCCTGTAGAGCCGGCGCAGGCAGAACCGCTCGACCAGCGCGCCGAACAGCCCGACGATCAACGGTGCCAGAACGAGGGCCAGCCAATAGCCGATGCCGGCATAGGCAAACAAGAGATAGGCGGTGAAGGCGCCTAGCATATAGAGCGCGCCATGGGCGAAGTTGATGACCCGCAACATGCCGAAGATGATCGCCAAGCCGAGGCTCAGCAGCGCATAGAAGGAACCGTTGATGAGGCCGATCAGCAATTGACCGAGAAGCGCCTGGGCGGGGATGCCGAATATCGTCGTCATGGCTCAGACCCCCAGAACCTTGTGCAGCATATCCATGCGCTCTGTGAGTTCGCCGACCGGAAATTCCGAGACCATCTGGCCGTGATCCATCACATAGAAGCGATCGGCAATGCGGCTGGCGAAGCGGAAATTCTGCTCGACAAGCAAGATGGTCATGCCGCGGCTTTTCAACTTCTGCAGGACTTCACCGATGCGCTGGACGATGACGGGCGCAAGACCTTCCGTCGGCTCGTCGAGCAGTAGCATGCGGACGCCGGTGCGCAGGATGCGGGCCATGGCAAGCATCTGCTGCTCGCCGCCGGAAAGCCTTGTGCCGACGCTATTGCGCCGCTCATGCAGGTTAGGAAACAGCTCGAAGATCTCGTCGAGTGTCATGCCTCCTGCTGCCACGACCGGCGGCAACATCAGGTTTTCATAGACGCTGAGTGTCGAGAAGATGCCGCGCTCTTCCGGCACGAAACCAATGCCCTGATGTGCCGTCTTGTGCAGCGGCACCTGCATCATGTCGTTGCCGGCAAGTGTGATCCTGCCCTTGCGGGCACGAACGATGCCAACGATGGTGCGCAGCGTCGTCGTCTTGCCGACGCCGTTGCGGCCGAGGATGGTGACGGTTTCCCCCTCGCCCACACGCATGTCGACGCCATGCAGGATATGGCTTTCGCCATACCAGGCATTGAGGCCCTGAACGTCAAGAAGCGGCGCCATCGTCAAGCCTCCTCCGTGCCCATATAGGCTTCGCGGACACGCGGGTCCCGGCTGACCGTCGCATAATCGCCCTGGGCCAGGATCTCGCCGCGCTGCAGCACCGTGACATGATGGCAGATATCGGCAACGACCGAGAGATTGTGCTCGACCATGAGCACAGCCCTGTCGCGCGCAACATCGCGGATGATGGCGGAGACGGTGTTCACGTCCTCCAGCCCCATGCCTGCCATCGGTTCGTCGAGCAGCAGCACCTTCGGATCGAGCGCGAGCGTCGTTGCGATCTCCAGCACGCGCTTGCGGCCGTAGGAAAGATCGGCAGCGATGGCATTGCACTCCTTCGAGAGACCGACTGAGGCGATGAGCTGTTCGGCGCGGGCATTGAGACTGTCGAGAGCGGATAGCGGCCGCCAGAACTGGTGGGCGAGATTGTTTGGCCGCTGCAAGGCGACCCGCACATTGTCCAGCACCGTCAGATGCGGGAAAACAGCGGAAATCTGGAAGGAGCGCACGAGACCCATGCGCGCGACCTTGTCGGGCCTCGTCTTGGTAATATCGGTGCCGAGCAGCGTGATCGTGCCGTGCGTTGGCTGCAGGAATTTGGTCAGGAGATTAAAAACCGTCGTCTTGCCGGCGCCGTTCGGGCCGATCAGAGCGTGAACCTGCGCGTGATGTACGTCGAGATCGACATTCTTGACGGCGGTGAAGCCACCGAAATCGCGGCGCAGTCCCCGAGCGGACAAAACCACCCGGGGCTCTTCATGCGCATGTGTCGCGGACATCGCCATGGGCTGTTCCAAGCCCTATTGCTTGACGAGGTCGCAGCCGCTCTTGGCCGGATCGATATAGGCTTCCTTGCCGGGGATCGTCGCCAGCACGTTGAAGTAATCCCACGGCTCCTTGCTTTCTTCCGGCTTTTTGACCTGAAGCAGATACATGTCATGGATCATGCGGCCGTTGGCGCCGACCGTACCGCCGCGGCCGAAGAAATCATCAACAGGCATATCATGCAGCTGCTTGGCAACAGCGTCGGTGTCATCCGTGCCGGCCTTCTGCACGGCTTTCAGATACTGCATCACGGCGGAATAGGTGCCGGCATGGATCATGTTCGGCATTTTGCCGGTGCGGGCAAAGAAGCGCTTGCCGAATTCGCGGCTCTTGTCGTCGAGGTTCCAGTAATAGCCTTCCGTCAGCGTCAGGCCCTGCGCCGCCTGCAGGCCAAGGCCGTGGACTTCGGCGAGCGTAAAGAGCAGTGCCGCCAGATGCTGGCCACCCTGGGTGATGCCGAATTCCGAGGCTTGCTTGATGGCATTCGAGGTGTCGAGGCCGGCATTGGCAAGGCCGATAACCTTGGCGCCAGACGACTGTGCCTGCAGCAGGAAGGACGAGAAGTCATTAGTCGACAGCGGATGGCGGACGGAGCCGAGCACCTTACCGCCGCTTGCCTTGACGAAATCGCTGGTCTGCTGCTCGAGCGAGTAGCCGAAAGCATAGTCCGCGGTTAGGAAGAACCAGGTGTCGCCACCCTGCTTGACGAGCGCGCCGCCGGTACCGACGGCCAGGGCATGCGTATCATAGGCCCAATGGAAGCCATAGGGCGAGCATTGCTTGCCGGTGAGATCGGTGGTCGCGGCGCCCGTGACGATATCGATTTTCTTCTTTTCCTTGGCGACCGCCTGCACGGCGAGCGCGACCGAAGAGGTCGTCAGCTCCATGATGGCGTCGACCTTGTCCTGATCATACCACTGACGGGCGATGTTGGAGGCGATATCGGGCTTGTTCTGGTGATCGGCGTCGACGATCTCGATCGGCACGCCCAGCACTTTGCCGCCGAAATCCTCGGCAGCCATCTTGGCGGCCGCTACCGACGACTTGCCGCCGAAATCCGCATAGACGCCGGACTGGTCGTTGAGAATGCCGATCTTGACGACACCATCGGACGGGCCAGCGGCGAAAGCCGCGGTGCTGGCTGCAAGCAGAAACGTAAGGGACGCAATAAGACTCTTTCGCATATCCTCTCCTCCCAGAGATTTGGCAAAAACGAATCTGTTCAAAATTGGCCAGCCGCTTTCCTCAAAACGGCTTTTCCCGACCGCCAAGATCACGGAATTCGCGCGTTGACGCAAGTCGCGATTGCAATTAATTCCAAACAAGGTCTGTTCATTTTTGAACAGAGGAGGATGCATGAAGCGCACGCCGCACTTTACCTGGGACGATCTGCAGTTCTTCCTCGCCGTTGCGCGAACGGGGCAGCTTTCCACCGCGGCGCGACAATTGCGCAGCAGCCATGCCACGGTTTCGCGCCGTATCGACCGGCTGGAATTCGCCTTGAAGGTCAAGCTCTTCGAGCGCAATCCGCGCGGCTACATGCTGACCAGCATGGGACAGCGCTTCGTCGATACCGCCGAACATATGGAGCAGGAGACGGAACGTCTGCGCGCTGATCTTTCCGCGGGATCGGCAGCGCAACGGGGTGTCGTGCGCATCAGCGCGCCGGAGGGTTTTTCAAACTTCTTCTTCACCGGCGTGCTGCCGGAATTCACCGCGAAACACCCGAATATTTCGTTGGAGCTGATCACCATCCAGCAGATCATGTCGCTCTCGCGCAAGGAAGCCGATATCGTCGTGGTGCTCGACCCGCCAAAGGCTGGTCCCTACTTCACCGAGAAACTGACGGACTACCATCTGCAGGTCTATGGATCGCGCGACTACCTTGCCCGCCATCCACCGATCGAAAGCCGCAACGATCTGCCTGACTTCGCCTTCATCGGCTATATCGAGGATATGATTTTTGCGCCGGGACTGGATTATCTCGATGACGTCCATCCGCGCATCAGGCCGCAGTTCCAGAGCTCAAGCATCTTCGCGCAGCTGACGGCGACCAAGAATGGCCAGGGGCTCTGCGTGCTGCCATTCTTCATTGCCGGCAAGCACCCTGATCTGCAGGTGGTCCTGCCGCATGAGGTGGATCTCAGGCGCCACTACTGGATCACCTGCCACCGCGATCTGCGCCAATCGCCACGCGTGCGCACTGTCATCGACTTTCTCGCGGAAGCCGTGCGCAAGAATGCGCCGGCCTTTCTAGGCCCATGGAGACGCCCGGAAAGCTGAGATCGCCAGTCGCGTTATAGCATACTTGGAGCGGCGTAGACCCTGTTGACGCCGGCGGCATCGAAGCCCGCACGTTCTGCAAGGCGAAGCTCCCAGTCCAGCGAGGAGCGCACGATCATTTCCAGACTATTGTATTTCGGCGTCCATCCCAATTCGCGACGAGCAAGCGTCGCATCGGCGACGATACTGGCCATATCGCCGGCGCGCCGCGGAGCCATGTGGATGCGGAAGGCGCGGCCATGGACGCGCATGACCATGTTGAGCACGTCCAGAACCGAATAGCCCTGGCCATAGCCGCAATTGGCAACCAGCGAGCGGCCGCCATCGCGCAGATGGTGCAAAGCCACGAGATGCGCCTCGACGAGGTCGCTGACGTGGATGTAATCACGAACGCCGGTACCGTCATGCGTCGGATAATCCGTGCCGTAGATATCTACCTGGCGGCGGCGGCCAAGAGCCGCCTCGCAGGCGACCTTGATGAGATGACTGGCACCGTCGGTCGATTGCCCAACCCTTCCCTCTGGATCGGCGCCGGCGACATTGAAGTAACGCAGCGCCACATAGCGGAAATCATAGGCCGCGGCGGCATCGCGCAGCATCAGCTCGGACATCAGCTTGGATTGGCCATAGGGGGATTCAGGCCGCAACGGCACATCTTCGCTAACCGGTCTGTCCGCGGGCTGCTGACCATAGACGGCAGCGGTGGACGAGAAGACGAAATGGCGGATGCCGGTCCTGACGGCGGCGCTCATCAGGGCGCGGGTCTTGCCGGTGTTGTTTTCGTAATAGGCAAGAGGGTCCTCGATCGACATCGGCACGACGGCAGAGCCAGCGAAATGGATGATGGCTTCTATATCGTTCTCGGCGAAAATCGTCTTGAGCAGCGCCTCGTCAGCGACATCGCCGAGATAGAAGCGGGCCGCGGGTGGCACCGCCCAGCGAAAGCCTGTGGAAAGGCAATCGAGGACGACAACGTCCTCGCCCGCGTCAAGCAATCTCCAGACCATGTGGCTGCCGATATATCCGGCTCCGCCCGTCACCAAGACAGTCATTCTTCGCGTCCCCGCCAAGTCTTATCGGCGATATATGAGGCCGCTTCCCCTGCGAAATTGATTAAAAGCGGGTGGTGCGGCGGGAAAGATTGCGGGGATGGTTAGGGTGGGCTTTCGCGGTTTGATTGGATTTTATGGATTGGGGCGCGCGACGGCAATCTTGGTGGGCGTGGAGAGTGTTCACCCCCTCTGTCGCTGTCGCGACAGAGGGGTATCAGGCCCAGCCAGGTCAAACGCTACCAACCACAGCGCACATGCCGGCCCTCACAAACTCAAAATATACCGGCTCAACCTTTCCGCGGCATCCGCGACCTGCACCGGATCGCGCAGGAAGCAGGCGCGCATGAACAGCTCGCCGCCCAAACCGAAGGCCGTTCCGGGTGCCAGGCCGACGCCGGTCTTGTCGACGATGTCGATGGCGGCCTTGCGGCTGTCGGTGACGCCGTCGATCCTGAGGAAGGAATAGAGCGCGCCATCCGGCTTCAGCGTCTGCACGCGATTGGTGGCGATTAGCGCGTCGCAGAGGATGTCGCGCGAGCGAGTGGCCTTTTCGATATTGGAGCGAACGAAATCATCGCCCTCGTTCAGCGCTGCAACCGCGCCTCTCTGCATGAACTGCGCGACGCCGGAAGTCGAATATTGCACGAGGTTTTCGATCACCTGCCCGAGCTCAGCGGGTGCAACGATCCAGCCGACACGCCAGCCGGTCATCGACCAGTTCTTCGAGAAAGAATTGACGAAGAGAATCTTGTCGTCGGTTTCCTTGACATCCAGGAAGCTCGGCGCGCGGCCGCCCGTATAGTAATAGAGCGCGTAGATTTCATCAGCCATGATCCAGAGATCGTGCTTGCGCGCCAAGGCGAGGATATCGCGAAGATCCTGGTGGGTCGCCGTCCAGCCTGTCGGGTTGGACGGAGTATTGATGAACAGGCCCTTGGTCTTCGGCGTAATCGCCGCTTCCAGCCGGTCGAGATCGAGCGACCATTTGCCGTGTTCAAACTGTAAGGGTACGGCGACGGAACGGGCGCCTGCGATCTCGAGCGCGGCAGCAATGTTCGGCCAGGCGGGAGAGAGATAGACCATCTCGTCGCCGGGAGCGGTGATCGCCTGCACGGACAGCTGGATCGCCTGCATGCCGGAGCCGACGACATAGAAATTCTCCATCGGCAGCGAGGTACCGAAATGCCGGCCATAATAATCGGCGAGCGCCTGACGCAGCTCCGGAATACCGCGCTGCCAGGTGTAAAAGGTTTCGCCGGCATTGAGCGAAGCCATGGCGGCGCGGTTGATGAAATCCGGCGTCGGCAGATCGCCTTCACCAACCCAGAGCGGCAACAGGCCCTCGCGGCCGCGGGCATAGTTGACAACTTCGACGATCCCGCTTTCGGGTGCTGCGAGCGCGCGTGGGCTGAGGCTATCTAGTATCGACATGCAAAGTCTCCGGTTTCTGCCTTCATAAAGCAGAGCGGCGGACAAATCCCATGACTTTGCCTTAGTGATCGATCGATTTTGGTGATGAATAAAGCCCCGGTCCTTGAGGGGGACCGGGGCTTTGACAGAGGTTGAAGCAAGCTATCAGCGCTTGGCGAGAAGATCACGGATTTCGGTGAGCAACTGAACATCGGCCGGCGGCGGTGCGGCCTCGGCAACCTTCTCTTCCTTGCGCTCAAGCTGGGCACGTAGCGTGTTCACGCCCTTGACCATGAGGAAGATGATCCAGGCGAGGATCAGGAAGTTGATGAGGACGGTGATGAAGTTGCCGTAGGCGAAAACCGCCCCCTGGGCACGTGCAGCTGCCAGCGTCGGCGCGTTGACCGCCGAGGAAAGGCCGATGAAGTAGTTCGAAAAATCGAAGCCGCCGAAAATCGCGCCGACGATCGGCATGATAATATCGTCAACCAGCGATTTCACGATGCCGCCGAAAGCGCCGCCGATGATCACGCCGACCGCGAGATCCATGACATTGCCGCGGGCGATAAATGCCTTGAATTCATTTAGCATTGAGCAGTCCCCTTCGCGTTGCCGTTGAATTCACTGTTGATAATTAGCACCATCTTTTTCCTTATTTTTCAACAGCAAATTGACCGTAAGCCTTGTCCAGGCATGCATATCCCATGATAATTTCGTCACATCAGCAACTTTAGGGTGCGTATATTCGGCAGCTTGTTCGTCAGTTGCGAGCAACCAAGCCGAGGCCGCTGGATGTACATCAGGGATCTCGGGTGAGTCGTTCGGCATAGTCGGCCGCGCTTCAGGCGCCGACCGCACTCTCCCGCATCACCTTCGCGACGAGCTTGCGAACGTAGTCAGGATCGGGCGCCTGGTCGAAGAGAATGCGATAGATGATCGGCGAGATGACGTGATCCATCAGTTCCACCAAAGTCGGAAAGGGCTCGCCACATGCCTCTGCCCGCGCGACGAAGACGCTCAGTTGATAGCGCGTATAGGTGCCGCATTTCTCGGCGTTTGCGCTGTCGGGCACCGCGAGAACATCGCGCAGCATTTGCCGTCCGACTCCCGAGGCCATTTCATCGGCATATTGCTCGACCCAGGCCTCCAGATCCTCGCGGGCACTGCCGATCCTGGCGGGCTCGCCTTCCGGCCGCAGGCGCGATGCGGCAACGTCGGCCAAAAGCGCCTGAAGATCGCCCCAGCGGCGGTAGATCGTCGACGGCGTGACATTGGCGCGTTGCGCGATCAGGGGGATCGTCACTTCGGCGCGATCCATCGTCGCCAGCATGTCGCGGACGGATTGATGCACGGCCGCTTGTACTCTGGCACTGCGCCCGCCGGGGCGGGGATTTTCTCGATAGCCCATAAGCCCTTGCCAATTTTCCCTTTTTGCGGATCGTGAGTGACGAAAGGTATCCACTAACGCAAATTATTTGCTTTTATACGATGGGCACCCTATATGCGCCTAACGCAATCTTTTAGCTTTAGGTAGGATATAGTCGATGACCCCGCTCGATTCCACCGCCAGCGCTCCGATTTCACCAGCCAGGCGACTGGCGCCGTTCTATTATGCCGCAACCAGCGCTCTCTTTTTGGCCGCCTCATCCGTACCGACGCCTCTCTACCGCCTTTATCAGCAGGCCTTTGCCTTCTCACCGGTGCTGCTTACGGTGATCTTCGCCGTCTACGCCTTCTCCCTTCTCGCCGCGCTGCTCATCGTCGGCTCGATTTCCGACCATCTCGGCCGTCGGCCGGTGATCTTCGCGTCGATCCTCCTCAATATGGTGGCGATAGCCCTGTTTTTAATGGCCAGCGGTTCGGATTGGCTGATTGCCGCCCGCATCGTGCAGGGCTTCGCGACGGGCACTGCCGTCAGTTCCGTCGGTGCCGCCCTTGTGGATCTCGATCCGATCAGGGGATCGATCACCAACAGCCTGGCCCCGCTTGTGGGCATGGCGATCGGCGCGATCGGCACAAGTCTGCTGATCCAGTTCGCGCCGGCCCCGACCGCGCTCGTCTATATCATCATGCTTGCCCTGCTGACGCTGCAAGCCGCGCTGCTATGGCTGATTCCGGAGACAACAAGCCGACGGGCCGGCGTGCTCGCCTCGCTGAAGCCGTAAGTCGCCGTTCCCCAGCAGGCACGGCGGACGCTGCTGGCGCTGACGCCGATCAATATCGCCGTCTGGGCGCTCGCCGGCTTCTATCTGTCGCTGGTACCCTCGCTGGTCACTGCGACCACCGGCAGCACGGCGCCGCTGATCGGCGGCTCCGTGGTCGCAGCGTTGACGATCAGCGGCGCGGCAGCCGTCTTCCTGCTACGCAAGAAATCCGCCGTCGTAATCATTAAGTTCGGCATACCAGCCATGAGCCTCGGCATACTGACCATCATCGCCGGCATGCATGTGGCTGAAGTGTCGATCCTCGCTCTGGGAACTGTGATTGCCGGTTCGGGCTTCGGGGCAGCTTTCCTCGGCACGGTCAGGAGCATCATGCCGCTGGCAAAGCCCGACGAGCGCGCCGGGCTACTCTCTGCCTTCTACATCCAGAGCTACCTCGCCTTCAGCATCCCCGCCATCCTCGCCGGCTTCCTGTCAAAAGCGCTCGGCTTTGCCGAGGCCGCCGACATCTACGCGGCGGCGATCCTTCTACTCATCGGCTGGGGTGTCATTGCACTGAGGGCAGCGCAGGAGAAGCCATTAAGCCATGCGTAAACGTAATCTTACGCACCTCCTTAATCTGACGCTGAACCAATCAAGAAAAAAGGCCGCTCTTGACAGAAGCGGCCCATGATTTGCCGTCAGCAGTAGCTCGCCAGCTCAGGCCGCCTTCTTAGCACCATAAGGATCGAAGCGGCC
Source organism: Rhizobium pantanalense (assembly GCF_030182525.1). Lineage (NCBI taxonomy): Bacteria > Pseudomonadati > Pseudomonadota > Alphaproteobacteria > Hyphomicrobiales > Rhizobiaceae > Rhizobium > Rhizobium pantanalense. Next base: position 53,100 of record NZ_JAQJCH010000003.1, read on the forward strand.
GTAGAAGGTTTCGCCCTTCGCGGCCATGTCCTTCAGCAGCACTGTCGGCTGGAAATGCGGGCCGTAGGTAGCGGCCAGCTTTTCGCAGAGGTCCACGAAGGTCTTCACGCCCATGCCGTCGATGTAGGACAGCGCACCGCCGGTATAAGGCGCGAAGCCGAAGCCGAGGATGGAGCCGACATCGGCCTCGCGTGGATCGGTGACGATGCCTTCTTCGATGGTGCGTGCAGCTTCCAGCGCAATCGTGACGAGGAAGCGCTGCTTCAGCACGTTGACATCGATCTCATCGGCCTTCTTCTGCGGATAGAGATCCTTCAGGCCCGGCCACAGCGACTTCTTTGCCGGCTTCGGCGGGTAATCGTAGAAACCCTTGGAGTTCTTCCGGCCCAAACGACCTTCGCCTTCGACCAGACCGCTGATCAGCTGCATGTGACGCGGGTCGACCGCCTTCTCGCCGAGATCGGCGACCGTCGCCTTCAGGATCTTGTAGGAGAGGTCGATGGCGACCTCGTCGTTGAGCGCCAGCGGCCCGACCGGCATGCCGGCCATCTTGGCGGCGTTTTCGATCATGGCAGCAGGCACGCCTTCAATCAGCATGTCATAGGCTTCGTGGATATAGCGGAAGACGCAGCGATTGACGAAGAAGCCGCGCGTGTCGTTAACGACGATCGGCGTCTTCTTGATGGCGGCGACGTAGTCCAGCGCGACGGCCAGCGCATGATCGCCGGTTTCCTTGCCGAGAATGACTTCAGTCAGCATCATCTTCTCGACCGGCGAGAAGAAGTGGACGCCGATGAAATCGGCTGGCCGCTTGGAATTCTTCGCAAGGCCCGTGATCGGCAGCGTCGAGGTGTTGGATGCAAAGACGGCGCCGGCCGGCAGCACGGCTTCGACAGCCTCGATGACGGCCTTCTTGACTTCGCGATCCTCGAACACGGCTTCGATGACGAGATCCACATCCTTGAGATCCGAATAATCGGCCGACGGCGTGATACGCGAGAGGAGAGCAGCACCTTCGTCCTGCGTCAGCCTTCCCTTACCGATCGAATCCTTGACCAGCCCCTCGCCGACGCCCTTGCCCTTGGTTGCGGCTTCGATATCGCGGTCGATGAGCGTGACCGGAATGCCGGCTGCTGCGGTGACATAGGCGATGGACGCACCCATGAAGCCGGCACCGACGACGCCGACCTTCTTGAGTTCGGTCTTCGGCTGGCCGGCCGGGCGGCGGGCGCCCTTGCCGAGTTCCTGCATGGAGATGAACAGCGAGCGGATCATCGAATAGGCTTCGGTGGTCTGCAGCACATGCGTGAAATAGCGCTGCTCGATCTTCAGGCCGGTATCGAAGGGAACCTGCAGGCCTTCATAGACGCATTTGAGAATGGCGAGGGCCGCCGGATAATTGCCCGATGTTTCGCGGCGCAGGATGGCCGGTGCCGCCGGCCAGAGTTGGGCTGCGGCAGGCGTCCAGATGCCGCCGCCCGGCGCCTTGAAGCCCTTTTCATCCCACGGGGCGATAGGCTTCAAACCGTCCTTGATCATCTGCTTGGCGGCCGGGATCAGCTGATCCGGCTCGACCACCTGATGCACGAGGTTCATTGCCTTGGCGCGCGCCGCCGTCAGCGACTGGCCCGTCGTCATCATCTGCAGGGCGGATTGCGCATCCGTCAGGCGCGCGATGCGCTGCGTGCCGCCGGCGCCGGGGAAAATGCCGACCTTGACCTCGGGCAGCGCGATCTTGACGCTCTTGGCGTTGGAGGCGACGCGACCGTGGCAGGCGAGCGACAGCTCGAAAGCGCCGCCCATGCACGTGCCGTTGATCGCCGAGACCCAGGGCTTGCCGCAGGTTTCGAGCTTGCGGAAGAGGCCGGTCATGCGCCCGACGAGATCGAAGAGCTTCTTCGCGGCCGCGGCCGGGTCCTTCGCCTTCTCCTCCTGATAGAAGGAAAACATCGACTTGATCATCGAAAGATCGGCGCCGCCGGAAAAGGAAGACTTGCCAGAGGTGAAGACCACACCCTTGACGGCCGCATCGGCGACGGTGGCATCGATGATGGCGTTCAGCTCTTCCAGGATCTCGGCGGTGAAGACGTTCATGGACTTGCCGGGCATGTCCCAGGTGACGAGCGCGATGCCGTCTGCGTCGGTTTCGACGGTGAAATTCGTGTAAGCCATTGTTTTCCCCCCTCAGACGCGTTCGATGATCGTGGCCGTGCCCATACCGGCACCGATGCAAAGCGTGACCAGCGCGGTGTTGAGGTCGCGGCGTTCGAGCTCGTCGAGCACGGTGCCGAGGATCATCGCGCCGGTCGCGCCGAGCGGGTGGCCCATGGCAATCGCGCCGCCATTGACGTTGATCTTGTCATGCGGAATGTCGAAAGCCTGCATGTAGCGCAGCACGACGGCGGCAAAAGCTTCGTTCAGTTCGACGAGGTCGATGTCGGCGAGCGTCAGGCCGCTGCGCTTCAGGAGCTTTTCGGTGACATCGACCGGGCCGGTCAGCATCAGCGCCGGATCGGAGCCGATATTGGCGAAGGCCTTGATGCGGCCACGCGGCTTCAGCCCCATGCTTTCACCGCCCGCCTTGGAGCCGAGCAGCACGGCAGCGGCGCCATCGACGATGCCGGAGGAATTGCCGGCGTGATGGACGTAATTGATGCGCTCGACTTCCGGATGTGCCTGAATGCCGACGGCCTCGAAGCCGCCCATTTCGCCCGGGAGCTGGAAGGACGGATTGAGCGAAGCGAGCGCCTGCATATCGGTGCCGGGACGCATATGCTCGTCGCGGTCGAGAATGGTCAGGCCGTTGATATCCTTCACCGGAATGACCGAATTCTTGAAATAGCCCTTTTCCCAGGCATTGGCGGCGCGCTTCTGGCTCTCGACGGCATAAGCGTCGACGTCATCGCGCGAGAAGCCGTATTTGGTGGCGATGAGATCGGCCGATACGCCCTGCGGCATGAAATAGGCCGGGAAATTGACCGAGGGGTCCATGAACCACGCGCCGCCTGACATGCCCAAGCCGACTCGCGACATGCTTTCAACGCCGCCGGCGATGACGATGTCATCAGCCCCTTGCGCGATCTTGGCCGCGCCGAAATTCACGGCATCGAGACCGGAGGCGCAGAAACGGGAGATCTGCATGCCGGGCGCCTTCGTGGAATAGCCGGCCTCGAAGGCGGCGCCCCTCGGGATGACGGCGCCGGCTTCCATGACCGGATCGACGCAGCCCATAATGATGTCGTCAACCGTTGCGGTATCGAGACCGTTGCGATCGCGGATCGCCTCGAGCGTCTTGGCGGCGAGGCGCACGGACGGCACTTCATGCAGCGCCCCATCCTTCTTGCCGCGCCCGCGCGGCGTGCGCACGTGGTCGTAAATAAAAACCTCGGTCATGTCTCATCTCCCTGCAGCGGCAAGCCGCCCTTCAATTCAGTATATAGCGATCAACGTCGCGAATTCCCCCTTCTCCCCTCGGGGAGAAGGTGCCCGAAAGGACGGATGAGGGGGATCAAGGGCAGCCTCACGGTGCAACGCCCCTTCATCCTGCGCTTCGCGCGTCCTTCTCCCCTCGGGGAGAAGGAAAAACTCAAAAGGCTTCCGCCGCCAGTTCCATCATCGTATCGGCGCCGGTTTCGATGCGGGCCTTGCGCAGCGCCGTTTCCGGCATGATGCGCTCCATATAGAACCGCGCCGTGACAAGCTTGTTCTTCAGATAATCCTCGCGCGCGCTGTCGCCAGCCGCAAGACCTGCCTGCGCCGCCTTGGCCATCTTCGCCCACATATAGCCGAGGACGACAAGGCCGAAGAGGTGCATGTAGTCGGTCGAGCCGGCGCCGGCATTGTCGGGCTTCGCCATGGCGTTCTGCATGAACCACATGGTCGCGGTCTGCACGTCGTTCAAGCCCTTCTTCAGATGCTTGGTGAAGAAGGCCATCTGTTCGTCGTTGCGGTTTTCCTCGCAAAAATCGCCGATTTCCTTAAAGAGTGACATAACGGCGCGGCCGCCGTTCAGCGCCAGCTTGCGGCCGACGAGATCGAGCGCCTGGATGCCGTTCGCACCCTCGTAAATCATGGTGATGCGGGCATCGCGAACATACTGGCTCATGCCATGCTCTTCGATGTAGCCATGGCCGCCGAAGACCTGCTGCGCCATAACGGCATGCTCGAAGCCCTTGTCGGTCAGGACGCCCTTCAGGATCGGCGTTGCGAGACCAAGGATATCGTCGGCTGCCTGACGGTCCTTCTCATCCGGGGAGCGATGGGCGATATCGGACTTCAGCGCCGTCCAGAGCAGGAAGGCGCGACCGGCTTCGTTGAAGGCACGGATCGTCATCAGAGAGCGGCGGATATCCGGATGGACGATGATGGGGTCAGCCTTCTTGTCCGGTGCCTTCGGGCCGGAGAGCGAACGGCCCTGGATGCGCTCGCGGGCATAGTTGGCGGCATTCTGATAGGCGATTTCGGCAATCGAGAGACCCTGCAGGCCGACGCCGAGGCGCGCCTCGTTCATCATGACGAACATGGCGTTGAGGCCGCGATTTTCGGCACCAATCAGGAAGCCCGTGGCCTCGTCATAGTTCATGACGCAGGTGGCGTTGCCGTGAATGCCCATCTTGTGTTCGATCGCGCCGCAGGAAACCGGGTTGCGTGCGCCGAGCGAACCGTCCTCCTTGACGAGGAATTTTGGCACGATGAACAACGAGATGCCCTTGGTTCCCTCAGGCGCGCCTTCGATGCGGGCAAGGACGAGATGGACGATATTATCCGTCATGTCGTGCTCGCCTGCCGAGATAAAGATCTTCTGGCCTGAGATCTTGTAGCTGCCATCCGGCTGGGGCACCGCCTTGGTGCGCAAGAGGCCGAGATCGGTGCCGCAATGCGGTTCGGTGAGGTTCATGGTGCCGGACCAGCTGCCCTCGACTAATTTCGGCAAGTAAGTCTGCTTCTGCGCATCAGAGCCATGGACGAGGATCGCGGCGATCGCGCCCTGCGTCAGGCCCGGATACATCATCAGCGACATGTTGGCGGCCGAGGTATATTCGCCGACGGCGCAGTGCAGCACGTATGGAAGCCCCTGCCCGCCGAATTCCTCCGGCACGGCGAGACCCAGCCATCCCCCTTCGCGATAGGCGCGATAGGCTTCCTTGAAGCCCTTCGGCGTCGAGACCGTGCCATCGTTATGGCGTACGCAGCCTTCCTGATCGCCGGAATAGTTGAGCGGGAAAAGCACCTCTTCCGACAGCTTGGCCGCTTCGCCGACGATCGCCTCGATCATGTCAGGGGTGGCATCGGCATAACCTGGAAGATTGTTGTAGCGCTCCAGCCCGAGCACATCGTTCAGGACGAAGAGCGTATCGTTCACCGGGGCCTTGTAGACTGGCATTTCTCGAATTCCTCCAATTCGCCGCCGGACCTTGAGATTCCGGCCACTGTCATACCCTTACAAAATATTGACGTTTGCGTAAACGTCAAATTCGCGCCTCACGTTGAAATTTTGGTGAAGCCCGTGAGGGAGACCATCCCGCCTATTGCCGATACGCCCCCTCCACCTCAGCAACCGGGAACTGCTTGCGTGCAAGAATATCAGGCCGCGGGACAGCAGAACCAAAATAAAAGGTTAAGACTTCCCGCAAACTTAACGAGTTGTTTACCACGTTTCGTAAATTGTACGAGTTGAGCAGCAGTGCTTCGCGTTTCTTCAACTTATGCTTGGAAAGCGCGCTGTCGTTGCCGCTCTGTTTGAGGAAAGCCAATACATTTATCCCTTTCCGAACGACGGATGCAGACAGCGTGGCGATATAGCAATGTCTTCTTCCGTCAGCATGACGGCCCGGGGTGGTCCATAGTTCAAGGCGAGCAAAGATATGAGCGGATCGCGATCAAATCCTACCGGTACGGGCGACTGGACGTCGCTGGATGCTCTGAGCCGCACGATCGAGGGGCTGGAGGCACGCATCGAAGGGCTGATGGGAACCGCCGCCGCGCGCGATACGCGCCAGCGCGTCGCTGCCGGCTATGCGCCTGTTCCCGAACGAGCCGCACCGGAGCGGATGCCGCCCCGCCCCGAACGCGAACAATATGCCAGCCGCGCTTACGAGCGCCCGCTGCGCAGCGAACGTCACGAAAGCGATCTTCGCTCCGATCCGCTCGCCGAAATCCGTCAGCGTCAGCGCACGCTGGAAGCAAACCGCGAACGACTGCAACCGCGGCGTGAGGAAATCGCGCACGCAGAACCGCAGCCGGCCCGGCGTCCGCTCGACAGCTATCCGCAGCGCCAGCCGATGCGGGCCGCTGCCGCCGAAGCTCCAGTCGACATCGCACAGGCGCTCGTCAACCTTCGCCAGGATCTGAAACGCGACATCTCCGAGAGCGTGACCCGCGAAGTTACCGCCCTGCGCGCCGAAATCCGCGATATCCGTGAGAACGCCGAAGACAAGCATTTCGTCGCCGATGTCCGCCAGGACATGGCCAGGCTCGCCGACAGCATCAACCAGCTCGCCGGTCAGCCCGAAACTGCCGGCCTGAAAGCCGAATTCGACGAGCTGCGCTCGCTGATGGACGGTCTCGCCCGCGAAGAGTCGCTCCACCATGTCGAGCGCCAGGTGAAGGCGATCGACACGTCGGGCCTGCAGGACGAGCTCATCTCGCTGGCCTATCGCCTCGATGACATCAAGCAGCATCTCGGCGGCATGAACGACAGTCCCGCCGTGCATGCGCTGGAAAACAAGCTTTTGACGATCGCAACCGCGATGGAGAGCCTCGGCTCGTTGATGCAGCCGCAGGACCAGGCCATGCAGCGGCTGGAAGGACGCCTCAGCGGCCTTGCCGATCAGATCGATCTGATGAGCCGCGATGCGGGCCGGCGTCAGCCTGCCGACGACCTTTCCGGCCGTCTCGAAGCGCTTGCCATGCGCATCGATGAACTCGGCAGCGCCAAGGCCGTCGCCCGCCTCGAGGAGCGGCTGGAACAGCTTTCGCATCTGATGGAACGTTCGCAGAAGGCCGCACCGCAACCGGAGCTCGTCACCTATCTCGCCGACATCTCCCACAAGATCGATGCGCTGGAACATGGGTCTGTCGGCAATGCGCTGGCCGACCGGCTGGATTATCTCGCTCGCCGCATCGACGAGATCGATTTCCATCCGTCCGCGCCGGCAGCAAGCCTCGACGACAGCATGGCGCGTCGCCTCGAGGGCCGCCTCTCCGATATCGCAGCCCGGCTGGAAGCGAGCACCGCCGCACCGCCGACGGATACGCAGGCGCTGCGCAATCTTGAAGAGCAGATCGCCCATCTCTCGACATTGCTGACCGCTGAACCGCGGGCCGTTGCCGATCATCTGCCTCCGGATTTCGATCGCCGCATGAGCGCGATTGAGGACTATATGGCGACCAACGACGAATATATCATCGAAGCGGCCCGCCATGCGGCGGAAACCGTCGTCGAAGCTTATTCGCGCGAAGGCGGAATGGGTCATGGTGCGCAGGCAGCCGATATGGCGGCATTGACGGCACTTGCCGAAGACCTTCGTCATCTTGAGGACCTCAGCCGCGCCAGCGACGAGCGCACGCACCGCACCTTCGAGGCCCTGCACGATACGCTGCTGCAGATCGCCGACCGTCTCGATCATATGGAACAGCGCAAGCCGGCGCCCGCCATGCCGGCCGCGACATTCGAAAGCGACGTCTTTGCCGAAGAGGATGCTCCGGCGCTGAAGCCGCCGATGGCCGCGCAGCAGAAGGCAGGCCCGATCATCCGCACGATGGCGCCTGCCGAAGCCTCGGTTTCCGCCGAAGTCGCGGTCGCACAGGCGATCGACGCCAATACGAAGGCTGAAATCAAGGCGGCAGCCAAGAAGAGCGGCAAGACCAGCCTGTTTGCCAGCCTCGGCAAGCGCTTCTTCATGCCGGAAAAGGCCGAACCGATCTTTCCGCCGGACCGTCCGGTCATCGAGCAGGCGCCGTCGATCGATCCCGCCGACGTGATGCCCGGCGAAGAGGCCAACGAACTGCTGGAGCCGGGCTCCGGCGCCCCTGACATCAAGAAGATCCTTGAGCGTGTGCGCGCCAGCCAGAACACGTCGCGCAGCGGAACCGCCCGCCAGCCGAGCGAGAACGAAAGGGCCGATTATATCGCGGCCGCCCGCCGCGCCGCGCAGGCCGCGGCCATGGAAGTCGACCAGACGCAACGCTCGGCTCCTGCTTCCAAGAAAGACGCCAAGAAGGGCGGTGCGTTCTCGCGCTTCCGCCGGCCGATTCTGCTTGCACTGGGCGCAGTCATGCTCGCCATCATGGCCTATCCGCTGGCAAACACGCTGACGCGCGGCCAGAAGGCGCCGGCACCGGCCCAGGTATCGACGATGGTCGCACCTGCGGACAGCGCCGCGACCAATACCGTCGCCGCCAATGCGAACCCGGCCGCCAGCAATCAGCAGACTGCTGCAAACCAGGCCGCCGTACCCTCGGTTTCCACGACTGAGACGGCGGAAGTTCAGCCTGCACCCGCGGCCACCGATCCCGCCGCCGCGCCAGCAAATGATCACCTGACGGCCGCGACGCCGCTCGACGGCAACCAAACGGCAAGCGAAGCCCTTACCCCCGCCGGCAGTGCACCCGCGCAACAGGCCGCCGCCTTCGTTCAGACGGACAATACCAATGCCGCCGCTCCCGCTGCCGCGCCGGAGATTGCAGTGCCCGACGGCATCCAGCCGCCATCGCTCGTCGCTGCCGCTAAATCGGCCGATCCGGTGGCGCTCTTCGAAATCGGCGCACGCTATACGGATGGTCGCGGCGTTGCTGCCGATATGAAGCAGGCTGCAGCCTGGTATCAGCTTTCGGCCGACAAGGGTTATGCCCCGGCCCAGTATCGCCTCGCCAGCATGTATGAGAAGGGCAACAGCGTCGATCGCGACCTCGTCAAGGCCAAGCAGCTTTACGAACAAGCCGCCAATCAGGGCAATGCCAGCGCCATGCACAATCTCGCGGTTCTCTACGCCTCGGGCACAGTAGGACCGCAGGATTATGATAGCGCGGCGAACTGGTTTATCCGCGCCGCCGATCTCGGAGTCTCCGACAGCCAGTTCAACCTCGCAATCCTTTATGCACGCGGCAACGGCGTGAAACAGGACCTGCAGGAATCCTACAAGTGGTTCGCGATCGCCGCCAAGAGCGGCGACAAGGACGCCGCCCAGAAGCGCGACGAAGTCGCCAATGCCATGAAGCCGGCCGATCTCGAAAGCGCCCGTGCCAAGGTCGACCTTTGGAAAGTGCAGTCGGCCGATCCGAAGGCCAACGGCACCGACATCCCCGACGAATGGACCACCGGCAAGGGCGTGAACACGGCCTCGATCGACATGAAGAAGGCGATCCGCAACATTCAGGCCATCCTCAACAAGAATGGCTTCGATGCCGGTGCGCCCGACGGCACCATGGGCGACAAGACGGTGGCCGCCCTGAAGAACTTCCAGAAATCCGTCGGCTTGCCGGCGGATGGACGGGTTACCGATCAAGTAGTCAAGGAGCTTCTCGCCCGCAACAAGTAGCTCCGGGCTTTCGTGCGAAAGCGATCAATCAAAATGCCGGCGTCAGCACGCCGGCATTTTGTTTAGATAGCTCAAAGCTGCCGTATCCCCTGCCGGCACCCACCATTCCGCTATACAGCGTCACAGAAAAGTGGAAAAAGCCGAGTTAGGGTGAATGCGGCAATTCGAAAACTGGGGCAGTTCGGCCTTTCCTAAGGCTCTGGCAATGATTTCAGATTAGAATCCGCCGTTTAAGGGGAAATGGGCTTCGGTCACCTCGCCGAAAAGCCTGCAAATGGGAACAAGGCGTGACGATCTATCTGCCGATCGCAGAATTGTCGGTGAATATTTTCATTATTCTCGGCATGGGAGCAGCCGTAGGGTTTCTCTCCGGCATGTTCGGCGTCGGCGGCGGCTTTCTCATCACGCCTCTTCTGATTTTCTACAATATCCCGCCGGTCGTTGCCGTCGCGACCGGCTCCAATCAGGTCGTCGCCTCCTCGGTTTCGGGAGCGCTCAGCCATTTTCGCCGCGGCTCGCTCGATCTGAAACTGGGTTCGATCCTGCTTGCCGGTGGCTTGGGGGGGGCGACCTTCGGTCTCTGGCTATTCGTGCTGTTGCGCAGGCTCGGCCAGATCGATCTGATCATTTCCCTGATCTACGTGATTCTCCTCGGCACGGTCGGCTCGCTGATGCTGTTGGAAAGTGTGCAGGCCATGCGCCGCGCCGCCGGCAAGCTCCCTCCGGCAACCGGCAAGCCGCGCCATCATAACTGGGTGCAGCGGCTGCCCCTGAAACTGCGGTTCAAGAAATCCAAGCTCTATCTCAGCGCCATTCCGGTGATCGGCCTCGGCTTCTTCGTCGGCATGCTGACGCCGATGGGTATCGGCGGCGGCTTCATCCTCGTGCCCGCCATGATCTATCTGCTGCGCGTGCCCACCAACGTCGTTGTCGGCACCTCGCTGTTCCAGGTCATTTTCGTGACGGCCTTCACGACAATCGTCCAGGCCGCCACAAACTATTCCGTCGATATCATCCTGGCCTTCCTGCTGATGGTGGCGGGCGTCATCGGCGCGCAATATGGCGTTCGCGTCGGCCAGAAGCTGCGCGGCGAGCAATTGCGCGCGCTCCTCGGCCTCCTCGTCCTGGCCGTCGGTCTTCGCCTCGTCATTACGCTCGTGGTGACGCCGGCGGACGTTTACTCCGTCGTCATGGAAGGAGTGAGCCGATGAGAGGATTCGGACTGCTCCTTGCTGCCGCATTGCTGCTCGCTCCGCTCACCACACAGGCGCAGGTGCTGCTCGATCAGCCGACGACCTCGACCACGGCGCGGGAGACGATGGAGATCGGCACATCGACAAGCGAGATCGCCATTACCTCGGATTTCACCGGCGCCGATCTGACGATCTTCGGCGCCCTTTCCAACACCGATCAACTGCTTCTGGCCATCGGCCAATACGATATCGTCGTCGTGCTGGAAGGTCCGCGCGAGAATGCGACGGTCCGCCGAAAGGAACGGGTGTTCGGCATCTGGGTCAACACCCGCTCGATGACGTTCGAGCATGTGCCGGAAGCCTATTCGCTGTCGAGCACGCGCGCGGTCGACAATATCACCACGCCGCTCGAACTCAGCGACCGCGGTATCGGCGTCGACCATATTCCGCTAACGCCGGTCGGCTTCGTCGGCAATGTCGGCGATGTTCCAGAATTCCGCAATGCCTTCCGGCGCCTGCAAAAGACAGGTGGGCTCTATGAAAGCGATCCCGCCGGCGTTCGCTTCGTCAGCTCCTCGCTCTTCAAGGCAACACTCAGGGTACCCGCCGATGTGCCGAACGGTGTGCATATGGTGCGTGCCTATCTCTTCAAGAGCGGCAAGTTCCTGAGCGAAAAATCGCTGCCGCTGCGCGTCATCAAGACGGGGATAGAGCAGACGATCACGGATGCCGCGCATCAACGGCCGATCACCTATGGCATTTTTTCGGTGCTGCTGGCCCTCGTCACCGGCTGGAGCGCAAGCTTCATCTTCCGGAAGAACTGATCAGCCGCCTTTCCGACGACTGGCGACCTCGATATACGCTTCGGTCAACCGGTCGAGCACCGAGGGCGTGCCCGGGGGCAGCACCTTGCCGAGATGCTTGGCGCGCAGCTCGTCCATGAAATCATCCCAGAGCTTTGGGCCGCCATCCTCCAGGAGCTCGGCCCGGATCGACAGCTCCTCGGAAACCGGCAGATGCTTGCGGCCCCAGGCGCCCATATGGGCAAAAATGGGCACGAGGTCGATCGACATCTCCGTCAGGCTGTAGACGGCCTTCTGCTTGTGAGTGGGATCGCTTTTTCGAGTCAGCAGACCATGTTCCACCAGCCGCTTCAGCCGATCGGCGAGGATATTGGAAGCAATCCCCTCCTGCGACTTCTGCAGCAACTCGCGAAAATGCCGGCGATTGCCGAACATGATGTCCCTGATGACGATCAGGCTCCAGCGATCACCGAGGATTTCCAGCGTCAGATTGATCGGGCAGCCGGAACGATGCACTGCGTCCATAAGCGCCTCCAAAAACCGCTTGCATTTTGCTATCGGCACAATTAGTTTGCAACTACTTTCTTTTAGCAACTAGTTTTGATTATGGTACGGTTATCACAATGGAGGAAGTGATGAGGAAGCTCGTTATCTGGAATCTCATGACGCTCGACGGCTATTTCGAGGGAACCAAGCCGTGGGACCTTGATTTTCATATGCTCGCCTGGGGCGATGAGCTGGAACATTATGCGACCGAGCTCGGCAAGGAAGGCGATCTGCTGATCTTCGGCCGCAAGACCTATGAAGGCATGGCCGCCTATTGGCCGACCGCGACGGAAGCGCCCGACATCGCCGCCTACATGAACGGCATCGCCAAGATTGCCGCTTCGCGAACGCTCGATAAAGCAGACTGGCACAATACCCGCGTCGTTAGTGACATCGTCGCCGAGGTGAAGAAGCTGAAGGAAGAAGCGGGCAAGACCATGTTTGTTTTCGGCAGTGCCGAAGTGACCGATGCATTGCTCAAGGCGGGGCTGGTGGATGAGCTGAGAATCTGCCTCGTTCCGGTCGTCCTCGGTGCCGGCAATCCGCATTTTAAACCGGCGGCCGACCAACGCCCGATGAAGCTCATCGGCTCCACGCCCCTCAAAACTGGGGCTGTCATCCTGCGTTATGAACCGGCGAACGCGGTCTAGTCCGAGAGATTGCCGAACCGCACGGAGTAAATGCGGTCGCGGCCGAGCAGGTGCGCAATCAGGTTCTCCCGCTCGAAGAGGCCTGCCATCGCCTTGTGGCGAAGATCGAGGCCACCTGTCATCACGCCGAAGGCCGGCATCAGCAGACGGGCGCCATCCGTGGCAAAGCACGGGCGGCGCACCGATTTCTCCCGACGCCGAACGGTGGCCGAGGGATGCAGATGGCCGGCGATCTCGCCGGCCTGCAACCCGGCCTTTGGCTCATGGCGGAAGGTGAGCCCGCCATAATGCATCTCGTCGACGGAATGGCCGGGCAAATCGACGGTGCCATCCGGATCATGATTGCCGTTGATCCAGATCCATTCGCGGCCGCGCGCCATATTGACGATCAGGCTGCGAAACGCTTCCGGCAGATGCTGTGAACCGACCCGATCGTGGAAATTATCACCAAGCGACACCACGAGTTTCGGATCGTAGCGTGCGATGACGGCGGAAAGAACGGTCAGCGTCGCCAGCGTATCGTAAGGCGGCAGCAGCATGCCGCGACGGGCAAAGGCCGCTCCCTTTTCGAGATGCAGATCGGAAACGACGAGAATACCAGCGTCCGGCAGATAGAGCGCACCCATGGGATCGCAGACGGCGGCGACACCTTGAACAACGGTCTCGACGCCCGCAGCACGCACCCGCTCGCCGCCGTCTTGGCCGTTCAAGTCCCGCGCCAGCGCCAGCCGGTTGATCACGTCAGTCCATCCTCATTCGTCTGTTCTCACGGCGCGCGTCCAAATACGGCACCATGCCGTCCATCCGGCTCGACATCATACTTTATTCCATTGCCTCGCGGATCAGGTCGTCAGCCGCTTCCGCAAGCAAAGAATCGTGAGCCTCGCCCGGCACCGGCACCTTGCCGATCTCCAGCATCACCGGCACGGCGAGCGGGGAAATATGATCCAGCCCGCGATGGGTGATGTGGCCCTTGATTCGCTTCAGCATATCCGCAAGACGGCCAATATCCAAAAGCCCGGTCGCAGCATCCTGCCTCGTCGCCTGCAGCAGGATATGATCAGGCTCATGGCTGCGCAGCACATCATAGATCAGATCGGCCGAGACGGTCACTTGCCGACCGGTCTTTTCCTTGCCCGGATGCCGGCGCTCGATCAAGCCGGCAATCACGGCGCAATTGCGGAAGGTGCGCTTCAAAAGAAAGGATTCATCGAGCCACGCCTCGAGATCGTCGCCGAGCATATCCTCGTCGAAGAGATCGGAGAGGCTGAGGCGTCCATTGGCGATCATCAGCCCCATATCCTCCAGCCCCCAGATGCCGAGAGAATAATCGGTTGCGACGAAGCCCATGGGCTTGGCGCCGACGCGCTCCAGCCTTCGGGTCAGCAGCATGCCGAGCGTCTGGTGCGCCAGCCTTCCCTCGAAAGGATAGGCGACCAAGTAGGCGCGGCTGCCGCGCGGGAAGGTCTCGATCAGAAACTCGTCGCGCTTCGGCAGCAGCGATTTCTCGTTCTGAATTTCCAGCCAGTCGCGCACCTGATCCGGCAGACGGTGGCGCCGGTCTGGATCGGCAATCATCGCCCGCACCTGATCGGCGAGGTATGTGGAAAGCGGAAACTTGCCGCCGGCATAGGAGGGAATTTTCGGATCCAGCGAGAAGGCCTGCGACGCGAGGCATTCGCTTTCGCGGATGCCCTCGAAGCGCAGAACCTTGCCGGAAAACAGGAAAGTATCGCCGGGCGAGAGCTGCTCGACGAAATATTCCTCGACCTTGCCGAGCGGAGCGCCGCCTCTTCCAAGCGAGCCTAGCGCGTTGCGTTTCACCAAGCGGATATTCAGCATCGCCTCTTCGACGATCGTGCCGAGGTTCAGGCGATATTGCTGGGCGACCTGCGGATTGGAGACGCGCCAGCGCCCATCCGACATCTTGCGAATGCGGGCATAGCGCTCATAGGTTCGGAGCGCATAGCCGCCGGTGGCGACGAAATCGACGATGCGCTCGAAGGTCTCCCAGGAAAGCTCGGCATAGGGCGCCGCGCTCTGCACCTCGTCGTAAAGCTCGAGCATATCGAAGGGTTCGGCGCAGGCCATGCCGAGCACATGCTGGGCGAGAACGTCGAGCGCTCCTGCGCCGATGGGCGGCGTGTCCTGAGCGCCCATATAGTTGGCATCAAGTGCTCCCTGACATTCCATGACCTCGAAGCGGTTGGCCGGCACCAAGATCGCCTTCGAAGGCTCGTCCATGCGGTGATTGGCACGGCCGATACGCTGGGCAAGGCGGCTTGCGCCCTTGGGCGCGCCGACATGGATGACGAGATCGACATCGCCCCAGTCGATACCGAGATCGAGTGTCGACGTGGCGACGACGGCGCGCAGGCGGTTTTCCGCCATGGCCGCTTCCACCTTACGGCGCTGGCCGACATCGAGCGAGCCGTGATGCAGCGCGATCGGCAGATTGTCGTCATTGGCCGACCACAGCTCCTGAAACAGCATTTCGGCCTGCGAGCGCGTGTTGACGAAGAGCAGCGTCGTGCGATGCGCCTTCAACTCGCGATAGATATCGGGGATCGCATATTTGGCGGAGTGGCCGGACCAGGGAATGCGCTCTTCCGTCGCCAGGATCGAGATATCGGGCTTGGCGCCACCCTCGACAATAACGAGGCCGGCGTGGCGCTCTTCCCCCGGCTCTTGCGCTACCAGCCATTTCTGCAGATCCATGGGATCGGCGACCGTCGCCGAAAGGCCGATGGTCTGCACGCGCGGCGCCAGTTTGCGGATGCGGGCAAGGCCGAGCGACAGCATATGACCGCGCTTGGATGTGACGAGCGAATGCAGCTCGTCGAAGACGATGTATTTTAGATCCTTGAAGAAGCGCTCGGCTTCGCGATTGGCGAGCAGCAGCGCCACTTGCTCCGGCGTCGTCAGCAAGATATCCGGTGGATTGAGCTTCTGCCGCTGGCGCTTGCCAGCAGGCGTATCCCCCGTGCGGTTCTCAACCGTGACAGGCAGGCCCATTTCCGAGACTGGCTTCATCAGGTTGCGTTCGATATCGACTGCGAGCGCTTTCAGCGGCGAAATGTAGAGTGTGTGGATGCCGGTAAAGGCCGAGCCGGGCGGAATCTTGCCGCGCCGGGTGATATCCGTCAGCGACGGCAGGAAGCCGGCAAGGGTCTTGCCGGCGCCGGTGGGCGCAATCAGCAGCGTGCTTTCACCCGCTTCGGCACGGGCCAGCAACTCCAGCTGATGCGCACGCGGCTGCCAGCCCTTTTCCGCAAACCAGCGGGTGAAGGGGGCGGGCAAGGCAAGGAGGCGGTCGGCGTCGATCTGGTCCACGGGCTGAATGTAGTTGAAATGTGGAGGATAGGAAGCGGGGAGCTGGAGAAGAGCAAGGATGGGCCGCACGTTCTTTCACCAAGGCCGCTTGGGCCCATTGGCTTCCACACGCACCGTCATCCTCGGGCTTGACCCGAGGATCCAGGCACAAGCGCTTCCGATTGGTATCGAAGCATTCAACGAGCTGCGATGAATTTCTGCCTTTGTCGGCCAAAGCCGATGCCTGCGAGACTTGGGCGTGGATCCTCGGGTCAAGCCCGAGGATGACGGAACCTACTTGCTGTCAGCATTCATAAGCCAGCATTTTCGTACTCATCCGCGAAACAGCAACGCTATCCGCATTCCCTACTTGACTCCCATCATAATCATAGATAAAAACTATCCATGATTTGAGAGGCACGAAAATGAAGCTCGGAGACGGCGTTGAACAATCCATCCATTGCGTTGGCATGCTGGCTGGCCTGTCCGATGGCGGCGTGCTCTCGGCGGCTGCCCTTGCCGAATTTCACGGCGTTTCGGTCAGCTACCTTCTGAAGCATCTGCAGGCACTTTCGGGTGCCGGCATTCTCGATACCGTGCCGGGGCCGAAGGGTGGCTATCGGCTGGCGCGCAAGCCGGAGGAGATCACCCTTCTCGATATCGTGCTGGCGGCGGAAGGCCCCGCACCAGCCTTCCGCTGCGCGGAAATCCGCCAGCGCGGCCCTAACCCGCTGGAAGGGCGCTACTTCGCCAAGCCCTGCGGCATCAATGCCGCCATGCTGGCGGCCGAGCGCGTCTATCGGGCCGAACTGGCAAAGACAACGATCGCCGACGTGCTGACCGATCTAAAGCAAACGGACACGGACGGTGGCATAGCCGCCAGAGGCTGCGCCTTTCTCGAGCTGCATGAACGCAAGTCCAAGAACTGAATTTCAATTTAAAACCCAAGGAGAAGACCCATGCATCCGCGTTTCAACTTCGCCAAAGCCTCCCCCGACTCCTATAAGGCTGTCGTCGCGCTGGAAAACTTCGTGCAAACCAGCGGCCTCGAACGGCGCTTCATCCATCTGATCAAGCTCCGTGCCTCGCAGATCAATGGCTGCGCCTATTGCGTCGACATGCACTCGAAGGAAGCCCGGCACGATGGCTTGAGCGAGCAGTGGATCAACCTGATGTGCGTCTGGTGGGAGTCGCCCGTCTATGACGACCGCGAGCGTGCTCTGCTCCGCTGGGTCGATTCCGTCACCAAGATCGCCCAGACCGGCATTCCGGATACCGATTTCGAGCCGCTGAAACAGCATTTCAGCGAAGAAGAGATCGTCAAGATCACCGTCGCGATCGGCACGATCAACATCTGGAATCGCCTCGCCGTCGGCTTCCGCTCGCAGCATCCGGTCGATGCGGCGAATAAGGCTGCTTGAGCCTGGCTTCTCTGAGCATGTTATGGCCAGAGCCCTCCCCTGAGCGGCGTCATCCTCGGGCTTGACCCGAGGATCCAGGCACAGGGATGTCGGCTCGGCAAAACGCCGCCGGCGAGTACCGGCGAGAGCGTATCCCTTGATGCGCTACACAGCAAAACCCTCTCATAGGGTCGGTAGGCTTGGGCGTGGATCCTCGGGTCAAGCCCCAGGATGACGGACTGTGGGGTTAGCAGCGGGGGCCCAAGAAAGTCTGGGCGACAGCGGCTACTTGATAACCTCAAAACGAAAAACGCGGGGCCAAAACCCCGCGTCATTCACTTGTTCTATCGAGCTCGGCGAACCGAAGCTGAGAAGTCTTAGGCAGCAACCGAGCCGAAGCCAGCCGTCGGAACTTCCGAGATCGTCTTCAGGACCTGCGAAGCGATCTGGTAGGGGTCGCCTTGCGAGTTCGGACGACGATCTTCGAGGTAGCCCTTGTAGTCGTTCTTGATGAAGGAGTGCGGAACGCGGATCGAGGCGCCGCGGTCGGCAACGCCGTAGGAGAACTTGTTCCACGGTGCCGTCTCATGCTTGCCGGTCAGACGCATGTGGTTGTCCGGGCCGTAGACAGCGATGTGGGCTTCGAGGTTCTTGTCGAACTGAGCCATCAGCGCTTCGAAATAGGCCTTGCCGCCGACTTCGCGCATGAACTTGGTCGAGAAGTTGCAGTGCATGCCCGAACCGTTCCAGTCTGTATCGCCGAGCGGCTTGCAGTGGAACTCGATGTCGATGCCGTACTTTTCGCACAGACGCAGCAGCAGGTAGCGTGCCATCCAGATCTGGTCGGCTGCCTTCTTGGAGCCCTTGCCGAAAATCTGGAATTCCCACTGGCCCTTGGCCACTTCAGCGTTGATGCCTTCGTGGTTGATGCCGGCTTCAAGGCAAAGGTCGAGGTGCTCTTCAACGATTTCGCGAGCGACATCGCCGACGTTCTTGTAGCCAACGCCGGTGTAGTACGGACCCTGGGGAGCCGGGTAGCCGGATTCCGGGAAGCCGAGCGGACGGCCGTCCTTGTAGAAGAAGTATTCCTGCTCGAAGCCGAACCATGCGTCTTCATCGTCAAGGATGGTCGCGCGGCTGTTGGACTCATGCGGCGTAACGCCATCAGGCATCATGACTTCGCACATGACGAGAGCGCCGTTGGTACGGGCCGGGTCCGGATAGATAGCGACGGGCTTCAGCACGCAATCAGAGCTGCGACCT
The DNA here is from genome assembly GCF_030182525.1 of Rhizobium pantanalense. Taxonomy (NCBI): domain Bacteria; kingdom Pseudomonadati; phylum Pseudomonadota; class Alphaproteobacteria; order Hyphomicrobiales; family Rhizobiaceae; genus Rhizobium; species Rhizobium pantanalense. The sequence continues at coordinate 71,806 of NZ_JAQJCH010000003.1, forward strand.
TCGGCCTGCATCGTCGACGAACCATCGAAGCCCCAAAGCGGCAGCTGCTCGAGCGTCGGAAATGCGTCGAATTCCTTGATCTGCGTTTTACCGCGCAGGTTCGGTACCGGGGTGTACCCGTCGAGCCAGATGTACTCGAGCTTATATTTCGTCATTACGCACCTCATAACAGTTAATCAGGCGAAGTAGGAAAACTTGCCCGGCGCGCCCGCCGGAAAATTCCTCACTACGAACGGCTGCCAAGAGAGATGCATGTGCCGTGCCAGATCGCATCGACACCCGGCCTATCAGGCGAGATTTTTATGATTGAGGCGTATTCGGGCAAGATTTTTCAAGCCAAACATCGGATTCTTTTCAAATCACCGCCGTGGTTCCATTCGAGCTGCCAAAATGTCGCAGGCTCGGCCAGCCCCTCAAACGGCTTGGAAAATCGGCAGATCAAAGAAACGGCATTCACCGCCCCATCTTCCAATTGCCTATAATTTCATCATTTAGCATTTTTTTTAAGCGGAATGGTGATATTTGGCTTCGGCTTTGCTATATATGAGCTGTCTCTTGAAGCGCGCCCGCTTGAACACCAAAAAGGGAGAGACAACGAATGGCAATTGGTACTCGGCACGAAACCGCAAAGATCTATCAGTTTCCCGTCACGGCACGCCCCACGGCGCTCAGCCAGCGTCCGAAGGTGAACCTCACTCCGGATATCGGCCCGTCTATTGCGACGGCCGCATTCGACAGCTGGTATCACGAAGCCGCGATCGTCGAATCCGACGAGACCCGCAAGCAATAGGCTTCAGCTTTACAGCGCTATATAGCGATCCGAGCGATGATTGATCGCGACGAAGAGGTTGAGCGCGATTGCGCCGATCACCGAGCAGATGACCACAAAGGGCGTGGTCACCGCAAAAGCGACTGCGAGCACGCATAGGTCGATCGCAAGCTGCACCAGCCCTGCCCTGATGCCGAAACGTTCCTGCAGATAAATCCCCAGAATGCCGACGCCGCCGAGGCTTGCCCGATGGCGATAGAGCGCGAGCAGCCCGAAGCCGAGCAGAATGCCGCCGAGCACCGCCGACCAGAGCGCGTTGATATGCGCGATATCGAAAAGCAGCGGCTGCAGGTTGGTCAGCAGCGAGGTCAGCGCGATGGCGATGAAGGTCTTGATGGTGAAGACCGGGCCGAGCTGCTTCAGAGACAGATAGAAGAACGGCAGGTTGACCACAAAGAAGGCCAGGCCGAAATTCACGCCGATCGCGTAATGCAGCAGGAAAGCGATGCCGGCGGTGCTGCCGGTCAGAAGGCCGGCGCTTGAAAGGCAAAATAACCCGAGCGAGGAAATCAGGCTGCCGGAGACGATGCCTTGAATATCCTCGATCCACGAATGCCGGGTCGCGGACGTATTCCAGATACCAAATGCGCTCTTTGCGTTTGCCATGTGATTTCCCCTGGGTTTCAGGGCTTTTTGCTGAAATCTCATGCGACAATCAAGCGAAAATACGTAAGCAATACTGACCTATTTCAAATTCGCAAGATTCGAAATCAGCAGGCCGATTTCCGAGTAATGAACAGAATGCCGTGGACCGGTTTTCCGCCATCCATGCGAATGACGCTGCGGACGAGATCCAGCACCGTAAAGCCGTGAGCGGTCAAAATCTGCCTGACATAGGCTTCCGAATGGGCGAACCGCAGGGAATCACGCAGCACATAGCCGTCCGGCTGCTCCGCATCTTCAACCGAAAAGGCAAAGACGGCGCCATTGGCCGAAAGTTTCTGCACGATCGCCGCCACGCCACGCAAATCGCCGAGATACATCAGCACGTCAGCGGCGGTGATCAGATCCGCACGGCCAACGGCGAACCCTTCATCGAACACGCCGGACAGCTCCGGTTTCAGCGACAGATCGGCCTGGCCGAGATGATCGTAGACACCCTTCTCGCCCGCCTTGGCGAGCATGCCCTTAGACAGGTCGTAGCCTTCCAGCCGATCGACGCGGGCGCGGATCTCCGGCCCTAACAGGCCCGTACCGCAGCCAAGGTCGATCGCGAGACGGAAATGTTTCGGGATGCCAGCCGTTTCGGCAATTTGGGTCGCAAGCTTGCCGGGCACGCTATAGCCGAGCTTCTCGACCAGCGAGGTTTCGAAGCGGTCGGCATAATCGTCGAACAATCGCTCGACATAGAGGCTCGGCGGCCGGTCCGGCACCTCGGCGCCGCCGAGAACCGCAAGCTTCAGGCGGGCGCCGAAGACGTCGCCCTCATCGAGCAACAACACCTCGTTCAACGCTGCGATCGCGCCCGGCGCATCGCCGGCCTTCTCGCGATAGGCCGCAAGCGTGAACCAGCCGGCCGCCCAGCGTGGCGCCAGCTCCAGCGCCTGCTCCATCAGCTCGGCAGCACTCGCGGGCTCGCCGCTTTCTGCAAGCATCTTCGCATAGTCGGCGCGGCGGTCGGCAATGACATCGCCGGAGGAAAGCTGGCTCGGCAGCATGAGTTTCATCCTGTTTGACGCTCGCCTTTGGACGCGGCCATAAAAAAACTCAAGTCCTATTTCAGGCAGGCGCTGGTTTAGAATGTAAGCTGGGGCGAAAGTGCTTGCGAGTCGCAGGCGCCGGCCCTATCTCAACACCGACCGACCGCCATTATGGAGACGTCAGAATGTCCGATCAGGTGAACAGATTTCTTGGCGACTCGCCGGGCCGAACGCTGGTAAAGCTCATCATCGTGTCGCTCGTCGTCGGCTTCGTGATGAAGTTCTTCGGCTGGCGGCCGCTCGATTTCCTCTATGGCGTCCGGCGCTTCCTGCTCGATCTCTGGCACAGCGGCTTTGCCGCGCTTGGCGAGTTCGGCGATTATGTGCTGCTCGGCGCATCCATCGTCATTCCGATCTTCATCATACTTCGTTTGTTCAATTACCGCAGCTGACATGACCTCCCAGACACTGACCTGCACGCGCCGCGATGCGCTGCGCCTCGCCGTTCTTGCGCTCACCGCATCCGTCGCAAGCTGCGCCACGCCGCCAGCCCGCGTTTCCAATATTCCGGCCAGCGACGAAACCGCCTCTGCCTTGCCGCTCGTCAATGCGCTGCGCGCCAAGAATGGCCTGCCACCATTGAAGATCGATACCGCTGCCAGCACCGCCGCCGTCTACCAGGCCAGGCGTATGGCGGATGCCGGCAAGATGGAGCACCTGATCGGCCTCGGCGACGATTTCGGCAAGCGGGTCAAGGCAAGCGGCGTCAAACTGCCGGCAGCCGAGAACATTGCAGAGGGCCAGCGCGACGTGAATGCGGCGGTGACGGCCTGGATCAATTCGCCGAAGCATTTGCACAACATGCTCGGCAAATATGATGGCCTTGGCGTCGCCCTTGCCTATGCGCCCTCTTCCGGCGACAGGCCTTATTGGTCCATGGTGCTGTCCTCGAACTGAGGAGGCGTAAGGCAACATGGATGTCCAGCAGGAGAGCCGGAAGGTTCTGCCCTTCGACGTGACGCATCGGCTGGTGCTGTCGATCGCGATTCCGATGACGCTCGGCTTCATGACCACGCCGCTGCTCGGCCTGGTCGATACCGCCGTCGTCGGGCATCTCGGCCAGCCCGATGCGCTCGCCGGCCTTGCGATCGGCGCCGTGTTGTTCGATCTCCTTTTCTCAAGCTTCAACTTCCTGCGTGCTTCGACGACAGGGCTCACCGCGCAAGCCTATGGCCGGCACGACCGGCACGAACAGCAGGCCGTCTTTTGGCGAGCACTGATATCGGCGCTCACATCAGGCATCCTGATCGTGCTCTTGTCGCCTCTTCTCCTTTGGCTCGGCCTCAAGCTCATGGGGCCGCAAGGCGGCATCGCGGATGCGACGCGCACCTATTTCTCCATCCGCATGCTGTCGGGACCGGCAGCGCTTGCCAATTACGCGCTGCTCGGCTTCGTGCTCGGCCGCGGCCAAGGCCGTATCGGGCTCTTACTGCAGACCGTCATCAATGGCGTCAACATCATGCTCGCCATCCTGCTCGGGCTCTATCTAGGCTGGGGCGTCGCCGGCGTTGCCTGGGGTACCCTGATCGGCGAAGCGAGCGGCATGCTGCTGGGGCTTGCTATCGTGCTGCGCAGCTTTGCCGGCGAGGAGCGCCCGGCGCGCGCGGAACTGTTCTCGCGCACAAAGCTCACGCAGCTCTTCGCGCTCAACCGCGATATCCTGATCCGGACCTTCGTGCTGATTGCCGCCTTCACACTGATGACACGCATCGGCAACAGCTTCGGCGCCGTCATGCTTGCCGCCAATGCCGTGCTGATGAACTTCTTTCTGCTGTCAGGCTATTATCTCGACGGGCTCGCGAACGCGGCGGAGCAGATCACCGGCCGCTCGATCGGCGCCAATTATCGGCCGGCCTTCGAGCGCGGATTGAAGCTGACCGGGCTCTGGTCCTTTGGGCTGGCGCTTGCCGCCGCCATTTTCTTCTTCACGGTCGGGCCGGCGCTGATCCGCCTGCTGACAACTTCCGAAGAGGTGCGCCTCGCTGCGGAGACCTATCTGCCCTGGGCAGCGATCACCGGCCTGACTGGCGCGCTCGCCTTCCTGATGGATGGAGTCTTCATTGGCGCCACATGGTCGCGCGAGATGCGCAACAAGATGCTGCTGTCCTTCGGCGGCTATCTCATAGCGCTCGCCGTCTTCGTGCCGACGCTTGGCAATCACGGCCTGTGGATGGCCATGAACGCCTTCCTGCTGTTTCGCGGCATCTTCCTGGCCATGGGACTGAAGAAGCGGGCGGATCAGACGTTCCGGTTCGCCCAGTAATCCAGCCTGGCGTCGCGCAGATCGCGGATCGAGCCGGCGCGCTCGCGGTCGAGCAACTTTGAGAGATCCGCCACGATGCGGCCCGGCAATCCCGGGCCTTCATAGACCATGCAGGAATAGAGCTGCACGAGATCGGCGCCAGCCTTGATCTTCTCCAGCGCGGTCTCCGCCGATGACACGCCGCCAACACCGATGATCGGCAGAGCAGCGCCCACACGGCGGCGCATCTTGGCCAATACGACGGTCGATTTTTCGAAGACCGGCTTGCCGGAAAGGCCGCCTGCCTCTTTTGCTTGACGTTGATCCTTCAACCCATCGCGCGACAGCGTGGTGTTGGAGACAATCAAACCGTCGAGAGTATGCGACAACGCTTCGGCGGCGATGTCGTCCATGCCCTCCTCGGTCAGATCGGGTGCAATCTTGAGAAAGACGGGGATGCGCTTGCCGGCCTTCGCCGCTTCCTCATCGCGCGCGGCAAGCACGGCTGACAGGAGCGCGGACAGGCTTTCGCGCGCCTGCAGGTCGCGGAGACCCGGCGTATTCGGCGAGGAGATATTGGCGGTGAAATAGCGCGCGACGGAATAGAAGCGGCGGATGCCGGCAACATAATCGGCGATACGGTCGGCGCTGTCTTTGTTGGCACCGATGTTGACGCCGATGATGCCGTTGCCGCGGATCGCCTTGAGGCGCTGGAAAGCCGCTTCATGGCCCTCATTGTTGAAGCCGAGGCGGTTGATGACGCCTTCGTCCTCAACCAGGCGGAAGATCCGCGGACGCGGATTACCCGACTGTGCCTTCGGCGTCACCGTGCCGATCTCGGTAAAGCCGAAGCCGAGTTTGAGCAGCGCCTCCGGCACTTCGGCATTCTTGTCATAGCCCGCAGCCATGCCGATGGGATTGGCAAAATCGAGCCCGGCCACACTCTGGCGCAGGCGGGGATCCGCGCTGATGCGGCAGGCCGGAACCAGCCCCGATTTCAACGCCGCTATCGACATGCCGTGGGCGGTTTCGGGATCGAACAGGAACAGGCCGCGCCGGCCGAGATCGCGAAAGGCGCCGATCATTCCGGCATCTCCGGAAAGAGGTGAGCGCCATCGTCGCCGATCGGCAGCGGCTTTTCCCAGAGCACGGCCGAGAGCGGCAGCCGCGCATAAAGATGCGGGAAGAGATCGCCGCCGCGCGAGGGTTCGAAAACCAGCTTCTCGCCAAGCGCATCGCCATCGATTGCGACGAGCAGCAGCCCGGTCTGACCTGCGAAATAGAGTTCGGCAGTTTGCTTTGCCTGTTTCGCGGTGGAGAGATGAATGTAGCCGTCGGTCAGGTCGATCGCCGCGCCATGAAAAACGCCGGTTTGTCTGGCTTGCTGCCAGAGCGTGTCCGGCACGATCTTGTAAACCACTGGCATGGCAGTCATCATCCCTCTGTAAAGCTGTCCTGATAGGGCTTTGCACGAAAACATCAGCCGATGTCCACGGTTTCCGTGATGGATTTGGGGTTTAACGCAGAAAATCCGGAGGATGACATGACGAAGGAATTGAAAATCGGCCTTGCAGCCATGCTGGTGCCCGCTGCTTTTCTTCTCTCCACGCCGGCTCTTTCAGCCGAACCGGATGCGGAACGCTTCCAGCTGGAGCGCAGTGGCGATCATTTCATCCGCCTCGACAAGCAGACCGGCGCCATGTCCATCTGCCAGGATCAGGGCGGCAATCTCGTCTGCCGCATGGCCGCCGACGAGCGCAGCGCCTATGACGACGAACTCGATCGGCTTTCCGATCGCGTGACGAAGCTGGAAAAGACCGTTGCCGCAAACAAGGGATCGAGCCTGCCCGACGACGCCGAGATCGACCGTACGCTCGGGATCATGCAAAAATTCATGCGCGGCCTCATGGGCATGGCGAAGGAATTCCAGAACGAGCAGCCTGACGTGAAGCCGCAGCCGCAGAAGACCTGATGGCGGTAAAAGGGGCCGCGAAAGCACGGGGATAAAGGACCGTATTCCTATACCGGTCTTTACTCGCCAAAATGCCTCGGTTAACCTTTTCTAAAGAGCAGAGTGCCGGGCGAGCCGGTGCGGATACCGAGCGGCGATGCTGTCACACGAGCAGATATGGGGTGCGATCGACCGGCTTGCCGAGCGGCATGCCTTGACCCCTTCCGGTCTCGCCCGCCGCGCCGGCCTCGATGCCACCTCGTTCAACAAATCGAAGCGGCTGAGCCAGGACGGGCGCCTGCGCTGGCCCTCGACGGAATCGATCGCCAAGATCCTGGATGCGACGGGTGCCAGCCTGGAGCAGTTCCTGAGCTTCATCCGGCCCGCCGAGCCGCGGGGCGCTACGACTCCACCAAACGGGATTTTGCCGGCCGGCAACGCCATACCTTTGATCGGCTTTGCCCAAGCCGGCGCAGGCGGCTTCTTCGACGATGGCGGATTTCCAGCCGGTCAGGGCTGGGACATGGTGGAGTTTCCCATTGCTGCCGGGCACAGGACCGGCGCCTATGCGCTGGAGGTGCAGGGCGAAAGCATGTTGCCGCTCTATCGCGACGGAGATATTCTGATTGTTGAACCAGGTGCTCAGATCCGAAAAAATGACCGTGTCGTCGTGAAGACCCGCGAAGGTGAAGTCATGGCCAAGGTCCTGCTGCGGCAGAGCGCCAAGTCGATTGAGCTTTTGTCGCTCAATCCCGAACACCCCAACCGCAGCTTCGATCTTGCGGATGTGGAATGGATTGCCCGGATCATTTGGGCCAGCCAATAGGAAAGTTTTCTCGTTATGCGTCGTAACATTTGGCTTGCAGGTGTGGCAGGCGTGATCGTCGGTTCTTGGTTGACCCTCGTCGCGATTCAGGTCAGCGAGCGTGGTTTCAGCCTGCCCCACCGAGGCCATAGCGACACGACAGCTCAAAGCAAGCCGGCTGCAACTGCGCCGGGCGAGACCGCCACGGCCGGCACCACACCACCAGAAGCTATCGGGGCACCCAAGCCAGCCGGGACCACGAAGCAGAACGACGCAAATTCAGGTCAGGCGCAGTCGGAAGACCAACCGGTAGCGCAAGCCGCCGGCTCGGCCACGCAAGCAACGAAGGATAAGGCAACGATCCTCGCCACAGCGTCCCCATCGACAAGCAGCTCCGACAGCAGTCCCGAGCTGTCCGCCGCTGCCATGGCGGCGGCAGCGCAACCGGTGACGCAACAGGACGACAAGATTCCGACCGATCCTGCACGTTCGAACGACATATCGACGAAGCCAGAAGAAACGCAAAAGCTGCCGCCTGTGACAGAGACGGCGAGCAGCAAGGACGCCGCCACGTCCCAGGCCCAGCGGTCAAGCGAAAACACGCCCGGCAAGGCGGTAGCCGCTTCATCGGAGACTGGGTCTAACGACCCTGCCAAGACCGATCCCATCCCGGACAACTGGATACCGGCCGACCAGATCGACAGGGAGACGGCTGCGGCTGAACATCGAACCCTGCCGCCGGAATTGCCGCGGCAGCAGGCTCAGCCGGCGCCTCAATCCGAACAGGCAGCGATTGATCCCGCGTCCAAGCCGCCGCAGGAACAGACGACGACGATCGAACTCGTCCGCCCTTTCTCGGATCAGGCCGGCATATTGACCATCACCGGTAGGAGCGTGCAACTCACCGGGATCATTCCGACCGATGTCGACCGAATGTGCACCGGCCCGAGCGGGAAGGACTGGCCCTGCGGCCAAGCCGCGCGCACCGCATTCCGTATGTATCTGCGTGGCCGTTCGATCGATTGCGATGTGCCCGATGCCAACTGGAAAGGCACCGTCAAGGGCGCCTGCCGCTATGTCCGCGTCGATCTCAGCGCCTGGCTGGTGCGCTTCGGCTGGGCCGATCCGGAGCCAGGTTCGCCGCTTGCATCGCTCGTCGATGAGGCCAAGCAGAAGAAGCGCGGCATGTATGGCGACGACCCGCGCAAGAATGGAAAATCGACGCTCGGACCGGCCTTGCCCAAGGAAGACCCGCTCAATCCGATCTGACGTCTTGCTTCCGCCGCCACAGCGCCGCGTCATATATGGCGCGCAAAGGTCGCTACAGCACTTTCAATCCGCCGCATAATTCCTTAAATCGATTCCGATCCAAGGAATTATGCAGTAACTTTTGCCATGGGACGCGCGACTTTTCAGCTTGCCAAATTCAAAGGACTTCGCCTGTCATGAACAAGCCGCTTTCTGCTCACGAGGCCCTGATCTACGTCATGGTACTGGCCTCGGCCGTCGATCGCACGATGAACGACCGGGAGCTCAGCCGTATCGGAGAACTCATTCACGCCCTGCCGGTCTTCAAGGGATTCGACGACGAGAAGCTGATTTCCGTCTCCCGCGATTGCGCCAAGCTTCTGGCCAGCAATGAGGGGCTGGACATCGTGCTCGAAACCGTACGCGATACGCTTCCCGCCCGTCTCTACGACACGGCCTACGCCCTTGCCGTCGAAGTCGCTTCGGCCGACCTGTCGGTCAAGGCCGAGGAATTGCGCCTGCTCAGCCTGCTTCGCGACCGTCTCGGCCTCGACAAGCTGACCTGTGCGGCCATCGAACGCAGCGCGATCGCCCGCTATCGCAAGGCCTAGAGGCTTTTTCCGAAATTGCGCTACTCAGTAAAGCCCGTAAGGGAAATAGCGCAGATAGATTTCCTGCAGCCTGCCATCGCGCGAAAGGGTGGCAAGCGCGTGGTTGATCGCGGCCGTCAGATCGGCATCCTGCTGACGCAGCATGATGGTCATGCCTTCGCCGAGAAATTGCTGCGACAGGTAGGGGCCGTCAAACAGAGCGCAGCATTTTTCCGCCGCCGGCGACGAGACCCAGAAGGAAAGCTGCAGGCCATCGGCAAATGCCGCATCGACCTTGCCGTCCTTGACGGCGGCCAGAAGCCCATCCTTGTCATCGAACGGCACCGGCTTGATCGCCGGGAAGAAGGCCGTCAGCATTGCCTCATGCACCGTGCCCTTGACGACGCCGACCGGATGTCCCGAGAGCGAGGCAGCTGTCGTGCCGCCGATCGGCGCCTTGAGATTGCGCACGAAACGGGCCGGCAACATCAGGAACGGCCGTGAAAAGGCAAAGGTCTTGCGCAGTTCGGGCGTGACTGCAACGCCGGCGATGACGGCATCGCCCTGCGAAGCGGCAAGCGCACCCTGCAATTCGCCGAAGGGTAAGGCCTGGATCTGGCATTTGTCCGCTATTGCCAGCTCGTCGCAGATCTTGCGCGCAAGCTCGACATGGAAGCCCGTGAGCTTGCCGTTCTGATCGAGAAAATTGAAGGGCGGAAAGTCGATCGACGTCAGGAACCGCAGTCTGACCAGCGAGGACAGATCCGGCTTCGGAAGGCGCTCACGCGCATCGAACAGGATCGGAAGGCTCTGCGGCTTCGTCTCCTGGGCGGCCAGCGGCAAGGCGCAGGAGGTGACGATCAATACCGCACGCGCCAGAAGCCGGGCGACTGACATCGTCGACGAAAGGCAAACACGCATGGTCTTGATCCGGCCTCCGGTCGTGGATGCACATTTCTGGTTCATGAATCCGATGTAGCAGAGTCATGCCGCAGGGGGAATATCGCGCCATGCAATGGCGGCACTCGCGGCTGCAGGACGAGTGGCGGAGGTCGACCACATCGGCCGGTTGCACTGTTTTGAACATGTGCAAAATTAATGGGGGAATTCCACCCGGCAGCCTGCGCCGTTAGCAGTCGATTAAGCTCTGTTGATTGTACTCGTCGCCATCGACGACATCGGCTCCAAGCCGATCGCATGACGCAGGTCGTCTGGGCCTTCTTGGCAAGGTATCACGTAGACTCGGCTTCACCCGTGCACATCAGACAGGCCCCTCCCCACACAAGACGAGCGAGCGGGTTCTCGGCCTCATTCTGAAGGAGGCACGGCATTCGCAGGCGGACCGCCATGTTCAGGAACTTGAAAATCAAAACCAAGATGCTTGCCGTGATCCTGTTTCTTGGCATCATTTCCTTTTTCGGTCTGCTGCTGATCGCCAGCGAATTCCACAAGGCGGATCGGGCTTACAGCGCCTTCCTCGACAATGAGGCCGCCGCAGCGAGCGAAGCTGCGCGCGCGAGTGCTGCCTCTCTCGCTTCCGTGCTGCAAGCAAGCCTGATGCTGAATTTCGATCCCGGCAGTGACGCCTACAAGGCGGTTGCGGCGGGCAGCAGCTATTTCGGCGAAGCCAAGCAGAGGCTAGCCCATGCGGAAAATCTCGTTCCCACGGCAAAGCCATCGATCGATGAAATTCTTGCTCGCCTCGACGAAGTGCAAGGGCTCACCGAAAAGACCATCGACCAGCGCAAGAATGGCGACCTGAAGGGCGCCGAAGCGACCCTGATGCTGGTCAACCAAAAACTGCCCAGCCTCATTGCCAGCATACAGGTCAACGACGAAGCGCTGACAAATCAGATGAATAACGGTGCCGACAGCTTGTCAGTTCACCTCAACCGTTCCGTCAACACTACGCTCATCGCTCTCGGCGGCCTCATCGTGCTCGCCATCCTCCTCGGCATGTATGTCGCGCAGAAGAGCATCGCCACGCCGCTGATGCGGCTGCATCGGCGCATGACGACGCTTGCGCATGGTGATACGGCAAGCGAGATCGAGGGCCGCGAGCGGCGTGACGAGATCGGACAGATGGCATCCGCCGTCGCCGTGTTCCGTGACAATGCCGTCGAGCGGTCTCGCCTCGAAGCGCAGGCCGAGGCGGATCGTACCCTCATCGACAGCGAGCGGGCACAGCGCGAAACCAGGCAGGCGGCCGAGGCGGCACAGCTTCAGCAAGCCGTTCAGGCTGTTGGCGACGGCTTGAAGCGCCTTGCAGAAGGCGATCTCGTTACACAGATCGACGTCCAGTTCGCCGCACAGCTTGACCAGTTGCGGCAGGACTTCAACAACTCGCTCAGCAGGCTCAACGGAACCATGCAGGCCATCGGCTCCAATGCCCGCGCCATCAGCGCCGGTGCGGACGAAATCCGCTCGGCGGCAGACGAGCTTTCCAAGCGCACCGAACAGCAGGCCGCTTCCGTCGAGGAAACCGCCGCTGCTCTGGAGCAGATCACCACCACCGTCAAGGACGCCGCCAAGCGCACGCAGGAGGCAAGCCAGCTTGCCTCCCATACACGCAGCGACGCGGAACGCTCCGGCGAGATCGTCCGCAATGCGATCGGCGCCATGCAACAGATCGAGAAATCGTCAGGGGAGATCAGCAATATCATTGGCGTCATCGACGATATCGCCTTTCAGACCAATCTTCTCGCATTGAATGCCGGTGTCGAAGCCGCCCGCGCCGGCGAGGCAGGCAAGGGCTTTGCCGTCGTTGCCCAGGAAGTGCGCGAGCTTGCGCAGCGCTCCGCCCATGCCGCCAAGGAAATCAAGGACCTCATCGGCGCTTCCGAAAGGCATGTCCGTACCGGCGTCGGCCTGGTCAGCGAAACCGGCAAGGCGCTCGATGCCATCGTCTCGGGGGTGCAGGAAATCAGCCGGCATGTGCATGCGATCGCCGAGGCTTCCCGCGAGCAGTCGGCTGGCCTGCAGGAGATCAATACGGCCGTCAACACCATGGATCACGGCACGCAACAGAATGCCGCCATGGTCGAGGAGAGCACGGCGGCGAGCCATAGCCTTGCGACCGAAGCGGCCTCCCTGTCCAATCTTCTTGCTCAGTTTCGCACGGATGGTAGCGATGCCATGCGCATCTCGACGAAACCTGCCGCCAGCTCAGCGCCGAGGCCGGCGCCTCGACCGACAGCCCCGCCGGCTGCAACTCCGCGCATCCGGGCCGTTGATGATGCCAAGGTGCGACCGGCCGCTTCCCCAGCGCGCGCCCTCGGTCAGAAGCTGCTGAGCGCCTTCGGCGCCACACAGACGGCGACAACGAACAAGGATGCGGACTGGACGGAATTCTAAGGTCCGGCCGGCGCGATCGCGGCGCCCCCTATTTTCTCGGGAGGGCGAACAGCCCGATATTGCCGGACCTGTTGCCTTCGGCTTCTCCGCGCCGTTTCAACAGCCGTGCCGGAGCACCGACATAGATGCCATAGGGCTTGGTCCGGCCCTTGACGACGGCATTCGCACCGATGACGCATCCTTTGGAAATATGGGCGCCGCCGAGAATCTTGGCGCCTGCTCCGATCCAGACATCGTCTTCGATGACGATGGGCTTCTTCGTCACGCCCTGAAGGCGAATTGGGCGGGAAACATCATCGAAATTGTGATCGAAGGAAACGATCATCGCATGCGCAGCGATGCGCACATCATTGCCTATGACGATCCCGCCGCGGCCCAGCAGGATGCTGTAATCGTTGAAGGAGACGTGATTGCCGATCTCGATGCTGCCTTCCTGTGCATCGATGACGACACCCTTACGGAAATGTACCCTCTCACCGATGCGAACGTCGCCGCGCCGCCAGATGATCCTGGTGCCGAGAGGTACTTTCGTGCTGCGGGCGATCTTCAGCGCACCGCTCCGAAAGAGTGCTCTCAACCTGTAAAACCATGCTATTCCACGCATTCCGACGCTCCTGACAAGGAGGCCCGTTCTTACACGCTTGTCTGACGCCCGCCTGAATGATCTATAGATGGCGACGCGGCAGTGCATTCACAAGTGCGGTCCCGTTGCCTGTGCTGTTCAGATGCGCGCGGCAAGGCCTGTGATCAACGCAATCACGCCGAAGCCCGCGGCCCCTGCACAGACGGCAACCCAGCCGCCGAAGTCCCATGCCATGCCAGCAAGCGCCGATCCGAGAGCGCCGCCGAGGAAGAAGATGCCGACGAACAGACCATTGATGCGCCCGCGCGCCTCAGGCTTCAGGAGATTGACGGCACGGCGACCCAAGGTCTGATCGCCGGTGACCCGACATCGAGCAAGACAGCGCTCACGCCCAAGAGGATCAACAGCGCCACGGAGCCGCCCGACCGTATCCCACCCACCCAGGCGGCCAGCGCCATGGCGGCAAGCACGATCAGATGCGAGGCCAATGTCGCCATCCGCGTCCAGCCCCTGTCGCCCATACGGCCGAAGACAGAGGTCGCCGCAGCTCCGCCAGCGCCCACAAGAGCAAACAGCGCGATGCCGGACTGGCCGAGCGAGAATGGCGGCTGCGCCAGGCGCAGGGCGACGGAGGTCCAGAACAAGCTGAAGCTCGCCATCATCAAGGCCGCCGTGAAGGCGCGCAGCCGCAGCACCGGCTCCTCCCGCAAAAGCTTGAAGAGCGAACCGATCAAAGCCCCATAACTCGCACTGATCATAGGGCGCCGCTCCGGCAGGCGTAAGGCAAGCACAGCGGAGAGGAGCGCAAGTGTCGCGGCGCTCAGGGCATAGAAACTTCTCCAGCCCCAAAAATCGGCAATCAGGCTCGCCAAAGGGCGTGAGACAAGAATGCCGACCATGACGCCACTCATGACATTACCGATCACCCGGCCGCGATGTTCAGGCGGCGTCATCGCGGCGACGATCGGTACGAGGATCTGAACGGCGGAACAGGCCGCTCCCAAAAGGAAGAGGAAGATCAACAGGCTCCAGCCGGTCGGCGCGAAGGCGGCCGCAACGGCCATGACCAGAGCCGAAAGAAGCATGCGCAGCACCAGCTGCCGGTTCTCCATAAGGTCCGCCAGCGGCACCAGAAAGAACAGGCCGGCGGCATAGCCGAGCAGCGAGGCCATGGCGACCAGGCCGGCACCGCTTTCGGAAAAACCCAGCGACGGACCGATGATGCCGACCAGTGTCTGAGGCGCGAAGAGATTGATGACGATGACGCCGGTCGCGATGGCGAACAACAAGGTCGAAGGAGCGGCGGCTGCCGCGGAAACCTCTTCCTCCGGCTCGCTCGTCATGCATTCGGGGACTTGCGACATGATCTCTCCAATAATTTTTGATAATAAAGATAGCTCTATTTATCGCTTTGCCGCATAATGCGGCAATTGAAATGAACTGATAATGATTATGCGAGTTCAGCATGAACATTCCTGACCTGGAAGCCTTCGTGGCCGTGGTGGAGACGGGTTCGATCGTCGCCGCCTCCGCGCGCATCAATCTGACTCAGCCGGGCATCACCCGGCGCATACAGAACCTGGAAGACAGTCTCGGCATTGCCTTGCTCGACCGACAGTCGAAACCCCTCAAGCCGACGGCCGCGGGCCGCGAAGCCTATGAGCATGGGCGCCGCGTGCTGCGCTCGCTCGACGACCTCAAGGCCGGCGTTTCGCCCGGCGGTACGATCGGCGGCGAATTCCGTCTCGGGATCATGCCCTATCTTTCCGAAGCCGCCCTATCCGCCCCGCTCGATGAATTGCGCAACCAGTTTCCGCAATTGACGCTGCGCATCGTCACCGGCTGGTCGCCACAGCTGATCGAGCAGGTCGCTCATAGCCAGCTCGATGCGGCTACCGTCTGCCTGGCAGAGGGGTTACAGCCGCCGGATAATGTCGTCGGCGAGATGCTCGGAGTCCATGCCGTCATTCTCGTCGCGGCACCGTCGCTAGGTGTCCCCAAGGAACCAAAGCTTGAAGATCTCTCCCGCTTTCCCTGGATCATGAACCAAAGCGGCTGCGGCTTCCGCGCCTTCATCCAGCATCGCTTCGAAGCCGAGCGCCTGCCCTTCGACGTCGGGGTCGAGGCCATGAGCGCCGATCTGCGCATGTCGCTGGTTGCGCGCGGGCTCGGCATCGGCGTCTTGACGCCGGCGGCATTGGCGGACAGCCGCTGGCGCGATTTGGTCGAAGTGGTCGAGGCGCCGGATTTCAGCCCCAAAGTCGTCAGCTGGCTGGTGCATCGTCCGCCGGCGGGGCGGCTTACGCGGCCGATTGCGACCTTTGGCGAGGCGCTAAAGGCAACGCTGAAAGCGAAAAGATCGCTTCTGGCATGAAGATTTTGGAGCGGGTGAAGGGAATCGAACCCTCGTATTCAGCTTGGGAAGCTCGGCTTAATGCCTATGGCTCAAACACTTAGCTGTAAAACTCAGCCGTTCGCGCAGAAAAAAGCCGTTTAGTATCAATGCGAGTGTAAAACGCCGATCAGTCAAGAATGGGATTTTCGACGGGATATTGACTCTTCCGCAAAATGAGAACATTTTGAGAACAAATTGAGGAAGACACCATGAGTACCGCCGAGAAATTCATTATCCTGCCGTATCGGAAGAACCGCGGAAACCTGGTGCCCGGCGAGATGCGTCAGGCAACGAGCATCCCGTCTGCGGAGAAGATCGCGGCTTCCATGGCTTCCCGATTTGTTGGCGTTGCGGCTTATGCCGTCATGGTAGACGAGGAGACCGGCGACATGTCGTCTCCCCGCCTGCTCGCGAAGCACGGCGAAATCGCGGAACTGAACGCCGCCTGAAATCGACTGAAAACTTGAAGTGAAAGGCCTGCCGAACCGTGGCGGGAGTAGAGACCTGCGTCATGGCCCACGTTAAGCTCGTAGAATCTCCTCCGAACATGCTCGCAGATCATAAGGGGGAAACGGTCGATTTCATCTGCGAGGATTGCGAGATCCTAAAGCGGCTGAAGCCATCGGCTCTCCTGGAGGAGCATGGCAATCAGACAATGCCGTCGCTTCCCGCGCTGGTCGCAAAGTCTTTGGGGTGCAAGCGTGTCGAAAACGCGTTCTACGACCGGTGCAAGATGCACTTTCACTTCTCACCTGAAGAATGGGCGAAGCTGAGGGGCTACGTCAATCCCAAGGAGCGGAAAGATCAGGAGCTTCGCTTTTCCGATTTGAGCCGATGGCATAGGCTCTATGTGCATTGCAACTGCGGGCGAAAGAGTGAGCTCGATCGAGAGCGGCTTGAGCGATCTTTGGGGAAGGACGCCTCGATCGCCGATGCCGTCACGAAACTTGTCTGCAAGAAGTGCGGCACCAAAGGCATGGCAAAGATCATCGTCCGCTCGCCGCCACGGGATTAGGGGGAAACGAACATGTGCAATCTTTATAATGTGACGACCAATCAGGAAGCCATCCGGCAGATCAGCCGCGCGCTGATCGACAGTATCGGCAACCTTGAGCCGGAGCTTGATCTCTATCCGGATCAGATGGGGCCGATTGTGCGGAACACGCCGGCCGGCCGAGAATTGGCAAAGGGCCGCTGGGGATTGCCGTCATCGCAGAAAGCCATCTTCGACAATGCGACCAAGCGAGCCGATAAGCTCCGCGCCAAGGGCAAGGAAGTGAACTTCGATGAATTGCTGAGAATGGAGCCGGATGGAGGAACAACGAACGTCCGCAACACCTCGAGCAAACATTGGGCGAAGTGGCTTGGCGTGGAAAACCGCTGTGTTGTGCCCTTCACGAGATTTGCCGAGCCGGACGCGGCCAGCAAAATCGAAGGAGGACGGACGCCGAATGCTTGGTTTGCAGGCAGCGCGGACGAGCCACTGATGTTCTTTGCAGGACTATGGGTGCCGCAATGGCGATCGGTGCGGAAGGTAAAGGAGGGAGAGATCATGATCGACCTATATGGCTTCCTGACGACCGAACCGAACGGGATCGTCGCGCCTATCCACCAGAAGGCGATGCCCGTCATTCTTCGTAATCAGGATGAGGTCGAGACCTGGCTGACAGCGCCATGGGCGGAAGCGAAGGCACTTCAAAGGCCGCTGCCCGATGATGAGCTGGTGCAGTTGCCAACGAGGAAAACTACGGGAGATGAAAAATGATCGAGAGCCGCGTCAAGAAGCTGGAACAGACGATCATAGAGCTAGATGCTCGCTGCCTGATGCATGATTTTCTGATTGCGCATCTGCTTGGCAGGATGGGGTCGACAACCTCAGACGTGCGCGGTTTTTCCAATGCCGTGATACAGCAGGTCGGGCTTGACCTTCGCGACAATGGAATGCGCGCCCTCGGAACACCGGATGCACAACGCTTCGCTGATGCGCTGAAGACGTTGGAGTATTTCTCGGATTCCCTGCTGAGTGCGATGGATAAGGCGCCGAAAGAGGGATTGAACTGAGATGGTGGGCCAAGAAGTTGGCGATCGCGCCAGCCTCACAGCTTCAGCCAATGCCGTACGATCGCCGAAGCCGTGTCGCTCGCCCAGACGATGAGTGATCCAACAGAGATCCCGAACAGAATGAGGAGGGCGCCCACACCTGTGCCGAGGAGCTTGATGCGCCGCCACTCCGAAAGTGCCGGCTCGACTTCTTTGTGATTTTTCGCCACCGTTTCCTTGAGGGCAATCACCTCGTTTCGGATCTGCGCATCAACCTGTCCTGCGATGGCAATCGTCTCGTCGGTCTTTGCCATCTGCTTTGCATGTTCATCGAGGCGCCGATGAATGACGGCGCGGCTCTCGTGCGCGTTTTCTTTTTCTTCCTGAAAATCCTCCCTGATTCGATCAAGGCCCTCTTCCATCCGGCCAAGTGTGCGCATGATTTCATGCAGCAGATCGCTTTGTGTCGGCATTCAATTCGGTCTTTCACTGCAGGAGAGAGATGAGGCCGGGGGCGATCACGCAGAAAAATGCGCCAGTCGACAGAAGGAAGAGAACGAGGCTTACGCGCGCCGACATCACCAGCACTTTTGCTCATGCCCGAACCTATTGTGGGCCGCGACCTGGTTGGCAAATGGGCGATCCGTTTTGAGGATCGTTACCGACGTTGCCAGGCCCGGTGTCAGTTTCTGCCATCCGTCGCATGCATTCTGCGGCGTCGTCGTCTGACAGGCCGAAATCAGCACACAAAGAGGCAGCATCAGAAGTAGAGACCTGATCATTGACCACGTTCCTTTCACGGAGGAGCTTCACGGATTTTGTGAGGGCGGCCGTTGCGGCCATTTGCTTTCCTTCGCCCTGACCGATCCAGCGCGCCGGGTAGAAGACGAGCGCCGCACCCACAATCAGGCCAGCGCCGATTTTGAGGTAATCAAGGAAGCCGAAGCCAAACATCACGCGGCTCCTTTGAGGCAATACATCTGCTCAAGCGCGCGGCGCTTCGTCAGGCCGGGGAGCTCGACGAGGGCGCCGTTCTTGCGCGCCTTGTTGTAGAGCGTAATGCGCCGACAAGCCTCCTTAACCTTGCCCGCGTTCAGGAGGCCGGCTATCGGCCCGCAGAAAGCCCCATTGCCGAGATTGTAGCTGAAGTCGTTGAATGCCATCTGGACGTAGGGAGAGAGGTCGTCATAGCCCTTGACGCAGGCAGCATTGCCCTGCTGGTAATGCGCCATCCGCTTCTTGAGCAGATCAAGGCATTCCTGCTGGCTGAAGGTGCGGCCCTTCATATCCTTCGCGTTCTGGGTCTCGCCATAGCAATAGGTGAGGACGCCGATCGGGTCTTTATAGACGTATCCATAATAACCCTCAGCCGGCGCCGCCAATGTCGTGACGGCCATTGCAATGCCGGCGGCGACACCAGCCTTGGCGCGTTTACTCGCCATGATCATTTCCTTTCAGATTTTCTTGAGCGACGAGGCGCGAGATCAGCGCGCCACAGGTGACGAGGCCCGTCAGCGCGGCGAATGTACCGCGGGGAATGGAGACGAACTGATCGATGATCGGGAGAGCGACTTCGCAGCCGGAAAGAATGCCGGCCACAATGATGAGGCGGATGCTCCACGCGCGGCGAAGCACCCGGCCCGCGTTCGGGACGAGTTTCGGTTTCATTTAAACCTTCGGTTCTTGGCCGCCAAAAGCGGCTGGAATGGATAGGCGCGAGCCGTTTGTGGACGGCGAGCGTTTCGGCGTGATAAGCAGCTCACCACACCCACATTGCGAGTGCCGGAATGCCATTCTTTCATTTCTGCTGTGCTGCCATGTTCCTGTTCGCCCTTTGCTTTGAGGGCGACGCGATGGCGGCCAGTTACGAGGGTGTTGTGACACCCGAGAACCACGTCCAGAGCCTGAACATCGACAACAAGATCGCAGCCGACTGTCCGGCTGTTGCTTCCCGCAACCCACTCGTCGTCATGGGTATTGGCCAATCCCTGATCGCAAACCAAAACGGCGACAACGCTTGGGACTTGGTCAGCCACCGAAACGTCTATGAACTATGGGCGGGCAAATGCTATCGCGCGAGCGGCCCGCTATACGGGGCGACTGGCGGCCAGCAATCTTTCATGTTGCCGCTGGCAGACATGATCACGCGGGCAACCGGCCGTGATGTCGTGATTATCATGGCGGCCATTGGATCATCACCGGCAAGCAAATTCCTTCCGGGTCAATCAGTCGGCGACCTGATAGGAGATCAGATCGCCGACGCCGGCACGATCGGTTTCAAACCGTCCATCGTTTTGTTCGAACAAGGGCAAAGCGACGTCATTGATCACACCGATCCGGGGGATTACCGCAAAACACTGTCATCGATCGTCGCTGACATCAAAGAGAAGGCAGCCGGCGCGCCCATCTTTGTCGCCACTGATACGATGGTTAGCTGGACCCCATCTCCCGATATCGCCTCTGGGCAGAAAGAAATCACCAAGACAGACGGCGTGTTTCCCGGGCCGAACATCGACCTGATCAAATACCGGATCGATGGCGCGCACATGGACAATCGAGGCGTCCAGATGCAAGCTGCCATGTGGTTCCAGGTGCTTGCGAACCATTTCGGATGGTAATGATGCTCGGAGGAACGCGATTGCAACGCTTCGTGCTACTGGATTTCGTCCGATTCCTGCTCGCCATCCTCGTTGCCATGCAGCACTTCGGCGGTTTCGCCGCGCCGCATAAGGCCTATCTGGCCGTCGACTTCTTTTTTATCCTCTCGGGATTTGTGCTCTGCCACGCCTATGTGGCTCGCGCGGCATCCCCGAATTTTTTTCGCTCATATCTGACGGATCGCCTCGCTAGGCTTTATCCACTGCATCTGCTGATGCTGGTCATCCTCGTACCCATCAACATTCTGTTTTTCTGGTCGACCGGCGGCCAGTTTCTTGAAAGCGGCTGGTCATATCAGGACGGCCGCATTTACACATTCATCCTCAACCTCGTGCTGCTTCAGAACGTAGGCCTTACGACACACGGCTCGTGGAATGCGCCCTCGTGGTCGATCTCGGTCGAGATGGTGGTGAATATCGCCTTGGCAGGCGTCATCACTGCGGTTGCCAAGGATCGCCGGGTCTGGCAATGGCTTCTCGTGATATCGCTTTGTTCTTACGCAATCCTGATGGTTGAGTTCGGCAGCCTGGTTACGATCTACGATCGCGCCTTCGGCGTTCTAAATACCGGCTTGCTGCGCGGAATAGGCGGCATATCCCTCGGAGCCATCGCCTATCAGGTTCATGAGGCGATCGTGCCCGCAAATCGCACTCGTCATCTGACGATCCTGTCAACGGCATGCGCCATCGCGGTCCTTGCAATTATGGTCGCCTCAACTCAACCGTCCATGATTGACTTCGTAGCTGTGCCGGCGATGTTCATTTTCATTGTTTCGACTTCTGCTGTGGAAGCAGCTCGGCCGATACAGAAAGGCCACGTTAGAACGGCGATGGAAGCGGCAGGGGCCCTGTCTTACGCCATCTACCTTTGCCATTGGCCTATCCTCACGTTCGCGCGATATCAACTATCCTACGCATGGGGATGGAAGATCGATTTCGGCTCTCCATTCGTCCTGCTGGCGTTTCTCGCGACTGTTCTGATATCAGCGTCGCTGTGCTACCCGTTCTTTGAGCGGCCGGCAAAAAGCACCATCCGCAGGGTTCTGGCGCCGCAACGCGCAAGCCCTACGCCGCCAGAAAGCTTATCCCGGTCAAAGAGGTGAAGGTGCCGTCGAGCGCCGACCACGCGTACATCTTGCCGGTCGACGCCTCGATCCTGACCTTCACGTTTGCACCATTTGCCATGCAATCGAAGAGCAGATCGGCAGTCGGCCACATTCCGGATGGCAATGTGCCAAACCATGTGCCGGCCGCCGTCGTGCTGCCCTTCATGAGGCCTTCAACGACAACAATTCCCTCTTCGGTAAGCGTAGCTGTGGGGTCCTTCCATGGCGCACCATAGGCTGACCAACCGCCGGTCAGGCTGATCGCCTCACCAACACCGGTCCACCTGTTCCAGGAGTTGGTTGCAAGGTTCGCAGTGCGCGTCAACTTTCGCGTGACGCCAGCCGCGAAGCTCCAGATTTCCTGGATGATGCCACCATCAATATTCTTGCAGGTCCGGACGAAACCGTCTATCGGCCAACCGCTGCTCAAGGGGGCCCGGTTCAACCTCATGACGTAATTGAAGTTGCCCGGCGCCGTCGACGCCGTCAGGGTCGTGCTGACCGCCCCTTCATTGCTGACGGCGTTGGCCTGGTAAGGCGCGATGGTTCCGAGCCCGAAGAACTCATCGATAACAGATCCCCATATACGGGCGTTGAAGGCCTGTATGGGATGGATGCCTCGCAGATCGCCGAACGAATTGTCGAGCCATAAGGTCGACGCCGCACGGCTATCCTGAAAGTGTGCGTAGGTGTCGAAATATGCGCAACGGTGCTTTCGCGCCGCCGCGACATAGATCCCTCTGATCTGCTCGTACCACCGCTCATCGCGGCTGTTCGGGCTGTCGTTGGTCGAATTCGGCCCGACGAGCAGGATGGCTAGCTCATCTATTCCACCATGCGTGGCAGCACGAATTGCCGAAAGCTTTGCGTCCATATCGGACGCCAGCTGCGCCAATCCATAGCCTGCATCGTTGATGCCATATTTGATGATGAACAAGGCATTGGCATTCGAGAGGAACGACAGGGCGCTTAGATCGCCCCACTTCGTGCCGCTTACACCCTGGTTGTAGATGACATGGTTTGGCAGACCGCGATTGAACAGTGCGTTGGAGATGGCGACCTCGGCCTTCTGGTCTTCGCCAAATCCGCCCTGGATCGTGCTGTCACCGAAAAGCACGATCTTCATCGTGCCGCTCGATGCCCCCTGCCCCAAGCGAATATACTGGTAGCAGCGGTTGAGGTACTCGTGACCGATGTGAAGGCGCTGGATATCGGCATAGGTATTTCGCTGCCAATATCCTCCCGTAACAGCAGTCAGAATGCGACCGGTGCCTTTCCAGATATTACCGTAGGGATTGCTGTACGACGATACCAGGTAATCGCCACGAAGGGCTATAGGCTTGCCGTATCCTGCATTCGATTGGGCGGACGTCAACGCGGTGAGGTCATCCCCGGTCCCATTACCGGCCGCATTGAAGGTTTCCGGATCAAGACCTTCTATCGGCCGCTTGAGAACGTAGGCATTGCCGGCAGCATTGACGCTCGGCTGATATCCCTTCGTCCCGGCACTCGGCGCCGGCGCGAGGCTGGTCAGCAGGCTCGTGACTTGCGCCTGCAGCTTGCCGAAAGCGGATAATACCGTGTCCGTGGCGGTAATAGCGGTGTTCGTCGATGTCGAAAGCCCGGAAAGCACCGTGGCGAGCACGCGCGCAGCGGTGAAGTAGAGATTGCTCGATCCCTCGACAAGGGCATCCGTCGTGCCCGGAGAAGCAACAAGCCTGACATACGTGCTGCCGCTCCATCGATACTCGAAGTTCGTGTCGAGAGCGATGTAGATCTTGCCGCTCTCCCCGATCGCTGGGAAGGATGCGAGATTGGCGAATTCGAGCACATCGTCGACGTAGGACGGCAACTGTGCCGCCGGCACCTTGCCGCCGCTGTCGAGCGATGCGATGCCGTTGGCAACCCCGACCGCCGAGGTATTCACTTTCGCATCGAGGGCCGCTTGCTGGGCGGTAGAGACGGGCTTCGCCGAATCTGCGGTATTGTCGACGTTACCGAGGCCGACAGCAGCCTTGTTCAACGTCTGCCAGCTTTTGTCGCCACGCCAATATTGCGCGGTCGTTCCTGCGCTGATCGCAGGCTCTTTCGTGCTATCGGCGATGGTAATATTCGCTGTCCCGTCGAACGAGACACCATTGATCGTGCGTGCAGTTGCGAGCTTCGTCGCCGCGGCGGCTGTGCCGGTCACGTCGAGCTTATTGTTGACCGTACCCGTCAACGACGTGATCTGGGCCTGCAGCTTACCGAACGCAGACAGCACCGTGTCCGTCGCAGTGATCGCCACCGAAGTCGCGGTCGACAGACCGGAGAGCACGGTCGCGAGCACACGCGCAGCAGTGAAGTAGAGATTGCTCGATCCTTCGACCAGCGCATCCGTCGTGCCTGGAGAGGCAACGAGCCGAATATAGGTGCTGCCGCTCCAGCGGTACTCGAAGTTTGTATCGAGCGCGATGTAGATCTTGCCCGTCTCCCCGGTCGCGGGAAAGGCGCCAAGGTTGGCAAACTCAAGCACATCATCGACATAGGACGGCAGCTGTGCCGCCGGCACTTTGCCGCCGCTGTCGAGCGATGCGACACCATTGGCAACCCCGACCGCCGACGTATTGACCTTAGCATCAAGGGCGGTCTGCTGCGCAGATGAGACCGGTTTAGCCGCATCGGCGGTATTGTCGACGTTGCCGAGACCGACAGCAGCCTTGTTCAACGGCTGCCAGCTTTTGTCGCCACGCCAATATTGCGCGGTCGTTCCTGCGCTGATCGCAGGCTCTTTCGTGCTATCGGCAACAGTGATGTCGCTTGTGCCATCAAACGGGACGCCGTTGATGTTTCGCGCTGTCGCAAGCTTGGTTGCTGCGGCCGCCGTACCGGTTGCGTCGAGCTTGTTGTTGACCGTACCCGTCAACGACGTGATCTGGGCCTGCAGCTTGCCGAATGCGGACAATACCGTGTCTGTGGCAGTGATCGCAGCAGAGGTCGCGGTCGAAAGGCCGGAGAGCACCGTCGCGAGCACGCGCGCAGCGGTGAAGTAGAGATTGCTCGACCCTTCAACCAAGGCATCTGTCGTGCCTGGCGATGGCACGAGGCGAATATAGGTGCTGCCGCTCCAGCGATACTCGAAGTTCGTATCGAGGGCGATGTAGATCTTGCCCGTTTCACCAATAGCCGGGAAACCGGCAAGGTTCGCAAACTCCAGTACCTCATCGACATAGGACGGCAGCTGCGCGGCCGGCACCTTGCCGCCGCTATCCAGAGAAGCGATGCCGTTGGCCGCACCAACCGACGACGCGTCGACCTTACTGTCAAGTTCCTCTTGTGGCGCCAGACCGATCTCGACCAAGGCATCCTTCAACGGAATTCCGTCAGCGCCAGGCATATTGAGATAGTCGATGAGCCGGCGATCGATTGTCATGCGAAAGTCTCCGCGGTGCCCGAAGGCACCCGTAAAGCTAGAAGAGAAATGGTTTGGTTAGGCGTATTGACCGCCCGACGCCTGGGTGCCCGCTGCATCACCGGGGAAGAAGGTCGCTCCGCCCCCGGCGATGTCGATCACGCCATTCATCGAAACATCGAACCGCTTGCCTGTGGCACCTGCGCCACCGATGGTCACGTTGCGCCGGATAAGGCGGCCGCTGTCCGCAACAGAGGCGAAGGCGATGGAGAACGAAAGAAGAGACTGCAGTACGATGTTAGCAGCGATGTTGGACGATCCGAGATAAACAACCGCGCCGTCTTGAGCCGAAATGAAGCTTTGCGTAGCGTTATAGACATCGATTTCGTCGATGAGCGTGACAGACCCGCTATTGCCAGCAAGAACAGACGTAAGAATGCCTGCCCCTGTCGACCGGAAATCCACGTTCGAAAGGACGAGATTGCCACCAAAGGACCATGCGCATCGCTGATCGGCGCCCGGCGTACCGATGAGCGATGCTCCCTTCACTGTCAGTCCCTTGCCTGCGAAGGCCGCGACGCAGGATTTCTGCGCTGGAACATTCAGGATCTGGTAATTGGCCCGGTTGGCGGTATCGCCGGAAATGGTGATGTCTCCGGGCCAGGTGTCGTGAACCATTCCGAGGTATGCGCCGGGAATGCCGAGCTGAAACGTGATCGTGTAGCCGTTGGCGAAATAGCGCGCGCGGGTCTTGTTATAGGCCCCGAGAAGCGTCTTGAAGGCGCCGGCAGCGGTGTTGGTCAGGCCGCTGTTATTGTCGTCGCCGTCAGTGCGGATATAGAAAGTCGTATCCTGCGTCAGAGGCGTCAGGCTCAATGAGCGGATGGCCTGATAGAGCTGGAGCGCATCCGCCGGAACAAGACCACACTTTTCGATGACGTCTACGATCTCGCGCATGACCCAGTTCGGGAAACCGGCAGGAATGCGGGAGCCGCTCTGGGCGCCTGGTGTGTTCTTGTCAACGTATGGCGCGTTCGGATCATTCGATCCGTACGGTGCTTGAAACTTCATCTTGTTCCTCGTGATCAGGGCGTGAGAGGGTTGCCGTCGCTGTCGGTCAGCCGGTTCCCGTCGCTATCTGTCAGATAGGACGCGAATTGCAGGACCGGCTCGGTCCACGCCGGCGCGAGCCGACGCAAAATGCAGAGAAGACGCTCACCATCGCCGAGGTCGAAAAGCGGGTCGTAGCCGCATTCCGATTCTCCGCAGGTGAAAAAATCAATGGCAAGATCAGTCGCCACGACGACCCAGTAGCATTCCTGCCTGACATCGCCGGTTGCGTGTTCGCCGCCACATTCGGAAAAGCCGCATTCGAATACGGCCGGCTCCTCGATCCAGATCGTGAAGCCGTAGGTGGCGGCGATCCTTATGAAGTCGCCTGGCGTGATGACCGCCTGCGAATTCACCTTCGTCGCCAGAGCACGAAGGCGTTCGGCGACGCTCGTCTGTCCGACCACGCAGTTATCTGGCAAGCCGTATTCGGCTTCCCATTCCGGCAGCAGCTCGTCCACGCCCTGAACGCTGGCATTGCGCGCGAGCTTCCAAATGCGCTGATAAAGCCATTGGTAGCTATCCACGAGCACGCGCATGAGGCCCGCGAGGTTGCTCGCGAGCGAAGCCGCCTGACCATCCGGAGACCCCCAGGCGGGGCCTTGCGGCAGCATCGCCATCGCCGCGCCGATCAGGTCGTCATTGCTCGGATTGGCCAGCGCGTCATAGGGCGCAGAAACAGCAACGATCTCACCGGCATTCGAAGGCTGAGTGGTGACTGTGTTGAAACCGGGATCACGGGGCATAGGTGATATTCCCGACCGTTGGAAATTGGCCACCCGTCAGCACGATGTCGGCGGAAGGTTGCACAAGCACGTGGCGATCCTCACCCGACACGCCTGATATCGCTTCGTCGATCCACGAGCGCGATACCGTGAAGGTCTGCGTTGCGATCCCCGGCTTGCAACGGGTGATGAACATTGAGGATATAGCCGTCGTTATGGCGGCGCGGATCTCCGGCGTATCGGCTGATAACCCCGAGATCGTTATATCGATGGGCCTCGCAGTCGGCGCTACAGCAACGCTGTCGTCCACTCGGATCAAGCGTTTTGCGTCGATCGCGGCCTGCACCGCCGCAACATCCGAAGGCAGAGGAATGAAATTTTCCCGGCCATAGAATAGAAAGAACACGAAGATCGTGCCTGGCGATCCTCGAAAAGCCCAGGCCGCACCCTTCACAACGCCGGGCACGGCCAGAACGATCGCCTCATAGTCGGTCAAGGTGCCGCCGCCAGGGGGATTGCGCTTGCGTTGCAAACCACGGGCGCGAAGACTGTCATAAGGCTCGATGTCCGCGCCACCGCCCAGGCCGCCAGAAGCTACGGTCCACGTCGTTCCGAGACCCGGATAGAGCACCGGATCGGCAAGGGAGAGAATGCCGTCGCCATCGCGGTTGCCGGTCGAACCCTTGACCTCAGACGAGATCGATAGCGTCAGAGATCCATCTGCCGCAGCCGTCGCCGGCGCGATCGAGAGATATGTGACATTGCCGGAAATGAACCGGATGCCCGCGGGATAAGTCTCAAGCGGCGCGCCGCTACCAGATATGAAACCTGACGCGGCAAACGCGGGCTTCCTATAGATCCCAATATCCGCGCAAAGAAGCTCGAGAAACTTGCCCGTCGCGCTTGAGATGAACATCTGCTTGACAAGGTAGGCGATGCGAAGTTCGGTTTCGTGAGCCTTGGCGGCGAGAACCTTACCGAAAATAGTCACAAAGTTGTTCGGAAGCGCGCTATCCGTTCCTGGGAGATATTGCCGGAAGGCTCCGCGAACGCGCGCAGAAGCTTCAGCCAGAGAGCGGATATTCCACGCCATTGATCTGACCCCAGAGAAGTTCGAATTTATTGTCGTAAATTTTCGCGCCGGCCCGCCCGTAGAGCGAAACCTGGTAGGACACCCGGTTTCCGGGTCGGTCGACAGTCACGGCGACATCGACGCGTGCGACAGCCTGAACCGTGAGCAGCGGCTGCAAGGCTTCGCGAACGTAAGCCTCTACCTTGACTTCGATCCCGTCATAAATCGCAGATCGCCGTAGCAGCCAGAGCCGGGAGCCAAGCGGCTGCTCACCCGGCCCCATATCGAAACTGTCGCCGATCCAGCCGCGATTTTCGTCGCCGTCGCGCAGTTCGCTCGGATCGACGCGGCGATCGGTCATCAGGTAGATGAGAACTTGCGTCGCAAGGCCCTGTTCGGCTCGGAAATCTCCGGGTGCGTCGGGATGCGTAAGAGGATTGATGATTAGATCGCCGACCTCACCATTCCAGCCGAGATCCGGCGCGCGGTATGGATCGTCGCCATCATCGACTGGGATGATTTTGAGCATCGTTAGGCTCCGCCGTCGCCATCACCATCGGTGATAGAGCCGGTTGCATTGAGATTGCCGATAATCGTGACGTTGCCTTTGATCGTCACATCGCCATTGATGGCCCACTGTCCCGCAGTGAAGGTCGCTGTCCTCGTTTGGAAATCGAAGATAACCTCGCTGTTGACCAGCTTTATGATGTTGCCGCTCAAGTCGTAGATGGCAGTTGCGCCGACCGGCAGACCTGATGGCCGATGTGAAGGATGCTCCCCGCCGAATAGGTAAGACTGATCCGGATCGCCATTCGGCGATAGGAGGAGCGCCTTTGCCCCCTTTATCGGGTTGGACATAAACCCATGCGGCTCGATGCGGTGGAGCCGAGTGAAGGCGCGGTTGTAGAGCGTTCGGCCGCTGAGGAACTGCTGACCATCGCGCTCGACGATGACACCGTCCAACTCCGCTCGATACCCGCTCATTGTTCCTCGAATTCCACGTCTTTTGCCAACGGCGCTGAATAGACCTTGGCTGTCTTACCTCGCGGGTTGTCACCGCCAAGCGCGCGTGGGTCGCAAACTTCGATGGATGCCGTCGTACCGTCATCCTCGCTTTGATAGAGCTTCACGGTCTTGATAAGCATCATGCCATTAATGCCGATCCAGCTGTCGTCGACGGGAACAAGCCAGTTCGGTGACCAAATCTTACCGGCGGTATCCCGCCATCCCGATACAGTGATCGGAGCCGTAGTTCCGTTGCCAGCTCCACGCTTAATATGCCAGCTTGCGCGGGTGCGCATACGATCCGTTGTCGTCTCGCCCTCGTGAAGAAGGATCAGCAGCCGTTTACGGGAAACGCCTTTGTCCCTGGCCCTCGCCTCAGCACGAAGCTGCTGGTTGCTGACGCCTTCGCTCGATTGTCCGCGTACACGGACTTCCGAATATCGATTGCGACCCGTCAGATGCGAGCCCGCCTTTTTGATATTTATGCCTCGGGTCAGGCCGCTGCGGTGCGTACCTTCCGGCTTCGTCGCCAGCTTCAGCTTGCCCTTTGGTGTGTCATGGATCAGGACGCCACGGCCGCGTGCGCGGCGCTCGACTGAATAAAAGAGGCTTTCCCCTACTCGCAAGGTATGGCGCGGCTCGACCGGCAGGTCACCATCATCCTCGACGCCGATCCCGCTATCGTCGAGTTCCCGCGCAATATCGGCAAGCGATTTGTTCAGGATTTCTCCGGTCGGATGATCCGCTGAGCATTCGACGGCATCAATCGTCCGGGAAACGATCGAAACTGACAGAGAGCGGCTATCGGCGTCATGCGATGTGTTGATATCGCGGACATATCCGGTCAGTAATAAATCCTTTCCCGCCCATATCCTTGTTTCCTGATCGATTTCGACGGGTATGCCGTCACCTTCTGGAACGAGATCGACTTCAGCGGTACGCACTGCGTCCTCGGCTGACATGGTGATGGAAATAGACTTGAAGGGCGGGAACCCCTCAATCTTGATCTTCTCGAACATGGATCGCCTCAGGACGCCAGCGCGTCGAAAGCTGTCGGCATGACAAGCGGCGTCGCGGAGCCGGCAATATCGACCAGGTCGCCAGCGCGCGCAGCGTCGCCGTAGAGCTGATATGCCAGCACCGTCGACGGCAGGGAAATGCCGGTTTGTACCCGAACGATCGGGACTGCATTGGCGGCAAGATCAGAAACGAGGCGGCAGGCAACCTCGACAACAGCGGAGAGCCAGGAATAGAGATCCGCGCCGTCGCCACCCATGGCGGATGCGACCGCCAGGCCGGCATCGCCAGCAGATGAAATGCGGGCGCGAGCGTTACGGGCCTGCGGACGCGACCGCCAGTCCACCCGACCGCCAGCGATCGAGAGGCCAAGCGCGACAAGAATGGTCATCGCGTCGAATGTATCGCCGACCGAAACCGTACCCGGAATGATGATCATATCGAAAGCGGTCGCATCCGTAACGCTCTCGGAGATCACCCGCATGATGTCGAGGGCTTGCGGCGCAAACGCTTGAGCATCAAGGTCAGCCGCCGCAACGATGCGATCGGCCGTGTCGGCGAGATCATCGGCATCAGTGACGATGGCGGCGCAAAGGTCCGCCAGCCACGACAGGATCGTGTCTTTATTCGCAGCCATCAACAATACCTTTAGAACAAGCGCGAGAAGCCGGATGCGGCCAAAGAAATTCCAGCCGCAACCACGGCAGAGACATCGCCAATCGACAGGCCCGCCACCGGCAATGCGCCATCGGGAACGAACGTCACATCGAATCGAACGTAATAGACCCGTTCCCTTTGGCGCGTACGGCGAAAACCTTCTGCGTAAGCCATCATGCTGCCATCCATCGGCATGACGAGCATGCCCGGTCCAGGCACGCTGCAGGCCGCTTGAATGGCCTTCGCCTTGAGATCAGCGTCATCACCAAGCAGGTATCCGGTGACATCGAAACTCTCGACGGCCTTGCCCATATCTTCCGGCAGGGTGACC
The DNA here is from genome assembly GCF_030182525.1 of Rhizobium pantanalense. NCBI lineage: Bacteria > Pseudomonadati > Pseudomonadota > Alphaproteobacteria > Hyphomicrobiales > Rhizobiaceae > Rhizobium > Rhizobium pantanalense. The sequence continues at coordinate 102,614 of NZ_JAQJCH010000003.1, forward strand.
TCCCCGCCCGCATAGGTATGTTTCGCGAGGCGACGGCCACCGCTCAGATCCTCGCCATCAACAAGAAACGGCACGCCGCGAAAGCTCGCCGGCTGCAGGGTCTTTCGCCAATCTCGTGCCGCCATCAGAAGCCCCCGCCTCCACCTGTATTCCCGCCCGGCGGCGCAGCCGCGAACGTGTTGCTCTTGCCGGTATCCGCATTGACGCGGCCGTTCCGGCTCGCGGCAGGCGCGGCGGCCACGCCAGTGTTGAAGACCCGCGCAGCGGCCGAGAGATCGGCAGCCGCGCGAGAGATTGCGGCTCCGACATCCATGCCGGCAACCCGAAATGCCGACGCGCTATCCTTGATCGAATCGCTCGCCTGCTTACCGCCATCGGCAACTGCTTTGCCGGCCTCATCGGCCGTCTGCTTGAAATCACCGGCATCAACCTTGATGGGCAACTCATCCTTGGATGGATGCTCACCAGGCCCAAGCATCGAGCCGCGCATCCGCGGAACATCGATACTTAGAGCATTCTTCCAGTCGCGCCGGGATGGAACGCGGAAGAAATTGTCGAATGTGTCGCGCCATCCGCTGAACGCGCTGGGAGGCGCCTTTGCAGGCGGCGGCTCCGGAACGGTAGAATACTGCATGCCGTCGCGATGAAGATCCGGACCGGCTCGGTTGGGAACGACGATCGGCATGCTCTGCCGACCGACAGAAGGCTTGTTGACGCCCCGCTCGTAACGGCGCTTGTTGTATCGCTCCAGAAATTCCGGATCGCTGTAGCCGGCACCTTTGGCGATATCGTCCGCCTCGTCGCTTTGCGACGCACCGCCGAATGGCAAATGGGCAGCAATCCACGTCTCGCGTGCCCAATAGCCTTTGCCCTGTTTCGTCAGCCCCTCACGCAACGCCGTCCCGTAGTCGAGATCGTTCGAAATGGCATTCATGACCGGCACGGCGGGCCCGGCAATTGCCTTGCCGGCGCTGTTCCACATCTTGTCCCAGCTGCTCTGCAGCCGGTCGACCGAGGCCTGGGTATCGCCGAGGACGCGATTGAGATCGCGAAACACAGTTCCGTCGACCTTATCGCCATTTACCGCCTTCAGGAACCGCTCCATGCTGTCGGCGCTGGTCATCAGGGACTGCATGCCAAGCCGCATCTGCTGGTCGTTGAACAGCAATGGCAGCTTGGAAAGGTCGCCTTTTGTCGCCTGGATGGACAGCCGCGTGAAGGCGGAGATAACATCCTCGCCATTCTTCTTGGCCTTCTCCATCTCCTTATTGAGATCGACGCCCATCTTCTTGAAATTCTTGACCGTCTCCTGCGAGTTCATCTTGCCGAAGATGTTCTGGACATAGACCGCCGCATCGGCTGCATTGCCAGTGTCCTCGCGCACGGTCTGCAGGATGGCGATCAGGCGCTTCAGGCCACTCTCACCGGTATAACCCAGAGAGGCGAAAGAATTCGCCAGATCCGGGATATACATCGCCATGTCCTTCAACTCGAACTGGCCGGCCTTGCCGCCCGTCACCATGATATCGAAGGCATGCTGCATGTCGCCGGCCTGAATTTTCAGTGCCGACGAGGCTTTCAAGGCGGTGTTGGCGATATCTTCCGTCGCTGCACCCGAGGCCTGGGCCGTCGCGAGTACCGACGGAAGGAAAGACATTGCGTCCTTCAGGTTCATGCCCGACGATACCAGCGTATCGAGCGCGGTAATCGCCTTGTCGATCGGCAGAGCCATCTGCTTCGACATGGTCTGCAACTGCGTAAAGGCAGCGGTGGTTTCCTCGCCCGTCGCCTCGGCCGTGATGCCGATGCGGTTCATCTCGCGCTCGACAGCGGCAAAATCGACAAGTGCCTTCTTGGCGCCGGCTGCGACGATTGCGGGTGCTGCATAGCGAGCAACCGTGCCGAAAGCCTCACGCGTCGCACCGGCCATCGCACTCGTCCGACGCGTAACCTGTTGCGACGACTTCTCGATGTCGCGCAGGCGGCGATTGACTTCCGCAGTCGTCTTGCCGAGGTCCTTGGCGACCCGGTTGAATCCAGCGATCTGCTTTTCGACACCGCCGATGCGCGTGGCAACCGAGCGGAAGGCCGGCGAGGTATTGTCCTTGCCGTCGATATCCAGCTCGGCACGGATCTTGCGATTTGCCACGGATCAGGGCCCCAGCTTCGAGAGAATGAATTCCAGCTCATGCACGTAACGGGGCATGAGCGCGGTTTCGATGAGTTCAGCCAGGACGTCAAGATAGACGTCCGGGTTGTTCGTGATGGCGTGCGCCGGGTTCGGCCCGAAAAGCTCGCGGATCTGCTCGCGCGTCGGATTGCTTCCCATTTTCGTGCCGGGAATGCGTTGGAACACGCCGACGTGCCCGCTCTTCATCATGGCGATGAAGGCGTGCTTGTAGGAGCCGCGCAGATTGACGTAGACCCCCTGCGCATTCTGCACCGCTCCGAGACGCTGCAACGGTATCCAGCCGGACTCGACGACGACCCTCGATGTGTTACCGCCGGCGTTGAAAGCGGCCGTCGTCAATTTGGCGACGATCTCTTTCGGCAGCTTCACATGCTTGGCATTGCGCTCGACGATGCGGGGCCGCGCCATCTGCGTCATGCGCCGCATGGCGCGCGCCATGGCCTTGGACTTTATCTCGCCCGGCACGCGCTCAAGGGCCCGACGAAGGCGCACAAGGTCGCGATCGTCGATACGAAGGTCGGAGAACATCGGGAGCCTATTTCTTGAAGAAATTCCCGGCCCTGGTCAGCCAGTAAGCCAGCTGCGTCAGCGTCATTCCTTCGACTTGCGTCGCCGGCCAGCCGAGACGGAAGACGAGGATGTCGACGGCGTCTTCGATGCCGTCATATCCCAAAAAAAATCGCAGACGGCACGCTCCAGCTTGAGAGCATCGAGCGTCTTCAACTGCAGAATGCAGTCATAGCCGGGTTCGACGACGATGCGCGAGAGATACTCATTCACGACCGATGGGTATGTCACCATAACCATCGTGCCGTCGCCGGCGCGCTGCCACTCCTGCGGCCGGCCGAGCCCTTCGCCGTAGATCTCGGCGTAGCTCGGCTCACGCAAGACCACCTTGTCGAAGGTCTTGTCGTGAGCCGTATACTTTTTCGAAAGCGGCACTACCACGTCGGTCATCAGTTTTTGACCTTGCTATACTTCTCCGCGTTGATCGTCAGGCCTGTCACCTCACCGGTCTTGCGGTTGAGCTGCGGATCGCCTGCCATGAACGCCTCGGTGAAGTAGTGCGTGACGCCAGAGAAAGTCTCGATGAACGTCACATTGAAACGGCTCGACCGCATCAAGGCGTCGTAATCGATCCCGCGATCGGCAAAATTGATTTCAGCGGTCGCCGGCCTGTTGGTGCCGATACGATCCACCGATCCGTCGTCATTCGTCTGCGCTTCCGCAGACATGCGGGCTGGATTGATGTTGAGCGTACCGCGCAGGGACAGCGTAGTACCGGTTGAGAGGCGGACGGTGATAAGGCCGCCGTAGTCTTGGCCTGACATGGAAATCTCCTCTGAGTGCCGGCTTTAGGCGGCGGCTGGGAACTGGCTGTAAGCGGTGGCGAGACCCGCAAAGATGTCGAGCGGGTTGACGAAATCGAGAGGCAGCGAGATGTTGACCCGATCAGCATTGTCGCGATCGCGCGTCACAACCATCGCAACGAGTGCGGCCTCCGAGTTTTCCAAGACGCCAGACATGCGCTGATAGCTGTGGAACAGCGTGGCCTTGATATCGGCCGGCGTCACGATCGCTTCGAGATTGTCCGGATTGCTGTCGGCAATCGCCTTGTTCGAATGCTCGGCGGCGAGATCGGCGCGGAATTTCTTCAGCGCGTAAGTCAGCTGATAGACCTTCTGGATATCCCGGAAGGTCGTATCGGGCGCACCGTTAGTGGTCTGCTGCTGGGTGATGATCTTATCGATCATCACATTGCCGCTCCGATCCACCTTCCAGGTTGAGACGCCATTTTTCAGCATCGTGTCGCGCGTCGCGTAGTCCATCCAGAAGTTCCGGTCGCGCGGCGCAGACAGACCCTGCACCACAAGTCCTGTCTGGTTGCGCGAGACATCGCCGTTAGCGCCGCCGCCCGACCATGGAGCAATGCGGGCGGTGAATGCCGCCACCCATAGATAATCCGGTTCGGCGAAGCCCCCTGCGGAGAAGCGCGGGATCATCGTCAGATGCCATGTATCCTTGCTGAGCGCCTTCGTGATCAGGTTCGACGAGGTGTCAGTCGCCGGATAAAAGGCGTGGCCATAGAGCTGTTGCGCATAGGACCAACGGCCAGAAACCGTGTTGAGGAACGCGTCCAGCAGAGTGAGGTTCGCCGCATCGCCAAAGGCGGAGGCAATCATCTCGAAAGGATCCTCGTTCATAGCAGCGAGCACATTTGCGACGCTCGGAACGCCGGCGCCGGCTACACTCGTGGCGAAAGTCAGCAGCCCAGTGAAGGCGTTCACCGTGTCCAGCACGGGAATATAAATATCGAGCCCGGTCGCATAAGCGCCTTTATGACGCGCAGTCAGGGTTACGACATTGGTCGCCACGGTCGCGGTGAACGGAAGCGAGACCTTCGTCAGCGGATTGCGATAGCCATTGATGGCAGCCGCCAGCGCGGCGGCAACAGCGTTTGCCGTATCGCCGGCATTGATCTGGACGGAAACGCTCTCGCCTGCGATCTGTAGGATGCCTTGCCCCCCAGCTACGGGAACCGCGCCGACCGTAATGGTACGCTGCTCGGCGGTACCGGTGTCGTCGATGCGGCCAATCCAGATCTCTTGCGCCGGAGCATTGAGTCTGGCGATCAGGAACATCGCCTCAAGCTGCGAGCCGACGCCGGCAAGAATGCGAACATCCATCGACGAGCCGCACGCTGCGATAGCGCCGGCGGCAAGCGCTCCTGCGGCCAAGCCGTGACCGAGAAGGATAAGACGATTTTCGCTCTCGAAAGCGCCGCCGCTCGTCACGTCGAAGGCCATCAGCGGCGCCGTCAGGTTGGCGGGAATATTCGAGGTCATGGCTGGTCACCTCCGGTATCGCCGCCCTGGCCCTTCTTCTGGCTGGCGGGTTGTGTTGCGGGTTTCAGGACGAGATCGCCTTCGAGAATGAGGCGCTGCTCAAAATTGTTGAGCGGATTGACCGCCCTGCCCTCCTCGGGCCACGGCACGGGAAGGCGCGCGCCGTCGCGCGGCACGTAAATGTCGTCAGGCATGACAGGCTCCGATTTTAGGGAGAGAGATTTTTCAAACCGGCCTCAACCGATCCGATGGTGCCGCTGATTTCCGTTAGCGCCGGCAAGGGCTCAGCGGCAAAGTGCGCAGCAAGAGCAGAGAGCTTCGCCTTCGCATAAGATTCGTCAGGCAGAGCATCGAAGAGCGACTTGATCGGCTCCGGCAGGCCGCCGACACCCATATCGAACTGGTCGTCGCAGATATCCAAATGATATCGCATTGTCATCCGCTGCCAACGCATCCCGAGGTCCGGAATTTCGTAAGGTATGTACTCAACCTCGGTGATCTGCTTCACGAGCCTGCGCCACAGTCCACCTCTTTGGCTGCGCTCAAAGAGGCTTCGGACTTGCGCACATAAGGCGCCAAGCACGAGCCGAGCGTCAGGGTCATCACCCGCCATGGCATCAGCAAAGTTGCCGCCGTCATCACCAGCAACGACGGCCAGTTCGGCGATAACTTCCAATATGGTGTCAGCATCCGAATCCCACGGAGCAGCATGCGGGCCGCGAAGCGTCGCGCTGCTCCGCCCCGATCGTAGCGACAGAACAGGTGTAAACGCCCTCTCTGGATCAATGTCCTGCAGCGCGACGGCTCGGCTATCAAATACATGAATTCCCGCCAAAGTGGGAAAGCTATCGTGAGCCAGAACCGCTGATGTAGGGCACAGAACCTCCACACCAGCCAGACGAACTGCGTCGACAGAAAGCATTCAAGCCTCCGGTAATGCCTTAGCGACGGCCAAGGTTGCCATGATATTCCCGACGCCATCCGGATCGTAACGCGTGATCGAAAACAGAGCGCCATCCGCTTCCCGACGTAGGATGAAATCCGTCTGCATAGGCTTGCCGTCGATCAGGCGGATTGATGCCTGGCGCATAAGACTGCGGTGTAGCATCGTGCCGTTTCCGGTGAGCGGCTGGGCCTTACTCTCGTTTTCGATCTGTGTGTCTTCAAAAAACAATGCGGAGGTGCGGTACGGTTGATCGGCCGGTGAAAGGCGCAGCGGACTGTTTGGTCCCTGACGAACCGCAGGGAAAATCATCACAGCTGTTCCATGGACACGCTCGACTGTAGAGCGGCTGGCTTTTGCCAACCGCTCGAAGTTGGTCAACATCTGTTTAGACCGTAGTCGGGCCGAGGCGGATGCTGCCGACCGTGTCCGCCGCTGCGGCGTCGGCGATAGCCGTACCGATGAGGGTGTTGCCGGATGACGTGGTCGTGGCGACCTTGTTTGTGGCATCCCAATAGATCTTGGCGCCCGTCGCCCAAGCCTGGCTGGCCGCCTTAGGAAGCTGGTAGCAGCCACCCATCTGAATGGCGATCATAGCGCCGGCCGCCGCTGTTACACTGGCAATGCCGATAAGGGAACCGATGATCACCGGAAGGCCAGATGTGGAGCCACCCGAAGGCGCCGCGACGTCGATCGAGTGCCCCGGCTGAAGGAAGTTTTTCATGTCCGTATCCTCAAGAACGAATGAAGGGGTGGAGAAGAGCGGGCCGAAGCCCACTCCTTACTAGGCGCCGGCGTTCTTGTAGCCGAAGCGGTAGTCGACAGCGCCGCAGCCGAAATCGTGCTCGACGGACATGGCCATGCCCTGCCGGCCGAACGGATTTTCGATGCGAACCCGTGGTGCCGTGAAGCCGTCGAGATAACCCCAGCGATAATTGGAGCCGAGCTCAGGATTGGGGAACAGATACCAAGACAAATCAGAAATCTGCGCCGTATCCATCGGTGTGAGGCGCCCGGAGAAGATGTTAACGTTGGCGAGCGTGGCCGGCGTGATACTGGCTACAAGTTTTTCGGCCGACGTAATCCTGTCGGGGCCGGTCATAATGATGGCAGGCTTGTTGGAGAGCATCGGATTGCCTTCGAGGCTCTTCTGCTTAGCCATCGCCGCACGGCCGAGAGAGACCGCATCGACATCGATCGCGGCTGCGGTGCCTGCGAGGTTATTATGGCCGGCATGAAAGACTGTCTTCCCATCAGCCAGATTGGCGTTAAATGCTGAGCTGAAGAAGGTGATCTCTTCGAACAGCGCAACCATCGATCCGTAGGACGACAAAAGGTCGGCGATCGCACCGAGATCATCATTGATCATCAGCTGACGGCTGATAGAGATTGCGCGTCCATAGGACAGAACGGAAATCTGCTCGGCGCCTTCACTAAAGGTGCCGTACTTGATCTCGCCGTCCTCAAGAACGGGTTTCAGCATCGGAAAATCGCCGATCTTCAGGCTCGTAGTTGGACGGAAATCCCGGAAATCACGCCGACGCGCGATGCTGCGATAGATCGGCGTGGCAAGAGCATAGCGCGCTTCCAGCACCCGGTTGATTGCACCAGACATCAGGTTTGGAAAGTCCGATGTCGTATGTGCCGCGCGGGTGAATACCTCTTCCGTCTCGCGCGCATTGCGCGGCATACCGCGATGATTGACTGCTTCTGCGGCAATGGCAATCAGGCCGTCGCCCATAAGGCTTCGAGCCGCGGCACTGGGGCCGCTGGCAGGGAGCGGAGCGCCAAGGCCATACGCCAGAGCTTCGATGCGAGCGGCGCGGCGGGTGTCCCGTTCATCAACACGAACACGCGCTGGTGATGTGCGGCTCTGGTCGGCCTGCCCAGCCATGTGGTCGAATGCTCTAACGCGGAATGCATCGACCGTTACGTTAGCGCGAATGGCATCCTGAATGACAGAGGCGTCCATCCCAGCTCGCGTGCCGATATCCAGAATATCCGCAGCACGCGCCGCTGTCGCAACCTCGGCGGCTTGTGTGGGGCTGGGGTTATTGCGTGCAGCATCAGCTTCCTCAGCCTCAGCAGCTGCAAGCTCATCCTGCTTGGCCTTGATCTCGGCGAGGAGCGCCTCATGTTCGCCCTCGATCGTACGCGCCGCGTCTGGTGCTGTGTCGTCCTTGATTTCTGCCAGTTTTTCCATTGCCCGCTTTTTCAGATCGTCAAGCTGGACACGGATAACTGCGGCCGTTGCGGCGAAGTGAGGCGTGTAGTGATGCAGGATGTCCGCCAAATCCGCCGCCCGTACGAGCGGCGCATGCTGAAGCATAGGGATCGATGCGGCAAATGCAGTGTCCACGCCGCCGCCGAAGAAGATAAGAGAAGCGACAGCAAAAGTCAGTGCTACCGCTACAATGCTGTAGGTCCGTTTCATCGTATTGTCCTTGGTGGAGTGCCTGGCCCAAAGGCGCGAAGGGCGACCGGCGGCGCCGGCTGATGGCAGAGCGGTAGCCGCTAGCGTGCCAATTCCATGTGTCGCAGCGCCATTTGCATACGAAGGCGCCGGACAGTGTTCAAAGCGGAGACAGAAGATTCGATCCGGCAAGAAAATGATGCGTCAGATTGATCAGCTCTGACTTGCGCACCAGGATCTGCGGGGATCGGAACCGCAGAAATCTCCCACGGTTCCCAATCCACGACCCTGCGCAACGGCGTTTGCCCCTCACGCTCCGTGGTCTCGACCGCGTGAATGCGATAGCCCACCGAAATATTCGACACGGTGCCCTCCTTGATGCGCGCGACGCGGTCCGCCGCATCCGGCGCATTCGAAAGGAGGATCTTGGCATAGCCGACACCGCCCTTCACATTTGCAGATCCGCGTACGACAGAGCCTATGACGTCTCCGAGGCTCCATTGGCCGTGCGTATCGAGGAATGGCGCCCCTGCATTGAGACGATCGAGACGCACGTTGCTGGCGCCAACCACAAGCTCTTCATCGAACTCGCCATCAAGCCAGGACATCCGCCGAACCGTGGCTCCGGTTGTAAAGATGACGTCGATCGTGTTGGTGCTTTGATCGAACGACCCGGCCCGCACCTCAGCGTCACGCTGCAGCTTGGGCATCTGGATGATCTTAGCCATTGGCTGGTTCCTTACTCGCGGTTGGTTCGGACGCATCAATCGGCGCTGATGGAGCGACGCCGTTAGCCGGGCGACGAGGGTCTATGTCCAGCTTAAGGTTGTTGGCGTCAGCAAACTTGAAGAATTGGTCGAAGTCCTTGACGATCTTGCGCCAGTCACGCCCCCATGCCGACATGAATTCTTGCGGGGACATTCGACCAGCGCGAACCGCCGTTACGTCGGCCTGCAAATCCTTCGTAGGATCAATTGGCTCGACCGCAGGCATGATATGATCGACCTGATAGCCATTCCGACGATTGGGAAGTTTTCCGGACATGATTGCCATGTCAAGAAAGCGACGATCGACCTTACGGCAGACCATCGGTACAACCATCTGCCACTGGATCTGTTCTACCAGGCGGCGGAACTCGATCTTGCCGGCACGAAGAGAAGAATAATTTGCCTGCGTGAGGTCGCCAGTGAGTTGGTCGTACGTGATCCCCGCCCCCGCCGCCATGGCGCGCAGGCCCGCTTTGTAGGAGTCTCCGAAGACGGATTGTGAAGACGGATTGGCAAAGACGATGTCCGACTCACCGATATCCTGGATTTGTCCCGGCTCGATGCGCGTGACCTTGTCGCCCTTTTCGTCTTTCTTCACAGCGAGAACATTCGACGCACCAGGCGCCCGCTTCAGGAAGCCCGCGAAGCTCGCCTGCGTCCGCTGCTGGATGATCGCGGCCTCCATGAGGTCCTTGATCTCCTGTGCGGTCAACAAGATGGGAGCGAACCACGAGATGCCGCGCAACTGGCCGAAGCGCAGCGGGCGATACAGGTGGCAAACATCATGCCAATCGACCAACGCCGAAGGCTCGATATTGCCAACAACCATTTCGCCGGGGTGCGCCTTCCAAAGGTACATTCCCTGACGGACGCCCCAGTCGTCGATCTGGATACCGAGGCGAACGAACTGCGTCTGCCCCGGCGTCACGAGATTAATATCGCGCGTTTCGTCAATCTGATCGCCTTCCAAACCTTGGAGCCGGAAGGGTACGGGATGAGAAGATCCCTCGAATGGGCGGGGGACCATGCGAAGAACGGCATCGCCGCCCTCGACCATCGAGCGAAATTGCAGCGCCTGCTGCGCCCCATAATCGAGGACGCCCTCTATATCGCTGTTCTCTTCCCACTCCTCTCTGACCAACCGATACTGGTTATCGATCCGATCGGAACCGGTATTCGGCACTGTCATAATGCCCGCGCCGATTACGTGAGAGGTAAGAACATCAAGGATGCGCTGACCCGCCCAGTTATTTCGCACAAATTCGCGGGAACGGTCACGAACCGTGCCCAAAGCGCGACCGATTTCAGCATTTGCGGACGTTTTCGGAGCGAAACGAGCCTTATTTCGACGCCCATAGCCTGCCGAATTGTAGTCACGCTTTGCGAAAAACTCGCGGATACTGCCCATTATTCCCATCAGTATCCGCCTTCATATTCGGTCAAGATCGCACCGCCAGAGGTATTGCATCCCTCGATTTCGGCCTTGATCACATCGCGAGCTCGCAAAAGCTGGTCAACGCTCGGATACTCGACTTCATGCGTCTGAAAACGAACCCGTTTAGCGCCGGTCGCAATGGCAGAATTGATCGCATCGAGATCATCTTGCGTCCACGCCATTAGCTCTCACCCCAAAACGATGTTTCCTGATCGAACCAGTCATGCTCGCTAGCGGTTTCAGCGGCCGGCTCATCATCAGCCTCGATGGCCGCGCCCTGCTCGCCGCTCGTCTGAATAGCCGCAAGCAAAGGCGCCGGTGCAAACAGGCCAGGGTTAAGAACGCCGTCCGGTACCCCTCGCATCATTGCGAGATTAGCCCATTGATCCGGCGTCATCCGTGAGATGCCGAGGTAGTCGCCGAGGGCATCGCCATAGATCTCACAATCGAGAAAGTGGTTCGCCTGGCCAGCTCGCGGCATCCAAACGCGCCGATCGCGAGCTTTTCCCTTCTTCACCTTCTCGGTCCCGAGATATTCCGAGGTGATCTGTTTGAAGTAGACTTCATCCATCCATCCGCCGAAATGGCAATAGCCAGGAGGATTGCTCTCCTTACCGGCGGCAAGACCTTCCTTGTGCAGGTTGGCGTAGAATGCTCCCTTTAGGGACCACGTTCCGACGCCCCAGACCATCGCGCCGTTTCTGATGCGCTGGCCATTGAAATTGATTTCAACCGGAGAAGGTTGACCAATCGGTGGCCTAGACCAGCCGTCCATGCCTTTTAAGGCGAAAGTCGCGGGCTTGCTACGAACCCAAGTGTAGACGACGTGAGAGCGGAAACCGCAGTCAATGCCAAAGGCATCAACAGCTCTCACAGATCCGAAAGCATCCGGCCATTGACGTGTTCGCAGCTCTTCCAGCTTTAGGAATGCGCCCCCGTGAGGATCATCTGTCGCCCCCTCGATAAATCCGGCATCCACGCGCCATGACTGACGATCCGGGCCATATGCCTTGAATAGATAATAGATGCCGTTCATCTGCACATCAGCTGTACCGATGAAAACAAGACCTCCCGCCGGAATCCTGCCACGCTGCAGTTCCGGGTCTCGCCGCTCCATCAACCGGACGTGATCCGGCGCATCGCCCTTCATGTCGAAGGACAGACCGAGGGTCAGGTTATAGAAAACCTTCAGCTTCTGCGGATCTTCCGCCGCCGCCACGAAACGTGCCGCGATCTTTTCCCAAGGCACAAACGGCGATGTCAGCGCATCGAAATGATATGACGGATATGCGCCCGGCCTACTGGCCTCTGGAATCCATGCACCCCGCTTCATCAGCGAGACTTTTTCGTAGCTCTCGATGATACTGCCGCAGCAAGGCGTCACGTAGTGTGGCTCGTGCGGGTATTCATCGTTGAATTTGAAATAGCGTCGATCAAAAATGAACTTGAATTGATCGCCGCATCCGGGGCACGGCATATGCCAATAGCGCTGATCACCCGCCTCAAAATATCCGTCGATCCGAGATCCGCCTTTGATCGTCGGCGTCGAATTGTAGAGACGAAACCATTCGCCGGACATCAAGAACGATTCCTGGCGCGCCTCGACCATGCCAATCGGATCCCCCTGCCCGTCGAGATCGTCGGGATACTCATCGACTTCGTCGCAGAAGGCCTTCTTGATCGTCGAGGAACGGAGGTCCGCCGCCGAGTTGGCAATCGCCAACTTCAGTGAGCCGCCGCGAAATCGCTTGAATACCGCTGTCGAGCCGTCACCCGACCGGGAGGACTGCTCGCGCACCAGATCGCGAAGCGACGGAGAGCTCTGAATAGCGACCGAAAGCTTTTCGGTGTTGAATTCTTTCAACGCGCCCGTCGTAGGCTGCACGATCATAGCTCGGCATGGATCGGTGACAATCAGGTGACCGCAGGCGGCGAGGATTAGCGTCGTGAAACCAGTCTGCGCCGACTTGCGGATGGCAACCTCGTTGATACCGCTGTCCGTCGAGCACATTTCCAGTGGCTCGGCAATGTAGGGCGTCAAGGTGTCGTCCCACACTTCGCCGGCACGTGGCCCATCCGGAACGACCAGGTTCTGTCGAGCCCATTGCGCAGCAGATAGCTGCTCCGGTGGCTGTATGCCGCCAGCAAGGATGCCGGCGACGATCGCAATCGCGGATCGCTTGAGCGTCACCCTCATTCATTATCTCCGAAATCGATATCGACGTGCACGCCGAGTTTCTCAGCTTCGGCAGCATCTCCGGCTATAGCGGTTAGGCGATTTGCAATCGTCTCGCGCTGTTCGTGGATCTTGCGACGAAGCAGGCGGCGCAAGGCCGGCTCGCCTTCACGAACCGTCTCAAGGATTTCACTCACCCAGTTCATTGGCGCGCCGAGGTCGCGGACAATCGCCTCCGTTACTTTCAAAAGCGCCGCCTCAATTCCGTGTTCGCCACGCACAGGCACCAGTGCACCAGTGCGCTCAGCTAGATCCAGCGCCTTAAGCTTCGCCTCATATTGAGCGCGCTCCGACTGCGCATCACGAAGAGCGGCACTCGCCGGCGCTTGCTGTTCTGCAGACCGCTTCGTTTCGGCGCCCTGCTCACGGTACGCATTCCCGGTCTGCCCGACCAAACGATCGAACGTTGCCATCTCTACAAGGCGTGAACGACCATCCCGGCGCGTTTCTAGTAAACCGTCCTTCTCTAGTCGCGTTACGCGCTCAAGTGCAGTCTGCCGCGTAATATTCTTCCGGCGAGCAAGCTCTGATACCGTGACCCACACGCCATCGCTTTCCGGCGCCGATGACACCTGGTCAAACATATCTGCCATGATTGGAAGCGGCTCTTTGTAAGGTCTTTGTCAGGCGTTGACAGGGTTGTCAGGTCAGTTTTTTGACCATCGAAACTAGCGAAGGCGCGGGGTCCTCCGGGCCCGCAAGGGGCCGGGAACTGGGAAGGACCCGCGATAGAGGGGTCCAGGTCGGGGGTCGGCGACCGTGAAACATCGATGTTTCACGCAACTTTGTTGCTCGTCACTGCATTGATTGTTCGCATCTAGTCGCAACTACGTCCGGATGCTCTATACCGCCATTACAGCGGCGGGGTTCATGACTGCCTCCATCGTGCATGAGGCGCAAACAAAAGACCCGCCGGGCTTGCGCCTAGCGGGTCTATCTAACCTTTTACAGTGTGCTTAATGTGCACCAAACTTCAGTCGCATGTCAATCCGGGTGCATCACATTTATTCTGCAGCATTTACAATGGCTTGGTCATCTAGCTTCTTGGGAGCAACACGTGCCCATGGTTGCCGATCCGGCGTGAATGGAAGAACGTCATAGGCTGAAAGCCTCCCGGTGAGCGATTCACTTAGCGCCTCAAGAGCCGATTGCCAAAGCTGCCACTCAAGGCGGCTGATGACGGCTGCGCGGATAGGTTCGGCCAAACGGTACTTTCGGTAGGCGCCCCTCTTCGGTCGACGCTTGCGATAGTCGAAGCCACTATCTTCGTATTCGATCGGGCGACCGAACGCGTCTTTGGTTGTGCGCTTCACAAACCACGCATCATCCTTTCCATTGAGCTTGATCGTCACCACTTTCGGTTCATCGGCCGCCCAATCCGGGCCGCGCTTCAGTATTGCTGCGCTGGTTACAAGCGTAACGATATGCCGACCATTTAGTCTGCCGCCGCGTTCATAGACCTGTTCGGCTGCAATTCTGTCGACTTCTGCACGAATGATGCCGTGCGGATCGTCCCATTCGGGAAACGGCCACCAACCGGTCATTATCTCAAACCCGTTTCGATCCGCCAACGCGCGCACCGCATCGCCTATTATCACGGCATCCGGGTGCGGTTCGCCGATGTTCACGAAGTGACCAACAACGCCATAGCCGTTTGGGCTTTTGTCAATATTGGTGCCGAGCGTGATCACATCGAACATCATTTGCCAAACCGAAGGCGCGGCGCTCGGTCCTACCGAACCGCTTTCCACTTTCGGCAGCTCTTCGATAAATGCCCAACTCAAAAGGGCTTCGATGCCGATCATCTTCTTCATTTTCACCCTTTCAGACAGTTCTGACAGTTTACTGACAGTTCAACAGATAGTTTTATTATTGTACTTCATACACTTAGACAGTTTCGGATAGTTTTGATCGCGCTTAGTGGATTTACATCCTCCTCACCTCCTCACCACCATTATGCGTATAGGCGTAGAAAACTGTCAGAACTGTCAGACCCCCATTGATTTTGCTGCGTTTTCTTCATTGAAACTGTCAACAAAACTGTCCGGTAAACTGTCAGTATCGTCGGCGTTTTGGGCAGTCTCTGCAGATATTCGACCCTGTAATGAGGGGTTGCGGGGAGCGTCACGGCAGGTCATCGGGCCAAGGCTCCTGTGGATCGAAGCGGCCTTCCGGCGGCTCTGGCTCGCGCGGTTTCGGCTGTGAACGCAGACGGATGCCTTTGTATTGCACCGTGCCGCTCGATCGGTCCTTGTTGAATTTCTTCGCCATGGCTCGCCCGAAGGCCGTCACGTTCATCGGCCTGCCGCCCTGGTCGACGGTATCGTCGCAATAGGCCGCGTAGAGATCCTTGCCTGGCAGCGGCGGCGCCTTGTCATCCTTGATGATACATCGCGCCACAAAGCCCGCTGTGCGGTCCATATCGTCGCGATATTCCTGCGTCGCCCGCTCGACGGCTTCGGGGATCACAAGCCCCTCTCTGAGGAACATGTGAACACCCTCGATCAGCCAGTTCAGGATGCCGGGATATTCGACCTCGAAGGACGAGACGATCTCCTCGAATTCGCGCCTGTCTTCCTTGGCGATCTTGATCGGCCAATGCACCACGGCCATGCGCCGCCATATGCCGTCATCGGTGCCGGTAATGCGGGGATAGCCATTGCCGCTCATCATGGCGATGAAGAGCGGCTGGAAGTCCATATATCCGGCGAACAGATCGCGCGCCGTGATGGTCTCGCCGCCCGTCAGTTCCTTGACGAGGTTTTCGCGCAGATCCTCGCCCTCCGGCAGCTCCTTCACGCGCAAGAGCCGTCGCCCGTACAGCCGCGCCATGTCCGGGCTCGCGCTCCCGGATGACCCTCCCTCGCCGATCAGGCTTGTCGACGGCAGCGTCACGGACACCTCGCCAAGCAGCCGGCAGAGCGTTTCCATATAGACGGATTTGCCGTTGGCGCCGTCGCCATAGTGGAAGAAGAGATATTGCACGGTAATCCCGAGCATGCCGAGGCCGGAGCTAATCTGCACCAGCTTGCGAACTTCTGGATCGGGAAGCTTGCCATTGAGAAAGGTCGTCCATTTCGGGCAAGTCGCCTTCGGATCGTATTTGACCGGGACGATATGGGTGATGAAGTCCTGCCGCCGATGCCCCTCGATCACTTCGAGCGACGAGTCGGTGCAGGCATCCACATATTCCGGCGCATCCGGCGTCTCTTCAAGGCTGCGATAGCGGGGATTGCGCCGCCGCTCCATCTTCCTGTGGAATTTCAGGGTCACATTGCGCAGCGCCACCATCATCTTGTCAGCGTTGAACTCGTCAGCGGATCTCATGATGTGCGGAGCCAGGCAGGCGAGAGCAGCGCTCATCTTGGCCGCATTCTTCGACGTGACGGCGTGATCGAGCCGGCGCTTCACGCGCTTGCCGTGCGCTTCCTTGGCCTTCTCCGCCGCCAGGATCAGGTTGCGCTCGCCTGCAGAGCGATCATCCTCCTTCTTCTGATAGGCCTCCGCCGCACGGTCGATCATGTATTGCTCGAACTCGTTCGGCCGGATGTATTCGGTCTCCTGCGCGATCCGGCCGCCAAGACGCTGCGCGATGGCCGATGCCTTCGGGCCGCCATTGGCGGCATCCCAATGCGAGCCGGTCCAGACGGCGAAAAGCGGCTGCTTTGCCTTCTCCTGGGCGATGACGACGAGATCGTCGCCAAAGTGCAGCTTCATGCGGATGCCGTTGTCAGTGTCGGAATGATCGAGCCCAGCGCAATACTCAACGACCGCTTCGTCGGCATCATGGTCGGCGGCAACGGCGGCTGGCGGTTCGGCCTCGATCTGCGAGGGGGTTTCGGGGAATTCGGGCGCGCGCTGCTCGGCCGCCGCCTCCATCATGCGAATGACGGCTTCCGGCCGGCTATCCTGTTTCTTTGTTTTTGCCACGCTATGTCCCGATCAAATGCGATGTCATGAGTTTGGAAAAGTCAGATCCCTCTGGCGGCCACCACGTCTCGATGGCGCGACCGTCCCGCGAAAAGCGCTCTTCGGCGCGCGCCATGGCGGAGGCGGTGAAAACCGGCTCGCTGTCGCCATCAGCAAGCAGCACGAGCTGCGCCACATGGTCGGGGATCTGCAAAGCCTCGTCCGGCGCCATGTCCGGCTTCGGAACCGGCCCCGGCACGCGCTGGCGGATGGTGCGGCCATTCGCGCTCTGCTTGGTGATGGTCGGATGCGCGAAGGAGGATTTAGGATCGGCCGGACCCGCCAGGTTGCCGAGATCGCCGGCCGCGAAATAGAAGGTATCCTCGCGAAAGCCTTCGGCGCCGGCAATGGCAAGCCCGTTCTCGATCCCCTCGCCGCCGACCCATCGCGCCGATGCCATCAGGCCGAAGAGTGGGATGAGGGAACCCTTCTTCGTGCCGCGCATCTTCTTGGCCGGCAATGGGTTACCGTCCTCATCGATCCCGAGATCCGCACGGAATTTCGGGGCTCGGCTGATGTCGATCCATGTCTGGTGACAACCAGTAATCCGCATGTCGAGATTGACGAAGGGCGCGATCATCGCCGGCCCGGTATAGCGCGCGATCTCAAAGCCGCGGTCATCCTTGCCGTGCCAGTAGGTGCTGCTGGGCAGAAGCCGCAGATTAGCGAATACGCCGTCATGCATCTGAAAGCCGGTGCGGCGGTATAGATATTGCCGCAGCAGATCCGATGTCGTGATTTCCGGCGCCTTGAGATAGATGCCGCGCGCCCGCTCGATCTCGCGCTGGCGAAACCAGTCTTGGTCCTTGTTGGCCTTCTCCGCATTTTCCCGGTTGATGCGCTCGCGCTCTTCGATCCGCTCGAGTCGCGCCTGCCGATCCGCCTCGCTCTCTCGCTCGGCATCCTCCGGAACCGATTGCCCGAGTGCATCGGCGCAGGCGGCAAGAAAGCCTTCACGCTTCGAGGTATCGTGGTGGTTGGCGAGCGCCATGAGGCTTATGCCATCGCGCCCCTTCCCGCCGCATTGGCGGCAATTGAAGGCGCCTGCTGTCGGGCTGATCGAGAACCGATCCTTGCCGCCGCAATATGGGCAAGGACCAGCATGGTTTCTCGTCACCTTGTCGGCGGCGATGATGCCAAGTGACAGCGCAGCCTCGATGACAGTTACGGTGCGCGCCTCTTCGATGAAACGGGTTATGCTGTCGCTCATGATCATGCAGCACCCTCTTGCCATGTATGCACTTCTTCGGTCTGATTGACCAAAACAACCAGAGAGGGCACAGCGTGAAAGAGGCTTGGGAACGATGGGGATGGGGCGTTGCCTTGGCGGCATGCGCCTTGTTCGTACTGCGAATGCTGTGGGGGCGCGACGCATTTTGCGGATCAGGGAGCGAACAATGTCTCCGTGAATGGCTCTCGGCGACTGGTGGATGGATCGCTGTTGCCATAGGTGTTCCAAGCCTTTTTTGCGCTTCGCGAACAAATTAAAGCGGCAGTGAAAGCCAACGAAAATAACGCCAAGATCCAATTGCGCAGGAACTACGCCCTTGCAAAAAAGGTAGCCGTTGTTTCGGATTTGATCATGATGAACGCGACCATTCTGATGGGACAGATCGAAGGGAAGCATATTCCCTTGGAGATCAATACGAATAAGAGCTACACGGTTGGGAAGATCGACCTGATCATCGATTTTTTGCAACGCGGCGGCTTTGATAAATTCGAGGAAGAAATTGAGTATCCAGTACCGTACAGCGCCGATTCCATACGGCGGATAGGCGGCAGGCTGAAGAATTCCATCGCGCAAATAGGCGACATCGTTCTTGCAATAGGGCCTGAAATTGACGTTACTCATTTTTGCGACGTGTGCAGACAATATGCCGAATTCTGCAGCGCAGCCGCTATATCGTTCATCAGGGAAGCCGATGAGATGAGGGGCGTCGATCATGCTGATGCTCTCGACGGGGTAGAAGCGTAAGCGACGTAGTTGGGCCTGTCGTCATCACCCATCGGTCGCACGCGGCCGAGCCGCTGCAGCGTCTCCAGCGCCTGGTCGAGCGCGAAGCCTTCCGGCGTCGCGCCCCAGCTCTGGCGGTTGATGCAGATGAACGGAGTACCAGGCGCAACGCCGCGCAGCTCGATCGCCTTCGTCACGTTGCGGAAGTTATCGATCTGGCCAGGCGTCAGGCCCCATTCCTTGGCGGCGTGCCAGCATTCGTATAGGGTCGGCGCGATGATCAGCAGCACGCGCGGGCTGCGCTTCGGAGCGGTCAGCATCTCACTCACCCCAATATGACATTTCGATCATCACGCTCTCGCGAGCGTCAATGTGATCACTGAAGGGATCGTCGAAGAAGCTCCGCATCTGGCCGGCATATTGCCAACATTCGCGTGCCGTCATTGTCGACCTATGGTAAAAGTGCCATGTGCACTGAACTCGAAAAGCAGCCCAACGGATTGCGGTCAGCATCAGATCCACCTCTGCGATTGAACGAGGTTGCGGATTTCCGGTTTCGGGGTGATCGTCTGCGGGATATCCGCAATTTTTTCGGGAATATCCTCAGCAGCGGAAATGCGCCTGCGGGATATCCACGCTTCCAGCTTCTGCCAGTCGTCATCGGCAAGCCCGATGATGCCATCCATCAGTCGGCGTTCCCGCCAGGCCAGTTCCGCCTGCGACATGCGCTTGCGGCTGGAAAACCAGACGGCGATGCACTTCGATCCGTTCGGGATATTCAGGATATCCTGCGGATCGCTGATGACGCGCACCCATGACGGCGCATTGGTCGTCGCGCACTGCAGCGTGCGCGCCAGCGCCTCTTCCGGGCATTCGGTGACGAGCGTGAGGCGGATGACATCAGGCATCTTCCGCCTCCATCTCCTCGGCCGCATCCTCGAACAGACGATTCTCAGGCGGCTTGTCGAGTTCGGCGAGATTGCGGACGGCCTGGCGGAAATAGGATGGCTTCAGCTCGAAGCCGATGCCTTTGCGGCCCATGTCGACGGAGCAATAGACCTCCGAGCCGATGCCAAGGAATGGCGTCAGCACCTTCTCACCCGGCGCCGACCATAGCTCAAGGCAGCGCTCGATCACGTCGAGTTGCAGCGGCGATATATGCTGCTCGTCCTGATGATCGCGAGCGCCGCGATATTGCAGCGTCCGGGTCTGACGGATATCCGTCCAGACCGGCGAGGCATAGCGCTGCCAGACGCGGACCGACCGCCACATATCCAGCGGCCAAGGCTTATATTCCTCGATCGTCGCCCGCCGCACATAATCGGCGTAAGCGTCCTGGCTGATATCCAGCCCGCCGATGCTTTCGTCATCCTCGCCAATGAAGCTGTCAAACATGCCCTCGATCGGCGTCAGGTTGATGCCTGGCTTGCGGAAGGTGACGATGTAGTCGGCAAGGCCCATGCCGGACAGGCTGCTATCCTTGACGATTTGCTTGTGCAGGAGCCGCAGGCTTTTCGTGCGCTGCTGCGCGACGACAGGATCCTTCCAGATGCAGACTTCGGAATGGAAGATCCAACCCGCCGCCTGGTAGGCCCGCACGATCTCGCCGCGAAAGTCCCGCATGCCAATGAAGCCGTCACGGTTTTTGCTGGTCGGCAGCTGCATGCAGTGAACCGAATGAAGCCGGCCCGCCTTCGTCACGCGCAGCAGTTCGGAGATCAGGAACCCGTAGTGCTCCCAAAACTCCGCGCCCTCATTGTTCGAGATATCGCGGTCGTAATTCGAGAACTTATAGAGGCCTTCGAAGGGCGGGGAATGGATACCGAAATCGACACTCGCCTCCGGCAGGCCCTTGATGAGATCGCAGCAATCGCCCTGATAGATGGCGTAGCGATCATTGACGATCTGGTCGACGGTCTTTGCCTTCTTCATGCGGCCATCTCCTTAAGCCATGTCGGGATCGTCATGCGCTGCGTCGGCGCATAGGTCGGCTTGTCGCGAACAAGGCCGCGAACTTGCGTGGCGGAAAGATCGGCCATGTGCCGCACCATCGCCGCCGCCATGCGGTCGGCGTCAGCTTCCTTGCGGCGGAAGTTGGCGACGACGGCGCCCTCGCGCTCGTCCGCCACGAAATGCGCGTTGACCGGCAGCAACTGGCCGAAACGCCAGAAGCGGCGGATGGCCTGGTAGATCTGCTCGAAGCTGTCAGTGAGACCGACAAAGCCGGTATCGGCGCAATGCTGCCAGTTCATGCCGAAGCCGGCGATCGATGGCTTGGTGATCAGCACGCGGATGCGGCCGAGCGTGAAATCCGTCAGCTTGCGCACCTTCACCGTGTCGCTATCCGAGCCGGCGAGATTGACCGCGCCGGGAATGGCGGCGGCCAGTTGCTCGGCCTCCGAATTGAGATTGCACCACCAGACAAAAGGCCGATCCGTCGGCGTAAGTGATGCCGCCTTGGCGACGCGAACACTGACGCTATCGCGCCGTGCTGCCAGCCGTTCCGAGAGCGTGCGAGCCTCCATCGGAAACAGCGTGCCGGTTTCGAAGCTTGGCTTGAATTCGGCCGCGACCGTATGATGATGGTAGCGCAGCTCCGGCAGGTCATAGCCTTCATCGGAATAGCCGAGATCGGAAGGCTTGCGCAGCATGACGGCCCACGAGGCCATCCACTTCCAGAAGTCGTCTTCGGCGTGCCCCTTGAGGCGCCACGCCTTGGTGTCGCCGCCGTCATGCACGAAGAAAGTGGCGAGCATGTCTGTATAGGACATCACCCCGAGGAATTCGGCGTGGTTGCCCAGCTCCATGAAATCGTTCGGAGCCGGCGTCGCCGTGGCGGCAAGGCGGAACGGCAGCTTGGCGCATTCCTGAATGAGCCGCGTGCGATAGTGCCCGTCGACATTCTTGAGGATCGAGCTTTCGTCCAGCGCGACGCCTCCGAAGCTGGATAGGTCGAAGCGATCGAGCTTCTGATAGTTGCTGATGTCGATCGCGCCGCCAGAACGGGCATCGACGACCTGCGCACTGATGCCCCATTTTTCCGCTTCGGTGCCATGCTGGATCGAGACGGCGAGCGGCGCCAGTAGCAGCACCGGCTTGCCGGTATATTCCGACACGCGATGCGACCAGACCAGCTCCATCAGCGTCTTGCCGAGACCGGTTCCGGCGAAGATCGCCGCCCGACCGCGTCGCAAGGCCCAGTCGGTAATGTCGCGCTGGTGCGGCATGAAGAATTCGGGAAGCTCGAAAGTACCCTCGATGCCTGTTGCCGGATCGAGGATGCGCTTGCGCTCAAGGAAACGTTCGTAGGCGCCCATCAGCCGACCCTCGCGCAAGCAATCATTGCATGGTGAGCGCAATAAGGGCTCGTCCATCCCGTTTCCGGCGAGCCTCGGCGCTGACGACCGCAGCAGGGCATGTCTGGGCCGTCATCATCCTCGAAATTCGTAAGCGGCCACGAGCATTGCCGGCTGGAAAGTGAGGAAAATCGCGTAACCGTCTTCGGATCGACCGCCTGCCCCGCATGCTGGTATCTGCGGCCGCCATCGCCGGCACCGCTTCCGCTTGCCCTCAGCCCGAGGGACGCAAGTCGCGCGCTCGTCTGACGTTGCGGCTGATGATCATGCGATGGGGGCGCCGACCGTTCTCGCGCCGGGAACATGTGAGAATGAGAGCGGCGCGCCATGATGACGCGGTCACGCTTGATGTCCATGATGTTTGCAATCTCGCGGTCGCTTCGACCTTGCTGCCAAAGCATGCTGGCCGTGCTCAGATCCTCTCGGGACCATGGTCGCGATGATTGTTTGAAGTCGCCGCCCACTTGACGGGAAGGAAAAAGGTCACGCTTGCGGTGCGCAATGCCGATGACAGCGTTTCGCTGACAACCCAGCTTCGCGGCGATCTTTGCCGCGCTCATCCGGGTTTCCTTCCACATCTTGGATGCCGCCAAGATCCGTTCATCGGTCCAGAAGCTCATTGGCGCGCCCTCCCGACA
Source organism: Rhizobium pantanalense (assembly GCF_030182525.1). Taxonomy (NCBI): domain Bacteria; kingdom Pseudomonadati; phylum Pseudomonadota; class Alphaproteobacteria; order Hyphomicrobiales; family Rhizobiaceae; genus Rhizobium; species Rhizobium pantanalense. The sequence goes on from NZ_JAQJCH010000003.1 coordinate 125,362, forward strand.
TTCCGCTCGGCGATCACACGGCGTCGCTGCTCGCGCTCGAAGCGGCTGGATCCCATCGGATCGCGCCAGCAGATCGGCCCTTCGATATCGAAACGCGCCTCGATGTCGTCGATGTCCTGCGAGATCGTCGAGGCGACGGCATTCGGATGGACGGCCGGCTCGATGGCGGCGGCGTGCGCCACGATGACTTCCGCGCGCGGATAGTCCGGATCGATGACGGCACGGAAGCGAGGTTTGACGGCCGTCATGCGCGCACCCGCAGTCTTCCAAGCACATCCTGGAATGCGGAAATGGCCTCGTCGATCTCGCGCGTGATGACGCGCTCCTCGGCGCCATCGATCTGATCGTCGTTGGAGAGGGCCTCGGTGATGGCCTTGACGACATCGGCCGCCTCGTTGGCGATGCGCAGCGCATCCTTCACCGTGACGGGCTTGAGCGAGATATTGGTAATCGCGCCGCCATTGGGCACGAGCTTGTAGCCCAGCATCTCGGCCATGGCGCCGACAATGATCGGCGAATTGGCTTCGAGATCCGCCTCGACGGCCACGTCGATCGGCATGAAGCTCTTCTCTTCCGACTGGCTGCCGTATTTCGAGAGCTGACCGCCATTGACGCGCGTCATGTGCTGAAAGCTCTCGCCGCCGCCTGCCATGTCGATGGCGCGGCGGGTCGAGGCCTTGAGCGTCAGCGCCTGTCTGTCTGAAATTGAACGCAAGTCATCCTCCCCGAGAGTCAAGGAAATATTTTCGGAAATTCTTTCGGTGCAGCGCGTGCGACGCGCGGGTACGGTCAGCCCATCAGATCAAGGGGGACCGCATGAATTCTCATTTGGCGTTTGCAGCTCGATATCTTTCTCCAAAAGGGCGAGCAGGCGCGAAACGGGACCGTTCATCGGGCCGCCGTTTTCCATCCGCGATACGCTCGAACGATCAACACCGAGATAATCGGCAAGCTGATCCTGCGTCCAAGCCAACCGCACCCTGAGAGTTCGAATGTCTAGCTTAGTCATGCAGCGCAGTGTGCATAATGCACGTTTCCATGTCAAGTCGAAACGCACACCGATTTCGTGCAATTTGCACACCATGGAATTTGACGACAGACCAGAACCCGCAAAAAGGCTTGAGCGTGCGCGGAAGGCCAGAGGCTTTGCAACCGCGAAGGAAGCGGCCGTGTTCTTTAGCTGGAACTACGACACGTATGCTCAACATGAAAACGGCACGCGCGGTCTTTCGCGCGCGGCTGAAACCTATGCCAAAGCGTTTCGTGTCAGCGCCGCATGGCTTTTGACCGGCGAAGGCCGGGGTCCTGGCGCGGAAAACGACGCGCCTGCAGGTTTGCGACGAATAAAAGTGGCGGCTCATATCCAGGCAGGTTATTGGGCGGAAACTTGGGAGTGGGAGGAAGACGCACAATATCCGGTCTACATCCCCGACGATCCCGAGTATCGCCCTTATCGCCTCTATGGCGCCGAGACACGCGGCCCCTCCATGAACAAGCGCTATCCTGAAAAGACGGTCCTCGTCTTCACTGATATTCAGGAAACACAGGAGCAGCCAATTGCCGGCAAGCGATATATCGTTGAGCGTCGGCGGGCGAGCGGAGAAGCCGAGCATACCGTCAAACTTCTGCACGTCGACGAAGAAGGAAAATATTGGCTGCTTCCCGAATCTGACGATCCGCGCTTTCAGGCCGCGATATCCATTGATGATGGAATAGATGACGGCGACACGGTCGTTATCGTTGGCCGGGTATGCTATGCGGTTTCAAAGGAATAGCAAAACGCACATCGGTCCGCGTCGCCATCGTTGATGCGCGTTTTGCACTTTTGTGATTGACACTTCTGTGTGCGTAATGCACATTTGCCTGCATTCTACATTACGAGGATGCAGCGATGATCCGTTTCCAGACAATCGAACCAAAGGCAGCGCCTAAGCTCGCGCCGCAGCCACGCCCAACGCGGACGATCATTGATCGCCTCGCAGACGCGATCTGCGAGATTGCCGGCGAGCAACGCCCAGTGACGACCCAAGCGCTGCTTGATCGCGGCTTTCGCGAGCCGGTGATCAAGCGCTATGCCGATCCGGCCCGCGCACTCGCCCGTCGCCGCTTCAACAAGCACATTTGAGGGCGAGCCATGCAGCGCAACGCCTTCACGCCCTTTATCGATCAGCCACGCCGCCGCTCCGGGGTCGAAGAGATGGCCTCGCTTCTCTGCGAAGCTCACCTTTGGCGCATGCGCCTCGTTGAATTGACGATCGCCAGCCTGGTGTTCTTTGCCCTGGGCTTTGCCATCGCCGCGAGGTGCCTATGACGGCAGCCGCGCGCACTTCGCTCCCCCGCCTCGCCGACAAGCAGGTCTGGTCTTTCAACAATGACGGCACGGTCATGGATCTGGCCGCGCCCGATCAGGCCAGCGTCTGCTTTATCGAGATGGGTAACACCCTCTCGGGCGTCCGCCGCTTCAACGGGCGCGGCATTTCCGATGCGCAGCATCTGGTCATGGGCGCGCAGGCTATCATCAACGAAGGCGGATCGTCGCTTCTTGCGGCGCTCTACATCCTGCACGACGGGCACGAATGGGCGCTTGGCGATATCACGCGCCCGATGGAACAGCTTCTTTCGCTGACGCTTCCATCGCTTGCTGTTCGCGAGGCGATCCGCCGGGCGAAGGAAGGCTGGGATGACGCCATCTATGGCGCTGCCGGCCTGCCGCTGCCGGCCGCATGGACTGCGGCGCAGAAGAAGATGGTGAAAGCGATGGATGATCGCATGTGCGCGGCCGAGGCCGTCGCCATCTTCGGTCCGCGCGCCGCCAACCAGTTTCCAAAATTCGTTGTTCCGAAGACGACCGGCGCCATTCGCCCATGGGGCGCGGCCAAAGCCGAAGAGGAATTCCGAAAGCTGCTCACCCGCCTGATCGGCGAGGAGCGGATCGTCAGCCAGGCGGCGCTTGCCGCCGCAGCAAGGGAGCTTCGATAGCATGTTGAAGGCAATTGCCGATGTATTGGACGAGCGCCGGCGGCAGATCGATGTCGAAGGTTTTACCGCCGATCATGATGATCGATATGAAAACGACGAGCTGGTTCTCGCAGCTGTCTCCTACGCCCTATATACGACCTTTCCAGACGATATTCCGCCTCGCCAATGGCCGTTCCCGCTTGAATGGTGGAAGCCCAAGGACGAGCGGCGTGACCTCGTGCGCGCCGCCGCACTGATCGTTGCCCGCATCGAGCAGATCGACCGCCAGGCGTCTGCCTCTGCAAAGCGGAGTGCATGATGGCCGGGGAGCTCGACGAGGTCACCCTGATCGGCAATCTCGGCGCCGATCCCGAAATCCGCCGCACGCAGGATGGTCGGCCCATCGCGAACCTCAATCTCGCCACGGCAGAGCAGTGGAAAGACAAGAATACCGGCGAGCGCAAAGAGCGCACCGAATGGCACCGCATTGTCATCTTCAACGAGCAGCTTGCCAAGATCGCCGAGCAGTACCTTGAGAAGGGCGCCAAGATCTACATCGAGGGCCAGCTCGCCACGCGCAAATGGCAGGACCAGAGCGGCCAGGACCGATGGAGCACGGAAATCGTGCTGCAGGGCTTCGATGCCAAGCTGATCATGCTGAACAAGAAGGACGGCTCCGGCTATCGCCCTGGCGGCAATGGCGCCGGCGATTTCGGCTATGACAGCGACCGCGCCGCCGGCTCTTCCTCATCCACATCCAACCGATCATCACAGACGAGCGGCGGCAATTTCAGCCGCGACCTCGACGATGACATTCCGTTCTGAGGGTTCGACGATGACATTCATTAAGATGACCTGCGAGGTCAATGTCGACCTCTCTGACATTCCCGGAGACGACCTCGCGAAGGAAGTTCACCTTCGCGATGAAATCATGAGCGATCTCAAAGAGCACTTTCGAGAAGAGATCGAGGAAAGCGTCACACTCGAAAGGTTCACCAACGAGGATATCGTCGACGAATTGAAGCGGCGCAAAGTCGAAGGCGTCGGCCATTCTATCCGTCGCATCTATGAAGCAATCGCCGATGGCCGCACACGCGATGCATTGGATGAAATGCACGCCGCGTTTAACGAAGAGGGGCTTGCCCCCCCGTCGACGCAACTTGCGCTCGCCGAGCTGCTATCGGGGCGGAAAGGATCTCCCAATGTTCGTAACTGAAAAGCCGGCGCTCGCCGAAGCGCTCGCTGTCGTGCGCGATGTCGTCAAGTCCAAGAACAAGTTCCCGATCCTCGACAACGTGCTGATCGAGCGCGACGGCGAGCGGCTGACGGCGCTCTCCAGCAACCTGACGCTGGAGATCCGCACGCGCTTCGCCGTCACGATCGGCGAGGAGTTCATTCCCTTCACCTGCCCTGCCCATATCTTCGCCGATATCGTCCGCAACGCGCCGGAGGATCGGATCGCCGTCAACGCGATCGAGCAGGACGGCGTCATGGCGCAAATCCAGATCAAGTCCGGCCGCTCCCGCCTCAAGCTGCCGGTCCTGCCCGCGTCTGATTTTCCCAAGCTCGACGCGGGCAACCTTTCGCACGAGCTGAGCCTGAACGCATCGACCCTGCAGAAGGCGCTACGCGCCGTCGAATACGCCGCTGAGACCAATCAGGCGAAATTCTATCTCTGCGGCGTCCGCTTCGAGCCCGGCGACGATGGCGTCTCGCTGGTGACCACCAACGGCGTTCGCCTGGAAAAGCGGCTGATACCGGCGACAATGTTCGATCAGGACGATTTCGCCGGCATGAAGGCAGTGACCATTCCGAGCGAATCCGTCGACAAGATAATCAAGCTCCTCGAAGGGGCCGACGAGGCGGTCGTTCAATGGTCGCACGATCGCATGCGCGTGACGGCAGGCGAGACGACACTGACGACGAAGCTGATCGACGGCGAGTATCCCTCTTGGCGCCGCATCGATCCGGCACCGGATAGCCTCATCTCCCGCTTCAGCGGCAAGGCCTTGAGCGATGCTATTCAGCGGCTGCTGACCGTCACGCCCGACGCCGGCAATGGCGTCGCCTTCAGCTTCAAGGAAGACATGCTGGCGCTCCGCTCGCGCGACATCAACGTTGGTGAAGGCGAGGACGAGATCCCCGTCGAGACCAATGGCGAAATTCAGACCGGCTTCCACGGCCGCCACCTGCGCGAGGCCATCGCCCACTACGACGGCGACAACTTCGAAATGCTGATCGGCGTCGGCGCCGCCCCCGCCCTGCTCCGCATCGCCGGACAAGAGAGCGGCTACACGATCCTGATGCCGATGCAGGTCAAAGGCGCCTTAGGCCATGGATGATCCTTGGACCGCCGTCCAGTTTAGCGCTTTCACCTTCGCGGCGCTCGCGATCCTCTTTGTCCTCATGCCCATTGTGGTTAGAAACTGGAGAAGCCGGAAATGAACATCACCCTTGCCGACCTTCGCACGGCCAATCTAGCGAGACAGGAAGAATGGTGCCCAGATCAGAAGCCGGATCTGTCGTTTCGAGGCAATGAGCTTGCCGGCGAGATCGGAGAGACCATCGAGGCTGCGGTTCAGGTACTCATCCTCAGCACTCTTGCCGGTCGAGCCTCGAACCTCATCAAGAAGCTGGAGCGTGAGCGCCACGGCTGGATTGGCTCGCGCGTCACAGCAGCCGACCTCGCAGAAGAACTTGGCGATATCGTCATCTGCTGCGACCTAGTGGCGATCACGGCCGGCATTAGCCTGCAGGAGGCCGTCGTCGCCAAATTCAACGCGACCAGCGAGAAAAATGGGCTGACGGTGCAGCTGTCGCCACAGCCGGTGAGCGTTAAGATGCTGGAGTGGAAGCAGCGAGACGAATACTACCAAAGTGCATTAGACGATTTTCAGGGTCTTTATGTAGCAAGTGAGGCTGGGTGGCGGCATACCAGTTTTGGTTCATGGCATGAGGCAATCGGCCTCGATGAAGCCAAAGCCGCCGCCCAAGCCGATTACGAATCCCGCATCCGCTCCGCCCTCGCAGTCGAGACGGGGCAATGAGACTACTCGTCGAACACATAGATCCCGCTCTCGTTCAAGGCATCCAGAAAGGCCTTTCGTGCCGCGACCGGCTTGGCCTTCCCTTCAAGCGTACCGAGGAGGACCGACTGCGCTCGGGCGAATGCCTTTCCTCGAATGCTGGACGGCCATTCCTGCAGCATGAATTCCGCCGCTCGCTCCGGATTCATGATTACGAGCCGCTGGCCGATTTTGCTTGTCTCGACGATCACCGACTTTCCCCAACCAGACATGTTGATGTCCTCCCGCTCATCAACGTTGCTGATCGGCGGATGTTCCTCGCGGGGAGGCGCCATGAGCCGGCGTGACAGGATCCGCGCCCGCATCATGGAGCGCGTCTATATCGATCCGGTCACCGGCTGCTGGATCTGGAAAGGCGGAACATCCGGATCGAACGGTCGCGGCAAGGACTACCCGCGCATGTCGCTCAACGGTCGCACCGTCGCCGTCCATATCGTCATGTGGACGAACGAGCACGGCTACATCCCAGGCAACCGTGAGCTTGACCACGCCTGCCGCAATCGCCTCTGCGTGCGGCCGGACGATGGCCACCTTGAGATGGTCAGCCATAGCCTCAACATTAAGCGCCAGTGGAAGGCGCGCAAGGAAGCGTCGATGCTCGGCCACAATGGCGGGGCGCCGCTCGTCTGCGAGGAGATCTGAGATGGCACGACGCGCCGCGATACGATCGAGCGATATCAAGACGACAGTTTCGGCACTGAAGGAAGCCGGCCTCACCCCTCTCGCACTCGACACCTTGCCTAACGGTGGTATGCGGTGGCATTTTACAGCTCCGCAGGGAACCGGCGAGGATGACCTCGACCGGGAATTGAGAGAGTTCGAAGAACGACATGGTGCAGGTCGAGCTTAAAGGCATTCATACGGTCAAGGCTAAGGGCCGCGTCTACTATTACGCCTGGCGCGGCGGCCCAGCCCTGCGTGGCGAGCCGGGAACACATGAATTCATGGCCTCTTATAACGAGGCCATCGCAGATCGGCAGGCGCCGGATGAAGGCAAGTTCCGCTCGATCATCACCCACTACAAGACGCATGAGTTTCCCAAGCTGGCCGCATCGACCAGGCGCGTCTGGACGCCCTGGCTTGACAAGATCAGCAAGTATTTCGGTGATCTCCGGATCGCGCAGTTCGACAGGCCGGAGAAGATCCGACCCGTCATTCGCCGCTGGCGCAGTCAGTATGCCGAAACGCCACGCACCGCGGATCTCGGCCTGCAGGTGCTTTCGAGGATCCTGTCGCATGCCGTCGACCCAATGGGAAAGATCGCATCCAATCCCTGCGACGGCATCAAGCACCTCTATTCCAGCACGCGCGCCGAAATCATCTGGACCGATGACGACATCAAGCAGCTGAAAGCTGAAGCGTCTGCAGAAGTCGGCTTCGCCGTCGACCTGGCCGCACATACCGGCCTGCGTGTCGGCGATCTCGTGCGCCTTTCATGGTCGCATATCGGGCCTGACGCCATCGTCATTTCGACCGGCAAGAGCAAACACCGCAAGGAAGCGGTCATTCCTCGCTATGATGCCCTGAACGAGCTGCTCGCCCGCATTCCCAAGCGCTCCCCCGTCATCCTCACCAACAGCCGCAAGAAGCCCTGGACGCAGGACGGCCTCGCCAGCTCCTTCTGGACGGCAAAGGTCGAGGCCAAAATGCAGGAGCGCGATCTCCACTTTCACGACCTACGCGGCACGGCTGCCACCAAGTTCTATATCGCCGGCCTCTCGATCCGCGTGATTGCCGAAATCATGGGATGGGAAGAAGATCAGGTGGAGAAGATAATCAAGCGCTACGTCAGCCGTGGCGCCGCCACGCGCGAAGCCATCCGTCAGCTGAATGAAGCCCGCCAGCGCAAGCAGGACGAATCGAAAAAGAACGAGGGATGAACAGGTTGCTGTAAAACAGCCTGTAAAACCACGGTTTGTTCTCGCTATCGGAACGTCGACTAAGCCATTGAAAAGGTTGCTGGAGCGGGCGAAGGGAATCGAACCCTCGTATTCAGCTTGGGAAGCTGCTGCTCTACCATTGAGCTACACCCGCCTGACCCCCGTGAGATGTCCAACAGTTGGCGGCCTCTGTCAAGGCCGCCCAAGTGTCGATCACAGCCGGAAGTGCTTCGAGAGCTTCAGGCCCTGTGCCTGATAGTTCGAGCCGAGGCCGGAGCCGTAGAGGCTGCTCGGCTGTTCCAGCATATGTTCGTAGATCAGGCGGCCGACGATCTGGCCGTCCTCAAGGATGAAGGGCACCTCATGGCTGCGCACTTCCAGCACCGCGCGGCTGCCGCGACCACCGGCTGGCGCATGGCCGAAGCCCGGGTCGAAGAATCCGGCATAGTGGACGCGGAATTCGCCAACCAGCGGATCGAACGGCGTCATTTCGGCGGCGAAGTGCGGGGGAACATGCACCGCCTCGCGCGAAACGAGGATGTAGAATTCGTCGGGATCGAGGATCAGCTCGGTGCGGCCGCGGCTATAAAGCGGCTCCCAGAAATCGAAAATATCGTGCTGGGCCTTCTTATCGACATCGACAACGGCGGTGTGGTGCTTGCCGCGATAGCCGATCAGTCCTTCCTTGTCGCCGGCAAGGTCGATCGAGAGCGCGATGCCGCCGCCGGTGATGTTCGGCTTCTTACTGGCGACAAGAGTCTCGCTCTCATGCAGCGCCAGCAATTCCGGTTCGGTGAGTAGGGCCTGGCCGACGCGGAAGCGGATCTGCGACAGGCGGGAACCGCGGCGCACGACGATCGGGAAGGTGCGCGGGCTGATTTCGAGATAGAGCGGGCCGGAATAGCCGGCCGGGATCTTGTCGAACTCCTGCGCCCGATCGGTGATGACGCGGGTGAAGATATCGAGACGGCCGGTCGAGCTCTTCGGATTGGCGGAGGCCGACATATCCTCGGGTAGATCCAGCCGCTCCATCAGCGGGACGATATAGACGCAGCCCGTTTCCAGCACCGCGCCTTCGGAGAGATCGACCACATGCAGTTTCAGCCGGTCGAGCTTGTCGGCGACGAGATGTGATGGACCGGGCATGAAGCTGGCGCGGACGCGGAATGCATGCGAGCCAAGCCGCAAGTCAAGGCTTGCCGGCTGGATCTGATCGACATCCAGTTCTCTCTCGCTTGTCAGCCGCCCCGTTTCAAACAGCGCTGCGATGGCGCGATCAGCCAAAATTCCAGTATTGCGAGCCATCATGCTTCTCTCATAATTTGTCGCAGACAAAACCAAACTCGGGGAATTGACGCAAGCCGTCAACGGCAGTATTGCAACTTATCCCGTGGTGATTTGGCCGGTCGGCTTGCAGCCACGTTAAACAAATGGCTAAAAAGACCGGGGTTGAACCGGTCTGCTTTCGCGACCGGTTTTTTTGTTTTGAAAGTGGTGATGGCATGAGCAAGACTTGGCGCCCCGCAACCCAGCTCGTACACAACGGAACGCTCCGTTCGCAATTCGGCGAGACATCCGAAGCAATCTATCTAACCCAGGGCTTCGTCTATGACACCTCGGAAGCCGCGGAAGCCCGCTTCAAGGGCGAGACGGATGGTTTCATCTATGCCCGCTACGGCAGCCCCACCAACGACATGTTCGAAAAGCGCATGTGCGCGCTGGAAGGTGCTGAAGACGCCCGCGCCACCGCCTCCGGCATGGCTGCCGTCTCCGCCGCCATCCTCTGCCAGCTGAAGGCCGGCGATCATATCGTCGCAGCCCGCGCCCTCTTCGGTTCCTGCCGTTGGGTGGTCGAGACGCTGGCTCCGAAATATGGCATCGAATGCACGCTCGTCGATGGCCGCTTCACCGAAAACTGGGAAAAGGCCATCCGCCCGAACACCAAGGTCTTCTTCCTCGAAAGCCCGACCAATCCGACGCTGGAAGTGGTCGACATCGCCGCCGTCGCCAAGCTCGCCAACCAGATCGGCGCCAAGGTCGTGGTCGACAACGTCTTCGCGACGCCGCTCTTCCAGAAGCCTTTGGAACTCGGCGCCCATATCGTCGTCTACTCCGCCACCAAGCATATCGACGGCCAGGGCCGTTCCCTTGGCGGCGTCATCCTTTCGGACAAGCAGTGGATCGACGAGAACCTGCAGGACTATTTCCGCCACACCGGCCCGGCCATGTCACCCTTCACCGCCTGGACGCTGCTGAAGGGCATCGAGACGCTGCCGCTGCGCGTTGCGCAGCAGACGGCGAACGCCTCCAAGGTTGCCGATTTCCTCGCCGAGCAGGGGAACAAGGTCGCCCGCGTGATCTATCCAGGCCGCAAGGACCATCCGCAGTCCGAGATCATCGCCAAGCAGATGAGCGGCGGCTCGACCCTCGTCGCCTTCGAACTGAAGGGCGGCAAGGAAGCAGCCTTCAAGCTGCAAAACGCGCTGGAGATCGTGAAGATTTCCAACAATCTCGGCGACTCGAAGAGCCTGATCACGCATCCGGCCACCACGACGCACAAGAACCTCACCGATGAAGCCCGCGCCGAGCTCGGCATTTCGCCGGGCACCGTGCGCTTCTCCGCCGGCATCGAGGACAGTGCCGATCTGGTCGAGGATTTCGCCCGCGCGCTCGAACAGGTTTCCGCCTGATATCAATCGAGCCGCCTGGAGATTTCCGGGCGGCTTGACTTCTCATTTTACGGGCAATCCAATCAGGCCGTCAGCTGGCGGCCTTGAATTCGACCAGACCGTTGTTCAGGAAGACCGTCTTGTCGAACAATTTGAGATCCAGCGGATTCGGCAGGCGAATATCCGAGAGATCGGGCACTGGTTTCAGCGCCGGATCGTAGGAACGGTCGATCTGCGAGATGAAGACGACGATCACGCCTCTGGCGCGCGCAAACGCCTTCAGCGCCTGAACCTGGATCATCAGCTCCGGTTTTTCCCGCTTCTGATCGAGCAGCTGCAGAAAATCGACGACCGCCAATGTGCCGCGCGGCGCCTCGGCCAGCCTCTCGACGATATAATCGGCGCTGATGGTATCTGAATTGTCGAATTCGAACAGATCGGCAAATTCCGCATAATCGGCGCCGATGACAGGAAAACGGTCCAGGACCACCTTTTCCGTATCCTCTAACGTGAAGAAGACACCGCGATTGCCAGCCTTCATGGCCTCGACGGCAATCCGCAGGCTCATCAGGGTCTTGCCGTGACCGCGCCGCGCGCCAACCAGCACCAGATCGCCTGGGCTCAGACGCGAATACAGCTCGCTGACGGACACGGCTGAGCTCGTTTTACTTGCAAGCAAGCTCCAACCTGCAAAGCCTTCGCCGGCCGCGACGCGATCCAGCGCGGCGTGCAAAGGGATATTCTGCTGGCGAGACAGGAGCTTCGCCTTGCGCTTCAAATGATAAACAGGGGCGGAAAGCCTCATCTAAACCTCCTATTGCGAGCAATGACCGCAACCCCTCCTTATGCCAGGCGCTCAAACAGTCGGTTTGGATATCGACGGCCCCGCATGAAATATACTTTCCCGGATGGAGGGGGGAGGCACGGGCCATGCCAGAATCAAATGATAGCCGAAATCCTCCTGAGAGGGAATCCGGCGCAAGTTCCCTCGGCGGAACATAAAGAAGGGACAGCGGTTTATAGCCGGGAGGTTTTAATAACTGGCGACCAGATGTGATGTCCGATCCCTGAAGTGCACCAGCAATTGCGGCAAGCGTATCCGCACCCCATAAGCTCCATCGGCGGCACTATGGTAGACAAGACTAAATGACGAGCGAAACGAGATACTTTGAGAAGAAAGGACTAACCTTCTTCATTCGGCGTAATAGCTGAATTTCAGAATGATCCGCCTCCTTGAGCGAGATTTCATCACGCCGTTCCTTGACGGAATGGATTGGTTATAGGATACCGCTAGATATCCTGCGCTTTGCGGGAGCAGTGGAAAGCGGATAATATGCCGCAGACGTGAAAATGCTGAGACGACAATGGGGCTTCGAGGAGCCTTCGACGCTTCAGAGCAGTGGCAAGGTATCAGGCATGTATCGCGCCCTAACACGCGACATCGAAGTGGTTGTAGAGCCGTTTTATCTGGAGGAGCAATCCGATCCGGACGATGATCGCTATGTCTGGGGGTATCGCATCGTCATTTCCAACCACTCGAAGCGAGCCGTGAAACTGGTGACGCGATACTGGCACATCACCGACATGAATGGCATGGTGGATGAAGTAACGGGGCCAGGAGTCGTCGGTGAGCAACCGCATCTGAAGCCCGGCGATACCTATGAATATTCCTCCGGCTGCCCGCTGGACACGCCCTCAGGCATGATGTTCGGCCATTACCAGATGGAAACCGACGACGGGGAACTCTTCCATGTCAAGATCCCCGCCTTCTCGCTTGATACGCCGAACCTGCTGCGCACGCTGAACTAGAGCAGTTTCGCTTTTCTTCGAATCGCAAAAATGCTCTATCCCTTTGTTTTTACGCAATTCCAAGGCGGCGTTAAGCCGTCTCTATCTCCGACACTTCGAAGCGATAGGTGGTCGAGCAGAACTCGCAGGTCACGGCGATCTCGCCATTGTCCTGGCTGGCCTCGATCTCCTCGGCCGTGAAACCCTTCAACACACCCTTCAGCTTGTCGCGCGAGCACGAACAACGGTCATAGACGGCCTTCGGTTCATAGACGCGTACGCCGCGCTCGTGGAAGAGGCGATAGAGAAGCCGCTCGGTGCCGACCTGCGGGTCCGTCAGCTCGTCGGCGTCAATGGTCTCCACCAGGCTGCGTGCTTCCGCCCAGGCATCGTCCTCCACGTGATCGCGCAGGCCGGTATCGCCATCGCCGCCATGCAGGTCCGGCTGGCGCATGCGCTCAGGCGCTTCCGGCAGGAACTGCGCGATCAGGCCGCCGGCCCGCCAGCGGTGACGCGGCTTGCCATTCTCATCACGGTCGAAAAGTTCTGCCGCGCCCAGACGCACGCGCGTCGGGATCTGTTCCGACTGGCGGAAATAGGTACCGGCAATCTCCTCGAGCGAGGCGCCATCAAGCGCGACAATGCCCTGATAGGGCTGGCTGAAACGGCCCTGATCGATGGTAAAGGCGAGGACGCCCTTGCCGAGCAGCTGTTCCGGCTCGGTCCGGCCTTCGGCGACTGCCTTTGCCAGCGCTTCTTCGTCGAAACGGGCATAGGCGCGAACATTTTCCGGCGTCGTGAAATCGGCAACCAGAAGGTCGACGGGACCGTCGCCCTTGGTCTGCACGGTGAATTTGCCTTCGAATTTCAGCGACGTGCCGAGCAGGACGGTCAAGACGATGGCCTCGGCCAGAAGGCGTGCAACCGGCGTCGGATAGTCATGCCGGGCAAGGATCGCGTCCAGCAGCGGACCGAGCTGTACGGCACGGCCGCGCACGTCCAAACCTTCCACCTGGAAGGGAACGACATGATCGTCACCGGCGAAATCAAACTGACCCAGCGTTGCGGCATTTTCGGCCATTGCTTTACTCCTGGAGCATGACGCCGAAAAGTGAGAGCGGTTTTCGGGCGCCGTCATGCTCTATTTCTTTAATTCTAGACCGGATTCAGGCCTTAGGTCGCTTCGACCTAAGGCCATCCGGCTCTAGGGTCCGCGTCCTTGAGACGCGGTTTAATATCTTCAAATCGCGCCCAGGCACCAAGCAAGAATCGACTTTTGCGCATGAAGGCGGTTTTCCGCCTCATCGAAGACAACGGATTGCGGGCCATCGATCACCTCGTCCGTCACTTCCTCCCCGCGATGGGCGGGCAGGCAATGCATGAACAAAGCGTCTTTGCCGGCCTGTGCCATCAAAGCCTTGTTGACCTGATAGGGCTGGAAGACGTTGTGACCGCGAGCCCGGTGTTCCTGATTCATGGAAACCCAGGTATCGGTTACCACGCAATCGGCGCCGGCGACCGCACGGTCTGCATCATGCGAGAGCATGATTTCGGCGCCCTCGTTGCGGGCCCAGTTCAGATAGTGATCCTTCGGCTCAGAACCAAGGGGTACCGCCATATTCATGCGATAGCCGAAGCGCGCGGCCCCTTCGATTAGCGAATGCAGCACGTTGTTACCGTCGCCCGTCCACGCGAGCGTCTTGCCCTTGATTGGGCCGCGATGCTCCTCGAAGGTCATGATATCCGCCATAATCTGGCAAGGATGCGTATCGTCGGTCAGCGCATTGATGACTGGAACGGTCGCATGTTCGGCCAGCTCCAGCAGGCGCGAATGATCGGTCGTGCGGATCATGATCGCATCGACATAGCGCGACAGCACCTTGGCCGTATCGCCGATGGTCTCGGCGCGGCCAAGCTGCATCTCGGTGCCCGAGAGGAACAGCGTCTCGCCGCCCAGCTGGCGCATACCGACATCGAAGGAGACGCGGGTTCGGGTGGACGGCTTCTCGAAGATCATCGCCAGCATCTTGCCGGTCAGCGGCTTGTCGGCCGTGCCGGCCTTCTGCGCGCTTTTTCGCACGATCGCGTCGTCGATGATATTGCGCAGATCGGCAGCCGGAACGGCAGAGAGGTCGAGAAAGTGTTTCGGAGAAGCCATGTCCTTACCTGTACTTCAGAAAAAACAATAACGCCCGCGAGGGGCAGGAACGCCCCCAAATGCGGGCGATAAGCTTAAGCCGATTTTTTGACGCGGGCAGCGCGCGCACGCTCGGCAGCACGCTCCAGGCGAGCGAGACCTTCGCGCGCTTCTTCGGCCGTGACGACCAGCGGCGGCAGCAGGCGGATGACGTTATCGCCAGCCGGCACGCCAAGCAAATGCTCGGCGCGGATCGCCTGCAGCAGCTCCGCCTGCGGGATGGCCGCCTTGACACCAAGCATCAGGCCTTCGCCGCGAACGTCCTCGATGATATCCGGGAAGCGATCCTTGAGCGAGGCGAGCCCCTGGCGGAACACCAGCGCTACATCGCGCACATGCTGCAGGAAGCCTTCGGCAAGCACGATGTCGAGAACGGCGTTGCCGACTGCCATGGCAAGCGGATTGCCGCCATAAGTCGAACCGTGTGTGCCGGCTTTCATACCGGAAGCGGCTTCCGCCGTCGCAAGGCACGCACCGAGCGGGAAGCCACCGCCGATGCCCTTGGCGACCGCCATGATATCGGGCTTGATGCCGGCCCATTCGTAGGCAAAGAGCTTGCCCGTGCGGCCGACGCCACACTGTACTTCGTCGAGGATCAGCAGCAGGCCGTGCTCATCGCAGATCTCACGCAGCCCGCGCAGAAACTCGTTGGTCGCGGGACGAATGCCGCCCTCGCCCTGGACCGGCTCGATCAGGATCGCAGCCGTCGCATCCGTGATGGCGGCACGCACGGCATCGAGATCACCGAACTCCACCTGATCGAAACCCGGTGCCTTAGGCCCGAAGCCCTCGATATACTTCTCCTGGCCACCTGCGGCGATGGTCGCGATGGTGCGGCCGTGGAAGGCGCCCTCGAAGGTGATGATATGGAACTTCTCGGGATGCCCCTTGGCGAATTGATAGCGCCGCGCCGTCTTGATGGCGCATTCCAGCGCCTCGGCGCCTGAATTGGTGAAGAACACCTTGTCGGCGAAGGTCGCTTCCGTCAGCCGCTTCGACAGCTTCTCCTGACCAGGCACCTCATAAAGGTTGGACAGATGCCAGACCTTGTCGGCCTGGGCCTTCAATTCGGCGACGAGATGGGGATGAGCGTGACCGAGCGAGTTGACCGCGACGCCGGCTGCGAAATCGAGGTAGCGCTCGCCATTTTCGGTGACCAGCCACACGCCCTCGCCTCGCTCGAACCGTAACGGAGCGCGCATATAGGTGTCATAAAGCGGCGTGGTCTCGGCCATGGCCATATCTCCTCGATCACAACTTTAAGGACCGATCGCTTCCATTTGATGAAACGGGTCCGAAAAAATCAAAAATGCCGCCTTGCGGCGGCCTGGGCACTATTGATGTTTTGCACCGCGATGTCAACAAAACTGGCGCTTTAGCAGGTGCGAGATAGCGCTTGCGGGCAAAAGAGATAGGTTCAGCCGCGCCTATTGCAGAAATGCCACGCCTGGGCAGCAAGTTGGGGAAAACCTCGAAATCGATTCCTCAAGATTCTCGCGACTCTTGTCACGGAGTCAGCCTCACACTAGGTTAAAAAGCAATTGCTAGACTGCATGCGGCGGAACTAGTCACCACAATTTTAGAGCGTTTCGCGCCTCGTTCCCATGCGAGGCAATGGTGAGGGATTCTGCCATCGGAAACGCGACAGCGGAGACAGGGCATGAATTGGACAGACGAACGCGTCGAGAAGCTGAAAAAGCTATGGTCCGAAGGGTTGAGCGCCAGCCAGATCGCTGCGCAGCTCGGTGGCGTGAGCCGTAATGCCGTCATCGGCAAGGTGCACCGCCTGAACCTTCCTGGCCGAGCGAAGGCGGGCGGCACGGCAACCGCGGCGCGCACGCCGAAGCGCAGCGCAGCAGCACCCCGCACCGCAACCTACGGATCGCGCGTTGCCACCCGTACGGTCGTCGCCCGCCAGCAGGGCGCAACCATGCTGAAGGAAGAGATCGAGGTCGATTCCGTCAATGAAATCCAGTATCGTCCGGCATCGAACGTCGTCGTTCCGATCTCTCGCCGCCTCGGCCTGACGGAACTGACGGAGCGCACCTGCAAGTGGCCGGTCGGCGACCCGCTGAAGGACGACTTCCACTTCTGCGGCAATGACAGCCCGGATTCTTCGCCGTACTGCACCTATCATCAGCGCATGGCATACCAGCCGGTGCATGACCGCCGTCGCAACAACGGCTGAAAGTCACAGCAAGACAATGAGAAACGGGCCCATCGAGGCCCGTTTTTCTATTTCCGCCGCTATTTAAAGCACGTCACGATCTTTCAGATTCGCTTCCCGTGCTTTAGGTTTTCCGTCTGGCGCATGTCGTTCTCGCAAAACCGCTACGCACTTTTGCGCGACATGCTTTAGTGATACCCGAGCGGCAAACCGCTCAGGTTTCCATGGAATAGCCCGCGCCGCGAACGGTGCGGATGACATCCTGCATATTGGAGAAATTGAGCGCCTTGCGCAGGCGGCCGACATGGACGTCGACAGTGCGTTCGTCGACGTAGATATCGTGACCCCATACGCCGTCGAGCAGCTGCGAGCGCGAGAAGACGCGGCCGGGCGAGGACATCAGGAATTCCAGCAGGCGGAATTCCGTCGGCCCCAGCCGTACTTCGCGGCTCTTGCGGTGGACGCGATGGGTTTCTCGGTCCAGCTCGATATCGCCGCAGCGCAGCACCGTGGAGAGAACCTCCGGGCGGGCACGCCGCAGCATCGCCTTGACGCGAGCCATCAGCTCCGGCGTCGAGAACGGCTTGACGACATAATCGTCCGCGCCGGTCGAAAGCCCACGCACGCGCTCGCTTTCCTCGCCGCGGGCCGTCAGCATGATGATCGGCAGTCGCTCCGTCTCCGGCCGCATACGCAGCCGGCGGCAGAGCTCGATGCCCGATACGCCGGGGAGCATCCAGTCGAGGATCAGGAGATCGGGGATGCGCTCCTGGAGACGCAGCTCGGCCTCATCGCCTCTGAGGATCGTGTCGACCTCGAAGCCTTCGGCCTCAAGATTGTAGCGCAGCAGAACGCTGAGCGCTTCCTCGTCTTCTACAACAGCAACTCTCGGAACCATGCGCCTATGGTCTCCTTTCTTCGCTTCCAGATTATTCCGTCACTGCGCCGACGGTATTGGCGGTATCGTCCTTCGGGCGCTCGCCTTCGGGCTGAGCACCTGTCGCCATGTAATAGATCGTCTCGGCGATATTGGTGGCGTGGTCGCCGATGCGCTCGATGTTCTTGGCGCAGAAGAGAAGATGCGTGCAGGTGGTGATGTTGCGCGGATCTTCCATCATGTAGGTCAGCATCTCGCGGAAGAGCGAGGTGTACATGGCGTCGATTTCCTCGTCACGTTCGCGGATCGACACCGCCTTATCGGGCGAGCGGGTCGCGTAGACATCGAGAACTTCCTTGAGCTGGCTCAGCGCCAGTTCGGAGAGATGCTCGATGCCGCGGGCGAGACGGCGGGGGACGCCAGTGCCCTGCACGGCGATGACGCGCTTTGCGGTGTTCTTTCCGAGATCGCCGACGCGCTCCAGGTCAGAAGCGATGCGGATCGATCCCATGATTTCGCGAAGGTCGGCTGCCATCGGCTGGCGGCGGGCGATGGTGACGATCGCCTTGTCACCGACTTCGCGCTCGGCATGGTCGAGAACCACGTCGTCGGAGATGACTTTCTGGGCCAGAGCCGCGTCGCTGTTGACGAGAGCGCGTACGCTGTCGCTAACCATCTGCTCGGCCAGGCCGCCCATTTCAGCAATGCGGCGCGTCAGGAACTTCAGGTCTTCGTCATAGGCTGACAGAATGTGAGTGGAGACCATTTTTCTATCCTCAAAGTGAACTGTGTGAAAGGAGCCGCGCGCCTGCCATCATCAACCAAAACGGCCCATGATGTAATCCTGCGTGCGGAAATCGTCGGGATTGGTGAACATCTTATCGGTGTCGTTCTCCTCGACCAGGTGGCCGAGATGAAACATTGCGGTACGCTGCGAGACGCGGGCTGCCTGCTGCATGGAATGCGTCACGATGACGATGGTGAAATTCTCCCGCAGCTCGTGGATGAGATCCTCGACCTTGGCGGTCGCGATCGGATCGAGCGCCGAGCACGGCTCGTCCATCAGGATGACCTCCGGGCTGACGGCAACGGCGCGCGCGATGCACAGACGCTGCTGCTGACCGCCCGACAAGCTCGTGCCGGCGTCATGGAGGCGATCCTTCACCTCACCCCAGAGACCGGCCTTCTGCAGGCTTGTTTCGACGATATGCTGGAGATCGGCCTTTGAGCGATGCAGGCCATGGATGCGCGGACCGTAGGCGACGTTCTCATAGATGGACTTCGGAAACGGGTTGGGCTTCTGGAAGACCATGCCGACGCGCGCGCGCAATTCCACCACGTCAATGCTGTCGTCGTAGACATCCTGATCGTCGAGCGTGATCTTGCCGGTGACGCGGCAAGTCTCGATCGTATCGTTCATGCGGTTGAGGCAGCGCAGGAAGGTGGACTTGCCGCAGCCTGAAGGGCCGATCAGAGCCGTGACCGTATTGGCGCGGATCTTCAGATTGACGTCGAAGAGCGCCCGCTTGTGGCCGTAATAGACCGAAACATCCTGGCCGATCATCTTGTAGGGGATCGTCGTCATCTTCTTGGCCAAGGCTCTTTCGCTGGCGGCTTCCGTCATCATGTTCATTTCGTGCGCCCTCCCTTACCAGCGCCGCTCGAAGCGGCGGCGCAGCAGGATGGCGCCGATGTTCATCGCGACGAGGAAGAAGAGAAGCACAATGATGGCGCCGGATGTCCTTTCGACGAAGGCCCGCTCGGCTTCGCTCGCCCACATGTAGATCTGCACCGGCAGCGCCGTCGAAGGATCGAGCGGCGATGCCGGATAGTTGGCAACGAAGGCGACCATGCCGATCAGAAGCAATGGCGCGGTCTCGCCAAGCGCATGGGCAAGCCCCAGGATCGTGCCTGTCAGAATGCCGGGCATCGCAAGCGGCAACACATGATGGAAGACCATCTGCATCCGCGAAGCCCCAAGCCCGAGCGCCGCGCTGCGGATCGACGGCGGCACGGCCCGCAGCGCCGAGCGTGTGGCGATAATGATCATCGGCAGCGTCATCAGGCTCAGCACGAGACCGCCGACCAGCGAGGCCGAGCGCGGCAGACCCATCATGTTGATGAAGATCGAGAGGCCCAGCAGGCCGTAGACGATCGAGGGGACGGCAGCGAGATTGTTGATGTTGACCTCAATCAGATCCGTCAGCCGGTTCTTCTGCGCGAACTCCTCCAGATAGATCGACGCCGCGACTCCGACCGGCAAGGCAAGTACGAGAACGGTCAGCATCAGGTAGAACGAGCCGATCAGCGCGACGCCGAGCCCGGCGGCTTCCGGCCGGCTCGAATTGCCCGATACGAAGAGGCCGCTGTTGAAGGCCTTGTAAAGCGCGCCGCTTTCGCTGAGTTTCTTCATCCACGCGACCTGACGGTCGGACACCTTTCGATCCTTCTCGTCGACCTTCAGATCGATCTGGCCTTTGTTGGCGGAATCGATATTGGCGCTGGCGAGGAAGGTGACGTTCTGCGTCGTTCCGATGATCGAGGGATTGACGACGACCCTGTCCCGCAGCGCGATCCTGGCGCCGTCCGACACCATCGCCGTCGCCTCGCGAACGAGCGCACGGTTGCCCGGATCGATGCCAAGCGCCTTCACCAGTGCATCGCGGACCAGAACCGGGTAGTTGGCCGATATCAGCACCTTCGGATCGCTCGTGCGCTTACCCGCCGGGTCGATCACCTTCTCGGAGAATTCGATCGGTAGGGTAATCGAGGTCTGAACGAAGGCGGTATAGCCTGTACGGACCACGGTCGAGACCAGGATCATAAGGAAGACGAGACCGAAGATGACGGCGGTCATCCCATAGGCGCGGAAGCGGCGTTCGGCAGCATAACGCCGCTTGATGCCGATATCGCGGTGCACGGATGCACCCGGCGTCAGCCCGCGCGGCATGTTGAGCTGAGAGGAGGATACGACGTCGCTCATTCGTATTGCTCCCTGTATCGACGGACGATGTAGAGCGCATAGACGTTGAGGCACAGCGTCAGGCAGAACAGGGTGATCCCGAGAGCGAAGGCGACGAGCGTCTGCGGCGAGGTGAACTCCAGATCGCCGGTCAGCTGATTGACGATCTTCACGGTGACCGTCGTCATCGGCTCGAAGGGATCGAGCTGCATGCGCGCGGCAACGCCTGCGGCCAGCACCACGATCATAGTTTCGCCGATCGCCCGCGACGCGGTCATCAGCAGCGCGCCGACGATGCCGGGAAGAGCAGCCGGCAGGAGCACGCGCTTGACCGTTTCCGACCGCGTGGCGCCAAGCCCGAGCGAACCGTCGCGCAGCGAACGCGGCACCGCCATGATGATATCGTCCGACAGCGACGAAACGTAAGGGATGAGCATCACGCCCATGACAAAGCCGGCGGTCAAAACGCTCTGCGCCTCGATGAAGCTTCTGTAGTTTCCGGTCATCAGCCCGTCGATCTCGGCGGAGATATCGCGCAGGAAGGGGCCGACTGTGACAAGGGCGAAGAAGCCGTAGACGATCGTGGGAATGCCGGCCAAAACCTCCAGCATCGGCTTGGCGATGGAGCGGACGCGAGCCGAGGCATATTCGGCCATGTAGATCGCCGCGAACAGGCCAATGGGCACGGCGAAGAGCATGGCCACGAGCCCGATATAAATCGTGCCCGCCAGCAATGGGATCAGGCCGAAGGTGCCTGAGGTCTGAGCGCCGGCGCCGGTGAAGCGCGGGTCCCAGACGGTTCCGAAGAAGAACTCGCTCGCTGGCACCATGCCGAAGAAGCGTGCGGCTTCCGAAAGCATGGAAACGACGATGCCGACCGTCGTCAGCACTGCGATAGAGGAAGCGACGATCAGTGCGCCGAGAATGACCTGTTCCACACGATTGCGGGCGCGAAAGCGCGGGGCAATGGCGCGCAGACCGTAGACCGCGCAGAGCAGCGACAGGATGATCGCTGCCGCCGACATCACCAATCGGCTCACTTCACGCATGCCGTTATACTTGTTGGCGGCGGCGATCATGTAGCCCGTGGGGCGAACGGCGAGCGGAACGCCCTTCTGCGCCAGCAGCAACTGAAGATCGGCCTTGCCGCCATCGACATCAGCAAGCTCCCGGCGATCAAGCATGCGCATGCCGTGGGCGATGCTGCGCACCATGCCGTAGCTAAGATTGAGTTCAGCCGGCGGCAGAGACTGAACCTCCTCGGGAAAGGATTTTGTCACCAGACGGTCGATGACGATGGGGCTCGCGATCAGCCAGACGCAAACGAGCGCTAGGGGCGGAAGTATCGCCCATATGGCGGCATAGGCACCGTGATAGCCGAGGCGGGAATGCATGGACGAAGGCCTGCCGCCCGATAGCACAGCCGCCCTCACCCGCCCCAGCACGAAAGCGGAGGCGCCGAAGACCGACAAGCACAACAGCAGCAGCGATACACTCATTCCCATTCCCCGGCGAACGCCGGCGCGGCGAAAATCCACGCCGATGCTCGACCCTTCAGCAGTCACATGATCTTCCCGCCCGCGAAATCCTTACGGATCTGGTCACGCTCAGCATCCGGCGCCGGCACGAGGCCATATTCCGCCAGCGGGCCGTCCGGTCCGATCATCTGATCGCTCGTGAAGAAATCGACATATTCCTTGAGCCCCGGTATGACACCCAGATGGGCCTTCTTGATGTAGAAGAACAGCGGACGCGATACCGGATAGGTGCCGTCGGCGATCGTCTGGCCTGAGGGCACGATGCCGCTGACGGCGGCGACCTTCAGCTTGTCGGCGTTGTTCTGGAAGAAATACAGGCCGAACACACCGATGCCATGCTTGTTGGCGTTGATGCGGGCTAAGGTCTCGGGATAGTCGCCGTCGATATCGACCGCAACGCCATCCTTGCGCACAGCTATGCATTTCTTGGCCTGCTGGCCGGCATCGGAAACTGCGGCCTTGATGACATCGGCCGCGCCGGAAGCCTTGCAGCCGGCGGCAAGCACCTTCTCTTCGAAGACTTCGCGCGTGCCATGCTTCTCGCCCGGGATATAGGCGGCGATTTCAAAATCCGGCAGCGACGGATTGATCTCAGCCCACTTCTTGTAAGGATTGGCGACGAGCTTGCCATCGACGACCACTTCGGCAGCAAGCGCCTTATAGAGATCGACCGGTTCGAACTTGATGTCGGGATTGCTCTTGTCGAAGGCAAAGACGATGCCGTCATAGCCGATCTTGACCTGCTGGATATCGGCGACACCGGCGGCCTTGCAGGCTTCGACTTCGCTATCCTTGATGGGACGCGACGAATTGGCGATGTCGATCGAATCCGTTCCGACGCCCTTGCAGAATTCCTTCAGCCCGGCTCCGGAGCCGCCGGACTCGACCACCGGGGTCTTGAAATTCGTGAAGGTCTCGCCGAAGGTTTCGGCCACGACCTTGGCATATGGAAATACGGTCGATGAGCCGGCAATCTGAATTTGATCGCGGGCGGTTGCAGTGCCGGCAAGGGCAACCGATGCAACCAGCGCAAGAACGGATATTTTCAAAGCATTCACAACGAATCCCCCTGATGAGCTTTGAAGAGCGCTGAGGCGGACGCCACATCCACTTTTTCAGCAGTCCATTCTTACTGGTGAAAACACCGCCCTTTTATGTCAGATGAGTGAAACAATTATGACAGGCTATATACCTGATATGATTTGGATAAATCAGTGGCCCAAAGAGCGTTTCACGGAGGTTCTCAGAAGCGGACCGTAAAGTCGGTTCCCTTTCCAACCTCCGACTTGACGATCAGTCTGGCGCGGTGGCGGGTCAGAATATGCTTGACGATGGCAAGCCCGAGACCGGTTCCCTTCTTGGACCGGCTGTCCTCAACGTTAACGCGATAGAAGCGCTCGGTCAGGCGCGGCACATGTTCTGCGGGTATCCCCGGCCCCTTGTCCGAGATGACGACCTCGACGGCTTGGCCGGCACCGTTCAGCAGCGAAACCTCGACCGACTTGCCTTCCTGGCCGTATTTGCAGGCATTCTCGATCAGGTTCTCGAAGACCTGCACCAGCTCGTCGCGATCCCCCAATACTTCCACCTTGCCCGCCGGCAAATGCAGATTGATGGTCACATCGAGATCTCCGGCAAGCGGCAGCAGGGAGTCGCGCACATGGCCGAGCAGAGGTACGAGATCCACCTTCTGATCCGGCGCGATATGCGACTTCAGCTCCAGCCGCGAGAGTGACAGAAGATCGTCGACCAGCCTGCTCATGCGCGTCGTCTGGTCCAGCATGATGCCGAGAAAACGCTGCTGCGCTTTTGGGTCGGCCTTGGCAGGTCCCTGAATCGTCTCGATGAAGCCGCGCAGCGACGCCAGGGGCGTGCGCAATTCATGGCTGGCGTTGGCGACGAAATCGGAGCGCATGCGGTCGATGTGGCGCAGCTCCGATATGTCGCGGAAGGAGAGCAGGAAGAGCGCATCTTCCTGCCTGTCAATCTCCGGCAGATCAATCGGCGCGATGCGCACTACATAGACCCGTTCCGAAGGCAGGCGCTCGGAATGCTCGATCTGGTTCGGCGTATTGGTCGCTATGGTCTCGCGCACCATGTCGAGCAGACCCGGCGAGCGTAGCTTGGAGGAAATATGTGCGCCGATCGGAAAGGCGCCGAAGGCTTTTTCGACGGCCATGTTCTGTACCAGCACCGATGCCTCGCGATCGATGATCAGCACCGGCATATCGAGTGCCGCAAGTCCCGCAAAGGCGGTGCGCAGCAAGGTTTGCGCATCGGCAGGCGCAGGTTCGGCCTGTGACGGCACCTCCACCCGCTCGACCAGGGGTGGACGAATGAGCGTGACGATCATGACGATCGCCCAGATCCAGAACACGGCTCCGGTGTTGATGCCTTCAACGAGGGCGAGCGCGGCAATCAGCGTCGCCAGAACCAGGATCGCACTCTCCTGCCGCAGCCGAACTGCCAACCTCCTGACAAATGACCATTCGTCTTCCAACTGCGCCGTCCTTCGCCTGCCATCATGGAACGCTGGATCCCGCGTCTTATCTGCGATTCATGACAGAAGTATTCGGCTCTATCCACAGAAGCCAGCAACTGGCAAAAATAAATGTAGCCGGCAAAAGAGGGCGGCGGCAAAAGGCTTGAAACTATTGAATAAATGCCCCAGTTTCCTGGCCAAGCTTTTTTGCCGCCGTCTGCGGCAGGGTTAACACCATGTAAACAGCCGAGGAGCCGACATATGGGGGAGAAGACAGAAAGCCGGGCGGTGGAGCTGGATATTCATGGCATCAAGCGCATATTCGATGTCGATGATCCCGTGCTTCCGAGCTGGATCGATGACGAGGCTCTGACCTCGGGTGGCTATCCCTACAAGAAGAAGCTGAAGGAAGACGAGTATCTCGATGAGCTGAAAGCGCTGCAGATCGAACTCATCAAGGTGCAGTTCTGGCTGCAGGCGACCGGCAAACGGGTGATGGCGCTCTTCGAGGGACGCGATGCCGCCGGCAAGGGAGGTTCGATCGCCGCGACCTCAGCCCACATGAACCCTCGTCTGGCGCGCGTGGTGGCGCTGACGAAGCCGACCGATCGCGAAAGCGGCCAATGGTACTTCCAGCGCTATGTCGCCCAGTTTCCGACTGCGGGCGAATTCGTGCTCTTCGACCGCTCCTGGTATAACCGCGCCGGCGTCGAACCGGTCATGGGCTTCTGCACGCCGAAGCAATACGAGCAGTTCCTGAAGCAGGCGCCGCAGATGGAAAAGCTCATCGTTCAGGACGGCATCTATTTCTTCAAGTTCTATCTCGACATCGGCCGGGAGATGCAGCTGAAGCGTTTCCACGACCGGCGCCACGATCCGCGCGCCGTCTGGAAACTCTCCTCGATGGATATCGCCGCCCTGCCGAAATGGAAGGATTACAGCGAAAAGCGCGACCGCATGCTGAAGGAAACGCATACGGACCATGCACCCTGGACCGTCCTCCGCGCCAATGACAAGCGTCGCGCGCGCCTGAACCTTATCCGTCATATTCTGCTGACGCTCGATTATGACGGCAAGGACAAGGAGGCCATCGGCAAGGTCGACGAGAAAATCCTCGGCATGGGATCGGACATTCTCGCCTGACGATCAAGGGCACGCGGCTCGGGCTTATTGCCCGGGCAATACGCGAATGGCGTAGATGTTGACACCGCGGGCCTTGCCATCGACGTCGCTGTTGATGATCAGGCGTCCCGAACCGGTCGGCGCCATAGCGCGATCGAATTTGACCTGGAACAGCGAATCCGTCTTTTGCCGGCTGACGGTGAAACGATGTCGGCCGCAACGACCGAGAGAACCGAAATCGCACTCCACGGTGATCTGCGTCGGTGCATCCGAGGTGGACTGCAATGTCAGCGCGACCGTCGAGGCTTTTCCCACCATCTGCTGCAGCACATTGACGGGCACCTCGATCGAGCCGCTGCCGTCCGCGCCGCTGCTGAGCGAGGTCAGCCGCACGGCCGGCCCTTCGTTTTCCGATACGTTTTCGGCCTTCGACTGCGAGCCGGTCGTCACCTTAGGCGCGTCGGTGGGCTTCAAGATTTCGAGCCATTCCGCCGAGAAGCTGTTCTGCGGATCGATGGTCGCAAGGCCCGGATTGACCGGACCGCTATTATCGTCCTGGTCCGACATGTCCTCGTCGTTGCCGTTGCCGCTGAAATCCTGGGAATCGACATGTGCCGGCGGATTGGGCACGCTCGTATCCCTCTGGGAGGCGGACATGAGCAGGCCCGAGGTCTTGATCCACCAGGCACCGACGCCGAGGAAGGCGAGCAGGATGCAGAAGACCAGCAGGCGCGAGAAGAACTTGCGCGGCTTGCGGCGCACGGCCGCCCGCTCCGGCTTGAAGTTCATCGACCGCGCCGGCGGCGCATCGTCCGTCGGACGCACATCGCTGTCCGCACCGAGATGATCGGCGGGTCCGGCGCGCATATCGCCGAAATCGTCTTGACGTGCCGCCAGCTCGGCCGAGGTCGGCTCTGCCGGAACAGCGGGGCCTGCCGACATTGGCGGGTCGCGTGTTTCTCCGCGCACGCTCATGACGGGTTCCTGCGGCGTTGCCGCTGCCTGCCTTGCATCGGACCTGGGCACAGAAGGAGAAACATGCGGAGCATCCAGCTCCGGCGAAACCGGTATCGCCTGTGCGGGACGGGCGCGCTCCTCGGCCTCGATCTCGCGGATCGTCGCCTCCAGACGCTGGCGCTGGGCGGCGATGACGTTGACATCGGTAATGTCCTGCTTGCGAAGGCCGGCTTCCAGAGCCTGCCGCGCAGATTGATAGATGCGAGCCCGAATTTCCGGATTGGTGCGATCAGACCGATCCAAGGCGCTTCTGATAGCCGTTTCTAATCCGCTCACATCCGATCCTTTATGCTCACTCGCACCATACGCGCATACTCTGCCGATAAGGCAGCCATATTTTCATCATCCGTTAACCGGATTCGGTAACGCCCAGTTTTGCAATACGCAAGCCTTCGGCAAGGGTTAAGGGCACTCGGGCGGGGGATAAACGGCAAAGACGACGCAAATGGGGTGGAGGTGGGCAGTAGGCGAAAAGCGCCTATTGCGAAACGGTCAATCGCTTTCGCCCACCCCCGTCGCCTTTTCCCGCTGCCTATTGCCTACTGCCTACTGCCTACTGCCTATTTCCCCCTCCATCTTCCCCTCTCGACAGACATCTGCTATCCCTTTTGACGTTTTCGTAAACGTCAAAAGGGACGATGTTCATGGCCCTCCCCTCCATCCTGACCGAGCGTCTGCGCCTGCCGGTCGTGGCTTCGCCGCTTTTCATCATCTCCCACCCCGCCTTGACGCTGGCACAATGCAAGGCCGGCGTCGTCGGCTCCTTTCCGGCGCTGAACGCGCGCCCGGAAAGCCAACTCGACGAGTGGCTTGCCATGATCACGGAGGACCTTGCCGCACACAATGCCGCAAATCCGGACCGTCCGGCAGCTCCATTTGCGGTCAATCAGATCGTCCATACGTCGAACAAACGCCTCGAGCACGATCTGATGCTTTGCGTGAAATACAAGGTGCCGATCGTCATTTCCTCGCTCGGCGCCGTGCCCGAGGTGAACGCCGCGGTGCATTCCTACGGCGGCATCGTCCTGCACGATATCATCAACAACCGGCACGCCAATTCGGCGATCCGCAAAGGGGCAGACGGGCTGATTGCCGTCGCTGCCGGCGCCGGCGGCCATGCCGGCCAGCTTTCCCCCTTCGCGCTGGTGCAGGAAATCCGCGAATGGTTCGACGGGCCGCTGCTCCTGGCCGGCGCCATCGCCACCGGCGGCGCCATCCTGGCCGCCCAGGCGACCGGCGCCGATCTTGCCTATATCGGCTCGCCCTTTATCGCCACGGAGGAGGCGCGCGCCGTGGACGCCTACAAGCAGGCGATCGTCGAGGGAACCGCCGCCGATATCGTCTACTCCAACTATTTCACCGGCGTCCTTGGGAATTACCTGAAGCCCTCGATCCGTGCCGCCGGCCTCGACCCGGACAACTTGCCCGAGGCCGATCCTTCCAAGATGGATTTCGAGGCCGCCACGACCGGGGTGAAGGCCTGGAAGGATATTTGGGGTTCCGGCCAGGGCATCGGCGCCATCAAATCCATCCAGCCCGTATCCGCCCTCATTGACCGGCTGGAAGAAGAATACCGGCAGGCACGCGTCCGGCTGGCACTTTGATCGGGCGCGAAATGCGATACTTTTTTTCGCAAGCATCCCGCTTTTTTGCCAATTGGCAATTTGAGCGCTTGAAATCTGCCCACATAGACTGTATCAGCGCCATGCAAATCGCGGGGCCGAACCGAACGCTCCGCAGAATGCCGCTTTAGCTCAGTCGGTAGAGCACATCATTCGTAATGATGGGGTCACGTGTTCGAGTCACGTAAGCGGCACCATTTGTCCTGTCTCCCCAAATCCTCAGCTCCATTCCAGGGCATTGCCAGTCTTCGGCGGATCGCCCGCGCCGTCGATCAATTTTGCTGCGAGAAGCAGCGATCCCGGCGTGATCGGCCAGCCCCACGCACTCAGGCGCGATTTTGCTGATATCGCAGGCATGCGGGCGAAGATTGATCATATATGCCCAAAAGCGTGCCGGCAGATTAAGAAAGTTAAATGCGCGCCTAATGGCAAAAGGCCCAAAACAGCCTCTGCCTTGACGGAGTCCTCGACCATGAGCATCGTGCCGCACTTCTCTCCCATCCGCGTCATTCGCAACGATTCCGGTGAAGCGAAATCCGTAGGCACGGCCGACGAAGTCTGGAAGACGCTTCTCGATGACTGGCCCTCGGAGGAAGGCGACTGCTTTCTGTCGGCATTGCTCATCTGCATCGACGTCCAACGCGGCTGGCGAGCACCTGAGGAAGCGCGCGTCGCCTTCATTGCCGCAGCGGCCGAAGCGGGAGTTCCCTTGCTGTCGTGACAGTGCGGATTCGACCGGCGGGCCTCCTGGAACATTCCAGCCAACGGCACGTTGACCGCGGAAGGAGAAACTTCATGGCCCAATGGTGGAGCAAACCCGTAATCGTCGAGACCCGCAAGACGGGCGACCGGCTGGTGATATCGAATGCGGAACGCGCCATGGAATACATGGCGAAGGAGTGGCCGACGCTCGAGGACGGGCAAGCCTATAGGATCGCCAGAAAAGCGCTGGCGGACGCGCATGAGGGCACGCTCGAGGCGGAGAAGGCCAGGGAAGCTTTCATCGCGGCTTTGCAGGAAGGCGACATCTTCATCTTCGAGGATTGAACCTGCATCGGCCCACGATTGACCGGTGTTCAAAATCCAGGTGTGAACATCCTCGCCGATAGGTCGGCCGCTACAATCAGCTGGCACCAGACACCGAACAGCAGCGGACTTATTGCGCTCGTATCAGCGACGGGGTGCTTGCCGGCCACAGGCCATGGTGCCTAAAGCGCGATCTTTCAGATTCGCTTTTCGCGCTTTAGGTCTTTGATTTTGCGTATGTTATGTTGTCGCAAAACCGCTGCGTACTTTTGCGCGGCATGCTTCAGAGCCGCTTCAGCGAGAATGAAAAATGCCCGTGGGATTCCAGGGTCATGTATTCGAACTGCCAATGGAAATCCTTGCAGAATTTGGTGCAGGCTTCGACCACGCCATATGGAATGGCATCGACGACATTGCCGGTGCAGAAGTCGTGGCCGGCGATGCGGCCGTCCTGCTTGACCTTGAAGTGGCTGATCTGCAGCTCCTCCAGGGTCGTCTCGTAGCTGTGATTAGTGTCGACATAGATCCAATCGAAAAAACTATTGGGAAATTCCGAAAGCCGCACGGTGGAATAGCCCTGGACGATGCGCAGGCGGCCTTGATCCAATGCGCCCCGGAATTTTGACCTTATCTGCTCCAGACCCTCCTGATAGCGGGGCGTATCCCACGCGTCGATCAGGTAAAGCTCTCGCGGCGCGTTCTTTTCAAAGATCTCGGCGGTGAAATCGCCGAAAGCCGCGCCGATCTCGGCGCAGACGCTGCCATGCGGCAGGCGGTGCAGAAGCTCGCCGCGATCGGGCAGCAGCCGGGCATTTTCCATGTGATGCAGGCCGAGCTGCGTATGCGGCATGCCGCTCTTGTACTGAAATCTCGAGTCGCGCGTTTGCATTTGGCAGCGGATACCTTCGATATTGGCTGAAGGGCAGATCGCAGAGACGACCTGCTTCTGAACCGTGGATGCTACAAGTCTTGGCATTCATGGCTTGCGTCAGGCATTCGAGCCGATCACGAATGCCCGGCCCGCGAGACAGCCGCCCTCTTTCGAAACGCTCTATCGATGGCTGTAAATGGGCCGGCCTCCGACAACGAAACAGCTTTTGCGCGCAATCCGTCGAATGCAGGCGATTAGCACAACCAAAGATTCAGCTTTTGGTGGTTCCGTGCGCCTCGGGATCATATTATGGGGGATGCATCATGAAAATTGCCGTTGGCGTGGCGACATGCGGTCGCAAGGCGATTCTCGCCGCGATGATCGATAGATTGGCGAAGCAAGCCCGCAAGCCGGATCATCTCTTCCTGTGTCCGGCTAAGGGCGATGACATCGATACGGAGCGCTTGCGTTCCGCACCCTTCCCCGTGACGATCGTCTCTTCACCGCAGGGAAGCTGCCCGCAACGCAATGCCATCATCGATGCAGCCGTCGGCATAGATGTGGTCGTCTTCTTCGATGACGATTTCTTCCCGGCAACAAATTATCTCGCCGAAACGGAAGCCCTGTTCGAGGCGGATGAAGAGATCGTCGTGGCGACCGGCGAAGTGGTCCGTGACGGTATCCTTGGACCAGGCTTAACGGCGGACGAGGCCGATAAAGCGCTCGCCGCCGATGCCACGCCATTTCCGGCGGCGGAGATCGAAGCCACGCACAACGCCTATGGCTGCAACATGATTTTCCGCCGGAAGCAGATGCTCGCAAACGGCATCTATTTCGACGAGGATCTGCCACTCTATGCCTGGCAGGAGGATGTGGATCTGTGTCGGCGGCTGCGTCCTTTCGGCAAGATTGTCAAGTTCAATCGCCTGCGTGGCGTCCATCTCGGCGTCAAGACCGGCCGCACATCGGGCCTGCGCCTTGGGTACTCCCAGGTCGCCAATCCGCTCTATCTCGTCAAGAAGCGCTCGGTCTCGCTGAAATGGGCGCTGAAGCTGATGGGCGGCAATATCGCCTCGAATGTCGTCGGCTCCGTCAATCCACCGCCCTATATCGACCGGCGCGGTCGCCTTCAGGGCAATCTCCTTGCAGTCGGCCATCTGCTGAGCGGATCGCTCGATCCGAAATACATCAATCGGATGTGAGCGCCGCGATCCAGCAAGAATCCCATGCCAGATAAAAATTGAAGTTTGGCGTTCGGACGGACCCGTTCCGTGATAATGGTTGAAACCGGTCGCACATCCGGTGGCGTCCGTTATTCCCCATCCATATTGAATATCGCTTCAAGGACATCTCCATGATTCACGTACTCGCCATCCTTACCGCCCATCCCGGCAAGCGCGCCGAAGTGCTCGAAGCATTCCAGGCAAATGTTCCGGCCGTCCACGCCGAAGACGGCTGCATCGAATATACCGCTGTCGTGGATGTCGAAGGGGCCAATCCGGCCTTTGGGCCTGACACCTTCGTCGTGGTCGAGAAGTGGGAAAGCCTGGCGGCGCTGAAGGCACATGGCGCTTCCGCGCATATGGCCTCCTACGGCGAGAAGGTAAAGCATTTGATGGCCGACCGCGCCGTTCACGTTCTGAACCCGGCGTGAACTTGTCGCTGCCGGACAGCTTATGACGCCATGATGAAACGGCGCCCCGGAGGCGCCGTTTTGCCAGCGGTCAGGCCGTCAGTTGTGCGAGAAGTGCGGCTGGCTGTAATAGCGCCAGTGGCCACCGCCGCCGTGCCATCCGCGATGGCCGCCGGCATACCAGCCGTGATGATATCCGCGACCGCCATACCAACCGTGGTGATGGCGATAGCCGCCATAGCCGCCGAAAACACCGAATACCCCTAAGGGATAGTAGGGCTGGTAATAACCGTAATAAGGTCGGTCATAGCCATAATACGGCGCGTAGTAGCCGTAATAGGGGCGATAGTAGTGATGGCGGTAATAGTAGTGATGGTGATAATGCCGATGGACGACCATCCGATGGGGGTGCCCATGGTGATGAGGACGCGCCTCGGCATAGGTTGCCGGCAACACGACCATACCTAGCGCAACCAGCGCTGTTGCCAGAATTTTCATTTCCAGCCTCCTTGAATGCCGGACGTAAACGCTACTCGTATTACTCGCGTCCTCCGGACGATATAGTAAACGCAACAGCGCTTTCGAAAGTTCCGCTATCCCTTGGAGAGCAGGCGTTTTCGCGACATCGCCGTAGGCCCGTCTAAGCGCGATCGCGCACTTGTCGGCCGATGGTTTCAACCGGCATCGTCAAGACGGAATGAGGAGGACGCAATGGATGGGACAGTCGCAAAAACGGCGCCCGAAGACGCCGTTTTCATGCCCATCAACTGCCATCAGGCGTGCGAGAAATGCGGCTTGCTGTGCCAGCGATGATGGCGATGCCCATGCCGCCATCCTTCATGGCGATGCCAGCCATGATGATGGGGGCGATAATCGCGATGGTGATGATGCCAGCGGTGATGGTGATGATCACGCGCCTCGGCATAGGTAGCAGGTAAAACAATAATGCCCAATGCGACGAGCGCCGTTGCAAGAATTTTCATTTATGGTCTCTCCTTGGATGCCGAACGCGCCCCCCGGCTGCGTACGCCCGGACTAACCTAACCCACCTAAACGCGAATATGTCCCATTTGTTCCGCTATTCGCGGGACGACAGGCGCTTTCGTGTCGTTCCCATCTCTCCAACCAGTTCACGAACCGCCTGCTGGATCAGCCGGCAGGCTTCCACCGAGGCTTTGCGGCCGTTATGGGCGAGATGATAGGACAGCGGCAAGATCTCATCCGGATCGACGATGCGGACCTTGTCGGCGATCGGAAGCGCGCTGACCCGGCCGAGAAACGACACATAGCCGTGGTTGGCGACGAGATCGACGATGACGGGTAGGGAATCGGCCGAGGTGATGTCCCGGCCGCGAAACCGGCGGCGATCGCGGCTGTCATAGCCGAAGGCCGTCGCGGCATTGCCGATACCGGTCCGGGGGCTCGGCACGCAGAGCGGATGGTTTTCGACGAGCGCGGCGAATGTCTGCTCCATGCTGTCGAGCGGGGCGATCGCCACCATGTCCGTCGCGACAAGCTCCATATGTTCGAAGGCGTCGAGGCCGAAGACGGAATCGACGATGGCGACATCGATACGGCCTGATCGAAGCGCCTCGCGCAGATCATCGGCCGTCATCAGCAGCAGCGACAGCATGTTGCTGTTGCCTCCTATGTTCCAGCGCGACACCAGGCTCGCCAGCGAGCGGGCAACCCAGCTTTCCGAACCTGTGGGAATGATCGAGCCGATGCGGACCGCGCGCGCAGTGCGCTGAAAGCGCTCGTCCGCCGCCGCTTTCATCTCGTCCCAGGCCTGTGCGATCGCGGCGAGAATGGCGTGAACCTCCTGCCCCGCTTCCGTCAGCACCGAACCCTGTGCCTGCCGCTCGAACAGGCGGCAACCGAACAACTCCTCCAGATTAGCGATCTGCAACGAAAGCTGCGGCTGGCCGAGACGCAGGCGTCGGGCGGCGCGATTGATGCTGCCCTGATCGGCGACTTCGAGGAAACGTTCAATGGTGGCGATCTTCAGCGGCAGGCGCGCGGCCCAATGGTCATAGTCCGGGGAAGCCGGCCGCTCCTTCACCAGGGCGGAAAGCTGACGCATGCCCGCGAGAATGGGTTGCAGGCCCTTTTGAACCTTCGAACTCGCCAGAAGGGTTGCAAGCTCGCCGGAGGCGCGCTCGACAAGCTTCATGGCCAGCTCGGTCTCGAGTCGGCGCAGCGCGCTTGAGACGGTCGAAGCGGAAAAAGACAGCCGCCGCGCGGTCTCCCTCACCGAGCCGATGGAGAACACCATATCGGCTATGAACAATGCGCCGAGATACAAATCAGATCTCCTCAGCCGCGGCACGCATCCTGGCTCGACCGCAGCAATATCAATGATATCCCGACGATATGACGTGTTCTTAAAAAAAGATATCCCTAAGCCGAAAAGCGACAGCTATCGTTTCTTTGGCGCCTTACCGATCCAGCCGCAAGAATGAGATCGGAACAGCGCCAAACGGGTAAGGGGAACAAAAACAAACGCACTTGCCCCCGAAAAAAGAAATCCAATTTCGCGCGAATGTCGAGTACGCTCGTCATAATCGCGCGACTGCAACGGGAATCCGAAGCGCATCGACTTTTCCGCGATGAGCGCTAGGTGCCCGAAGTAGTCACGAATTCGCCTGTGGGCCGCCGGCCCGCTCCAAACCTGCCTGTCCGGACTACGGCCCTTCAAGGCAGCGCGGGCAAGCAGAAGAACGATTTAACGGGGTACAAAGGGAAACATCATGTTCAAGAAGCTTGCACTTGCCGCCACGCTGACGGCTCTCCTTGCCAGTGGCGCCAGCGCCGCCGACGTCGTCGTCTCCTCGAAGATCGACACCGAAGGCACGCTGCTCGGCAACATCATCCTCGCAGCGCTCAATGCCAACGGCATCAAGGCGCAGGATCGCATCGCTCTCGGCACGACGCCGGTCGTGCGCAAGGCGATTACTGCGGGCGAAATCGATATCTATGCCGAATATACCGGCAATGCCGGCTTCTTCTTTAACAAGGCCGACGATGCGGCCTGGAAGAATCTGCAGCAGGGTTACGATCTGGCCAAGAAGCTGGATTATGACGCCAACAAGATCGTCTGGCTGACGCCTTCGCCGGCCAACAACACCTGGGCGATCGCCGTGCGCAACGATGTCGCCGGCCCGGCGAAGTTGAAGACCATGTCGGACTTCGGCAAGTGGGTCGCTGGCGGCGGGTCGGTGAAAATTGCCGCATCTTCGGAATTCGTCAATTCGCCGGCAGCCCTGCCGGCCTTCGAGACGACCTATAGCTTCAAGCTGAAGCCGGATCAGGAAGTGGTGCTTTCGGGCGGCGATACTGCGGCGACGATCAAGGCTGCAGCCGACCAGACCAACGGCGTCAACACGGCCATGGTCTATGGCACCGACGGTGCCATCGAAGCGGCGGAACTGACTGTCCTCGAGGACGACAAGAGCGTGCAGCCGGTCTATGCGCCGACGCCGATCATCCGCGAAGCTGTGCTGAAGGCCAACCCGAAGATCGAAGAGGTTCTGGCTCCGATCTTCAAGGGTCTGACCGCCGACGTGCTGCGCAAGCTGAACGGCCGCATCCAGGTCGATGGCGAACCGGCCAAGGCTGTTGCCGAATCCTACCTCAAGGACAATGGCTTCCTGAAGTAAGGCATTGACGCTGCTCTCGAGCATGATGCCGAAAAGTGTCAACGGTTTTCGGACAACATCATGCTCTACTCCTTTTGTTCCGGAGCGGATTCAGATTTTAGGTCTTGCAGACCTAAAATCATCCGTTCCGGCGGCTCCATTTTGATAAGGCGGAGCCGCGGACATTCGAATGGGCATGATCTTGTCCGAACCCGCCTTGAATTCTGGACTTATGCGCTGACGGAGCTTGCCTGATGGAAGATGCGCTAGCGGTCCGTAGAGTGGACCGCCTCGGAGTGGTATTGGTGGCCGGCGGCGCGCTGGCAACGGCCTGGATGCCGTTCATCATCGTCAAGGCAAACCGCATTGCCGCCGGCAAGCCGCAACTGCTGACGCAGCTCATTGCCCAGCCGTCCGCGCTGTTCCTGCTCGTCCTTCTGGCCGCAGCCGCGTTCGCCGCGCTTTTCCTGCGCAACCAGATCATGCGCCTCGGAGTCGCAACACTCGCGATCGCCATGTTGATCGTCACCCTCGGACTGGTCTCGACGGCAGCGACGCCTGCGGGCAGCACTGTGGCGCGCATTACCCCCGGCGGCTGCTTCTGGGTGCTGCTCGCCGTGGTGGGATTGATGATTTCGGATGCGTTGGTGAAGCTACGGCTGACGCCCTGGCTGCGGGTCGGGGCGCTGGCTGTCTACGCCGCGCTGCTTGCCGTCGTCCTGCGCTCCGGCCTGCTCAACAATCTCTCGATCATGAAGGAATATGCCAACAATGCCGACAAGTTTTGGCACGAGGCGCTCAACCATGTATTCCTGTCTCTGGGCTCGGTCGCCATCGCCATCGTGCTGGCGCTGCCGCTCGGCATCTTCTGCTATTGGCAACCTGGCATCCGCGCCGTCGTGCTGCGGGCGCTGAGCCTGGTGCAGACCATCCCCAGCCTTGCCCTCTTCGGCATTCTCATGCTGCCGCTCGGCTATATCGCCGCCAACGTACCTTTCGCCGCCGAGATCGGCGTCAAAGGCATTGGCGTGGCGCCGGCGCTGGTAGCGCTCGTCATCTATTCGCTGCTGCCGATCGTCGCCAATACCGTCGTCGGCCTTGCCGGCGTCGATCCTTCCGTGCGCGATTCCGCCGCCGGCATGGGCCTGACGCGCCGGCAGATCCTGACCGGCATCGACCTGCCACTCGCCTTCCCCGTCATCCTCACAGGCATCCGCATCGTGGTGGTGCAGGCGATCGGCCTCGTCACCGTGGCAGCACTGATCGGCGGTGGCGGCTTCGGCCTCTTCATCTTCCAGGGCATCGGCCAGACGGCCAATGACCTCGTGCTGCTCGGCGCCGTGCCGACGGTCTTTCTCGCCTTCTCATCGGCCGTCATCCTCGATGCGGTCATCGACAGCATCCGGGGACAACGCGCATGACCAGCATGATCGAGCTCAAGGGCGTCACCAAGCGGTATGGCAACGCAACGGTCGTCGATAATGTCAGCATGAGCATGGAGAAGGGCACAATCACCGTCATCGTCGGCACCTCCGGTTCCGGCAAATCGACGCTGATGCGCATGATCAACCGGCTGGTGCCGATATCGGCAGGTCACATCTCCGTTGCCGGCGAAGACATCATGAATGTGCCGGCGACCGAGCTTCGCCGCCGCATCGGCTATGCCATCCAGGGGCACGGGCTTTTTCCACATCGCACCGTCGCGCAGAATATCGCCACCGTCCCCGAGCTGCTGGGCTGGAAAAAGACGCGCATCGACAGCCGTGTCGAAGAACTCCTCAATCTCTTCCATCTCGACCCCGGCACCTTTGCAGGCAAATATCCAAGCCAGCTTTCCGGCGGCCAGCAGCAGCGCGTCGGCGTCGCACGCGCGCTTGCAGCGGAGCCGGAATTGCTGCTGATGGACGAGCCCTTCGGCGCGCTCGACCCGGTCATCCGCGGCAAGGCACAGGACGATCTCCTCGCCATCCAGAAACAGTTCGGCACCACCATCGTCCTCGTCACCCACGATATGGACGAAGCCTTCCATCTCGGCGACAAGATCGCCGTCATGAGCGGCGGCAAGCTGCTGCAATGTTCCGAGCCTGAGAAGATCCTGACCGAGCCAGCCGATCCCTTCGTGCAGCAGCTTACCGGCACATCCGACCGCGCCTTGAAGCTGATGTCGTTGCTGCCGCTGAAGGAAAGTATGCAGCCGCCGCGGCCCGGCCTCGGTCATAGCCTGCCGC
The DNA here is from genome assembly GCF_030182525.1 of Rhizobium pantanalense. Lineage (NCBI taxonomy): Bacteria > Pseudomonadati > Pseudomonadota > Alphaproteobacteria > Hyphomicrobiales > Rhizobiaceae > Rhizobium > Rhizobium pantanalense. Next base: position 163,123 of record NZ_JAQJCH010000003.1, read on the forward strand.
AGACCCTCAATCTGCGCGATGCCTTGGCTGAACTCATCTGGCAGGGCGCAGATGAGGCGACAGTGGAGGACGAGCGCAAGGTGCCTGTCGGCTCGATCTCGATCCAGCACCTGATCGAGCTGGGCCGCAAAGCATGAGATTTCTTACCGCCAATCTCTTCCGCCTCCTGGCTCTGGCGCTGCTGCTGGTGATGCTCTTCCGTCCGGAATGGCTGATACCTGTTCTGGCGCCGCTGACCAAATTCGGTGCGTCGCCGATCTATACGCAGAACAGCCTGCCGAGCCTGGCGCTCAGCCATCTCGAACTCATTCTGATCTCGATTGCGGCAAGCGGCATCCTGGCGGTACTCGGCGGCATCTTCGTCACGCGGCCGATCGGAGCCGACTTCCTGCCGCTGTCGCGGGCGATCGCCAATGCCGGGCAGACCTTTCCGCCAGTTGCCGTGCTGGCACTTGCGATCTCGACCACCGGCTTCGGCGCCGTCCCGACATTCATCGCGCTGTTTCTCTACGCGCTGCTGCCGATCTTCGAGAACACGGTCGCAGGCTTGCAGCAGGTACCCGCCTCGGTGCTCGATGCCGCCGACGGCATGGGCATGAACGGCTGGCAGCGGCTCTTCCGCGTCGAGCTGCCGCTCGCCCTGCCGCTCATAATCGAAGGGCTGAAAATCGCGACCGTGATCAATATCGGCACGGCGACGATCGGCTCCACCGTCGCCGCCAAGGGGCTGGGTGAAGTCATCATCGCCGGGCTCATCAACGACAACACCGCCTTCATCCTGCAGGGCGGCCTGATCGTCGGCCTGATGGCGGTGCTGATCTATGACGGCATGGAGATGATCGAGCGCTCGGTCACCAGGAAGATCGGCCTTCAACCTCATTGAGGTCGACGCCGATCACAGCTTCCCATCAGTTGCCTTCGCCTGACGGCAAGGATGCGCCGGGCAGGTAAAGCGAAATCGGTCTGACTTCATAAACGGCGGTGGGATTGACGCGGCGCAATTCGCGCGCTGCCTCGACTGCCTCCTCAATCGTCGGAAAATCGACGACGTAGAAGCCGAGCAGCTGTTCCTTGGTTTCTGCAAACGGCCCGTCGATGACCATGCCCGCACCCTTCCCCCGCAAGGTCACGGCATTCTGGGTCGATCCAAGACGCGCAGCCGGCCCCAGCGATTTCTGCGCGACCATGCGGTCATTGATCTCCAAAAGGTCCGTCATGAGCGCGGCATCTTGCTCCTTACTCCAGGATTCGACGATACCTTCCTCGTGATAGGCCAGAATGGCATAGTACATGGTTTCCCCCCCTTGAGCCCTATACGTGGGCGCCAGGGAGTTAAGCAGACCGATCGCAATCCGGAAACCCTGGATCTATGCTCGATCGGAGATATGGCGAGTTTCCCCATGCTTGCCTTCAATGGCTGCCGATGGCATTGGCTGCAATGACATGCCCTGACGATTTATGGAGACGCCGATGGCCAAGATGATTCACTCGATGATCCGCGTACTGGACGAGGCGCGCTCGACCGAATTCTACGACAAGGCCTTCGGCCTGAAGGTTGCCGACCGCATTGCCTTCGAGACCTTCACTCTGGTCTATCTCAGCAATGCCGAGACCGGGTTCGAACTGGAATTGACCGTCAATCAGGGCCGCATCGAGCCTTATGCGCAAGGGGATGCCTACGGCCACCTTGCGGTTTCGGTCTCAGAACTGAAGGACGAGCATGCGCGCATGACCCAACTCGGGCTCAATCCCGGCAAGATCATCGAACTCAATCGTGATGGGAAGCTTTTTGCATTGCTGTTCTTCGTCACCGACCCCGATGGTTACAAGATCGAGGTGGTGCAAAGGCTTGGGCGGTTCAACTAGCCCAAACAGGGAGCAAGCCCCGCATCGGCGGGGCATCCGGCAGTTCCGCCAGCGCGCTCACATCCAATAGGGCGGCACGCCAAAATAATCGTGGCTCTTGTGGCCATGATTCTTATGGTCGTGGTCGTCCTTGGCAGCGAAGCGGCACGCCTTTTCGATGTCGTTCTTGGTCATGCTGACGCGATAGCCGTCGATGTGAGCATCGTAGCGCAGCTTCTCCCACGGCAGCCGATAGTGCTCCTGGCCGATGCCGAAGAAACCGCCGAAGCTCAGAATGACGAAAGCGATGCGTCCATCACTTTTTTCCAGCATCAGCCGCTCGATATGACCAATCTGTTTGCCGTCCGAGCCGTATACTCTCGACCCTTCGACGCGATCGCAGGCGACCAGCATCGACATGTCCTTGATGTAAAGGTCACGACCCGAAAAATCGGCACTCTCTTTATGCATATGCGCACCTCCTTTTGGATACGCGTCACATAAACTATGGAGCGTCCGATCTGCTCTTTGGGGCAGCACGATGCTCCGATGGGTTTAAACCCATGGCGCTATTAACGCTCCGTTGTCATAAAAGTTCCAGTACTTTTTTCAGGATTGTAAAAAAACGTGAGCGCAAGACGATTATTGACGTTTACGTCAAGGTTATTGTGGCTTCAGTTGTGCTCTGATGATTTAATTGAGAGCAACACGAGGGCGATGTGAAAAGCGGGAGACTTTTTGATCGTCCAATGACACTCTGCATAGCCGCCGCATATGACGGCCGGGCGTGGTGATGGTGCGTAGAGGAGGAAATGCGCATGAATTCGGTCTCCGCTCCTTCGGATAGACCGCAGGTCAAGAAAATATGGCTTGCCTCCTATCCGGATATAGTACCGGCGGAGCTGCCGCCGCTGGAGCATGCATCGCTCGCCGAACTGCTGGAGGAAAGCTGCGCGCGCTATGCCGACAGACCCGCTTTCACCAGCATGGGCAAATCCATCACTTATCGCGATCTCGATCTGCAGACGCGCAAGATTGCCGCCTGGCTGCAAAGCCTCGGCCTGCAGAAGGGCGATCGCGTTGCCGTCATGATGCCGAACGTGCTGCAGAACCCGATCGCGGTTTATGGCATTCTTCGCGCCGGGCTCGTCGTCGTCAACGTCAACCCGCTCTATACGCCGCGCGAGCTCGAGCACCAATTACGCGACTGCGGCGCCAAGGCGATCTTCGTTCTGGAAAACTTCGCCCATACGGTCGAGCAGGTGCTGGCCCATACGGATGTGCGCCATGTCGTCGTCACGGCGCTTGGTGACATGCTCGGCGTCAAGGGCCACATCGTCAACTTCATCGTCCGCAAGGTGAAGAAGCTCGTTCCGGCCTGGTCCATTCCCGGCCATCGCAGCTTCAAGAGCGTGATTGCCGAGGGCTCGCGCCTCCCCTTCAAGCTGTCCGAGCTCACCGGCAGCGATATCGCCTTCCTGCAATATACCGGCGGCACGACCGGCGTCGCCAAGGGCGCGATCCTCACCCATGCCAATCTGCTGGCAAACCAGCTGCAATTGTTGCTCTGGCTGCAATCCGCCTATATCAGCAAGCCGCGTCCCGAACAGCTGACCTTCGTCTGTGCGCTGCCGCTCTATCATATCTTCGCGCTGACGGTGAATTCTCTCATGGGCATGTCGCTCGGCGGCCATAACGTGCTCATCGCCAACCCGCGCGACATACCGGCCTTCATCAAGGAGCTCGGCAAATACAAGTTTGACCTGTTCCCTGGCCTGAACACCCTGTTCAACGCGCTGATGAACAATCCTGAGTTTACCAAGCTCGACCTCTCCAATACGGGAACGCTTGCCGGCGGCATGGCGGTGCAACGGCCCGTCGCCGAGCGGTGGCAGAAGATGACGGGGGCCTGGATCACCGAGGGCTACGGCCTTTCCGAGACGTCGCCGGTCGCAAGCGCCAATCGTTTCGACAGCCCGGAATTCACCGGCACGATCGGTCTGCCGATCACGGGCACCGATTTCGATATTCGCGACGAGAACGGCAATTCGCTGCCGCTCGGCGAAGTCGGCGAGATCTGCATTCGCGGGCCGCAGGTCATGGCCGGCTATTGGAAGCAGCCGGCCGAAACCGCACGCGTCATGACGCCGGACGGCTTCTTCCGCAGCGGCGATATGGGCTTCATGGATGAGCGCGGCTACACCAAGATCGTCGATCGCAAGAAGGATATGATCCTGGTCTCGGGCTTCAATGTCTATCCGAACGAGATCGAGGAAGTCGCCGTCATGCATCCGGGCGTGCTGGAGGCAGCTGCGATCGGCGTTCCCGATCCGCATTCCGGCGAGGCGGTAAAGCTCTTTATCGTCAAGAAGGATCCGGCTTTGACCGAGGCCGACGTCAAAGCTCATTGCGCTGAAAATCTGACCAATTACAAACGCCCGCGCTTTATCGAATTCCGCACCGAACTGCCGAAATCGAATGTCGGCAAGATCCTGCGCAAGGAGTTGCGCGGCTGACATAATTCCGTGTCATTCAGGAAGCCGCTCGTGCTTGTTTCGCGAGCGGCTTTTTTCGTTTTGGGCGATAGGTGAACTTGATTTACGCCCTACATAGGGAATAGTTTTCGCGACCAAACTCAAAGCGCTTGGCCCGGTTTTGAAGGCCAGTAGCGCGAACCGCAAGGAGCCTCCCATGAACGCCCTCGTCGATCAACTGAAGAGCACCGCATCGGCAACGAAGGCTACGGATATTCGCGCCGCTTTCGCCGCCGATCCGAAACGCTTTTCCCGCTTCAGCGCCTCGTTCGACGACCTGCTGATGGATTACTCCAAGACGGCTGTTAACGACGATATCCTTGCCCTGCTCGAGAAGCTCGCAGCCGAGGGCGGCGTTGCCGCCAAGCGCGAGGAAATGTTCTCCGGTGTCGCCATCAACTTCACCGAAAACCGCGCCGTCCTGCACACCGCGCTGCGCAACCGCTCGAACAAGCCGGTGCTCGTCGACGGCAAGGACGTCATGCCTGACGTCAATGCGGTTCTGGCCGCCATGGGCAAGTTTGCCGACGGCATCCGCTCGGGCGCACTGAAGGGCTCGACGGGCAAGGCGATCACCGATGTCATCAACATCGGCATCGGCGGCTCCGATCTCGGACCGGTCATGGCAACACTGGCGCTCGCCCCCTACCACGACGGGCCGCGGTCGCACTTCATCTCCAATATCGACGGCGCCCATATCGCCGATATCCTGAAGCTCGTTAAGCCGGAAACGACGCTCTTCATCGTCGCTTCGAAGACCTTCACGACGATCGAGACGATGACCAATGCCCAGACGGCGCGCAAGTTCATCGCCGATGCGCTCGGCGAAGCTGCCGTGCAGCATCACTTCGCGGCCGTTTCGACGGCGCTCGACAAGGTCGCCGCCTTCGGCATTGACAGCGAGCGCGTCTTCGGCTTCTGGGATTGGGTCGGCGGCCGCTACTCGATCTGGTCTGCTATCGGCCTGCCGCTGATGATCGCGATCGGCCCGGAAAACTTCGGCAAGTTCCTCGATGGCGCGCATGCCATGGACAATCATTTCCGCCAGGCGCCCTTCAAGGAAAACCTGCCGATGCTGCTTGGCCTGATCGGCTTCTATCACCGCAACGTGCTCGGCTATCCCACGCGCGCGATCCTGCCCTATGACCAGCGCCTGTCGCGCTTCCCGGCCTACCTGCAGCAGCTGGATATGGAATCGAACGGCAAGGGCGTCACCATCGACGGCACGCCGGTCGAGGGCAATTCCGGCCCGGTCGTCTGGGGCGAGCCCGGCACCAACGGCCAGCACGCCTTCTATCAGCTCATCCACCAGGGCACGAGCATCATCCCGGCCGAATTCATGATCGCCGCCAACGGTTTCGAGCCGGAACTGCGTCACCAGCACGACCTGCTGATGGCCAATTGCCTGGCGCAGTCGGAAGCACTGATGAAGGGCCGCACCTTCGAGGAAGCGAAGGCTCAGCTCACCTCCAAGGGCATGGACGACAAGAAGGCTGATTTCATCGCGCCGCACCGCGTCTTCACCGGCAATCGCCCGTCGATCACCTTCGTCTACGACAAGCTGACTCCCTTTGCGCTCGGCCGCCTGATCGCGCTCTACGAACATCGCGTCTTCGTCGAGGGCGTGCTCTTCCGCATCAACTCCTTCGACCAGTGGGGCGTCGAGCTCGGCAAGGAATTGGCAACGGGCCTGCTGCCCGTCATCGAAGGCAAGGAAAGCGCCGCCGGCCACGACTCTTCGACGCAAGGGCTGGTGGCTGCGCTCGCAAGCCGGGCGAAGTAAAAGCGTTCATCCACCTCCCCCTTGAGGGGGGAGGTTCGCCGCAAAGCGGCCGGTGGGGGTGACTAGGCTCTCCGCGTTAGTGATTTAAAGGATCACCCCACCCCGGCACTATGTGCCGACCCTCCCCCTCAATGGGAGGGTTGGATCAAAGACCGATCTCACTTGCCCAGGGCGGATTTGCACCCGCGCGCGACACCGTGACCGCCGCAGCCTTGGCGCCCAGAGCCAGCGCATCCTGCAACGCCTTCTCGTTCAGCGATGCCACCTGCGCCTTGGTCAGCAGGTTGTTCATCTTCAGCGATGCCAGAATGCCAGCATCGAAGGTATCGCCCGCGCCGACCGTATCGACAACGGTGACGCGTTCACTCGGCACCGAGACCTTCAGCGACTTGGTATAGCCTGTCGCCCCCTCAGCACCCTTGGTGATGACGACGAGCTTGGCGCCCTGGTTCAGCCAATGGTTGGCGAGTTCGTCGTGATTGCCAGATATGCCGAACCATTCCAGATCCTCATCGGAGAATTTGAGAATATCGGACATGGCGGCCATCCGGCTGATGCGACCCATATGAGCTGCCTTGTCCTTGATGAAGCCCGGGCGGATGTTCGGGTCGAGCGAGATGACGCGGCTCTGATGCTCGCGCTTCATCAGCGCCTCGTAGGTTGCGCCGCAGGGATCGGGGATAAGGCTGATCGCACCGAAATGCAGTGCTTCGCAATCGTTGCCGAGCGTCGGGAGATCGGCTTCAGTGATCATGCGGCCGGCCGTGCCTTCATCGTAGAAGGCATAGGTCGCCTGACCATTGACGAGCTTGACGAAGGCAATCGTGCTCGGACGCGGAGTAATGGCGCAATAGCTGAAATCGACCTTGGAGACCGACAGCGTATCGCGCAGGATTTCGCCCATCATGTCATCGGCAATGCCGGTGAAGAAGCCTGTGGGAATGCCGAGGCGCCCAAGCGCGATCGCAGTGTTGAAGATCGCGCCGCCGGCGTAAGGGGCAAAGCCCTTCTCACCCAGCGTCGTATCCCGCGGCAGCATGTCGATCAAAGCTTCGCCACAGCACAATATCATTCCGGCCTCCCAAAGAGCGCGTCTGTCTTATCCAGTTACATAAATCGATTAGATAGATTCAATGCAAAAGCAAAGCGTCAGTTTGTCGGCAGCTTCGAAATGCCGCCATTCCAACCGGACCAGGCGAGCGGCGCATTGAGAAAGGCCTCGACTTCTTCCAGCGTCTTGTCGTCGAACAGCTTCTGCTCCTTGGCGACGGCGAGCACTTCGCGCCAGGTCGTGATGTATTGCAGGCTGACTTTCCGGTTGGCAAAGCGTTCGACCGCCTCGGGGAAGATGCCGTAATAGAACAGCGCCATGCCATGATCGACGATACCGCCGGCTGCGCGGATCGCGTCGATGAAGGTGAACATGCTGCCGCCGGCCGTCGTCAGATCCTCGATAACGAGCACGCGGGCGCCGTCCTTCATGTCGCCTTCGATCTGGGCGTTGCGGCCATGGCCCTTCGGCTGCTTGCGTACATAGATCATCGGCAGGTTCAGGCGCTCGGCCAGGAAGGCGGCGAAGGGAATGCCCGCCGTCTCGCCGCCGGCGACGCAATCGAACTGCTCGAAGCCGACATTGCGAACGATGAGGCTTGCGGCGAAGTCCATGACCGTCGAGCGAATACGCGGATAGGAAATCAGCTTGCGGCAATCGATATAGACCGGGCTCGCCATGCCAGACGCGAACTTGTAGGGCTTGTCGGCATTGAAATGGACTGCCTTGATCTCCCAAAGCATCCTGGCCATCAGCTCAGCCATGACAGTGCGATCAGTAAATATCATCTGGGTCATGCAGGGGCCTCCTTCGCGAGCGCTAATGTTCCAGCGGCAATAGCAGCAAGCGGCCCGAGTTTCCAGACGTATAGAAGGTTTTGCAGGCATAGCCGCGGCTGCAGGGCAAGGGCGGCTCTCAGCAGCCTACGGCACGAGTCCGAGGTCGGCAGGCAACATGGCCTTGAACAGCGCCATAACCTTGTCGCCCTCCTCCCTTTCGATCGAGATCGCGTAGCGGACGGCAGCGGCGACCAGCTGCATGGTCAATCGGGCTGTTCTGGCCAATTCAGCCTGGTCATGTTCCGGCCAAAGGCGTTTGAGGACAGTCAGAAATGCCTGCGAATGCCACTCCATATCCCCGGCATCGATCTGCTGCAGCAGTTTGTCGGCATGGGTGGCGTGCCAGATGTCGCGCATGACGGGCTCCTCCAGAAACATGGCGTAGTAGCCGTCGACGATGCGGCCAAGGGCCGACTGGAGCTGGTCGCGGCTCTTGATCGCCGCCAGCTCGTCCTCGACGCATTGCCGGCCCTGCTCGTTGAAACGCTCCGCCAGCACGCGGATGATCGCCGTCTTGTCGGGAAAATATTGGTAGAGCGAACCGAAGGAAACGCCCGCTTTTTCGACGATCTCGCCCATGCGCAGCGCGTCGCTGCCGTTCCTGGCAATCAGATCGGATGCTACCGAAAGGATCAAGTCGACGCGTTCGCGGCCGCGCTGCTGGCTGGGTATGCGTCGCGGTGTGCCCGCCTCGTCCTTGCTGCGCCTGCGCCTCGCGGTCGGCTTCTGCGTCATGCCATTCCCTGCCTGTGTCCGTTGACAAGCAATATAAGAGAGTTTATCACATTTCGCAAATGAGAGAATTTATCACATTTTACGCTGGAGGAGCTCGAAATGCAGACCTGGACAATTGCCATCATCGGTGGATTGGGAACATCGGCAGAGGGCTTGCGCGGCTCGCCTGTCATGAACGGCGACAGCCAGATCCTCGGCGGACAAGCCAAAGACTTTTCAGCTTACGTCCGACAAACCGCCGCAACCGGCATCTGGAGTGCCCAGTCATGACCTTTCCGATCACGAACATCGCCCTCGTCATCGCAGCGCTCTGCAGCGGGCTTCTCGCCGGCGTCTACTTCGCTTTTTCGACCTTCATCATGCAGGCCTTCGCCCGCCTCCCCGTCGATCAGGGGATCGCCGCCATGCAATCGATCAACACGACGATCGTGCGCTCGCCCTTCATCGTGCTGTTCCTGCTGACGGCAGCGCTGTCGGTCTTCATCGCCGCCATGGCCATCATCTATTGGCGGGGCAGCGTCAGCGTGATGATGCTGGCGGGAGCTGCGCTCTATATCGTCGCCAGCTTCCTCTCGACCATCGTGTTCAACGTTCCGCTGAATGACGCGCTCGACAAGGTCGATGGCCATACAGCAGAAGCAGCACAGCTGTGGGTGACCTTTCTCAGCGATTGGATGCAGTGGAACTATGTGCGCACAGTCGCATCGCTTCTTGCCGCATGCGCCTTCGTGAAGGCCCTGTTCTGAAAGTTGGGGAATTAGTTGGACATCCAGCCAAACGTCGGGCTAGACCGCCCGCAGATAGGCTGCGACCTCCACACGATTGCGGCCGTTTCGCTTCGCCTCGTAGAGCGCCTTGTCGGCGGCGCGAAGCACATCGTCAAAACCGAGCCCTTCGGCCGTGCCGGTCGCGACGCCCGCGCTGACGGTGCAGGCGAAAGATTTGTCTTCGATGCTGACCACTCGTGCCGCAAAAGCATCGCGTACCCGCTCTGCCACCTGCTCCGCACGGCCCGGCAGGGCATTGTCGAGAACGAGCGCGAACTCCTCGCCGCCAAGACGGGCCACAGTATCGGAAGAACGCAAGCCGAAGGAAAGTTCCTCGCCGAAAAGCTTGAGTACGAGATCGCCGGCGGCATGGCCATGCTGATCGTTGATCGTCTTGAAGCGATCTATGTCGAAGATGATGACGGCCATCGAGGCACCGAAGGACCGGCGGCCGTAGAGATCGAACAGCGCGCGGCGATTGAGCAGCCCGGTCAGGGAGTCGGTGATCGCCTCCTGACGGTGAAAGGCGGCCTGACGCCATTGATGCAGGGCCAGCGACAACGCCCCGATCCCGGTCATTCCGGCAATGCAGATCGCGAGACTCAAATCCTCCGCCCAATTGTTGGGCGCGTGACCGAGCACCAGCTTGCCGTCGGCGATCAATACGGCCGCGCATAGCGCGAAGGAAATCGCCGTCAGCGTGTAAAGCGCGGTGATGCCATAGAGCGGCGTCGGCGCCTCGCGCCGGCTCAGCCAATATTCACGCGCTGTCAGAAGCAGAAGAACGCAAATGACGAGGTTGTCACCGATGAAGGCCAGCCCGTCATAACCCGCCAGCATCGGCCCGACCGATGCTGCTATGCCCACCAGGCAACCGAGGGCGAAGCGGATTTTGGAAAAACGGCGCTTGCGGAACTGATAACCCGCCGCCCAGATCGCCGCGAAGCCGATGAAGAACAGCACGAAGGTCAGAATTGCGAAAATCGGGCGCGGCGTGTCGACGTAGGAACCGTAGATGAAGATGCCGCCAACGAGAGGCACAAGGCCGGCGGAACAGGTCAGGAGAAAGGTATCGGGCCGACGCGAAAACCAGCTTCCGACCAAGGTGACCGCAAGACATGAGGCGGAGACACCGAGGGCCAGAAGAAGCGAGTTGTAATCGACCAGCATCATGCTCTTTCAACGGTTTGATTTCTACCGCAGGGGATTGCTGCCACGCTAGGCCGCCAAGGGTATCAAATTAGTTACGGCAAATAATAAAGAAAATGTGTTTCAACAAAATATACGTTCAAAATTGCGGCATACACCAATTGAGTGCCGCAATACAGTCTTATATATTTATTTTTCTTATGTAGATTAAACTAAAATTAGATCTCGACATCCCAGTGCAAAGGGAACATCGGGTCGAAAACGGTGACCGGACCGGCGCCAGTTTCGATCTTTGCCGGGAAGGTTACAGCCTCCGGCCGGCGTACGAGCGTGATGCTATCCTCGTTGACCGGCAGGCCATACCAGGCCGGACCGTTCAGCGAAGCAAAAGCCTCAAGCCTGTCCAATGCACCTTCCTGCTCGAAGACATGCGCAAGGCAGCTCATGGTGTTGATCGACGTATAAATACCGGCGCAGCCGCAGGCGCATTCCTTCAGCGGATCAACATGCGGCGCCGAATCCGTGCCGAGGAAGAACCTGGCATCGCCGCTGGTTGCGGCCGCACGCAAGGCCAGACGATGGTTTTCGCGCTTGGCGACCGGCAGGCAGTAATAATGCGGGCGAATACCGCCGACGAGGATGGCATTGCGATTGATGATCAGGTGATGCGTCGTAATGGAGCCGGCGAGATTTGCCTTTGCCGACTTGATGTAGTCCACACCGTCCGCGGTGGTCACATGCTCCATGGTGACCTTCAGTTCAGGCAGGCGTTGGCGCAACGGATCGAGCACGGTTTCGATGAAGACGGCTTCACGATCGAAAATATCGACGTCTGGCGTCGTGACCTCGCCATGAACGCAGAGCGGCAGGCCGATCTTCGCCATGCGCTCCAGCACCGGCATTGCCTTGTTGAGATCCCGCACGCCGCCATGCGAATTGGTCGTCGCACCCGCCGGATAGAGTTTGATGGCCGATATAAGGCCGCTCTTCTTGCCTTCTTCAACGTCGTCGGGATTGGTGTGTTCGGTAAGATAAAGCGTCATCAGCGGTTCGAACCGATCGCCCGCCGGCAGTGCTTTCAGGATGCGCTCGCGATAGGCTGTCGCATCCGCCGTTGTTACCACAGGCGGCACGAGATTGGGCATGATGATGGCGCGGGCGAAATGCCTGGAGGTATCAGCAATCACACCCTCCAGCATGGCTCCGTCACGCAAATGCAGATGCCAGTCGTCAGGACGGCGGATGGTGAGCTTTTGCATGGGCGCGACCTCTGGAAATGTGAGCGCGATCTTGTCTGAAAGCCGTCTCGGCCTCTTCGGGATTGTGCTCTTTGATATCGCGCTTCGATAGCACCATCCGCCCTCGCAAAACAATCCGCGACGGCGGTTAAATGATGGGCGAGCTCAATCCTGCACGATATCGAAGGTAGCGTCCGCCCGGCGGCGGTTCTCGAGGATAAGCCGGCCATTCGGCAGATCGTTGCCATAAACCTTGGCCCGGGCGGCTTCTTCATCGAGCTTGTAGCCCCGCCAGCGTGCCCACAGGCGCTCTTCCAGCACTTCCATCGGCGGGGCGAGCATGATCGAATAATCGAACATGCCTTCCAGCTCCGCCCATTTTCCCTGGCTGAACAGCAGATAATTTCCCTCGATGACGATGAAGCGATGATCGGCCGAGACGATGCGGGCAGAGGCGATCGCAATCTCCCGCGAACGGTCGAAGACCGGTACGAGAACCTCCTGATCGGCGGCACGCACGGCCTTGACGATATCGAGGAAGGCGCGCACGTCGAAACTGTCAGGCACGCCCTTCCGCTTCAAAAGTCCCTTCTCGATCAGGACGGCATTGTCCATATGGAAGCCATCCATCGGCAGAACTTCGGCGCTCTCACCCCTCGCCTTCAGCGCCTTGGCGACATTATCGGCCAGGGTGGATTTGCCGGCGCCGGGCGGGCCGGCAATCGCGACCAGGAAGCGTTTCGCGTTGCCGGCGCGGGCGATGATCTCGCCGGCAACATCGTCAAGAGAAGCACTCATGCAGCAACATTCTCAACCGGCGGAGCCTTGGCGCCGGTCATGAAAGCAACAGCATCGGACATCGAATAATCCTTGGGATTGATGACGGTCAGGCGTCGTCCAAGGCGATGGATGTGAATACGATCCGCAACCTCGAAGACATGCGGCATATTGTGCGAGATCAGGACGATCGGCAAGCCGCGCGCACGCACATCGAGGATGAGTTCGAGAACCTTGCGGCTTTCCTTGACACCGAGTGCGGCCGTCGGTTCGTCCATGATGACGACCTTGGAACCGAAGGCGGCGGCACGGGCGACGGCGACACCCTGGCGCTGGCCGCCGGAAAGCGTTTCCACCGCCTGATTGATGTTCTGGATCGTCATCAGGCCGAGTTCGGTCAGCTTGTCGCGGGCGCGCTTTTCCATGGCCGGCCGGTCGAGCATGCGGAAAACGGATCCGAGAATGCCGGGCCTGCGCACTTCGCGGCCGAGGAACATGTTATCGGCGATCGAGAGCGCCGGCGACAGGGCCAGGTTCTGATAGACCGTTTCGATGCCGGCCTCGCGCGCCTCCATCGGCGAGCGGAAGTGGACGGGCTTTCCTTCCAGCTTGATCTCGCCCTCGTCGGGAGTGACCGCACCGGAAATCGCCTTGATCAGCGAAGACTTCCCAGCGCCGTTGTCGCCGATCACGGCGAGGATTTCGCCGGGATAGAGATCGAAATCGGCATTGTCGAGCGCGGTCACGCGTCCGTAGCGCTTGACGAGACCGCGGGCAGTGAGGATGGGTTCGACGGTCGTGGTCATGCCGATACCTTTCTGATCCATTGATCGATCGCGACGGCGCCGATGATGAGCACGCCGGTCAGAAGCACTTTCCACTGCGGGTCGGCGCCGAGCATGTTGAGGCCCATGGAGACGACACCGACGATCATGGCGCCGAAGAGCGTGCCAAGGATCGAGCCGCGGCCGCCGAAGAGCGAGATGCCGCCGATCACGGTTGCGGTGATTGCCTGAAGATTGAAATCGGTCACGGCAGAAGACGGGGAGACCGAGCCATTGCGGCCGATGGAGACCCAGGCGGCAAGCGCTGCAATCAGTCCCGAAACGCCATAGACCGCGAGAAGAACCTTCTTGGTCTGGATACCGGCAAGTTTTGCAGCTTCCGGGTCGTCGCCGACGGCATAGACGTGGCGGCCCCAGGCCGTGTGATTAAGGACATACCAAAGGCCGATGACCAGAAGCACCATGGCGATGACGCCGAGGGTCAGCACGGCACCGCCGACGCGGAAGCTCGCAGCGAACAGATGCAGCAGCGGCGCCTTTTCATCGACATCGGTATCGCGGATGGTTTCATTGGCCGAATAGATGAAGTTCGTCGCCATGACGATATTCCATGTGCCGAGCGTCACGATGAACGGCGGCAGCTTCATATTGGCAACCAGGAAACCGTTGAGCAGCCCGCAGATCCCGCCCACCACCATGCCGGCGACGATAGCGACCGGTGTCGGCAAGCCGTATGTCACGGCGACATTGCCCATGACGACCGAGGAGATGACCATGATGACGCCGATCGAGAGATCGATGCCGGCGGTCAGGATGACCAGCGTCTGGGCCGCGCCGAGAATACCGACGATGGCGATCTGTTGCAGGATGAGCGTCAGCGTATAGGCGGAAAAGAACTTCCCGCCGATCGTGATGCCGAAGATCACGATCGCCAGCACCAGGACGATCAGCGGCACCGCCGCCGGCGTCGAATGCAGAAAGTGCTGCACGCGCTTCAATAGAGAGACATCGTTGTGCTCGAACGAAGCGACATTCTTGTCGCTGCCGTCGAGAACACGTTCGAATTCCTGTGCTCCGGACATAATTATTCCTCCGCCACCGCGCATATGCGCGGAAACCGCCGGCTGTTGGGGGCCAGCCAGGATCTGAACCCGACCGACGTGACTGTTTCGATTGTCTTCTCCCTGTAAAAGAGCCGCGCCCGCAGACGCATGACGCGGCTCCCGAAGGGACTATATCACATTCGTGAGGGGCTTAGCCCCAGCACTTGTTCAAGCCTTCCTTGGTGTCGATGGACTTCAGGCCCGAGACCGGCTTGTCCGTCACCAGGGAAACACCGGTGTCGAAGAAGCTCTTGCCTTCCGTCGGCTTCGGCTTTTCACCGCTATCGGCGAACTTCTTGATCGCCTCGACACCGAGGGCCGCCATCATCAGCGGATACTGCTGAGCGGTTGCGCCGATGACGCCATCCTTGACCGACTTGACGCCGGGGCAGCCGCCGTCGATCGATACGATCAGCACTTGCTTTTCGAGGCCGACGGCCTTCAGGGCCTGATAGGCACCGGTTGCGGCCGGTTCATTGATCGTGTGGATGACGTTGATGCTGGAATCCTTCTGCAGAAGGTTTTCCATGGCCTTGCGGCCGCCCTCTTCATTGCCGTTGGTGACGTCATGGCCGACGATGCGCGGATCGGTTTCGTCGCCGATCTTATTCGGATCCTTCGGGTCGATGCCGAAGCCGATCATGAAGCCCTGGTCGCGCAGAACGTCGACTGATGGCTGCGACGGCGTCAGGTCGAGGAAACCGATCTTGGCATCCTTGGCCTTGTCGCCCAGAGTTTCCTTGGCCCACTGGCCAACGAGCTTGCCGGCGAGCAGGTTATCGGTTGCGAAGGTGGCGTCGGCGGAATCAGCCGGCTCAAGCGGCGTGTCGAGCGCGATAACAAGCAGGCCGGCATCGCGTGCCTTCTTGACTGAGGGAACGATGCCCTTGGTGTCGGATGCAGTGATCAGGATGCCCTTGGCGCCATCTGCGATGCAGCTTTCGATCGCGGCAACCTGGCTTTCGCTGTCGCCATCGATCTTACCGGCATAGGACTTCAGCGTGACGCCGAGTTCCTTGGCCTTGGCGGTCGCGCCTTCCTTCATCTTGACGAAGAAGGGATTGGTATCGGTTTTGGTGATGAGGCAAGCGGATACGCCGGCAGCCTTTGCAGGTGCGGCAAATGCAACGCCAAGCGCCAGGGCTGCAACGGCTGCGGAAATAACGGATTTCTTCATTCAATCCTCCCGATGTTTGAAAAGCCGGACCCTCCGGCTGTCGCGGGCTCACTTCGAACCCGGTTAAAGATACGCCAAGCCTGTCGGATTGTTTTCGGTGGACCTCCTCCAAGGCTATGTGCACATCCTCGACGGCCAATATCAGACCCTAAAGAAATCCACCTGTCAATAAATAAATCGGATTGAATTATTAATTCGATGTGGCATTCTTGAAGAAAATAAGGCATGGCCATGATGGAAGGAGCAGGCCCATGTCTCTCGTGCACGACCCGGAGGACACACCCACAACACCCGCTATTCTCGACCCTTCCGGGGGCGCGAACCAGCTTGGCGTGCGCGCCCATAACGAACGGCTCGTGCTGTCGCTCGTGCGCCGTCACGGCGCGCTCTCGAAGGCCGATATCGCGCGGCGGAGCGGGCTTTCGGCGCAGACGGTGTCCGTCATCATGCGGGAGCTGGAAAAGGACGGGCTGCTATCCCGCGATGCACCGGTTCGCGGGCGCGTCGGCCAGCCTTCCATTCCGATGCGGCTCAATCCGGACGCCGTACTCTCCTTTGGCATCAAGATCGGCCGGCGCAGCGCCGATCTCGTGCTGATGGATTTCGTCGGCGGCATCCGGATGCAACTCCATCAGATCTACCCCTATCCGCTGCCGCAGGACATCATCACCTTCGTCGCGGCCGGTATTAAGGAACTGGAAGGGCGCCTCAGCGAAGAGCAGTGCCGCAAGATCGCGGGAATGGGCGTTGCCGCACCGTTCGAGCTCTGGAATTGGGCCGAGCAGGTCGGCGCGCCGCCAGGAGCGATGGATGCCTGGCGAGGCTTCGATCTAAGAGCCGAAATCGCCTCGCGTGTGTCTTACCCCGTCTTTCTGCAAAACGACGCTACCAGCGCCTGCGGTGCCGAACTGGTCTTCGGCGTCGGCCCCCATTATCCGGATTTCGTCTATTTCTTCATCGGCTCGTTCCTCGGCGGCGGCATCGTCCTGAATTCGTCCGTCTTTGTTGGCCGGACCGGCACGGCCGGCGCACTCGGCCCCTTGCCCGTGCGCGGCCGCAACGGCGAGAACCGTCAGCTTCTGGAAATCGCCTCGATCTTCGTGCTGGAAAACCTATTGCGGGATCATGGTTTCGATCCACGCCCTCTTTGGTATTCGGCTGATAATTGGATCGATTTCGGCGAACCGCTGGAGATCTGGATCCAGGATACGGCCAAGGCTCTCGCACAGGCGATCGTCGCCTCCGCCTCCGTTCTCGATTTCAGCGCCGCCGTCATCGATGGCGGCTTTCCCGGCTGGGTGCGGGAACGCGTGGTGCGCGCAACCATCAAGGCAGCGGCGGAACTGGATCTTCAAGGTGTCGTCATGCCCGAGATCATCGAGGGCGCCGTGGGGCCGCAGGCACGCGCCATCGGCGGCGCCAGCCTGCCGATCTTCGCGCGCTACCTCATCGACCAGAACGTTCTTTTCAAGGAGATTGAGCATGCTGAAGGGCATTGACCCGCTGTTGAGCCCGGAACTTCTGGCGACGCTACGCGCCATGGGCCACGGCGACGAGATCGCCCTCGTAGACGGCAATTATCCCGGTCTCGAACATGGCCGCCGTCTCATCCGCCTCGACGGTCACGGCGTCATTCCCGTGCTCGATGCTGTGCTGAGCGTGCTGCCGATCGACGATTTCGTGCCGCAGGCGATATTCCGGGCGACCGTCAAGCAGGATCGCGATGCCCTCGACCCCGTTCATGCGGAGATGATCGAGTGCTGCGCCCGGCATGCGCCCGAGATCAAGGTCGTGCCGCTGCTGCCGGCGGAATTCTACGAGCGGGTGCAGCGTGCGCATGCGCTGATCCAGACCAGCGAGCCGCGGCTCTATGGGAATATCATTCTGCGCAAGGGTGTGATTTATCCGAAAGTGTAAAGAACTCTCCAAAGGCCCCTCATCCGGCCTTCGGCCACCTTCTCCCCGCTTGCGGGGAGAAGGAGATGGGCGCAACCACAGCCTTCCTTCCAGAAAATTGCTCAGACGAGAGGGAGAGGGCCGGAACTCGCCAACTGATCGAGGCGTATTGCTTGGCCCTCAAATATCGCCCGCCGAAGGCCCCCAGACATCCGTCATGGCAAAACCTTCCGCCATTGGGTCGAACGGATCAAGCGCCACCTGGCTCAAGCCGAATGTGAAGCCGCGGCCGGTGATGGTCGGGATAATGGCCGCTTTGCCGGTCACTTCGGTCTCCGCCAGCAGGCCGACCTCGAACTCCGAACCGATAATCGAACGGGACTTGAAGATATCGCCGACCTTGGCCTTGCCGCGAGCATGCAGCGTCGCCAGATTAGCGGAATTGCCGGTGCCGCAGGGCGAGCGGTCGGCGCGGCCAGGCCACATGGTCGTGCAGGTGCGGATGGCGCCATCGGCGTCGATATCGCGGAACATGACATAGGCAACGCCCGAGATCGCCGGAATTTCCGGATGAACCACGGTCATCGCCCGGTTGATCGCATCCTTGAGGATCATGCCGGCCTGCACGAGGGCGGCTGCATTGGCCTTTTCGATCTTCAAGCCGATCTGACCGACATCGACGAGTGCATAGAAGATGCCGCCATAGCAGAGGTCGAGCTTGATCCTGCCCCATTGCGGCGTCTCAAGCTCGACATCCAGTTCATGTACGAAGGAAGGCACCATGGTCAGGCGCACCTTCTCGCAACGGCCGTCGCGGCAGGTCGCAGTCGCACGGACGAGGCCGGCGGCCGTATCGAGCGTGACGACAGTTTCCGGCTCCTTCATCTCGACGATGCCGGATTCCAGCAGCGCCGTGGTCACGCAGATGGAGTTCGAGCCGGAGCTTGCATGCGCCTGGTCGGGCTGCAGGATGATGAAGCCGGCATCGGCCTCGGGATGCTTGGCCGGCAGCAGCAGATTGACGGAGCCGATCGGCGCGCCGCGCGGCTCCAGCACGAGGAACCGGCGCAGCTCCTGGCCTTTCGGATCCGTGTTCAGCCAATGCAGCTGCTCGGCAATGCTGTTGCCTGGGATCTTCGGGACGCCGCCAATGGCAACCTTGCCGATTTCACCTTCGCAGTGGACATCCAGCAGCTGGATCGTGCGCTTCCATCTCATTTCACAGGCTCCCATCAGACGTTGCGTCATGCCGCCGCCCAATGCGGGTATTCTGGCGGGTAAAGCGAGCCAGCGCCATGCGCAATTCTCTGATATATCAGATCGAGCAGCATGACTATGGCATTTTGCGGCGGCGCTGAACCGCCACCGCCGAGAACTTGCTGTGAAAGCGCTATTGCTTCAATGCGTCGCCGACATTGTTGCCCGTCGCCTCCACGCTATCGCCCAGCGAGCCGACGGTATTGTTCGCCGATGCGCCGACGCGACGCCATTGCTCGCCGTAATTCGCCCGCGTCCGAGGATCGAAAATGGCAATCGGAGCACTGACGGCAGCACCCGCGACACTGCCGACCGTCTGGGCGGCGCCCATGGCGACCGCGCCGACGGCATCGCCGATGCCGACATCGGAATCGGTGATAGTCTGGCCGGCAATCAGCCGCGCGCCGATCAGCTTCACCACTTCCGGACTCTCGGCGAATTTGCCGTGATTGAGGCCATCGCCGGTCTTGAGCTTGGTGAGATCCAGCACGGTGATCCCCTGTTTTTCCAGCTCGCTGCGATAGGGCTCGGTGGTGGGATCGATCTGACCGAGCCGGTCGATATTGCCGGAAATGCGCCGCGACAGCGAAAGAGCACGGTCATCCCGCGAGACGAACAGCGTGAAATGCGGTTTGTCCTTGCCGAGTGCCGCGAACTGCCTTCCGAAGACATCGACGTCTAGATCGGGCGAAGCGAGAATGACGTTCTTGATCTTCGGCGCGACGCGGCCGTTGCGGATCGCCATCTGCCGCAGCGATTCGACCGCGAGCCAGCTGCCCATCGAATGCGCCATGACGGTGATATCGCCGACGGCAGGATCGGCGGCAACCCGGCGCAGCAGCTCTTCCAGCGAGTCGCGGGAATAGTTGGTGCTTTCCTTGTCGTAGGCATAGTCGAAAATGCTGGCGCGCGACGGCCAGGTGAACACGATCGGCGCGACATCGGCATGCGAATCGTGAACGATCTGCGCGAAGCGGTAGACGGCATCCTCATAGCGGTTGTTGAAGCCATGTACGAAGATCAGCACCCGCTTGTTTTTCGGCAGTTCCGCATGCACCCAGGCACGCCCGTCCGCCTCCGTCGCCAAAGGCTTGACGGCCGTCGTGACGAAATTCTTCAACGGATTGCCTGGCAGACGGCTCGGCCACTGCACCTGACCAACCTTGCGATTGGCCTCCGGCGGAATGGAGACGCTGACGGCATCCACCTTGAGCCCGGGACCGCGCTCGCCCGAAAACAAGATGGCCGGATCCCTGTCCGGCAGGCGCGTCGTGGCAACGAGCAGGTCGACCTTGGATGTGCCAGGCACATTTTCACTGATGGGCTGCATAACCCCGATGGGGCGGCCGCATGCGGCCAACGACAATGTCGCAACGACAGCTATAGTTCGGAAAAACAGCTTTCCCCATCGGTCCGAACCTGCCATGCGCTGCATCATGCAACCTTTCCTTACCGCCGTAACGTCGCGCCACTCTACGCATGCATGTCCACGGCGCAAGCGACTCCAGCGGTTCTTTGGCTCATGACGCAATGCTAATTCGCGATAACATTGCAAAGGCGCAACGCAATCGCCCAACACCGCTAACTGATGATCTGGCTGAAAATAAAAAAAGAGCCCGATGCGGGAGGAGGATGCATCGGGCTCTTGATCCGGATTGGCAACTGGGAGGAGGAGGAGTGTTGCCAATCATTGAAGGAGCGCTGGGAGGAGGAGTGCGCTGCCTTCGAGGGAGTAGATATAACGAGCGGATGGGGATGAACAGACCAGCTTTCGCAATGCAGCAATGCGCTGAGCGCATCGCTTTCTTCTCAGGCGCCGAAAATATCGCATACCGCTGGCGCTCTGAGCGTTTCAACGCCTATTTTGCAGTCGTTATCGACCCTAATCCTGAGATTCACATGATTGTGATCGGCGTTTCTGCATGGGAAGGCGCTCTCGCCGACGCTTGTCCGGTCAGCCACCGCCCACCGGACAAGCGAATTTCGATTTAGGCTGCCTTGAAGGCCTTCTTGCCTTCGGCATCGAGCGCCGCAAACTCCTCGTCGGACAGAATAATATCGACCGCGGCGGTATTTTCTTCGAGGTGCTTGACCTTGCCCGTTCCGGGAATCGGCAGCATCACAGGGCTGCGCTTCAGCACCCATGCAAGCGCGATCTGGCTCGGAGCGGCATTGTGCTTCTTCGCGATGGTGTCGAGCAGCGAGCCTTCCTTGGCGAGATCGCCGGCGGCCAGCGGGAACCACGGGATGAAGCCGATGCCGTGCTTCTCGCAATAGTCGAGCACGTCTTCGCTGGTGCGATCGACCAGGTTATAGCGGTTCTGCACCGTGACGACCTTGAAATGCTTCGATGCGGCTTCGATGTCGGCAACGGTCACTTCGCTCAAGCCCGCATGACGGATGATGCCGTCATTTAGCAGCGATTTCACGGCATCGAATTGCTCCGCCGCCGGCACCTTGGAATCGATGCGATGCAGCTGCCAGAGATCGATGCGATCAACACCGAGGTTGCGCAGGCTCTTGTGCGCCTGCTGGATCAGATATTCAGGGCGACCAACGGGCACCCAGACATTCGGTCCGGTTCGGGTAAGACCACCCTTGGTCGCAACCACAAGGCCGTGGCCATAGGGATGGAGCGCCTCCTTGATGAGACGCTCGGAAACATCAGGACCATAGGAATCTGCGGTATCGATGAAATTGATGCCGAGCTCCGGCAGGCGCCTCAGCGTGCGGACGGCTTCGTCATGGTCCTCTGGCTCACCCCAGATACCGGCGCCGGTAATGCGCATGGCGCCGAAACCGAGACGATGAACAGGAAGGTCACCGCCGATCTTGAATTGACCGGACCTGGCTGCGTCGAATTCTGACATGGTTATAGTCCCTTTTGCTGATCTGAAATGTAGCTGGCGTTTCCGGCATCCGAGGGGAGCCGAGATTCGAGGGGCAAATCGAGGGTTTCGCGAGGGAGAGATACAGTCGCGACCCGATACTAGATGGGTCTGCATCGCGGCATATGCAATGCATCGATACGCGATGCGCCGCCACCGATCAGGGCGGTTTCCCTTGGTCTAGCCTGGTGCAGTCATGTACGCCGTTGCACCTGTTTGCCGAGATCGGTAAGCGTGGCCCAAAGCTCATCGAAGAGGTTACGAGCGAACTGCTCTACGGAAACATCCTGCGGAGATTGCATCCAGCGCTCGCTGCCGATGCGCAGCATCGTCACGACCGCGGCCGCAAGCATGCCAAGGCGAAGACGCTCCTCCTGGCTGCCGCTGCCGCGGGCAAACAGTGCATCCGCAAGCTTCTTCTCCAGCTTGGCGTATTTCAGTTGGTCGCGGGCTTGAAGCGTCGGCGTATTGTGAATCAGGGCAGCCAGAGCAAGGCTCTGCGGATCGGCGATGACAGCACGAAGGGCAGAATTGACAGCCCTCTCGATGACGTCGACGATCGAAGCATCTTCGGGTTGCGCCGCGACCGCGCCGATCAGCTCGCGAGCAAAACCATCCTGCCAGGCGGCGACCACATCTTCCTTGCTGGGGAAATAATCGAAGAAGCTGCGCTTGGAAACATCGGCAGCTTCCGTGATGTCCTCGATGGTGGTGGCCTCGAAGCCACGCTCGAGGAACAGCTGCAAGGCGGCGGACTCGATGCGTTCGCGGGTTTGACGACGCTTGCGTTCGCGCCGGCCTTCCTTCACCGCGCTATCGACATCCGGCTTTTTCGCCATCCGCTACCCCCGGAACTCACTTCGGGCCGCCCCAAATCGGCCTTGCCGGCTTCGGGCGCCTAAGCGCTGATTCCGGCATTCTCTCCGGTGCTACGATATTTGGAGCCAGCAATCGAGAGCTCCAGAGGATTTTGCCGCGATATCCTGTAGACGCCGGCCGGTGGAATGTTGCGCACCGTACCGCCGATGCGCTTTGCCGTGAGCCCCAGGCTTTCAAGGATCGGTTTCTGCACCGGACAGCGCGGGCCGTAGGTGAACTGATAGAAAGCTCCTCCCGGCTTTATCGTTTCGAAGGCGCCGCCGACGATGGCAGCCACCTTGGAGGGCGGCATGGACAGCAGCGGCAGGCCGCTGATGACGGCGCCGAACGGCTCGTCGTCGAAAAGACCGCATTGGCCAAGCTTGGCTGCATCCATATGCACCACCCGCGCTTCGGGGAAGCGCTCGCGCAGGCGGACGGCAAACTCCTCGCCGAACTCGACGAGTGTCAGCGCACTTTCGGGGATGCCTCGCGCCAGCAGCGCCCGCGTGAATACGCCGGTGCCCGGACCGAGCTCGAGGATCGGACCATCGAACGGCTCGATCTCCTGGGTCATCAGCCTTGCCAGCCTCTCACCGGAGGGCGCCACCGCGGCAACGCGCATGGGATTGCTCACCCAGGAGCGGAAGAACTGCACGAAATCAGCGCATGAGGTCTTGGTCGTCATTCCGCAAATCCAATCTTCGGTCACATGATTTGATGAGGGCCGAACAGCGTGGCAATTCGAAGGCATACAGCGCCGCTAGACCGTCGAAAGTCATTGATATGCAAGCATCATTGCATATTTTGCACTTACATATTTTCATTTATTGCAAACTTGCATTTAGTATAGAAATCACCAGATACAATGGGCAACGCCAAAATCTCTCCACAGGAGCACCGCAATGCCAGACTGGACAGTGAAAGATATTCCGCCACAGACGGGCCGTATTGCAGTCATCACCGGCGCCAACAGCGGTATCGGCTACGAGGCAGCGAAGGCTCTGGCAGGGGCCGGCGCCGCGGTCGTCATCGCATCGCGCAACGAGGCCAGGGCCAATGAGGCACTCGCCAGGATCCGTGCAGCAACACCGGGCGCAGACGTGACATTCGAAGCGCTCGATCTTGCCAGCCTCGATTCCGTCGCGCGCACGGCAACCCGCATCGCCGATAGGCTGCCGCATATCGACCTGCTCATCAACAATGCCGGCGTCATGGCCATCCCGGACCGGCACGAGACCGAAGATGGTTTCGAGATGCAGATGGGCGCCAATTATATCGGCCATTTCGCCTGGACGATGCGGCTGCTGCCAAAGGTTTCTGCGGCGGAAAATCCGCGAGTGGTCACGGTGAGCAGCCTGGCGCATCGCAGCGGCCGGATCAATTTCGACGACCTGCAGTGGCGCAAGCGCTATCGTCCCTGGCCCGCCTATTGCCAATCTAAACTGGCAACGCTGCTCTTCAGCCTGGAACTCGATCGCATCGCACGCGCCGAAGGCTGGAAGCTTAAAAGCATTGCCGCCCATCCCGGCTATGCCGTCACGGGCCTGCAAACCACCGGTCCCCGCATGGGCCGAGACAGGCCGGGCAGTCTTGAACTCCTGACAAAACTGCTGGGACCGTTTACATCGCAATCGGCAGCGGCTGGCGCCTTGCCGACGCTTTTTGCCGCCACAGCACCGTCCGCGGAAGGCGGCACCATGTATGGCCCGAACGGTTTCTATGAGCTCAAAGGTCCGCCGGTGCGTGCCAAGATTGCCGCTCATGCCCGTGATCAGGCGGTCTGGCGGCGGCTGTGGGACGTCTCCGAACAGTTGACCGGTTGAAGACATCCCTTCCCGCGACGGTCTGAAAAGAAATCCCCCTTCGCGAAACGAAGAGGGATTTCGATCTGCTTCACATTACGGGCTGACGCACTGACGGCGCGGACCGTTGGTCGGCTGATAGGTATTGTCCGACACACGATAAGTCTTGTAGCGGCTTGCACACCAGCGAACATGCGCACTGCCGCGCGGCGGATGGGCAACCGCACCGCCGATGATTGCGCCGGCGGTGAAGGCGGCCATCGGATACCACCAGCCATCATGCCGCCGGTAGCCTGGACGGTAATAGCGATAGCCGCGATGGCCATGCCAATAACCCGGGCGATGATCCGGACGGTAGTGCGGACGATAATGAGGGCGATGCCGCCCGCGATAGTGCCTGTTGTGGTGGCGATATTGAACTTCAGTCAGGCCAGCGGGCTGATTGTCCGCCTGCTGGATTACCGGCTGGATCAGCGGCTGGATCGGTGCAGCGGCCACCGGGTCGAAAGACGTAACCGCAAGCAAGGCACTCAGGGCAGTCACTGTTACGGTTGTCAGAAATCGTTTCACAGCTCTTCTCCTCCTATCGAGTCGTAATACTGATGAACAACGCGCAATGATTGAAAATCTTTCACAATATTATCGCTTGCGCAAGTACAGGCAGCGCGATAGGGATATAGATAGGAAGCCTATCTATCTATGTGCGAACGAGGCTATCGATGAGCAAAGCCGACCGTCATGACGGGGTCGAGGAAGCCTATGCGCTGGCAGAGGCATTGCGTCCTGCCCTTCATCGCCTGCATCGACAATTGCGGCGCGAGAGCGACGAGGCCGGGCTGTCGCCGCTGCACGCCTTGTTACTCGTCGCCATCATTCAACAGCCGGGCATCGGCGTTGCCGAACTGGCGCGGCTGGAGAGACTGCGCGGACCGACGATTTCAGGTCATGTGAAAACCATGGAGCGGGATGGCCTCATTGCCCGTTCGAAACCGGACCCGAGCGACCGCCGCCGCAATGGTCTGGTGGCGACCAAGAAAGGTGAGGAAATCATCCGAAGCCTGAAACGGCGCAGAACCGACTGGCTCGCCTCCGAACTCGCCAAATTGTCGCCGCAGCAACGCGATGCCATTCGCGTCGCAATCGAACCGCTCATGGAGATCGGACAATGAATACGGCTCGTCCGAATGCTGTCCCACCATCCGCTCCGACGGCAGGCGGCCCGCCCGATCGCCGCGAGATCCGCGCCGTCATCCTAGGCCTGATGATCGTTCTCGGCCTCGGCGCCATAGACCAGAGTATCGTCGCAACGGCGCTGCCACGCATCGTCAGCGATCTTGGAGGCCTGACGCACCTCTCCTGGGTGGTCAGCGCCTATGTACTCGCCTCGACCAGCACCATGCCGCTCTATGGCAAGCTCAGCGACCAATATGGCCGCAAGCCGATGATCTATGCGGCGATCCTCATCTTCCTTCTCGGCTCGGTGCTGAGCGGCATGGCGCAGACGCTGATGCAGCTCATCATCTTCCGAGCGATCCAGGGGATCGGCGCAGGCGGATTGCTGCCGCTGGCGCAGATCATCATCGGCGATATCGTGCCGCCGGCGAGACGTGGGCGCAATCAGGGTTCGATCGCGGCCGTCTTCGCCATCTGCAGCGTCATCGGCCCGATTGCCGGTGGCGTCATCACCGATCTCCTGTCATGGCACTGGATCTTCTACGTCAACCTGCCGATCGGCGCCGTCGCCCTCGTCATGATCGGCCGTGCACTCAAGCGGCCGCATCAGGCGCGCAGCCGCCGCATCGACTATCTCGGCGCGGCTCTGCTGACCAGCTGCACGACCAGCTTCCTGCTGGTGCTGGCCCTCGGCGGCAACGAATGGGCCTGGAATTCGCCTGAGATTTTCGGGCTTTCCGTCCTCGCGTTCCTTCTCTTCGTCTTTTTTATCCTGCATATCCGGCGCGAACCGGAGCCGGTGCTGCCGCCCGATCTCTTCCGCAACCGGCTGTTCGTCGTCGCCTGCATCGTGCTCGCTCTGACGTTCATGGGCATGCTAGGAGCAAGCCTCTTCTTTCCGCTGTTCTTTCAGATGGTCATGGGGGTCAGCGCCTCGCATTCCGGCCTGCTCACCGGCCCGCTGATGATCGGCGTGGTCATCTCCTCCATGGTCAACGGGCGCGTGCTGCTGCATCGCTTCGGGCGCTACAAGCCGGCGCAGCTCTGCGGTCTCAGCCTAGCAACGGCTGCCTTCGCCGCGCTCGCCTGGGCGGCCGCCACCAGCCAGGGCTTCTGGATCATCGAGCCGACGGTCTTTGCCCTCGGCCTCGGCCTTGGCCTCGTCATGCCCACAATGACGATCGCGGTGCAGAATGCCCTGCCCCTTGCCCATCGCGGTGTAGGTACTGCGACGCTCGCCTTCTTCCGCTCGCTCGGCGGCCTCATCGGCGTCACCGGCTCGGGGGCCATTCTTGCCTATCGCGTTCAGAATGCCGGCGGCATCCTCGATGGGATGCATGGTTCCTCATTGACCGAGGCCGGCATGAAGCAGCTCGCCACCGCCTCCCCGGAGGCGCATGACGCCGCGATAGCGCTCTATCGTCACGCGATCGCCATGACTTTCGCGACGGGCACGGCCATCGTGGCCTTGGCGCTGATCGTGCTGTTGTTCTTGCCGGAATTACCGTTGGCGACGGATCATGGGCAGGAAATGAAGCGCCAAGGTTGATCGACGCAAAGAGGACGTCAGTCCCTCAACGCGTACAGCGATTATCCAGCGACAGATCCATAGTGCATAAGCATTATGCCGTCAGTCAAAAAAGCAGATGGAGAAAATGGCGCACCCGAAGAGATTCGAACTCCTGACCCCCAGATTCGTAGTCTGGTGCTCTATCCAGCTGAGCTACGGGTGCGTGGCCGAAACGGAAGAAACCGTTGGCGTGGGCGGTTCTCTAAAGCCTCCCTTGAGGGAATGCAAGTGGATTTCTGAAAAAGATCGCGATTTTCGCGCATATTGATGCCAAGCAGCTGAAAACAATCAATTTTCTTGGAGGCTTCTGCTGCGGTAATCATCGAGGGATACCGGGCGGTCGGGAATTTCGATGCGGAACTGCGTGCCGGCTGCGGGTTTTTCGACGAGCGCGATCGTGCCGCCATGGGCGAGGACGAGCTCACGGGCGATCGCCAGGCCAAGACCCGTGCCGCCGGAGCGGGCGGAACCGCGGAAGGCCGTAAACAGGTTCTCCCGCGCCTTTTGCGGCATGCCCGGCCCGGTATCGTCAACGGTGATGCTGACGACGCTGCCGATCCGATGCGCCGAAACCGTAATCCTCCTGACGCTGTCAGGCTCCGCCTCGCCGAAAGCGATCAGCGCCTGATGGGCGTTGCGGCAGAGATTATGAATGACGCGGAACAGCTGCTCGCTGTCGGCATCGACCTCCAGGTCCGGGCTGAGCTGTTCGATGAACTCGATGCCGCTATCCGGATCGATCGCCAGAATATCGCGGACCTCCTCGACAAGCTCGAATATGCGAATCTTGCGCCGGCGCGGCGCCGATTCGGAGGTCTGGCCAAAGGAAAGAACTTCGGTCGTATAGCCGACGGCGCGATCGATGGTGCGCAGCAGCTTCGGGGCGAAGCGCTTGACCATCGGGTCATCGACATCGACCAGACGGTCCGACATCAGCTGCGCGGCCGAGAGGATATTGCGCATGTCATGGTTGATCTTCGACACAGCGAGGCCGAGGGCGGCGAGATTTTTCTGCTGCTTCAGCGTCTTCTGCAGCTGCGATTGCATCGAGGCCAAATGGCGCCCGGCAACAGCAAGCTCATCGCCGCCCTTGTCGGGAACGAGAACGCGGCCGGGATCCTCCGGATCATCGGAATAGGCTTGCATGCTGTCGGTCAGTCGGCGGATGGGACGAATCATCATGCGGTTGATCGCAAAGAAGATCAGCGTTGCGGTGAACAGCGAGATGAGGATGGAGACGAAGAAGACGCTGGTCGAATAGGCAAGCATCGCATTGCGCAGCCGTGTATCCTTCAGCACCACCTCGATACCGGTGTTGGCATCGCCGCCGACGGGACCGAACACGCGGATGATGCGATTGCCGCCGAACAGCAGCGTATCGAGCGCATCCTTGATGGCGGTGAGCTGCGACACGTCGCTGAGATCGTATTTTTCATCGACGGAGGCCGGCATCTCGGCCGTTGCCAGCAGGCGCGACGTGCCATCCTTGCGGAGGACGATGGCCCGCGTGCCCGTCGCCATCAGCGTCTCCTTTTGCAGAGCACGCGGCAACTCGGCCGGCTGCAGGCCGTCGATGACGATGGCAGCGGCAGCGGCGGTGTTCAGCCGATCCTCCAGCCACCGCAGCCGCATATTGGCGACCGACGGCACGAAGATCAGCACTTCCGCCAACGAAATGAAAACGACGGTGAGAATGAGAAGCTTGCCGGAGAGGCCGCCGAAAATGCCTGTGGGACGGCAAAGCTGGGACAGGCGGCTTTTCTCGACCTTGCCGTCCTTTACGGCCCCCTTGTCCTGCCCACTGTCCATTTCAATTGTCCCGCTTCGCTTAAAAAGCGATCTGATGCGACCTGATCGAAACTCGATAATAGGCGATTGTGGGCTCTTTTCCAATCGGCTGCGGATTTTGGCACAAGACGAAGGCCGGCAACGATGCACAAGCGCCGCAGCCAGCCTCATATTGGTGAGATCAGATCGGCAGGATCAGAACTCTTCCCAGCCCTGCGCCGCGGCAGCTGGAGCAAGCGCTCCTCCGCCAAATGCAGTCGCGACCCTGTCGATCATGCGCCGGGCCGGCGAAGCGGCCGGACGATGCGTCTCGGCGCGTGCTGGAACGGGAGCGGAAACGTTGGCTGCGTCGACCTTGAAGCGCGAAACGAGGTGGACAAGGCCATCTGCCTCAGCCGCCAATCGGTGGGTCGCGGCCGAGGTTTCCTCGACCATGGCGGCGTTGCGCTGTGTAACTTCGTCCATCTGGTTCACGGCGTTGTTGACCTCGGACAGGCCAGTTGCCTGCTCGCGCGCCGCCGTTGCGATCGAGTGGATATGGTCGTTGATCTTGAGGACGCGCGCTTCGATGGACGACAGCGCCTCGCCGGTCGCCTGCACGAGCTTGACGCCGATTTGCACCTCGCCACCTGACTTGCCGATCAAGGCCTTGATATCCTTGGCAGCTGTCGCGGAGCGCTGGGCAAGCTCGCGTACTTCCTGGGCAACCACCGCGAAGCCCTTGCCTGCCTCGCCGGCGCGCGCGGCCTCGACGCCCGCATTCAATGCCAGAAGATTGGTCTGGAAGGCGATATCGTCGATCACACCGATGATCTGGCTGATCTCGCCCGAGGCCTGCTCGATGCGCCCCATGGCATCGATGGCATTGCGAACGACCGTGCCGGAGCGTGCCGCATCGTCCTTGGCTTCGCTGACCATGACACTGGCCTCGCGCGCCCGCTCCGTGGAATTCTGCACGACGGAGGTGATCTGATCGAGCGCCGCCGAGGTCTCTTCCAGGGCGGCCGCCTGCTGTTCGGTGCGCTTGGAGAGGTCGTCGCTGGCGTGGCGAAGCTCGTTGGTGTTGGAGTTGATCGAACCAGTGGTCTCGCGCACTTCGCTCATGGTGCTCTTCAGCGTCGCAAGCGTCGTATTGACGTTCTGCTGCAGTTCGGCAAAGGCGCCCTGGAATTCGCCCTTCATCGCCTGGGTCAGATCTCCGTCAGCCAGGCTCGCGATAACGCGGCGGACCTCGCCGATTCCTGTGTCGACGCTGATCAGGAGCTCGTTGACGTTGCGCGCGAAGCGGTTGAGATTGACGTCACCGTAGTCCTTCTCGATGCGCTGGCTGAAATCGCCGGCCGCCGCGGCCGAGACCACGAGAGACATGCTCGACTGAAGCTCGTCGCTTTTTGCGCGCAGGGCCGTTTCCTCGGCATTCATGCGGCGCACGGCATTGCCATTTTCCTTGAAGATGTCGACGGCCGCGGCCATCTCGCCGATTTCGTCGCCACGGCCGGCAAACGGCACCTCGATATCGAACTGGCCGTTGGCGACATTCTTTATCGCATCAGTCACCTTGCGGATCGGGCGGCTCAGATGGACGGTGCCGATATAGGCTCCCAGGCCGACGCCCGCCACGATACCGGCGATCATGATGGAGAGGACCATCCAGAGTACAGTGCTGTGGAAGGTTGCAATCTCGGTCTCCGCCTTCGCAAGCTCCGCCTTGTCGGTCTGGACGATCGCATCGATCTCGGCCTGGAAAGCCTTGCGGTTGGCGCGGTTGGCTTCATTGTTGCCCTGCTTGCCGGCGGCATCTGGACCATCCGTCACGCCGAGCCTGGCCGTTTCCGTGCGAAAGGCGCGAAACTCCTGGGCGCGGGCCTGCAGCTTGGTGAATTCCGGCTTCTGCGTATCCGGCACCAGAGGCGCCCAGCTCGTCAGCACCTTGTCGATTTCGTCGAGATCGGCCATCAGGCCATCGGCAAAGGGTTTGGAATCCTTTGCCGCGGCAGCGGCATAAATGCCGCGCGCTTCCATGACCACCGCAGTCACGTAACGGTTCAGGCGCTCGCCCATGTAAGCGCGGCTTGCCGTCTGCTCGTAGCTCTGTAATTTCTGGTCATATTGGTGCAACGCATAGAGGGCGGTGGCGCCAATCAGAAGCGCCGCCCCGGCCATGACAGATACAAGCAGATTTATTTTGCCGCGAATTTTCACAATACCCCTCCGGCGCAGATCCCATCCCCCACAAATCGATGGGTTTTACGACATAGAGCTAGATATCGACTAAAATCATTAACGTTATATTGAGGTATTTTTAATCTAGACATACGGCATTCTCAACTATACTTTCCATATATTTTAGAATATCCGCAATCTATATTTAAGGTTGCAGACACATTCCAGCAAACATGGCCGCTAAATGCGCGTTGGCGCTGCCGGTAGCGCGAATTTGCCTGATTTCAAGGAATCTGCGCTCCTATAATTGACTTCCAGGGCCTTGATCCGTATAAGCCCGCGCACGTCCGGTCATGGAGCCTGCATTTGCGGGCCAAGTCCGTTCGCCATAATCAACAACGCTCCTTGCTATCAAAAGCAAAGCTCAAGAAGGGCCGCACTCCGCGGTGTTTAAATAAATGAAGCGTACCTACCAACCATCCAAGCTTGTCCGCAAGCGTCGTCACGGCTTCCGTGCGCGCATGGCCACCAAGGGCGGCCGTGCGGTTCTTTCCGCTCGCCGTAACCGCGGCCGCAAGCGTCTTTCGGCCTAAGGGCCGAAGTGCCCGATAATCCAGGATGGCGGGCAAATTGACGAATGAACGACCCAAAAAGACTGTCGGGCGGCTGAAAAGCCGGCCGCAGTTTCTTGCAGTCCGCGAAGGCGAGAAGCGCCGAGGCAGCTTCTTCCTCATCGAAATGCTGGACCGCAAGATCACCGACGCCGAACCCCGCGTCGGTTTTACCGTTACCAAAAAACATGGCAACGCGGTGGAGCGCAACCGCATGCGACGCAGGCTGAAAGAAGCCGTGCGGCTTCACGCCGGATTTGCAATGCAGCCCGGACACGACTATGTGGTTGTCGCGCGACGCGAGGTGCTGACCGCGCCTTTCGAAAAACTGGCGAGCGAACTCGTAAGCCGCATCGAAACCAGGCCGAAACACCGGCGGTCGGAAAAGGACCGCTCCAGGAAAGTATGATGGAAAACAACCGCAATTACTTCATTGCAATTGCACTGTCTGTGCTGATTGTTCTCGGCTGGCAGTTTTTCTACATGAACCCGCGCCTCGAAGCGCAGCGCCAGGCCGAGCAAGCCGCCAAGCAGCACCAGCAGGCGCAGCAGGCCCAGACGACGCAGCCAGCTGCTGCAGGCACTGCAGTCAACGGTTCGCTGCCGGCAAACGGCCAGACGACGCCTACGGTCCTCACCCGTGACCAGTCCGTCGAAAAGACCGCATCCGCGCGCGTT
This sequence comes from Rhizobium pantanalense, assembly GCF_030182525.1. Classification (NCBI taxonomy): domain Bacteria; kingdom Pseudomonadati; phylum Pseudomonadota; class Alphaproteobacteria; order Hyphomicrobiales; family Rhizobiaceae; genus Rhizobium; species Rhizobium pantanalense. The sequence continues at coordinate 195,593 of NZ_JAQJCH010000003.1, forward strand.
GTCATCGATACGCCGGCCCTTGCTGGCTCGATCAACCTGGAAGGCGCCCGTCTCGACGATCTCCGTCTCAAGGCCTATCACGAGACTGTCGACAAGAGCAGCCCGATCATCACGCTGTTCAGCCCGGCCGATACCAAGGACGGCTATTTCACCGAACTCGGCTATGTCGGCAGCGACGCGACCGGCGCGGTCCCCGGCCCCTCGACGGTTTGGAAGCTCGCAAGCGGCGACAAGCTGACCGACAAGACACCGGTGACGCTATCCTACACCAATGACAAGGGCATCACCTTCAGCCGCACGATCTCCGTCGACGATCGCTATATGTTCACGATCACCGACAAGATCGCCAACGCCAGCCAGGCGCCGATTGCACTGTCGAGCTATGGCCGCGTCACCCGCTACAACAAGCCCGAGACGCCTTCCGCCTACGTCCTGCATGAAGGTTTCATCGGCGTTATCGGCGATGACGGCCTGATCGAGACCAAGTACGCGTCTACCGAAAAGGAAGCCACGACGCCCGCCAAGGCGACGGGCGGCTGGCTCGGCATGACGGACAAGTACTGGGCCGCGACCATCGTGCCGCCGCAGTCGACCGCTTATGATGCCCGCTTCTCGCACTTCGCGGATGGCACGCCGCGTTACCAGGCAGACTACAAGCAGGATGCGATCACGGTTGCCCCTGGTCAGTCGATCGACCTGAAGAACCTCGTCTTCGCCGGCGCCAAGGAAGTTCCGGTCATCGACCGCTATGAGACCAGCTATTCGATCCCGCGCTTCGATCGCCTGATCGACTGGGGCTGGTTCTATTTCATCACCAAGCCGATGTTCAAGCTGATGGATTTCTTCTTCCGCTACTTCGGCAATTTCGGCGTCGCGATCCTCTGCACCACCATCGTCGTCAAGGCGCTCTTCTTCCCGCTCGCCAGCCGGCAATATGCCTCCATGGCGAACATGAAGCGCGTGCAGCCGAAGATGGAGGAGCTGAAGGCCAAGTTCGGCGACGACCGCATGGCCCTGCAGCAGGCGACCATGCAGCTCTACAAGGAAGAGAAGATCAACCCGATTGCGGGCTGCTGGCCAGTGCTCCTGCAGATCCCGATCTTCTTCTCGCTCTACAAGGTGATCTATATCACCATCGAGATGCGCCACGCGCCGTTCTTCGGCTGGATCCAGGATCTTTCCGCTCCGGATCCGACCTCGATCGTCAACCTGTTCGGCCTGCTGCCCTTTGCGGCTCCGACCTTCCTGCATCTCGGCGTCTGGCCGCTGATCATGGGCGTCACCATGTTCTTCCAGATGCGCATGAACCCCACGCCGCCGGACCCGACCCAGGCGATGATCTTCAACTGGATGCCGCTGGTATTCATGTTCATGCTGGCAAGCTTCCCGGCCGGCCTCGTGATCTACTGGGCCTGGAACAACACGCTCTCGGTCATCCAGCAGTCGATCATCATGAAGCGCCACGGCGTGAAGGTGGAGCTCTTCGACAATCTGAAGGGCCTCTTCAAACGAAAACCGGCACCATCGAAATGACGACAAAAGCCCTGCCTCGGCGGGGCTTTTCTTTTTCTGCAATGGTTTGCCGTCAAGCTGAGGCGCAGGTTTAGAACCACGCTTGGGATGCGGAACTGCCTAAAGATGCCGACGGAAGAAGGCCAGCACCTCAGCATCAAACGACTTGTGGAACGAGATCCTGTCGAATCCGTCCTGATCCTTGCAGATCTCCGGCTGCGATGAGGCCAAGGCAGCTGGACATGGCGCCAGAAAGGCAAAATGCGCCGAGCCCGGCACGACGTGGAAATCGGGCTTTTGAGGCAGATTGGCAGCCAATGCGGCGACATTCTCAGGCAGCACGCCATCGCCGCCATGCTCGGAACTCCAGAGTTGGATGGGCGCATCGACGGACTTCAAGCTCTTCTTGTCCGTAAAGAAGCTCAACGGGTCGGCAAGCACGAGCGCCTTTATTCGTCCGTCGCGGACGAGCGGCTTGGCCGGTATTTCATTGCGGCGAATTTCACCGCAGATGGGGGCAGGCTCCGGGCAAGGCACTGTAGGATCACGAAAGTCAGGGACCGCGCCTGCAAGCACGAGACCGGTATAGCCGCCTCGCGAGAAGCCGAAGAAGCCGATGCGATCGGGATCGACCTTTGCTGCGCCCGACCATTTGCCGAGGATGAAGTCAAGCAGGCGCTTAACATCCGCTGGTCGCTGGAACATGATCGAAATATCGCCCGCCCGAGTGAGATCGGAGAAATTGTCGCCGGGATGATTCAACGCAACCACCACAAAACCCGCATCTGCTAGCGCCTCTGCCGCATCGTGATGATTGAGGGAGCCGCCGCCATGTCCATGCGACACGATCACCAGCGGCAGCTTCTCGCCCGCAATCGGGCAATCGCGTACGGCAGGCAGTACAACCGGCCCCAGCTGCACCTCGCCCGCCGACGTCGCACAGGGCGACCAGACGAAGCCGCTCAAGGCGGGGCCATCGTCACTGGCGGGCATGTTGATCGACGCCAAGCCCGCGGCTTGAGCCGACACCGAGGCTAAGGCGATGACGATGAGAAATCCAATTTTCGAAATGCGCATTTTTCTTCTCCGGACAGGATGAGGAAAGGCAAAAGAACAAGCATCGGCGAACCGTCTCATGGCCGGTCGTTCGCTCAGGATTGAGATGTCAACGATGGAGAATGGTTAGGTGGTGCGGGCGCTGCGAATGGGGATCAGTAGATCGGTGGCAATTTCATGCTCCATCACCTTGGTCGGATGATTGAGATAGAGCTCTATCACCGGGCGATCATCTGGCTCGAAGCCACTCTGCGGCAACCAGCTGCCGAACAGCGTCTGGAATGTCGATGAAATGAGCGCATAAGGTCCGACGAGCCGGTAGCAGGCATAACGGCCTCCTGCCACATCGTATCGCTCAAGCCCTTCCGTGACGATGCTGTCTTCCGGAAACACCACGCCGGCAAAATAGCGAAAACCCTCCCCCTGCTCCGGATCGCCGGAGCCAATGCCGACCCGCGTCAGATCGCTCCAAACCATTCCTCGCTCCGATAATTTCAGCGCAACACGGCGGTAGGTGTGCGGGATCGTCTGAGCAGGGCCTTCATGCGACAAACCAAATATCGTGACGTGCAACCGATCGCCAATGGTGACCAATGGCAGGTTTGCTGCAATCGACTGCTGCTGCATCTGAAACTCCGTCGGGCTCAGGCCCGTCAGGCTGCGAAAGGCGCGTGCGAAACTTTGAGAGCTGTCGTAGCCGGCCTCCAACGCCGCCTCCGTGATCGAGACCGGATTTGTAACCAGCTGATATGCCGCCTGAGCAAGCCGCACACGCCGGATCGTGGCCGCAACGCTTTCCCCCGTCATCGCCCGGTAGAGCCGATGAAAGTGAAACGGCGAGAAATGGGCTACTGCGGCGAGACTTTCGATGGAATGCGGCGCCGAAGGATCAATCATGATCGCTTCGATGACCCTTGCGATGCGGCGACGATAGCTCTGTTCCGTTGCAGTCTTCATGGCGTCAAGCCTTAGCATGGCTTGCGCAGCCTCGTGGTGCAGCAATTGCGGATTTTGCATCGATGGATCGAATTTGGCCGGCGCCATCGTGCTGGTCGGCTTCCGTTTGGTGAACGAAACTTGACTTTCGCGGATAAAACCTCGAAGCCAATCCACTCATTCAAGCAAAAGACTGAGCAAATGGCAGATCAGACGACAAAAGACGACAAGCCGCTTTTCGGGCGTCCGTGGATTTTCATCCGCGGCGTGCCGTCGATGAAATTTCTGCCCCCGGAAGGGCCGCCGGAAATCGCCTTTGCCGGCCGCTCCAATGTCGGCAAGTCGTCGCTGATCAATGCTCTGGTCGGACATAAGGGATTGGCGCGTACTTCGAATACGCCGGGACGCACGCAGGAACTCAACTATTTCGTTCCCGACGGCTTTTCCGGCGAAGCTGGCGATCTGCCGCCGATGGCCCTAGTCGACATGCCCGGCTACGGCTATGCCGAAGCCCCCAAGGATCAGGTCGATGCCTGGACGAAGCTGGTCTTCGACTATCTGCGCGGGCGCACGACGCTGAAGCGCGTCTATGTGCTGATCGACAGCCGCCACGGTATCAAGAAGAACGATGCGGAGGTCCTGGACCTGCTCGACAAAGCCGCCGTTTCCTATCAGATCGTGCTGACCAAGACCGACAAGATCAAGGAAGCAGGCATACCGAAACTGCTAGCCGATACCGCTGAAAAAATCCGCAAGCGCCCCGCCGCCTATCCCGGCATCCTCGCCACCTCATCGGAAAAAGGCGTTGGCCTTCAGGAATTGCGCGAGGCCATTGGCCTGACGGTCGGCATCCAGGTCTGAAGACCGACCGGTCGAATGAGGCCGCCGCCCCCGACCCCGCATAAGGCGACGGCGGCCGTGTTGCCGGTAAGGATTACATCTTCGGCAACAACACCTTGTCGACGACGTGGATCACACCGTTCGACTGCTTGACGTCGGCGATTGTGATATGGGCAATGCCGCCGGCTTCGTCGGTCAACGTCAGCTTGCCGCCCTTGTCCACGGCCTTGATCGTGCAGCCGCCGACCGTCTTCAGATCGTATTCGCCGCCCTTGCTCATTGCCCATTTCTTGATGGCGGCGGCCATGTCGTCACCGGCGACGACGTGGCAGGTCAGCACCTTGACCAGCTTCTCCTTGTTCTCGGGCTTCAGCAGGGTTTCGACCGTGCCCGCCGGCAATTGCTTGAAGGCTTCATTGGTCGGCGCAAAGACGGTGAATGGGCCTTTACCTTCGAGGGTCTCGACGAGGCCGGCCGCCTTGACGGCTGCGACCAGGGTCGTGTGATCCTTGGAATTGACGGCATTCTGGATGATGTTCTTGCTGGCATACATCGCAGCACCGCCCACCATCGGGTCCTTGGCATAGGCTAGGCTGCTTGCGGCCGACAGGATTGCGGCAGCGGCGGCGATGCGAAACACGGTCTTGATCATAACGTACCTCTTCCTCTCTGTTGCCCCGATCAGGCGGGGTCGGAAGAAGATACGGAGCAAGCTGGCAGAGAGTTTCAGCCGCGATCGTTTTTCGGGAACCAAAATTCCTCAGGGCAAATGGATCGTGCCGGAAGCAACCACATCGCCCGTCGGTTTGCCGGTCGGCGAGCCGCCAAAGGGCTCGACACTGACGGCGATGATGGCGCCTTCAGTCAATTTGGCGTGAAGCTCCGGCGACAAGACGATTTCGCCATCGCCGGTCGGCGGCAGGATGCCCAGCGCCTCGGCGGGATCGCTGCCGCGAATCAGCCAGAGCTCCAGCGATTTCTCCTCGGGCTTGCCGGCGGCGACCGGCGTAATTTTCAGGCGCCCATTAGCGACGTCGTAATTGGCGAGGAGATTGAAGGGATTGTTCTGGCCGGAAAGGGATGCGGTGAGCTGCTTGCCCGGGCTCGTGCGCAAGCCGCCTTCATTCGTGATGGCGAAGACGAGTACGCCGGCGGCCAAGAACAGCGAGCCGAAGGCGACCGAGCGCCACAGCGTCAGCGAATTCCAGAGATGGGCGCCAAACGCCGCTTCGCCGAAAATCCGCTTTTCGATCTTCGGAAATACGGCGGCCGCAGGCGTCACCGCCTCATATTCCTCGTTGAATTCCGAGAGATTCTGCTCCCAGCGGCTAACGATGGCGGCAAACTGGCGGTCGCTGCGCATGCGGCGCTCGACCTTCTGCCGGTCCTCCAGGGAAAGCACGCCAAGCACATATTCTCCGGCCAGGACTTCATCGCGGGAGCGGCCTCCCTTGCTTTGATCGGGCGTACTCATCGGTCCATGCACTCTCTCAGTCTGATCAGGCTTCGGCGCAGCCAGGTGCGCATAGTATTCAATGGCACAGCGTGTTGGTCGGCGAGCTCCTGATAGCTCAAGCCCTCGACATAGGCGCTGCGAACGGCCCGCGCACGATCAGCTTCCAACTCTTCCATGCACCTGTCAATCCGCCTTCCCTCTCCCTTCACGATTGCTTGCTCTTCGGGGCCAGGTTCCAGGTCGGCGAGATCGTAAGCGCTGTCTATTTCGTCAGCCACGGGCTTGCGGGCGCGGATGAAATCGATGGCGCGATTGCGCGCGATCGTCATCAACCAGGCCATTGCCGGCCCTTCCGCAACGGCAAATTGCTCGGCCCGCTGCCAGATCTTGATATAGACCTCCTGCAAAACCTCTTCAGCATCCGCCTTGTTGCCGACGATACGCAGGCAAACACCGAGAAGTTTCGGGCTGGTACGTTTGTAGAGTGCGGCAAAGGCTTTCTGGTCGCGCATGGCAATGCGGCCGATCAGCGCTTCCGTCTCCTCGCTCGCCATACAAATCCCCGGGGTGTGACGCCTGCACCATCTTTAGAAGAAAACTCCGCTTCAGCAAACGTATCCGCACCATCAATTTCGGCGACGCTAATGTGACATAGCGTCAACGAAAGCGCAGCGCGATCTTTCATATGCACTTTTCGCGCTTTAGGTCTTTGATTTTGCCCATGTCGTTGTCGCAAAACCGCTGAACACCTTTGCGCGAGATGCTTTAATCCCGAGATCATTATTCCCTCTGTCAAAAACTTGAGATAAAAGGCCGCGATCAATTTCGAAGGGTGCACCATGTCCGAAGCCCAAAGCGAACTCCAAGCCAACCTGCTCGCACAGGCGCTGCCCTACATGCAGCGTTACGAAAACAAGACCATCGTCGTGAAATATGGTGGTCATGCCATGGGCAATGTCGAACTTGGCAAGGCCTTTGCGGCCGATATCGCGCTCCTGAAGCAGTCCGGCGTCAACCCGATCGTCGTCCATGGCGGCGGCCCGCAGATCGGCGCCATGTTGACGAAGATGGGCATTGAATCGAAGTTCGAAGGCGGCTTGCGGGTCACCGACCAGAAGACGGTCGAGATTGTCGAAATGGTGCTCGCCGGCTCGATCAACAAGGAAATCGTCGCACTGATCAACCAGACCGGCGAATGGGCGATCGGCCTTTGCGGCAAGGACGGCAACATGGTCTTCGCCGAAAAAGCGCGCAAGACCATCAAGGACCCCGATTCCAACATCGAACGCGTGCTCGATCTCGGTTTCGTCGGCGAAGTGGTCGAAGTCGACCGCACGCTGCTCGATCTGCTTGCCAAGTCCGAGATGATTCCGGTGATCGCCCCGGTCGCCCCAGGCCGCGACGGCGCGACCTACAACATCAACGCCGATACCTTTGCCGGTGCGATCGCCGGCGCGCTCAGCGCCACGCGCCTGCTTTTCCTCACGGATGTTCCGGGCGTCCTCGACAAGCAGGGCCAGCTCATCAAGGAATTGTCCGTCGCCCAGGCCCATGCGCTGATCGCCGACGGCACGATTTCCGGCGGCATGATCCCGAAGGTCGAAACCTGCATCGACGCCATCAAGGCCGGTGTTCAGGGCGTCGTCATCCTCAACGGCAAGACGGCCCATTCCGTGCTGCTCGAAATCTTCACCGAGCACGGCGCGGGCACGCTGATCGTTCCGTAAGGCAGCCTGGCCTTCAATGTCTCAAAGGCGCTCCGCACATGCAATTGCGAAGCGTCGACAGCTGCGTCAGGACGGCCGATAGATCGCTTCGGCCTCGCTTTTCAGCATTCCCATGATCGAACGATAGGGAGCCGGCCCATAGCTGATGCGGCTGACACCCAGCCTTGCCATGGTCTCATTGTCCGGCGTCGTCGGGCGCACCATGATGTTAACAGGGAGAGGCGAGCGTTCGCAGAGGGCGCCGATCAGATCCGGTTCGACCAGACCTGGCGCGAAGAAACCGCTAGCACCGGCCTCGGCAAAAGCATCGGCGCGCTGAAAGGCGTCGTCCAGCAGGAGCTGATGATGCGCCGTATCGCTTTCCTGCAGGAAAAGATCGGTTCGGGCATTGATGAACAAGGGCATTTCCCGGCGATCGGCCATTTCGCGGATGGCACGGATGCGTGCCGCTTGCGTTTCGATAGGATGAACGCCCTGGCCGCCGATCACCTGATCTTCGAAATTGATCCCGATGGCGCCGTGATCCATGATCTTTTCGACATTGGCGGCGACTTCTTCAGGCTCGACTGCATAACCGCCCTCGAAATCGACCGACAGGGGCAACGGGCTCGTCACCGAAATCAGCCTGGCGGTCACCGCCAGCAGCGATAGCGGGATTGCCTGGCCATCGCCGAAACCATTGGCAGCGGCGACCGACCAACTCCCCGTTGCCAGCGCCTTGGCGCCCGCCTCCGTGACCGCCTTGGCAGAGCCCGCATCCCAAATATTGAAAAGGATCAGCGGCTCCCCCTTCTTGTGCAGCCGTGCGAATTCCTGCGCCTTTTCCACCTGACTCATCGCATCCCCTCCGAAAAGCCCGGCCGGGTGATTTCTCCTCCGCGACCCAAAAGAGCGTAAGCTCTCCCTCACATGGCAAATAGAGTAAAACCCCGGAAATCAATGGTAAAATCATAGCCGGCATTAGATCGCACGGCAATCTCCCCAAAATGGCTGAGACGCGGCGGCATGAATATTTCCCTTCCCTCGGCCGGAGCGGGCGTGCCATAAGACAGGCATGAGCCAGACAAAAACGCTATCCGAGCCAGCCGATTTCTCCCACATCCGCGATTGGGTGTTCGATCTCGACAACACGCTCTATCCGCATCATGTCGATCTCTTCGCGCAGATCGACAAGAACATGACGGCTTACGTCTCCGCCCTTCTGCACATGGAGCGCGAAGACGCCCGCAAGCTGCAGAAGCAATATTACCTCGATCACGGCACGACGCTGCAGGGTTTGATGATCCATCATGGCATCGACCCCAACGACTTCCTGGAGAAAGCGCACGCGATCGACTATTCGGCGCTGACGCCGCAGCCGGAGCTCGCCGCCGCCATCAAGGCATTGCCGGGGCGCAAGTTCATCTTCACCAATGGCAGCGTCAAACACGCTCAGGCAACGGCCGGCGCGCTCGGCATCCTCGATGGCTTCGACGATATTTTCGATATCGTCGCGGCCGACTACGTGCCGAAACCCGCCGGCAGCACCTATGACAAGTTCATGAGCCTGCATCGCGTGGATACGAAGAAGGCGGTCATGTTCGAGGACCTGCCGCGCAACCTCACCGTGCCCAAGGCGCTCGGCATGAAGACGGTGCTTCTCGTGCCGCAAAATCTCGAGACGACCATCGTCGAATGGTGGGAGCGAACGACCGGCGAGGACGATCACATCGACTATGTGACCGACGACCTCACCGCTTTCCTGAAAGTACTGGTTTAACCATTCATTTGAGCACTTTAGGAAAAGTGCGCAGCGGTTTTCCGTTCGGAATGCGAAAACGCACGCCCAAGGCGGGGTTACCAAAGTTTCATGCGCCTTACAGAGGTTTAATTGGTCGTTTTCGACCACCGACCGTATCGTTTGATCATTCCTCGACACGAAAGGAAAAACGATGAACGGGAAAAAACTTCTTCTGGCCGGACTTTCCGCAACCCTGCTTCTCGGCGGTGCCGCACAGATGGCGCTCGCCGCTTCGCATGATGGCGACCGTGGGGGCAGGCATCATCACGGCCGCTGGCACAGACCGCATATTTCGCCCGAAGTCCTTTACGTGCGCATGCTGAAGGAATTTGGCAATCCCGGTGACACGAAGCTCACCAAGGATGAGGTAAAGGCCGGCGTCGACAAGATCTTCGACCAGATCGACGTCAACCACGACGGCGAAATCACCCCCGGCGAGTATCGCGCCTACCGCCAGGAGCAGTTCAAGCAGTGGCGAGCCGAGCATGCCAAGGCTGATGGCGATAAGGCTCAAGATGGCCAGGCTCCGGGCGGCGATCAAGCCCAAGACAACCAGGCTCCGGCCGACCAATCCAAGAGCGACCAGGCTCAAAACGACAATGACAACGACAAGGGTGGCGAAGGCCATCGCCATCACAGACCGCATGGCCGTTTCATGCATGAAACGATGATCTTCCGCTTTGCCGATACCGATCAAAGCGGCCAGATCAGCAAGAAGGAGGCCGAAGACGCCATGAACAAGGTCTTCGACCGACTGGATCGCAACCACGATGGCGTCGTCAACCTGGACGACATGCCAGGCCGTCCGCTGCTGTAAGCCGATCGCTCCAGCAATAGTCCAGGAACAAAAGCCCGCCCTCGCCCAAGCGATGGCGGGCTTTCGGTTTCAGTGACCGTTATCGTGGTGACCGTTGTCGCGTTCGTAGAAATCGGCGACGATCTTCCAGGCTTCGTCGGCGGTATCGACAAAGCTGATGAGGTTCACATCGTCGGGCGCGATGGTGCCGAACTCGGCCAGCGCCTCGAAATTGATGATGCTGCGCCAGAATTTTTCGCCGAAGAGAATGAGCGGCAGGCGCTCCATGCGGCCGGTCTGGATGAGCGTCAGGCATTCGAACAATTCGTCGAGCGTGCCGAAGCCGCCCGGGAACACCGCGATCGCCTTGGCGCGCACCATGAAGTGCATCTTGCGGATCGCGAAATAATGGAAATTGAAGCTGAGCTCCGGCGTCACATAGGCGTTCGGCGCCTGCTCGTGCGGCAGCACGATGTTGAGGCCGATCGAGGGCGCGCCTTCTTCCGCCGCGCCGCGATTGCCCGCTTCCATCACACCAGGGCCGCCGCCGGTGACGACGACATATTCGTGGTAATCGAAGCCGGCGGAATAACGGGAGCAAAGCCGGGCGAACTTGCGCGCCTCCTCGTAATAAACCGATGCTGCCTCAAGATTGGCGCGCTGCACGTCGTTGCGGGCAGCCCAGGCATTGGTGCCGGGGGCAGGAATGCGTGCGCCGCCGAACATGACGACGGTCGACTTGATGCCGCGCTCGGTCAGCGACATTTCGGTCTTCAGCAATTCCAGCTGCAGGCGGATCGGCCGCAATTCCTCACGGCAGAGGAAATCCTCATCGGCATAGGCAAGCCGGTAGGACGGCGACATCGACTGCGGCGTGCGCGGCACCGACTCGGCCCGCTGCTTGTCTGCCGAGCTCGTCTTCAACGGGTCCCAAACCCCATCCTTGCGCCTCAGCCTGCCGTTCTTCCCCTTGCTCATCTATTCATGCCTTTCGAATCGATCATGACGGCCTTTCCTGCCGAAGGACAGGAATGCCCAAGCTCTTGCATATGCCCCTACAACGCCTTGAATCCAAGCTCAATCGGCGCGGAAAAGACATTCCATTTTCGGCATGCATGCTATAGGACCAATCGACCGCATCCGGACCTTTATCCGGAAATCACGATAGGCCCTGACGTTGTAAGGAATTCCCATGAGCGCTACCGACCTCGCTTCCCTCGAAAAGTCCATCGAGGCTGCCTTCGACAATCGCGACAATGTGAACACGTCGACGCGCGGCGAAGTCCGCGATGCCGTCGAAACGGCGCTCGATCTCCTCGATAGCGGCAAGGTTCGCGTGGCCGAACGTGGCGCGGATGGCAACTGGACCGTCAACCAGTGGCTCAAGAAAGCGGTCCTGCTCTCCTTCCGCCTCAACGACATGAAGATCGTCGAAGGCGGCTCCGGCGGCGCCACCTGGTGGGACAAGGTTCCCTCGAAGTTCGAAGGCTGGGGAGAAAACCGCTTCCGCGAAGCCGGCTTCCGCGCCGTGCCGAACGCCGTCGTCCGTCATTCCGCCTATATCGCCCCCAACGCCATCCTGATGCCGTCCTTCGTCAATCTCGGCGCCTATGTCGGAGAAGGCACGATGGTCGACACCTGGGCGACGGTCGGCTCCTGCGCTCAGATCGGCAAGCATGTGCATCTTTCCGGCGGCGTCGGCATCGGCGGCGTGCTGGAGCCGATGCAGGCCGGCCCGACCATCATCGAAGACAATTGCTTTATCGGCGCCCGTTCCGAAGTCGTCGAAGGCTGCATCATTCGCGAAGGTTCCGTGCTCGGCATGGGCGTGTTCATCGGCAAGTCGACCAAGATCGTTGATCGCGCCACCGGCGAGATCACCTATGGCGAAGTTCCGCCATACTCGGTCGTTGTCGCCGGCGCGCTGCCGAGCGGCAACACCATGGCGAATGGCCAGCCGGCGCCCAGCCTCTATTGCGCCGTCATCGTCAAGCGAGTCGATGAAAAGACCCGCTCGAAGACCGGCATCAACGAGCTGCTGCGCGACTAATCTCGCAAAATTTGGGAAGCGCGGTTGCCATATCGCGCTTCCCTTATGCTTGCCGGGGGAGCATGCCTGTGCGATTGCTGGAATCGCGGCAAAGATTTTCGAGTCGTCACCGATCCTTTGCCATCGCTTTGCCATTTCCCGCCGGATAAATTGCCTCCGATGACTGTTACCAATCCCATTACGAACCTGCAGACCCTGATCCGCTGCGCCTCCGTCACCCCTGCCGAGGGCGGCGCGCTGACCGTGCTTGCCGGCATGCTGCAGCCACTCGGCTTCAAGATCGAGCGCATGACGGCGAGCGAGCCAGGAACGCCCGATATCGAAAATCTCTATGCGCGGCTCGGCACGGATGGACCGCATCTGATGTTTGCCGGCCATACGGATGTCGTGCCGGTCGGCGATGCCGCTTCCTGGAGCCATCCGCCTTTTGCTGCCGAAATCGCCGATGGCGAGCTTTTCGGCCGTGGCGCGGTCGACATGAAAGGCGGCATTGCCTGCTTCGTGGCAGCGGTTGCGCGTCATATCGAAAAGCATGGCAAACCCGCCGGCTCGATCTCCTTCCTGATCACCGGCGATGAAGAGGGGCCGGCGATCAACGGCACGGTCAAGCTGCTGCAATGGGCGGCCGAGCGTGGCGAGACATGGGATGCCTCGCTCGTCGGCGAACCGACCAACCCCGACCGGCTCGGCGACATGATCAAGATCGGCCGCCGCGGCTCGATTTCCGGCACTATTACAGTCCATGGCGTTCAGGGCCACGCCGCCTATCCGCACCTTGCCGACAATCCGGTGCGCAGCATCATCAAGCTGACGGAAGCGCTGCTCGATCCACCCTTTGACGCGGGTACGGACAATTTTCAGCCGTCGAACCTCGAAGTGACGACGATCGACGTCGGCAATGCCGCCACCAACGTCATTCCCGCCAAGGCAACCGCTGCCTTCAACATCCGATTCAACGACACCTGGACTGCCGATACGCTGAAGGCGGAAATCCTGGCACGCCTGGATGCAGCCGCCGCCGACCAGACGCTGCGACCCGGGCGTCCGCCGGCGAAATACGACATCGTCTGGTCCGAGCGTCCGAGCCAGGTCTTCCTGACGCGCAACAATGCGCTGATCGCCTCGCTCTCCTCCGCCATCGAAAACATCACCGGTCAAAGGCCGGCGCTGTCGACCACCGGCGGCACGTCCGACGCACGCTTCATCAAGGACTACTGCCCCGTCGTGGAATTCGGGCTTGTCGGCCAGACCATGCATATGATCGACGAGCGTGTGGCGCTCTCGGATCTCGAAACGCTGACCGGGATCTACCAGACCTTCATCCAGCGCTGGTTCGAGAATGCCGAGCTTTAAGGAAGTCCAATACTACCTGTCCGGTCTGTGGCTGTTGATCCGGATGGATGCACGCGGCTTCCAGTATCTGGACATATCGGACCGCGGCATGATGCGCTCCTTCTGGGCAATCCTCTGGTGCTTGCCGTCGATCGGCATTTCATGGCTGTGGTGGCAAAAGGCCTATCTGACCGCCATGCCGCCGGAGACATCGACGGGTCTTGCTTTCTTTCTGCGCCTGGCCTTGGTCGAATTTGCGAACTGGTTGATCCCGCTCGTGCTTGCTGGCGTGTTGCTGCTGATTTTCCGCTTCGGCGACAAGTTCACGCCGATCGTCGTCGTCGTGAACTGGCTTGGCGTGCCGACATCCTATCTCAATGCGCTGCTCATCGCCTTGATCGCTTTCGTTCCCGGCTCCAGCGGGTTGGCGGCGTTGCTGTGGCTGGCGCTGATGATGGCGATCATCTTTTCGCTGGCGCGCATGCTCAGAATGATCTGCGGCACACATCCGCTCTTCATCGGCACGCTGACGCTGGTGCTGCTCATTCCGACCATGCTGCTGACGGACTTCCTGCAGCGCTTCCTCGGCGTCTATCCGCCAGGCTGAGGCAGTCACGTTCTAGCGGTTGACGACCTCACCATCTTCCTTGGTAAAAGGGCCGATGTCCGGGTTCGGCAGGATACCGAGCACGAGTTCGGAGGGCCGGCAGAGGCGCACGCCTTTGTCGGTCACCACGATCGGACGATTGATGAGGATCGGGTGCTCGATCATCCGATCCAGCAGCTGATCGTCGGTGAGATCGGGATTGCCAAGGCCGAGCTCGTCATAAGGTGTTCCCTTTTGGCGGAGAAGATCACGAACCGTCAGGCCCATCGCGGCAATGAGCTCCGCCAGCTGTCCGCGGCTGGGCGGCGTCTTCAGATATTCGATAACGACGGGTTCTTCGCCGGACTGGCGGATCATCGCCAGCGTGTTGCGCGACGTGCCGCAGGCTGGATTATGATAGATCGTCACCGTCATCGATAGTCTCCCCTTCGTTGCCGGCCGAACCGGCACCGTCACGATAATCCACCTGCGTGAAATAGAGCCCATCCGGCGGAGCGACAGGACCGCAGGCCTTGCGGTCCCGAGCTTCCAGCGCCGCGCGCACATCGTCAGGCGTCCATTTGCCCTCGCCCGCGAGCTTCAGCGTGCCGGCGAAGGAGCGGATCTGATTGTGCAGGAAGCTTTGCGCGGTGGCGCGGATCTCGATCAGCTCGCCGCTGCGCGTCACATCCAGCCGGTCGAGCGTGCGCACCGGGCTGTTCGCCTGGCAATGCGCCGAACGGAAGGTGGTGAAATCATGCCGTCCCACAAGGGCCTGCGCCGCGGCATGCATGACCTCGTGGTCCATATCCTTCGGCACCCACCATGCACGACCGGCTTCCAGTGCAAGCGGCGCGCGGCGGGCGATGATGCGATAGAGATAGTGGCGGCGGACGGCCGAGAAGCGTGCATCGAAGCTTTGGTCGACCGCGACGATATCGAGAATGGCGATACGGTCACCGGCCATCCTCAGATGGGCATTGAGCGCATTGCGCAGCGTATAGACCTTCCATTCCTTGGAAAGATCGGCATGCATGACCTGCCCCATGGCATGCACGCCGGAATCGGTGCGTCCCGCCCCGCGGATCGAAACGGTTTCGCCGGTCAAGGACAGGATGGCCCCTTCGATCGCACCCTGCACTGAGGGGCCATTTTCCTGACGCTGCCATCCGACATAGGGAATGCCGTCATATTCGACGGTCATTTTGTAACGCGGCATCAGCCCTGCTCCGAGGCAAGCATGGTGCTTGGTGCGATCGGTGTGCCACGCAGGAAATCAGCTGTGGCCAAGGGCTTGCCGCCGGCTTTCTGCAGTTTCGTCAGCTTGACGGCACCGGAAGCGCAGGCAATGACAAGATCATCCGTCAGGACCTGACCGGAGGCTCCGTTGCCCTCTGCCAATTCCGAGCCCAAGACCTTGATGCGCTCGGGACGACCGGCGATGTCGGCCCCGAACCATGCACCGGGAAAAGGCGACAGGCCGCGAATATGATTGTGAACATCGGTCGCCGGCTTGCCGAAATCGATGCGGGTTTCGCCCTTGTCGATCTTTGCGGCATAGAGAACGCCTTCGGATGGCTGCGCGGTCAGAGGCAGCTCATCGTGCTCCAGCTTGTTCATGGCCTCGGCCATGGCTTTTGCGCCGACGAGCATCAGCCTGTCATGCAGTTCACCCGCGGTCATGGTGTCGCCGATCTCCACTTCGCGTGCCAAAGCGATCGGCCCGGTATCGAGCCCCTTGTCCATCTTCATCACCATCATGCCGGTCTTGGTGTCGCCAGCCATGATCGCCCGCTGGATGGGAGCCGCACCACGCCAGCGCGGCAACAGGGAGGCATGACCATTATAGCAGCCGAGACGTGTCCCGGTGAGGATCGCTTCCGGCAGCAGCAGGCCATAGGCGACGACGACAGCGACATCGGCGTTCAGATCGCGGAAGCGCTGGCGTTCGTCGGGATCCTTGAAGTTGACGGGCGTGAAGACCGGCAGGCCCAGCAATTCGGCCGCCTGATGCACCGGCGACTTCTGCAGGTCGAGCCCTCGCCGGCCGCCGGGACGCGGCGGCTGCGTATAAACGGCACGAATCTTGTGACCGGCATCGATCAGGGACCGCAATGTCGGCACGGAGAATTCGGGCGTTCCCATAAAGATGATGTTGAGCGACATGCGATCCATCCGGCTAAGATTTGAGGTTTCGAACGACCCTGCGGTGACGGCACGCGCCATCGGGGTCAGACGCTAGCCGCCTTCAAACGGGTTTATGAGCTTGAGATCAAGCCCCTCGAAGTCTTTTGTGTTGCGCGTCGCCAATGTCGCGCCGTTCGCAAGGCAGATGGCGGCGATCATGGCGTCCTTCGTTTCCATCCTTCGCCCAATCTTGTGGCGCTGAGCGGAGATTATTCCGTATTGATGGGCAGCATTGCTCGAAAATCCCAGAACGCGGCCCGAAAACTCTGCCTCTATCGCGTCCAGCTCCGCAATCAATGCCGCCTTGCGCTTCCCGTCAGCCAAAAGCTCCAGTCCGAACCGGATCTCGCCGATGGTGATGGTTGTCAGAAAAACGGCCTCGATGGCGACGCTATCAAGCCAGGACAATATGCGTTCGCTATGCAGCCGCCCTTGCAGCTCCGATACGACATTCGTGTCCAGAACGATCATGCGCAGGCCACAAGGCTATTCGAAATGGGGCGGTTCGCGATCCGGCGCATTTCGAAACGCGTTGATCGCCTCGATTTCTTCTTCGCTAAGTTTTTCTACGCCGAGAACGGCTCTCAATCGCTGCCCCGCCGACTTGCTTTCATCCCGCTCACGCCCGAGCGACTGACGTAACAGGGAGATTGCCTCATCCGAGAGGCTGCGGCCATGCCTGCTGGCATTGGCCTGCAACTGCTTCTTCAAGCTGTCGTCGATGCCGCGCAACAACAGATCACTCATTCGCGCCTCCATTTGATATCAATGATATCATAGGCGTCTCAGGCCGATCTTTCAATGGCGGGGGATCACAGAGCCTTCGACTTGGCGGCCTTGGTAAACTTCTTGATGACCATGTCGCGCTTCAGGCGCGAGATATAGTCGATGAAGAGCACACCGTTCAGATGGTCGATCTCGTGCTGTACGCAGGTCGCCAGTAGGCCGTCGGCCTCGGTGAGCTGTTCCTTGCCGTCGCGGTCCAGATGCTTGACGGTGACGCGCGCGGGGCGCTCCACCTCGGCGTAGTAATCAGGAATGGAGAGGCAGCCTTCCTCATAGACCGAACGCTCGTCCGAAGACGCGACGATCTCTGGATTGATGAAGACCAGCGGCTTCTTCTCTTCGCCTTCGCGCGCAACGTCGATGACCAGCATGCGGCGGGGAACGCCGATCTGGATCGCCGCAAGGCCGATGCCCGGCGCGTCATACATGGTTTCCAGCATGTCGTCGGCAAGGCGCTGAATTTCGGTATCGATCTGCTCGATGGGCTTGGAAGCCTGGCGGAGCAGCGGGTCGGGCAAAATGATGAGTGGCTTGATCGTCATGACGTTTCCCATAACGCATCTTGCTGTGCGATGGAATCGCCAAGATGGCGGTGAGGCGGTGTTTTTTCAACGGCAGCTATCCGAATGGCAGCGGATGGCCTCGAAATTTTGTTCACGGTTTGATCTGGATATTCACAACAATTTTGCTATGCTCGCACGAAGAACTTCATCAGCGCGCCAGGTTTCATGTCTTTCATCATCTTCGGCCAAGCCATTTCCACGGTCCAGGTTCTGACCAGCCTCGTTTTCCTGCTTGCGATCGCAGTCATCGTCCTTTTCGTCCGCGGCAGGGCGCGGGCGGAAGACGATGAGCTCGATGCCGAGCATACGATGGCGGCGCTGCTGCGGTCGCAGGCGGAGATGCAGGGGCGGCTTGCCACCATGGCTGAGGTCTTCGGCTCCAGGCAGGCCGAGCTCAATCAGGCCATCGGCCAGCGTCTCGACGGCATGTCGCAGCGGGTGACGGCAACGATCGGCGAGCAAACGCGCTCGACGCATGAGAATCTGCGCCGCCTGCAGGAAAGGCTTGCCGTCATCGATGCCGCGCAGACCAATATCCAGACGCTGGCGAAGGATGTCGTTGGGCTGCAAGCCATTCTCTCGAACAAGCAGACGCGTGGCGCCTTCGGCCAGGCACGCATGGAAACCATCATCGCCGATGGGCTGCCGATGGGCGCCTATGCATTCCAGGCGACGCTATCGAACGGCTCCCGGCCTGACTGTACCGTTCGCATGCCGAACGGTTCGCCACCGCTTGTGATCGACGCGAAATTTCCGCTGGAGGCCTGGAATGCCATTCGCAACGCCGCCAGCCCCGAACATGGCAAGATCGCCGCACAGCAGTTCCGTCGGGATCTGGAGCTGCATATTCGCGACATTTCAGAGAAATATCTGATCCCCGGTGAGACGCAGGATACGGCCTTTCTCTTCGTGCCGTCCGAGTCGATCTTCGCGGAGATCCACGAGAATTTCGAGGCGATCGTCCAGAAGGCCCAGCGCGCGCGCATCGTCATCGTCTCGCCCTCGCTGCTGATGCTGTCGATCCAGGTCATCCAAGCTGTCCTGAAAGACCAGCGCATGCGCGAGCAGGCTCATGTCATCCAGAGCGAGGTGGCGCATCTGATGGACGACCTCTCGCGCCTCGATGAACGCGTGCGCAAGCTGCAGGGGCATTTCGCCATGGCGCAGAAGGATGTCGACATGATCGTCACCTCTGCCGACAAGCTGGCGAGGCGTGGCGAGCGGATAGAGGCGCTGGAATTCGAGGCGGCGAAAGAGCCTGCAAAGGCGCGCACGGAAGAACGGTCCAAGCCTGTCGACAACCGCACGAGCCAACTCAAGCTCAGGGTAGTTGACGAAGACTGATCGCTTCGGCAGTGTCGCGCCCAATCGATGCATGATCCGAAAAGACAAAGGCAGCCTTCGGGCAGGATCATGCGAGATCAACACCCAGGGCAGGACATCGCATGATCACTATTTTCGGCTCCATCAACATGGACCTCATCGCCACCACGGATCGTTTGCCGAAGCCGGGCGAAACCGTCGCCGGTAACGGCTTTTCCACCGCGGCCGGGGGCAAGGGCGCCAATCAGGCGCTCGCCGCACGCCGCGCCGGTGCGACGGTGCGCCTCAGCGGGGCGGTCGGCGATGACGCCTTCGCAGAACCCGCACTTGCCTTGCTCGACGCGGCAGGGACCGATCTTTCTACCGTCCGGCGCGTGTCAGAACCGACCGGTACTGCTCTCATCCTGGTGGGCGGTGACGGCGAGAATATGATCGCTGTCGTTCCGGGCGCCAATGGCACCAATGCGGCCGAACACGTTGCCGCCGCCGTCGCCGCTCTGAACGCCGGCGATACGCTGATGCTTCAGCTCGAAATTCCGGTTGCCGCCGTTGAGATGGCGCTGAATACGGCGAAAGCAAAGGGCGTGCGCACCGTGCTCAATCTGGCCCCTCTGATCCCTGAGGCTGCCCGCCTCGGCCGGCTTGCCGATATCGTCATCGCCAACGAGACGGAATTCGAGAGGCTGGCCGGCCAGGACAACATGTCGGAATCCGAGCGTGAGGCTGCCCTCGTCCGCCTGCATGGTGAAACCGGCCAGACGCTGATCGTCACGCTTGGCGGCGACGGCGTAATCGCCATTCGCGACGGCGAGCTCGCGCGCGCCAAGGGCCTCGTCATCGAGCCGGTGGATACCGTCGGCGCCGGCGATACCTTCTGCGGCTATTTTGCCGCGAGCCTCGATCAGGGTCTGGATTTCCATGCCAGCCTGCGCCGCGCCGCCGTCGCCGGTTCGCTGGCTTGCCTGAAGCCGGGCGCGCAGCCGTCCATCCCGGTTGCCAGCGAAGTCGCCGAAAAGCTTTAGGGTTAAATTTCACAACCCTTGCGAAGCGCAATTAATTAAATTTTTGCGCTTCCATATCATTCTCCTCTGGCCTGGCGCGCATAGCCTTTGAGCCGCGGCAGGAATCTTAACGGCGGCTCCATGACAGGGCCATCCTGCGCCGACCTTGCATTCGGATAATGTGTATCCGACGCATCGCTTTTTCGAGGAAATGATGTTCATCTTTCGCATGAAGTCGCTTGCGGCCAAGCTCATCTTGGTCACCGGGCTGGCGATCGCACTCGTTCTGCTGGTTTCCAATTTTCTGCTGATTTCCCAGACCCGCGATCGCGTCGAGACGCTGACGATGGATCAGGCGAATACCGAGGCCAAATCCATTTCCAACGAGATCGCCGCCAATGTCGGCGAAATGGCGAGTGCCGCCCGCTCCATGGCCGCCATCATCGGCCGCGCCCACGAGGGCCATACCTTCGACCGCAAGGGCATGGTCAATATCCTCAAGGCGAATGTCGAGCAGAATGCCTTTGCCTTCGGCAGCTGGTTCTGTGAGCAGCTCGGCGCGCTGGATGGCAAGACGACCGAGCTTGCCAACAACAAGGATCAGGCCGTAAACGACAAGGGCGCCTTCACGCCCTATTGGTCGAAGACCAAGGATGGCGGCATCCAGTTCTCGACCTTCGACAATGATTACAGCGCCGCATGGTGGAAGCTTGCTGCCGACAGCGGCAAAGGCGCGATCACGCCACCCTACCTCGCGCAGGGCACCGATGTTCCGACGACCATGAGCTCGATTGCTTATCCGGTCATGTCGGGCGGAAAGCTGATCGGCGTTGCAGGCGTCGATATCTCCCTCAATTCGCTTTCGACGAAGCTGCAGAAGATGCAGCCTTTCGGCACCGGCCGCGTACTGCTGGTTTCCCAGGACAACAAATGGCTGGTGGCACCGACCGCCGACCTGCTGATGAAGGACTATAATGGTTCCGGCGCTGACGTCATCAAGGCAGCTTTGACCTCCTCTTCCGCAAGCATCCTCAAGAATCTTTCCGATGCAGGCAGCGAAGAATTCGACCGCGTCGTCTATCCTTTCGCCGTTCCGGGTCTCAATGCCACCTGGGTCGTTCTCATCGACGTACCGCACAGCGCAATCGCAGCACCCGTACGCGATCAGACCTACATGATGATCGTCGCTGGCATCCTGGTGCTTGCTGCCGTGATGCTCGCTCTTTACGCCGCTGTGCGCAGTTTCGTGCAGACGCCGCTTGCCGGCCTCGTCGCCAGCGTCAATCGCCTCAGCGCCGGCAATTATGCCGAGCCGGTCGCCGGTCAGGCTCGTGCGGACGAAGTGGGGTCAGTCGCCAAGGCATTGGAAGGGTTCCGCTTTGCGCTAGCCGACACCAAGCGCCTGGAAGGTGAAGCGAACGACCAGCGCCTGGCTGCCGAAGGCGAACGCCGCCGCTCGGAGAGCGAACGCAACGAGAGCGTTACCCTTCAGCGCCATATCGTCGGCATTCTCGGCCAAAGCCTCGCTGAGCTCTCCAAGGGCAATCTCACTCAGCGGATCACCGACGACTTCCCCGGCGAATATGCCCAGCTCAAGCAGGACTTCAATGCCGCGCTGGCGAGCCTCGAGGAGACGGTTCATACCGTCAATGTCAGCGTCGGCAATATCGGCAGCGGCACCGGCGAAATCAGCAATAGCGCCTCGGACCTCGCCCGCCGCACCGAACAGCAGGCGGCGAGCCTTGAAGAGACGGCAGCGGCCCTCAACGAGCTGACCGCGCAGGTCAATTCCAGCGCTGAAAACGCTCGTACGGCGGCAACCAGCGTCAATGCCGCATCAGAGGATGCAGAGCATTCCGGCGAAATCGTGCAGAAGGCCATTTCCTCCATGCACGGCATCGAGCAATCGTCGCAGGAGGTGTCGCGCATCATCGGCGTCATCGACGAAATCGCGTTCCAGACCAATCTCCTGGCGCTCAACGCCGGTGTCGAAGCAGCGCGTGCGGGCGAAGCAGGTAAGGGCTTTGCCGTGGTCGCGCAGGAAGTGCGCGAGCTGGCCCAGCGCTCGGCCAATGCCGCCAAGGAGATCAAGACCCTGATCAACGCTTCGGCCGGACAGGTCAAGGAAGGCGTCGATCTGGTCGGCCGCACGGGTGATGCCCTGCACAAGATCGCCCAGCAGGTCATGGAGATCAACGGCTTGATTCGCCAGATCTCCGCTTCCGCAAGCGAGCAAGCTATCGGCCTGAAAGAAATCAACTCGGCCATGAACCAAATGGACCAGGTAACCCAGCAGAATGCCGCGATGGTCGAGGAAACCACAGCCTCGAGCGTCGCGCTCGCCGAGGAAGCCCAGTCGCTCAGGGCGCTCGTTGCACGCTTCCGCACCGCCCGCGCCGTTCCGGACAATGCCAGCGCATTGCGGGCGACCGCCCAGCAGATGCGGGCTCCGGCGGCGCCGCGTCGCGCGCCTGCGCCCGCGGCAGCACCGGCACGCAAAGCCATTCCGCAGACACAGGGTGCCACGGCGCTTGCCCAGGACGATTGGGAAGAATTCTGAGCCAAATCGCTTGGGATATAATCAAAAAGGCCGCCGGAGCGATCCGGCGGCCTTTTGCATGGATCTGATCAGATGCGGGCGAACCGTTCCGTCAGCAGCGCGAAGAAGCCATCGGCATCGACGTCGCGCATGACCTTGGCATTGCGCTTGCGGTCGGTGACGTGCCACCAGTCGACGACAGTCATACCGACGGTCAGTTCCGAGGTCACTTCGATCTCGACATTGCATTCGCGGCCCTTGAAGAGCTCGGGCTTCAGAAGGTAGGCGATAACAGTCGGGTCGTGCAGCGGACCGCCGTCCGAACCGTATTTCTCCATATCGAAACGCTCGAAGAACTGCAGCATTTCGACCATGGCCTTGGCCGGGGGGGTCCCGACCGCGGCGATGCGCTCGACGCGATCCTTGCGCGTCAGCAGCTTGTGAGTGACGTCGAGCGGCATCATGATGATGGGAACGCCCGAACGGAACACGACGTCTGCCGCTTCCGGATCGACATAGATGTTGAACTCGGCGGCCGGCGTGATGTTGCCGCCCTCGAAGAAGCCGCCGCCCATCATCACGAGCTCGCGCACGCGGCCGACGATGTCAGGGGCCTTCTGAAACGCCATTGCGATATTGGTCAGCGGGCCAAGCGTGCAGAGGGTCACGGCGTCCTCAGGCTCCTTGCGCAGCGTATCGATGATGAAATCGACGGCGTGGCCTGGCTGCAGTTCCATTGTCGGCTCGGAGAGTTCCGGACCGTCGAGGCCGGTCTTGCCATGCACATGTTCGGCAGTGACCAGCTTGCGCTTGAGCGGCGCGTCGGCACCGGCAAACACCTTGACGTCGCGGCGATTGCAGAGCTCGCAGACGATGCGGGCATTGCGGCTGGTCAGCCGCAGCGGCACGTTGCCAGCGACGGTCGTGACGCCGAGCACCTCGATCTCCTCGCGGCTGCCGAAGGCGAGAAAGATCGCCGCGGCGTCATCCTGGCCGGGGTCGGTATCGATGATGATTTTTCTAGGTTCGGTCATGTCTTCAACTTTCCTCCGGTGCAGATCGACAGGCTTTGTCGCGGGTCCGGTCCGGCTTTGTCAAGCGCTCGCTCGCCATGCCACAAAACCATTTTTCACGATGGATTTTGATCTCGCACATGCGAAGACCTCATGGCTTGCACTCGCAGGCGCGTACTCCCATATTAGGGACAACCGGGTGCTGAAGATCAGGTCCGGAACGGTCGCTTGACACCCAAGGACTTTGAGACGATGAGCCGGACGACTCCCTTTGCCAGCCCGCTGCTTCTGGGCTTTGATACTATGGAAAAGACGCTTGAGCGGATTTCCAAGGTCAGCGACGGTTACCCTCCCTATAATATCGAACGAATGCGTGCGGACCGCCTGTCGGGCGAGCCGGAGCGTTTGCGCATCACGCTGGCGGTCGCCGGCTTTTCCGAAGACGAGCTTGACGTCACGACGGAAGAAAACCAGCTGCTGATCCGCGGACGCCAGATGGAACAAGGCGAGCGCGACTATCTCTACCGGGGCATTGCCGCCCGGCAATTCCAGCGCGTTTTCGTTCTTGCCGACGGCATGCAGGTGCTCGGCGCCACGCTGAAGAACGGTCTGCTCTCCGTCGATCTCATTCGGCCGGAACCGGACCGCGTGGTAAAGAAAATTAACATTTCGGTCTCACAGTAGAACAACGGCCTAGAGCCGGATGATTTCAGGCCGAATCAACCTGAAGTCTGAATCGGCTCTAGAATCAAAGAACTAGAGCACGACGTCACCTGAAAGCCGCTCACACTTTTGGTCATCATGCTCTGGAGCCGTTGGTCCCTCATACTGGAGGTACGAGCATGTTGTTGAAAGAAGCCACCGCCCGCCTGACCCAATCCGAACTTGCCAATATCGGAACCGGTGAGGTCGCCTATATCAGAAAAATGGATTGGTCCGAAGTATCCCGCTGCTTCCCGGAAGCGCCCGATATCGATCCGGATGTCGATCTTTGGGCGCTTTTTGGCGCCGACGGCACCCCGATCCTCTTGACGGACAATCGCTCCAGCACCTTCTATCGTGCTGCCGAAGACGAATTGAAGACGGTCAGCCTGCACTGACCACGAGCGTCGCCCGACGGTGAAAGTCACCGTCTGCAAGGACCGCATCGAACCGGCCCCCTCTTGCGATGCATGCGCATGATCCAGACCGCCCAAAGCGGCGGTCTTCGCGGGAGGGCGCGATCACATATATCTCAATTTCACCGTGATAACGAGCGATCAGGCTCTTTTGAAGGTCAGATAGGCCGACGAGCGCCCTTCGCGCCTGGCCTTGGCCTCGTAACGCGTGCTCGGCCAGCCCTCATAGGGCGTCAACCAGTCGGCGGCATTCTGCGCGGTCCACTCGAAGCCACCATGCGCCTGGCAATGCTGCAGCGTCCAATTGACGTAGGTGTCGATGTCGGAAGCGAAGCAGAAGAGCGCGCCAGGCTTCAGAACGCGATGGAAGCGGGCAAGGTTCACCTGCGAAACGAAACGGCGCTTCCAGTGCTTCTTCTTCGGCCAGGGATCGGGATAGAGCAGGTCGATCTGGTCCAAGCAGCCGTCGGGCAGCCAATCCAGCACCTGCGTCGCGTCGTCATTGTAGACACGGATATTGCGCGCGCCCGCGTCGTCGACGCTAGCAAGCAGCTTCTGCATCGAATTGACGAAAGGTTCCACGCCGATGAAGCCGGTCTTTGGCTGCTCCAGCGCCCGGTGAATCAGATGCTCTCCGCCGCCGAAACCGATCTCCAGGCGCAGACGCTCGGTCGGCACCGGGAAAAGGTCGTTCAGCGGCTGTGGCGCCGGGGCGGAAAGGTCGATGATGAACTGCGGCAGCAATGCTTCCAGCTTTTCAGCCTGTTGGCCGCGCAAGGCTTTACCCTTGCGCCGGCCGAAGAATGCTTCCGTCGCCCGCGACCGGCGCTCGGTATCTATCATGCGGCTTCCCGGAGCTTCACGGCTTCCTTGAGGGCCTTCACCAGGTCCGTACGCTCCCAGGAGAAGGAGCCGTCACGGCCGGCCTTGCGGCCGAAGTGACCGTAAGCCGAGGTCTTGGCGTAGATCGGCTTGTTGAGGTCGAGGTGGCGGCGGATGCCGGTCGGCGAGAGGTCCATGTTCTTGCGGATGGCCGCTTCGACCTGATCCTCGGTGACGCCCTTGCCCGTGCCGTGCAGGTCGACATAGATCGACAGCGGCTGAGCAACGCCGATGGCGTAGGAAAGCTGAATCGTGCAGCGATCGGAAAGGCCGGCGGCAACGACGTTCTTCGCCAGATAGCGGGCGGCATAGGCTGCGGAACGGTCGACCTTGGTCGTGTCCTTGCCGGAGAATGCACCGCCGCCATGCGGGGCTGCGCCGCCATAGGTATCGACGATGATCTTGCGGCCGGTGAGGCCGGCGTCGCCGTCTGGACCGCCGATGACGAACTTGCCCGTGGGATTGATGTACCACTTGCAATCGGAAGCGATCTTCAGGTCGCCGAGCGCTTCGACGATATAGGGCTCGACAACGGCACGAACCTTCTTCGAATCCCAGCTCTCGTCGAGATGCTGGGTGGAAAGCACGATCGAGGTCACTTCGGACGGCTTGCCGTCGACGTAACGGACCGTCACCTGGCTCTTGGCGTCGGGGCCGAGCTTGGCGACTTCACCATCGCCCTTCTTGCGGGCGGTAGCGAGCAGCTGCAGGATCTTGTGCGAATAGTAGATCGGCGCCGGCATGAGATCAGGCGTTTCCTTGCAGGCGTAGCCGAACATGATGCCCTGGTCGCCGGCACCTTCGTCACCCTGCTGGTCGGCGGCATTGTCGACGCCCTGGGCGATATCGGCAGACTGCGAATGCAGGAGCACGTCGATGCGTGCCTTCTTCCAATGGAAGCCGTCCTGCTCGTAGCCGATGTCCTTGATGGCGCGGCGTGCGGCAGCCTTGAACTTCGAAGGATTGATGACGTCGTTGCCATCCTTGTCCTTCTTCATCAGGCTCGGCGGCAAACGCACTTCACCGGCGATGACGACGCGATTGGTGGTGGCAAGGGTCTCACATGCAATGCGCACGGTCCATGGGTTTACGCCGGTCTTTGCAGCCTCGCGGTAAACCAGATCGACGATTTCATCGGAAATGCGGTCACAAACTTTATCCGGGTGACCTTCGGCAACAGACTCACTCGTAAACAGATAATTCGCGCGCATGCGGGATTCCCCTCAAAGAACAAATCTCTGCTTTTGATATTCGTCTCCGCCTCGAAAAACAAGCCGCACAAGGACATAAATATATCTTTATATCCCTGCTCAAGTGATAAAATTTTGCCGTAAATAGCGAAAAGGCGGCCAAAATGACCGCCTCTCGACTTTGCCAGTTTAACCCCGCTTCGAAGGGTTATTCGGCATCCGCCTCGGCCGCGAGCGCCTTCACCAGCTCGACAACCTTGCGTCGGACCTTGCCATCGGAAATTTTCACGAAGGCGCGGTTGAGCTGCAATCCTTCGGAAGACGACAGAAAGTCGACGACGTAGTTGGAGCTGGATGCCTCGGCCATGCCGCCCGCGCCGGCCGCGTGTTCGCCCGGTGCATCCTCGAAAAAGAAGGAAACCGGGACATTGAGGATGCTGGAGATATTCTGGAGGCGGCTGGCGCCAACGCGGTTGGTGCCTTTTTCGTATTTCTGGATTTGCTGAAACGTGATTCCGAGGCTTTCGCCGAGCTTCTCCTGGCTCATGCCAAGCATCGTGCGGCGGAGGCGTATGCGGCTACCGACATGAATGTCGATGGGGTTCGGCTTCTTTTTATTCTCAATCATCATTTTACCCTAACATAGGTTGAATTCAGGACCTGCCACCCGGTACCCTTCACCACCCCTATAACGCCACGTTGCAGCCGACGCCCCCAAGGCCTCCAGTCTACGTTCGAAAGGCGGACATCTAGCACTATGCAATTTTAGGGTTTTTTGGTCAATTCACCCTGAAAATAAAACCCATGCGCGAAATGGCGGCAATCATGCCGACTGCTCCGATGATCAACCAAAAGTATGTTTTTCTGGCTTTATCGTCGATGCGCGATACGGTTGCGCCACCTAAAGTGGTATCTATAAAGCCTTGCTGATTATAATCGATACCGGAAAGCACCCGTCCGTGTGCATCAACAAATGCTGAAATGCCGGTATTGGCGCTTCGAATCAACGGCAGTCCCTGCTCCACCGCCCTAACCCTTGCCTGCTGGAAATGCTGGTATGGGCCAGGCGTATCGCCGAACCATCCGTCGTTCGTGACGTTGAGGATGGCATCGGCCTGCCGGATCACCGAGGTCATCTCATTCGGGAAGATGATCTCGTAGCAGACCAACGGATAGAATTTGACGCCATCTGGCATGGTCAGCAGTTGCCGCTTTGTCGCCGCGGAGAAGCCGCCCGGCAGTTCCACCACGTTCTCGATGCCGAGATAGCTCAGAATGTGCTCGAAGGGCACGTACTCACCGAAGGGGACGAGATGGGTCTTGTCGGACGCGCCAGTGATCTGTCCCCGACCGTCGATGACATAGATCGAATTGTAGTAACGAGGCTCGACTCCCGGCCCCATGTCTTCGACGCGGACGGCCCCGGTGATCAGGATCTGATCGTCTTCGAGCTGATCGGCAATCCGCGCCAGCGCATCGCGATTATCGGTGAGGATGAAGGGCACGGCCGTTTCCGGCCAGACGATGATGTCGGGCCGCTTGCCGCCATTGGCAGGCGGCTGCACGGAAAGCGCCAGGTGCTTGTCGAAGATGGCGGCACGGTCGGCGGCCGTATCCATCTTGGTTTCCTGGTCGATCGAGGGCTGGACGATACGCACCACAGGTGCTGTCTTGGCATCGATTATCGGCGCTTCCGGCTGGCCTAATGCGTAATAGCCATAACCGAAATGAGCGGCAGCGATGAGGATGGCAAGGCCGATCCCTGGCACCCGCCCCTGCCGCGTGCCGAGCAGCGCAGGTGCCGCAAAGACGAAGACGGCAAGCACGGTCACCCCGAGCACACCGACCACATGCGCCGACTGCATCATCAGCGGAATGGGCATGGCGCCATAGCCAATGGCATTCCAGGGAAAGCCGGTGAAAAGAAAGCTGCGCAGCCATTCCAGGATACCGAAACTGAAGGCGAGTGCTGCGATACGCCCTAGGCCGTCGGACCAAAGGATGCGGGCAAGCACGGTCGCTAAGCCGTAGAAAACCGCGAGAAAGGCAGGAAGGCCGAGTATCGCCAGCGGCAAGGCCCAGGCGAATTCGTCGGCATCGATCAGCAGCGCGTGGCCAAGCCACCAGAGGCCGGCGACAAAATAGCCGAAGCCGAACAGCCAACCGGTGAAGAAGGCGGGCCAGAGGCGCCCGAGCAGACCGCTATCCGGGCCGGCAGCAACGCCATCCAGCAGCCAGACGAGCAGCGTGAACGAGACGAACATTGCCGCGAAAAAGCCGAAGGGCGGCAATGCCAGAACGCCGATGGCCCCCGCAAGGATTGTAAGCAACGCACGTTTGAAACCCCAGACGAGGATCACCCTGCCCGAAAGCCATTCCATGCGCCAGCTCCGTCCAATCGCGAATCAATTGGGCGCAGTCTTTCAAAAATGCAGCGATTTGTCCCGCTCTCGCGCCATTTATTGGCTGGCGGCATTACGCCCGGCCGGCGTTTCCTCGGCGATCGTTTCCGGTGCCGGCAAATCGCGCTCCGGCGCACCGGCATCGCCTTCAAGCTTAACGGTCGGTCGACGGCGGACGGCATGGCGCTTGCGCGTGATGCGCACCCGCTTGATGCGGCGCGGATCGGCATCGAGAATGTGGAATTCGAAGCCTGGAAGCGCCTGCACCACCTCGCCACGCACCGGAATGCGGCCAAGGGCGGAGAAGATCAGGCCACCCAGCGTATCCACCTCGTCCACCTGCTCGGCGATATCGAAATCCGGACCGATCGCGGCTGCGATCTCCTCCAGCTCGACACGGGCATCGGCGACGAAGACATCCTCGGAGACGCGCTTGAACATCACTTCTTCGTCATCGTGTTCGTCATCAATGTCGCCGACGACCATTTCGACGATGTCCTCATGCGACGCTAGGCCGTCCGTGCCGCCATATTCATCGATGACGAGGGCCATCTGCGTTCGGTTGACCTGCATGCGGCGCAGGAGATCGGAGGCGAGCATCGAAGGCGGCACGAACAGGATCTTGCGGATGATGCCGGCCTCAACCAGCGTCTTCTGCAGATCGACACGCGACAGATCGAAGTTCGGCTTGGCCGAGCGTGCCGGCTTTTCGGCCGCAGGGGCTGCCGTTGCAGAGGCCGCCGTCTTGGCACTGCCGCTGCGACGCTTATTGCGGGCCTGCTTGGCGACATAGGAGAGCAGGTCGCGGATATGCACCATGCCGCGCGGATCATCCAGCGTGTCGGCATAGACAGGCATGCGCGAACGGCCGCTTTCCTCGAAGAGGATCATCAGCTCGCCGATGGTGATATTCTGATCCACGGCCTCGATATCGGCGCGCGGCACCATGACATCCTCGACGCGCACCTCGCGGAAGCGCAGGATATTGTGCAGCATCGCACGCTCATCGGGCGAAAAGGCATCATCACCGGCGGCGTTGGTCATCAGCGCGTCGGCAAGGTCCTCGCGCAAGCGGGCGGCGTCCTGTGCCGGGCGCAGAATGCGCGCGGCACGTGCCCAGAATGAAGAATGGGATCGCTTGCCGTTGCTACTACTGCCTACCTCGTCTGAGGAGGCTGCTTCGGCTCCGTCTTTGGCCTCGGGGGCCGATCTTGTCGTAAAGTCGCTCATTGTTCCTGGTCAGACAGGGTTCAGATCAAATGGGGTCTTGTCCCGCATAGGGATCAGATAGGCCAAGACCAGCCAAAATGCGAGTCTCCAGCCCCTCCATTCTTTCGGCTTCACTATTATTCATATGGTCGTAGCCGAAGAGATGCAAGAAACCATGCACCATCAAATGCGTCAGATGGTCGTCAAAACTCTTTTCCAGATCGACCGCCTCACGTTCCACCGTCTCTCTGGCGATGATGATATCGCCCAGCATCGGGCCGGGCTTGCCGCCGGGTTCAAGCGGAAAAGCTGGAAAGGAAAGAACGTTCGTTGCCTTGTCCTGAGAGCGCCATTCCGCATTGATCTCGCGGATCGAAGCGTCGTCGGTAAAGACCAGCGACAATTCAGGGGCCATTTTTGGAAATGGCTGCTTCTCGTATTTCTTGAGATAATTTGCAGCTTCGCCCAGCACGCGCTCCGCAAGCGACTGCAATATATCTTCGGAGGGCCAATCGCCCTCCTCCACGCTTATCTGTATATCGAGTTCGGCCATGAGCTTTCGTAACCGCAGATCAGATCTGCGGATCGCTTTCCTCGGCCTTTGCGGCATAGGTGGAATCATAGGCCCGAACGATGCGCGCCACCAGCGGATGACGGACAACGTCCGTGTCCTTGAAGCGGACGATGGTGATGCCCTCGACGCCATCCAGCAGCTGCAGCGCTTCCACCAGGCCAGACTTGACGCCGCGCGGCAAGTCGATCTGGCTTGGGTCGCCCGTCACGATCATCCGTGAATTTTCGCCGAGACGGGTCAGGAACATCTTCATCTGCATGGATGTCGTGTTCTGTGCCTCGTCGAGGATGACGGCGGCGTTGGAGAGCGTGCGGCCACGCATGAAGGCGAGCGGCGCGATCTCGATGACGCCGGCCGTGATGGCACGTTCGACCTTGTCGCCGGGCATCATGTCATAAAGCGCGTCGTAGAGCGGTCGCAGATAGGGATCGACCTTTTCCTTCATGTCGCCGGGCAGGAAGCCCAGACGCTCGCCGGCTTCGACGGCCGGGCGCGACAGGATGATCTTTTCCACGGCACCGCGCTCCAGAAGCTGGGCGGCGTGCGCGACGGCGAGATAGGTCTTGCCGGTACCGGCAGGGCCGACGCCGAGGACGAGCTCGGAGCGCTCCAGTGCCCGCATATAGGCATCCTGCGTCGGCGTGCGCGCAATGATCGTCTTCTTGCGCGTCGAAATCTGCGCCATCGTCAACTTGGCTTTTCTCTCCATGGTCGGCAGCGTCAATTGGTCGTCGGCGGCAACCGCCATGCGGATAGCCCCCTCCACGTCGGAAGGCTCTACATTGCCGCCTTTTTGCAGCTTGTCATAGAGGTAATCGAGCGTCCGGCGCGCCTGATTAGTGGCCAGCACATCGCCCGTTATGACGACGGAATTGCCACGCGCGCGAGCATCGATGCCGAGGCGCTCCTCAAGCAGCTTCAAATTCTGGTCGAACTGCCCGAAAAGTTCACTGGCGAACCGATTATTCTCGAACGTCAGGGTGAAGTGATTGGCGTCGCTCGCGGTGCGGGGCTGGCGCGATGAAGAAGAAACCAATTCCTGTCCGTTCAAGCGGTGCGGCTCCTTTGGTCCGTCCGGAACCTAGAGCAATTCAGCAAAAAGGCTGTTGGTGCTGGTTCCGGTGATTCGTACGTTAATAATGTCACCGATTTGCGATGCTTTTGCATCAACATTCACAGATTGCAGCCAGGGAGAGCGTCCGATCAACTGGCCTGGCATCCGGCCCGGCTTTTCCAGAAGGATATCCACTGCTTTACCCACGCAAGCCTCGGCAAACGCATGCTGCTGCCTCAGCAGCAATGCCTGCAAACGCTCCAGCCGCTCGGTCTTGACCTCTTCGGGCACCTGATCCTTCAATTCCGCACCGGGTGTGCCCGGCCGCGTGGAATATTTGAACGAGAAGGCCTGTGCATAATTCACCTCCTCGATAAGCTTCAGTGTATCCTCAAAATCCTGATCTGTCTCCCCTGGGAAGCCGACGATGAAATCGCCCGAAAGAGCGATATCCGGGCGCGCAGTACGGATCTTCTCGATGAGCGTCAGATATTCCGCAGCTGTATGCCTTCGATTCATCGCCTTCAGGATGCGATCGGAGCCGGCCTGAACCGGCAGATGCAGATAGGGCATCAGCGTCCGCAGGTCGCGATGCGCGCCGATCAGGCGGTCGTCCATATCGCGCGGGTGGCTGGTGGTGTAGCGCAGCCGCGCGAGGCCGGGGATTTCCGACAGGCGATAGAGGAGATCGCCGAGGCTCCAGGCTTCGCCCTTCAGGCCGATACCGTGCCATGCGTTGACGTTCTGGCCGAGCAGCGTGATCTCGCGAACGCCGCCATCCACCAGCTTCTCGGCCTCTTCGACGATCTGGGAGACCGGGCGGGAGACTTCGGAGCCGCGCGTATAGGGCACGACACAGAAGGTGCAGAACTTGTCGCAGCCTTCCTGCACCGTCAGGAAGGCGGTGACGCCGCGAGCGCGGATCTTTGTCTTTTCGGCGATCGGCAGATGCTCGAACTTGTCCTCGATCGCATATTCCGTATCGACGACACGTTGACCTTCCTTGGCGCGACGAAGCGCATCCGGCAGGCGATGATAGGTCTGCGGGCCGATGACGACATCGACGGCGGGCGCACGGCGCAGGATTTCCTCGCCTTCGGCCTGGGCGACACAGCCGGTGACGCCGATCATCATGTCGCGGCCGTCGGCGGCCTTGCGCTTCTTCATCTCGCGCAGGCGGCCGAGCGCGGAATAGACCTTTTCGGCTGCCTTCTCGCGGATATGGCAGGTGTTCAACAGGACGAGATCGGCCTCTTCCATGTCCTCGGTCGGCTCGTAGCCGTCGCGGGAGAGCGCATCGCTCATCCGCGTGGAATCATAGACGTTCATCTGGCAGCCATAGGTCTTGATGAAGACCTTGCGGCTGTTGGAGCCGTCGCGGGAACCGAGCTGCAAAGCGTCGGCCGCCGGGGCATCGAGGGTCAGGCTATCCTTGGTCATGGGCCGCTATGTAGTGGCTTTTGCTTTCAGAGAAAATGAAAAAGTTGGAATCACCTTGAAATCAGGCGATCTCGCGCCCGAGCAGGCGGCTCGCAAGCATATTGCGGATGCGCCTGGCGATAGTGGCGCTGACCTGCTTGCGATTGGTGCCGGCGCGATAGTCCACCGCCTCGCCGAAACAGACGTCGACATCGATGGCACCGCATTGGATGATGCCCTTCAGGTGCGGCACAAGCTCGATATCCCCAGGCCATGCCGTCAGCGGGCGATAATAGCGGCCCATCGGCGTTCCATGGACGCGGGTATAGGCGACCGCGACCGGCTGGACATGCACGACGGCATCCGGCGCCTTCGGCAAGGCAGCGGCAGCGGCTCCGAACAGCGAGGACTTAACTTCGAGCAGGCGATTGCCATCCGAAGTCGTGCCTTCAGGGAACAACACCATGATTTCGCCATCGGCCATGCGGTCGGCAATCTCGTTGACCTGTTCGCCGGTCTTACGCTTCTGCTCGCGCTCGACGAAGACGCTCTTCTGCCACTGTGCAAAAAGCCCGAAGATCGGCCAGTCTCGCACTTCCGACTTGGCGATGAAGGAGACATCGGCCACTGCTGAAAGCACGAGAATATCCAGCCAAGACGAATGGTTGGAGGCCAGCATGAGAGGCCGGCTCGTCTCCATCTTGCCGATGACATGAATGCGCACACCGAGCCAATAGCAGACGATACGGTGCCAGTAGCGCGGCAGATAGCGCCGGAGTTTCCAGTCAAAGCGCAGGCAGAGGATCTGCAGCGGCAGCATCACCGCGCTGACGATGCAAATGACCACGGCGGCACAGCCGATGCGCAGCCAGGTCATCAAATCGCTCGCTCCTGCATGAAAGCCTTCACGTCAACCTTCGTCCTTCTTCAGCGGAATGCCGTAAAGCTCCAGCCGGTGGTCGACGAGTTTGAAGCCGTGTTCGCGGGCGATGCGCTCCTGCAGCGCCTCGATCTCCGGCGAATGGAATTCGATCACCTGGCCGCTCTTCAGGTCGATCAGATGATCGTGATGTTCTTCCGGCACGGTTTCGTAGCGGGAGCGACCATCGCGGAAGTCGTGGCGGGCGAGAAGCCCGGCATCCTCGAACAGCTTGACGGTGCGGTACACAGTGGAGATCGAGATTTTCGCATCCACCTCGACCGAGCGGCGATAGAGCTCCTCGACATCGGGGTGATCGCCGGAGCTCTCGATGATGCGCGCAATGACCCGGCGCTGCTCCGTCATGCGCATTCCGCGCTCGGCGCAAAGCTCCTCCAGGGATTTTACGGCGTCTTCCATCGATCGCTGTCTTCGGTCTGTTTGGACTGTGGCAACAGTTAGAGCGTCGAATTGCTGCTCTAACTATTTGTTTTGCCGCATTTGTGCGACGCAAGCGATGCCACTTGGCTGCAAAATGCTCTAGCGAAGAACGCGGCGCATGACAAGCGCCGTCGATTTCGCGCCGTTGTCGCCAACATAATAGGCTTTACGCTCCCCAACGGTCTCGAAGCCGAGCTTGCGATAGAGGCCGAGAGCCGGCTCATTGCCTCCATCGACCTCCAGGAACATGGTTTCGCCGCCGCGATTGCGGGCTTCCCGCAAAGCTGCCTGCATCAACCGCCAACCCAGACCGGAGCGTCCGAGTTTGGCGTTGACGGCGATTGTCAGGATTTCGCCCTCGCCCGCCACATGCCGAGCCAACACGAAACCGGGAAGCGCCTTTTTCAGGATGGCATTGGTCTGGCGGGCAACGAAGCCGAAGGTGGTCTCCTGCGAAAGGAGACCCTGAAATTCAGTCTCGTCCCATACCCGCGGGAAGCGTTCGCCGTGCAGGAGCGCCACTTCGGCACAGTCCTTAAGTTCCATCGGGACGATTTCGTATTCGGCTTTCAAGGTCAGATAGGATTCGAGCATGTCTATTGCCTGGCAACTGCGTATCCGGCCTGCGGTCTGGCATCGGGTCCGCGAAGATAAAGCGGCTTCGGCTTTTCGCCGGCAGGCTTGCCAGCGCCTAGCCGGGCGACGATGGCAATCGGAAATGCGTCTGGCCGCTCCGCAGGCGGCGCGTCGCTCAACCGGGCGACGGCCGTTCCGGTAACGATGCCATCGAAGGCACCGGCGATTGCCCGCGCTTCGTCGATCGTCACGGCCCGAGTCTCGTCCAGCGGGTTGCCATCGGCAGCGAAGCTCTGGAGATAGATCTCCTCGCGCTTAGCATCGATGGCAGCCAGAACCGACTTGCCCGGATTCTGCGCTCTGGCGGTCGCGGCCATGACCTCGAGGGTCGTGACACCAACCGCTGGAACATTGAGGGAAAGTGCGAAACCGCGTGCGGCTGCAACGCCGATGCGGATGCCGGTGAAGGAACCAGGCCCGACGGTCACGACGACACGCTCAATGGCGGAAAGCGCCACACCGGCTTTCGCCAGCGCTCCGTCGACAACGTGCATCAGATGCTCGGCATGTCCCCGTCCGATCGTTTCCGTGACCTCCCCCATCACAGAATCACTGCCGCTATCATACACAGCGGCAGCGCAATCCACACCTGCCGTGTCGAGCGCCAGTACGATCATGTCAATTTTTCCGCTAGGCCGGGATTAGACGGCTTCGACTTCCTGCACTTCCGGGACGAAATGGCGCAGCAGGTTCTGCACGCCATGCTTTAGCGTTGCCGTGGAGGACGGGCAACCCGAGCACGAGCCCTTCATGTTGAGGTAGACCTTGCCGTCGCGGAAGCCACGGAACGTGATGTCGCCGCCATCCTGGGCAACGGCGGGACGAACGCGGGTATCAAGCAGTTCCTTGATGGTCAGCACGATCGCCTCGTCACCTTCGTCGAAGAATTCGCCGCCGGCATCCTGCACTTCGGACAGAACGGATGCCGAGCCCATGACCGGCTTGCCGGACATGAAATGCTCCATGATCGAACCGAGGATGGCGGGCTTCAGATGCTGCCATTCCTGATTTTCCTTGGAGACGGAAATGAAGTCATAACCGAAGTAAACGCCGATCACGCCCGGGATTTCGAAGAGGCGGGCAGCGAGCGGCGAAGCTTCGGCTTCCTCGCCGCTGCGGAATTCGGCCGTGCCGTTTTCCATCACCACTTTGCCCGGCAGAAACTTGAGGGTCGCGGGGTTCGGCGTCGCTTCGGTCTGAATGAACATCTTGATCTCCATGCGGCGGGCAGATGCCCGATCCCGACTTTAGAATATTTCAAAAGAAGATAGGCCTTTTGGCCATTCTATTCAAGAGAGTGTTTCTCAAGAAATGGCACACGCGATCAACTCAGCGCGTCGATTTCCTCATTGCTCAGCGTATCCGGGAGCACCGTCACCGGGATCGGGAAAGCAGCGGCACGACCGGCGATCGACGAGACGAGCGGACCTGGGCCTTCCTTGGCGGAACCGGCGGCAAGCACGAGAAGAGCGATATCTCGATCCTCTTCAATCACCGCATTGATCTGCTCGGCGGCAGCACCCTCGCGGATGACGATTTCCGCGTCGATGCCGATGTTTTCGCGCACGGTCTGCGCAGCCTTTGCGGTTGCTGCCTCGGCCTCCTCGCGCGCTTCCGCCCGCATGATCTCCTCGACCCCCAGCCATTGCTGGAAGTCGCCCTCAGGAATCACGTACAGCAGCACGAGACCGCCATTGGAATTCTTGGCGCGCCGGCCGGCATAATGGACGGCGCGCTGGCATTCAGGCGTGCCGTCGATGACCGCCATGAACTTGCGGCGATGGCCTTCGAGCCGAGAGAGACGTTTTGAAACCATGCGGCGACTCTGACACTCGAAGGCGGCGTTTTGCAAGCCCCCCGTTTGGCAACGGGAGCTCTCCATTACGACATCATCAATAGAGAAAGCCGATGATGTCGCGGATCTGCTTCATGGTCACGTCGGCGCGGGCGCGGGCACGCGCGCTGCCATCGCGCAGAACGGCGTCGATATGGCCGGGATCGGCCATGAGGCGGCGCATTTCCATCGTGATCGGCGAGAGCACATGCACGGCGAGATCGACCAGCGCCGGCTTAAAGACCGAGAACTGCTGGCCGCCGAATTCGGAGAGAACCTCGGCCTTCGATTTGTCGGCAAGGGCCGCATAGATGCCCACCAGATTGTCGGCCTCGGGACGGCCGGCAAGACCGGCGATTTCGCTTGGCAAGCCATCCGGATCGGTCTTGGCCTTGCGGATCTTCTTCGAGATGTTTTCCTCGTCATCGAGCAGGTTGATGCGCGAGAGGTCCGAGGCGTCCGATTTCGACATCTTCTTCGTACCATCGCGCAGCGACATGACGCGCGGCGCCGGGCCGTCGATCAGCGGCTCGACCATGGGGAAATAGGCATGCACCGGCTCGTCGCCGACGGTGATGTCGATGCCATAGCCCGTGCGGCGGATATGCTCCATGTAGTCAAGATTGAACTTCATGGCGATGTCGCGGGTCAGCTCCAGATGCTGCTTCTGGTCGTCGCCGACCGGAACATGCGTGGCGCGATAGAGCAGAATGTCGGCGGCCATCAGGCTCGGATAGGCGTAAAGGCCGAGCGAGGCCTGCTCGCGATCCTTGCCGGCCTTGTCCTTGAACTGCGTCATGCGGTTCATCCAGCCGATGCGGGCGACGCAGTTGAAGATCCAGGCAAGCTCAGCATGGCCGGGCACGGCCGACTGATTGAAGACGATATGCTTTTCCGGATCGATGCCGGCGGCAAGGAAGGCCGCAGTGATCGAACGCGTCTGGTTCGGCATGTCCTCATGGACGAGCTGCGCCGTCAGCGCATGCATGTCGACGACGCAATAGATGCAGTCGTTATTGGCCTGCAGCGCCACGAACTTGCGGATTGCGCCGAGGTAATTGCCGAGATGGAGATTGCCGGTGGGCTGGACGCCGGAGAATACGAGCGGCTTGAATTCGGTCATGTCGTCCTCAAAAGGCTTGTGGAGGGCCTGGGCGAGCGGCGCTCGACCCTTGGTTTCGAGCGGCTTATGCACGGCGGATAGGTTGGGATCAAGAGGTTATATGGGGCAGTCTCAGGAAGAATGCTGGATCAGATCCCAGGTGTTGCCATAGGGATCGGCAAAGACAGCCACGGTGCCATAGACCTCATGGCGCGGCTCCTCCAGAAAGCGCACGCCCTTTGCCTTCATCACGGCATGATCGCGGGCGAAATCATCGGTCTTGAGGAAGAAGCCGACGCGGCCGCCGGTCTGATTGCCGATCGCGGCACGCTGGCTGTCGCTAGCGGCCTGGGCGAGCAATAATGCTGCCCCTTCTCCGCCTTTCGGCCGGACGACGACCCAGCGCTTGCTCTCCGGCTGCACTTCGTCAGCCAAGCACTCGAAGCCAAGGGCATCGCAGTAGAAGGTCTTGGCACGGTCGTAATCATCGATGACAAGGGTAACGAGGAACAAGGATTGGGACATGTGAGGGCTCCGGTATAAAAATCATTTGCGAAGTGACAGAGGGGTATCAGAGGCTCCAAATGCACTGAGGTTGGATACCCCTTACTCCCCATTCACCGCCTTCGCATCCGGCGCCGCTGCAGCCGGGCGCTTGCGCTTCAAATTGCGGCGTACCATACCCAAATCCACGCCGCCGATGAGGAAGGCGACAATGAAATACACCGCCATCGCAATCACTATGAGCAAGCCCAGGACGCCGGTCTTGGTGAGCAGCGTCGAGCCGGATCCCAGAAGCGGCTCCCACCGATGAGACAAATATACGATGACGCCACCCATGACGGCGGAGGAGACGAGCAGCATGGCGGTGCGTCGCACCAGCGACCATTCCCAGGCGAGATGCCCGCGGCGATAGAGCGTAACGAAGAGCTGTACAGCGTTCAGCCAACCGGCAACCGCCTCAGCGAGCGCAATGCCGCGTTCCGCCAGCACCGGGAAAAGCAGGATGGACAGCGCCGAATTGACGGCGACGGCGATCGCCGTGTAGCGCATCGGCGATTTCGTATCTTCGCGAGCGTAAAAGCCGGGCTGCAAGGCCTTGATCAGCACGAAAGCCGGCAAGCCCAGGCCGAAGATGGCGAGGATGGAGCCGACCAGCGTTGTATTGTTCGCGTTAAAGGCGCCGCGCTCGTAAAGCACGCGGATAATATCGTCGGAGAGCAGCCAAAGGGCGACAGCAGCCGGCAGGGTCAGGAACAGCACGAATTCGATCGAGCGGTTCTGGATATTGGCAGCTTCCTTGATGTGGCCTGACTTTAGCGAACGGGCCAGTTCCGGCAGAAGCACGATTCCGACGGCGACGCCAACGACGCCGAGCGGCAACTGGTAGATGCGGTCTGCATATTGCAGGGCGGCGATCGCGCCTTCCTTGCCCGAGGCGATCGCCTGGCCGATCACCAGATTGATCTGAGTGACGCCGCCGGTGATGGCTGCAGGGATCGCAAGAAGCAGGAGCCGCTTGACATTGGGTGTGAAGCGCGGAAAGCGCAGGCCGATACTGATGCCCGCATGACGCACGCCGATATAGACGACAGCCAGCTGCAGCACGCCCGCCACCAGCACCGACCAGGACAGATACCAGGCGGTGGTCAGCGGATCGGCGCCAAAATAGATCGCGTAGAACAGCGCGCTGATCATCACCAGGTTCAGGAAGATCGGAGCCACCGCCGCGGCGAAGAAATGATGCAGCGAATTCAGCATGCCGCTCATCATCGCCGTCAGCGACATCGACATGAGATAGGGGAACATCACGGCCGCCAACCGGACCGTCAAGTCGAATTTCTCGGCATCGTCGGCAAAACCAGGCGCGATGACCCAACGCACCAGGAGTGGCATGGCCAGTTCCATGACGATGGTGATCAGCAGCAGGACCGAGAAGAGAACGCCGAACACTTCTTCCGAAAAGCGCTTGGCGCCGTCGATGCCATTCGCCTCGATTTCCTTGGCAAAGAGCGGAACGAAGGCGGCGTTAAAGGCGCCTTCGGCAAACAGACGGCGGAAGAGGTTCGGAAAGCGGAAGGCGGCATAGAAGACGTCTGCCATTGGCCCGGTGCCGAGGGCAGCGGCCATCAGCGTTTCGCGGGCGAAGCCGAAGATGCGGCTGCCAAGCGTCGCGCCGCCGACCGTGATGAATTTCTTGACTAGGCTCATGCGGCAGAACCGGCTTTCTTCTCAGTGTCTGACTTTTCGACGGCGATGCCGCGCGTGGCGGCGGGTGCAATGATGCCGGAGGGCATGCGTTCGCGCATTTCATCCTCCTCGCCGGCCATGACGGCTTTCAGGCGTGCGGTGATATAGGCTCGCCTGTTCTCGTTGGAAATCTTCTGGCCCACCAGGTCGGCGACATAGAAGGTATCGATGACCTTTTCGCCGAAGGTGGTGATGCGGGCAGACTGGATATCGAGCGACAGGTCCGAAAGAACGGCCGTGATTTCCGACAGCAGGCCGGGGCGGTCGAGGCATTCGACCTCGATGACCGTGAACTTGTTGGAGAGGCTGTTGGTGATGATGACCGACGGCGGGATGACGAAAGCCTTGTTCTTGCGGCGGTTCTTCGTCCGGGTCGCGATGACCTCCGGCAGCCGCTTGCGGCCGGCCAGCACGTCCTCGATCATCTTGCCGATGGTGCCGGCGCGGCGCAATTCGTCGGCATCATCGGGGAATTCGCGGCTGACATGGATGGTGTCGAGCGCGCGGCCATCCGATGTCGTGAAGATCTGCGCATCGGCGATATTGGCGCCCGCAGCGGCGCAGGCGCCGGCGATCACGGTCAAAAGACGCGGATGGTCAGGCGAGAGCACGGTGATCTCGGTGATGGCGTGGAAGCTGTCGGTGCGCACCATGGTGGCGAGGACCTTCCCCGCCTTGTCGGATTCGCGCATGAACTGCGTATGGCGGACTTGATCTTCCAGCGGCACGGACAGCAGATAGGGCTGATAGTGGAGCTTGACGTAGGCCTTGCGCTCCTTCTGGCTCCAATCAGCAAGTGCATGCTCCAGCGCTCCGGCGGCAGCCTCGGCGCGTTCCTTGCGCGAGACTTCAGAGAACCCGCCTGACAGCAGCAGCTCGGTCTCGTAGTATAGCGTACGCAGCAGCTGGCCCTTCCAGCCATTCCAGACGCCAGGGCCGACGGCGCGGATGTCGCAGACGGTCAGGATCAGCAGCATCTTCAGCCGGTCGAGCGACTGCACCCGGTCGGCAAAATCGATGATCGTCTTACGGTCGGTCAAGTCGCGTGTCTGGGCGACCATCGACATGGTCAGGTGTTCGGCGATCAGCCAGACCACCAGCTCCGTCTGCTTCGGTGAAAGGCCGAAGCGCGGGCAGAGCTTGCGTGCGACTGCGGCGCCGGCTTCCGAATGGTCCTCCTCGCGGCCCTTGGCGATATCGTGCAACAGGACGGCGACATAGAGCGCGTCGCGATCCTCGATATTGGGCATCAGCTTGTTGGTGAGCGGATGAATATCCTCGGCCTTGCCCTTGTCGATTTCCGACAGCACCTCGACGGCACGGATGAGATGCTCGTCCACCGTATAGTGGTGATACATGTTGAACTGCATCATCGAGACAATCTTGCCGAATTCCGGAATGAAACGCCCGAGTACGCCGGCCTCGTTCATGCGGCGCAGGATCAGAGCGGGATCGCGCTTCGAGGTGAGGATGGAGAGGAAGAGCCGGTTCGCCTCCTCGTTCTCGCGCAGATCGTTGTCGATCAGGCTCAGCGAGCGGGTGACGCGCTTCAATGCATCCGGATGGAATTCAAGCCCGTTGATATCGGCAACGAAGAACAGCCGGATGAGACTGACCGGATCGCGTTTGAAGACATCGGGATTGGCAAGCGCGATACGGCCGCGGTCCTCGACGAATTCGACGGTGCCGGGAATCTTGCGCGAGCGGTTGGCAAAGCGGCTGATGACGCCGGTGAGCCCCGGGGTAGCCTTTGCCTGCTGGTCCTCAAGTGCCGCGCAGAGGATGCGGGTGAGATCGCCGACATCCTTGGCGACAAGGAAATAGTGCTTCATGAAGCGCTCGACGGCCGAAAGGCCCGGGCGGGCGTGATAGTCGAGGGCTGCAGCGATATCGCGCTGGATATCGAAGGAAAGCCGCTCTTCCGCCTTGCCGGTCAGGAAATGCATGTGGCAGCGCACGGCCCAGAGGAAATCCTCGGCCTTTTCGAAGAGGCGGTATTCCTGTTTCGAGAGCACGCCGAGCTTCACCAGCTCGGCTGGATCGCGGACGTGATAGTAATATTTCGAGATCCAGAACAGCGTGTGCAGGTCGCGCAGGCCACCCTTGCCTTCCTTGACGTTGGGCTCGACCAGATAACGGGTGTCGCCCGCCTTGCGGTGGCGCTCGTCACGCTCGGCGAGCTTGGCGGCGATGAATTCCGGTCCGGTATTGGTGACGATCTCCTTGTCGAAACGGGTTTGCAGCTCGCGCTCCAGCGCGATGTTGCCGCAGATATAGCGGGTCTCGAGAATGGCGGTGCGCACCGTCATATCAGACTTGGCCTCGCGGATGCATTCCTCGACCGTGCGCGTGGCATGGCCGACTTTGAAGCCCATGTCCCAAAGCATATAGAGAATGAATTCGACCGCCTTGTGCGTCTCGCTCGCCGGCTTGGGCTGGAAGAGGAAGAGAAGGTCGATATCGGAGCCAGGCGCCAGCGTATCGCGGCCATAGCCGCCCACGGCAGTGACGGAGAAGGCGCCTGCCTGTTTCGGATAGACGTGACGGACGGTGAAATCGTAGAGGACGGTGATGATCTGGTCCTGCAGCCAGGAAATACGGTGCGCGCAATTGAGTCCGCTGCCGTCGGCATTCAGCAATCGCCGCGCTTCTTCCCGCCCATCCTGGCTTGCCTTTTTCAACAGCGCCAGCAGCGCGGAGCGCTCTTCATTCTTGTCCAGGCCGCGTTTGGCGAGGGCCTCGCACTCCGCCTTCAGCGCGGATACATCGAGAATGGTCGAAAAATCGATATGATGCGTTTCCATGCTCTGCCGATCGGCTTTCTCTTCGCTGACCGCGGCCCGTTGCCGGCGCGCCTGTCTTTTCGTCTGCATGCGCTATAGCCTCTTTGGCCCGCGATTAACACAGGCATTCTACGCCCGCATCCCCGCAAGTCAGCCAGAGCCGACCACGTCGAATCGGTGATCCCTCAAGATTTCTATCTGGCCAAGGTTGACGAAGCGTGACGGCAATCAACGCAGAAATCGGCAGTTTTAGGGCCTTGCCGGCTCAAGTGCCCGCCTGAGCTCGTTCAAACTATATAAGATATTTCGCGACTGGGCGCCGATCTGCGTCACCATTTCGCGCTCGCATTCCCAATAACCGGCCTTGGCAATCTTCGAGCAGATATCGGAAATACGGCTGCAAGACAGCGTGATATCGAGCAGGCCCCGATCGGATTCACAGTCCGGGGCTTCGCCCTCGCCGCAGATCTTGCCGCGCGCGGCGATCGGAGAGAAGCGCTCACCCAGAGTGCGGACTTCGGCGAGAAGAACTTCGAGATACATCATATTGCCCTTGGAATATCGCCTGCGGTCAACTGGTCTTGGTAAGCGTTTTCTTCAGTTCATAGAGCACATCCAGAGCGGCTCGCGGCGTCAGATCGTCAAGATCGAGGGTCTTCAGCCGTTCCTCGACCTTGGACGGCTCGCGCCGGCCACCGGCCTCCTCCCGGCGGACGGCCACCTGGAAGAGAGGCAGGTCATCGATGAGCTGGCTTGCCGGATTCTTGCGATCGGCATCTTCGAGCCGCGTCAGGACGTCACGGGCGCGCGCCACCACGGAAGCCGGCAGGCCGGCGAGACGTGCCACTTGAATGCCGTAGGAGCGATCGGCGGCTCCCGGTCCGACCTCATGCAGGAAGATGACGTCGCCATCCCATTCCTTGACGCGCATGGTGGCATTGGAAAGCCGCCCGAGCTTCTCCGAGAGCACGGTCAGCTCGTGGAAATGGGTGGCGAAAAGGCC
The DNA here is from genome assembly GCF_030182525.1 of Rhizobium pantanalense. Lineage (NCBI taxonomy): Bacteria > Pseudomonadati > Pseudomonadota > Alphaproteobacteria > Hyphomicrobiales > Rhizobiaceae > Rhizobium > Rhizobium pantanalense. The sequence goes on from NZ_JAQJCH010000003.1 coordinate 239,892, forward strand.
GCGGCATCGGTTGGCTTCATGCAGATGCTCGACGGCTGCCCAGGCGATGGAAAGACCGTCAAAGGTTGCAGTGCCGCGACCGATCTCGTCGAGGATCACAAGCGAACGTTCCGTCGCCTGGTTGAGGATCGCCGCCGTCTCGACCATCTCGACCATGAAGGTCGAGCGGCCACGGGCCAGATCGTCGGAAGCGCCGACGCGCGAGAAGAGGCGGTCGACGATGCCGATATGGGCCGAAGCGGCGGGCACGAAGGAACCCATTTGCGCGAGAATGGCGATCAAAGCATTCTGACGTAGGAAGGTCGATTTACCGCCCATATTCGGGCCGGTCAGCAGCCAGATGGCGCCATCCTTGCCGTCGGCTTTCGGCGAAAGATCGCAATTGTTGGCGACGAAAGGTCCGCCGGCCTGACGGCGAAGCGCCTGCTCAACGACCGGGTGACGGCCGCCTTCGATAGCAAACATCCGGCTGCCATCGACGACGGGCCGGCAATAGGCCTGCTCCTCGGCAAGCAGCGCAAGCCCGGCTGCGACATCGATCACCGACAGCGCGCGGGCACCGGTCTTGATGGCCTCGGCAGCGGCCACCACGGCGGTAACCATGCGATCGAAGGCTTCGAGTTCGATAGCCAGCGCCTTGTCCGCAGCATTGGCGATGCGGCTTTCAAGATCGGCAAGTTCTGTTGTGGTGAAGCGCATGGCATTCGCCATGGTCTGGCGATGAATGAAGCGCGCCTTGGCCTCGCTGGTGTCCGTCATCGGGCCGGCATTTCCGGCCGTGACCTCGATAAAATAGCCGAGCACATTATTGTGCTTGATCTTCAGAGACTTGATGCCGGTCTCTTCGGCGTATTGCAGCTGCAGGCCGGCTATGACGCGGCGCGACTGGTCGCGCAATGCCCGCACTTCGTCCAGCTCGGCATTCGCCCCCTCCCTCAGGAAATCGCCGTCCCGTTTCAGCAGGGGCAGCTCTTCGGCAAGCATCGCAGCCAGCATCGCCTCAAGATCGGCTGGCAAAGCTTTCAGCCCGGCCAATGCAGCGGCAAGCTCCTCCGGCAGCAAGGCGCCACCGAGAAGTCGGGCAAGATCGGCGGCAGCGGCCAACCCCTGCCGAATCGCCCAGAGATCGCGCGGGCCGCCACGATCGAGCGCAAGGCGCGATAGGGCACGCGGCATGTCGGGCACATGCTTCAACGCCGAACGCAGATCGCTGCAGAGCGACGGCTCCTCGGTCAGGAAACCGATCGAATCCAGGCGTTCATTGATGCGGGCAGGATCGGTCAGCGGCGACATCAGCCGCTCGGCGAGAAGGCGGGCACCGCCACCGGTCACGGTGCGGTCGATCGCCTTCAATAGCGAGCCGTTGCGGTCGCCGGAAAGCGTGCGAACCAGTTCCAGATTGGCACGCGTGGCGGGATCGATGAAAAGTGTGGAAGCGCCGCTTTCGCGCTCCGGCAGCCCCAGCGGAGGCCGCTCGGCAAGCTGGGTCTTTTCGACATAGGCTATGGCAGCGGCAGCGGCAGCAAGCTCCGCCCGGCTAAACGTGCCGAAACCATCGAGCGTCGACACCCCGAAGTAACGGGTAATCCGCCCTTCAGCGCTGGCGCTGTCGAAGAGCACCGCCGGCTGCGGAACAGCGGTCCGGCCAAGGATATCGAAAACCGGCTTCAGCTCCGGATCATGAAACATCGTATCCGGCAGGATCAGTTCTCTCGGATCGATGCGCAGGATATCGGCGAGCAGCCGCGACGTCTCCGTTTCTGCAAGACGGAAGACGCCTGTCGAAATATCGATCCAGGCAAGCGCCAACTGCGGCTCGGCGCCACCGCGAATGCGGGTGAGCGCCATGAGATAATTGGATTCCGAGGGCGAAAGCAGCTTTTCCTCGGTGATCGTGCCCGGCGTCACCAGACGCACGACATCGCGCCGTACTACCGATTTGCCGCCGCGCTTCTTGGCTTCGGCCGGATCTTCCACCTGCTCGCAGACGGCGACACGGAAGCCGAGACCGATCAGCTTCTGCAGATAATCGTCGGCAGCGTGAACCGGCACACCGCACATCGGGATGTCCTGCCCCATATGCTGGCCGCGCTTCGTCAGCGTGATACCGAGCGCACGCGATGCATCGATGGCGTCTTCGAAGAACAGTTCGTAGAAGTCGCCCATGCGATAGAACAGCAGCGAACCGGGATTGTTCGCCTTGATCTCGATATATTGCTCCATCATCGGAGTGGCCGAGGCGCGGCTTTCCTCCGAGGCAAGCTCGGCGGCCGAGAAAGCATCGATGCTGGCGTTAATACGTTCGTTCACAGAGGTGCAGTTTTTCCAAAAAAATGAGGTGCCACCCTATCCGCGCGCCGCTATAGAAGACAACAGCTATCGGACAAGAGGGACCGGTCGCCCACAGGAGGTTTGGAGGAACAATGGCTGACAGCAAGAGCAAGTCGCGTCCGGGAACGGGGATCACCGATCAGGAAGCACTGGACTTCCACAAGAACGGGCGCCCCGGCAAGCTTGAGATCAATCCGACCAAGCCGATGGCGACACAACGCGATCTTTCCCTTGCCTATTCGCCCGGTGTCGCTGTCCCTGTGAAGGCGATCGCCGCCGATCCGGCCACCGCCTACGACTATACGTCGCGCGGCAACATGGTCGCCGTCATTTCGAACGGCACAGCCATTCTCGGCCTCGGCAATCTCGGCGCACTCGCCTCCAAGCCGGTCATGGAAGGCAAATCGGTGCTGTTCAAGCGCTTCGCCGACGTCGATTCGATCGATCTCGAGATCGACACCGAGAATGTCGACGAATTCATCAATTGCGTGCGCTATCTCGGCCCCTCCTTCGGCGGCATCAATCTGGAAGATATCAAGGCACCCGACTGCTTCATCATCGAACAGCGCCTGCGCGAGCTCATGGATATCCCCGTATTCCACGACGACCAGCACGGCACCGCCATCATCGCCGCTGCCGGCCTCATCAACGCGCTCGAACTCACCGGCCGCGACCTGAAGACCACCAAGCTCGTCTGCAACGGCGCGGGTGCTGCCGCCATCGCCTGCATCGAGCTGATCAAGTCGATGGGCTTCGCCCCGGAAAACATCGTCCTTTGCGACACCAAGGGCGTGATCTACCAGGGTCGCAGCGAAGGCATGAACCAGTGGAAGTCAGCACACGCCGTCAAGACCGACAAGCGCACGCTGGCGGAAGCGATGAAGGGCGCCGACGTCGTGTTCGGCCTCTCGCAGAAGGGCGCCTTTTCCGAGGATATGATCCGCTCCATGGCCGACCGGCCGATCATTTTCGCCATGGCCAATCCCGATCCGGAAATCACGCCGGAAGAAGTCGCCCGCATCCGCGACGACGCCATCATGGCGACGGGACGCTCGGACTATCCGAACCAGGTCAACAACGTCCTCGGTTTTCCCTATATCTTCCGCGGCGCCCTCGATGTGCGCGCCACGACCATCAATGACGAGATGAAGATCGCCGCCGTCAATGCCCTGGCGAGCCTGGCGCGCGAAGACGTGCCTGACGATGTCGTAGCAGCCTATCAGGGCGCGCGGCCGCGCTTCGGCGCGCAATATATCATTCCAGTACCGTTCGACCCGCGCCTGATCTCTGCAATCCCGGTGGCGGTCGCCAAGGCTGCGATCGAAAGCGGCGTCGCCCGTCGCGACATGCCCGATATGGCCGCCTATGCGCGCGAACTCTCGGCCCGGCGTGATCCGATCGCCTCGACGCTCGCGCAGCTCTACGAGCGTGTCCGCCGGCATCAGAAGCGCATCGTCTTTGCCGAGGCGGAAGAGGAGCAGGTCATGCGCGCCGCCCTCTCCTATGCCAACCAGGGACTCGGCACGGCGATCCTGCTCGGCCGCGAGGATCTGATCGAGGCCACCGCCGAACGCGCCGGCATCGATCTCAACCGCCCCGGCCTCGAAATCGTCAACGCGCGCATTTCCAAGCGTGGCGACGCCTATATCGACTATCTCTATGCCCGGCTGCAGCGCCAGGGCTACCTGCATCGTGACGTCACCCGTCTGATCCACAATGACCGCAATCACTTTGCCGCCTGCATGGTCGCACTGGGCGACGCCGACGGCATGGTGACGGGCGTGACGCGCAACTATTCGACTGCGCTCGGCGATGTGCGCCGCTGCATCGACGCCAAACCAGGACACCGAGTCATCGGCATATCGATCGTGCTCGCTCGCGGCCGAACCGTCTTCGTCGCCGATACCGCCGTGCATGACATGCCGACCTCCGAAGAACTGGCCGATATCGCCGAGGAAGCTGCCGGCTTCGCACGGCGCATGGGCTATGAGCCGCGCGTCGCCATGCTTGCTTATTCCACCTTCGGCCATCCCCCGGGCGAACGTTCCGAGCGGGTGCGTGAGGCGGTGAATATTCTTGACAAACGCTACGTCAATTTCGAATTCGATGGCGAAATGGCCGCCGACGTGGCGCTGGACCGCAAGCTCATGGAAAACCTCTATCCCTTCTCGCGGCTTTCCGGACCGGCAAACGTGCTTGTCATGCCCGCCTTCCACTCTGCGGCGATTTCCACCAAGATGCTGCAGGAACTCGGCGGCTCCACGGTGATCGGGCCGCTGCTCGTCGGCCTCGACAAGCCGGTGCAGATTACTTCCATGGGGGCTAAGGATTCCGACATCGTCAACATGGCCGCTATCGCGGCCTATGGTGCGGGGTCGTAGGCGCCACCTCATGAAACTGCGCCGGAGACCCAACAAAGGTGATGGGCTCCCGTATAAATTCGGTGTAAAATGCTTGAATGGGTGAAGCTCAGGTCTTGTTCGGAGTCCTGCGCCATTCAGCGCAGGCGGATATCGTCGATGCTATCGAGCGGCTCGTCCTTGAGGCACCCGACCGCAAGCTCAACCGTGTGAATGCACTGGCCTTCGCGGCCGCGCACGGTTTCGAGCAAGAACAGACCGTCAATGCCTTCTTGCACGCATCGCGCCTTGGCCTGTTCGAGATGTCGTGGAATGTTCTTTGCCCCGGCTGCGGCGGGGTATTGGATGCCAATACCTCGCTGAAAACCGTGCAAAGCGACACCTATAACTGCACGCTTTGCGCAGCCGGCTACGAGCCGACGCTCGACGAGATGGTGGAAGTCACCTTCACCGTCAGCCCACGCGTGCGCCACATAGAAGCGCACAACCCACACGACCTGCCGCCGCTCGAATATTTCCGCCAGATCTATTGGGGTTCCGGCATCGACCTTCCAGATGAAGGATATGAAGAGAAGGTCGATCAGTTCGTGTTGGAATCCCTGGAACTGCCGCCCGGCGAAAAAGCCGTGATATCGCTTCAATTGCCGGCGGAATTTACCATCATCTTCGAGCCTGTCACGCATGCGGCGCAATTTCTCGATGTGAAGGGAGAGCCGTCTAGGGAAAGGCAGACCCTCTCCATCGTTTTCGATCGCATGCACCGGCACAGCGAGGCCATAGAATTGAGACCCGGCCCGCTACGCATCCAGATGGAGAACCACACGGACCTTCGTGTGCTGCCATCGATCTGCGTGGCAAATGACGCCCTTCACACATTGCTGGGACAACGCCGGCCATTTCTGACCGCCAAGCACCTGCTTTCCAACCAGACCTTCCGCGACATCTATCGCACGGACACGATCGACATAGATCAGCGACTGAAGATCACCAGCCTCACCTTTCTGTTTACCGACCTGCGCGGTTCGACCGAATTATACGAAAGGGTCGGCGATCTCGCTGCCTTCGATCTGGTGAAGACGCATTTCGGCATCCTGCACGAGATCGTGGCGGCGGAGGCGGGTGCCGTCGTCAAGACGATCGGCGATGCGGTCATGGCAACGTTCCCTACGCCGGATCGGGCGCTCACCGCGGCGATGCGGATGCGCGAGGCCATGCTCAGCCTCAATAATGAGCGCGGCAATGACGATCTTCTTCTGAAAATCGGCATCCATGAGGGGCCGTGCATTGCGGTCAGCCTGAACGAACGGCAGGATTATTTCGGGCAGACGGTCAATATCGCATCCCGCGTCCAGCATCTCGCCACATCACGGGAGATCTTCGCCACCAGCTCGGTGCTCGACCATCCCCGCGCCGCCGAACTGATGACAAAACGCGGCCTCACCCCGCAATCGCATCATGTCGCGCTGCGCGGTATCACCGATGCAATCGATATTTTCGCGATTCCTTAATATTATCAGCTGGCGAAGCGACCGGCATCCGCGCCGTAATAATTCACGTAGCGGTCGGAAATGCTGGCGATCGGAAGGACGATCAGAACATCCGTTGTGTTGAAGGCATGATCGACGACAGCGGTCGAGCCGACCATGGCGCCGAGACGCAGATAGCCCTTGATCAAAGGCGGCAGCGACATCAGTGCCTTTTTCGGATTGATAGCCTCGACTGGCATCAGGTCCATGTTGCGGGCAAGCGACGGCAGTGCGCCGACTGCCCATTCGTCCTTGGCGAGGACATTATGGTAGAGGAAGGACAGGGCCAGAGCGTGCTGTTCCGGCAGGATGCCGGGGAAGGACGCGCAGCCGAACATGGCACCCATGCCATGCTTCAGCGCATAGGCCCAATTCCCCTGCCAGAGCAGTTCCACCGTGCGCTTGGTGCGATAATCCGGCAGCACGCAGGAGCGGCCGAGTTCCATGAAGCGCTTGTCGGGATGACGGGCAAGCAGCGCGTCGATGTCGAATTCCGACGAGGAATAGAAGCCGCCATTCGCTATGGCCACTTCCTGGCGCAGCAGGCGATAGGTGCCGACGATCTGGTCTTCCGGATCACCTTCAAGCGAACGGTCCAGCACCAGAAGATGGTCGCAAATGCTGTCCCAGCTGTCGACATCGCGCTGACGACGCATGGCGTCAGCCGGCAATTGCGCGTTCATCTCCTCGACGAAAACGCGGTAGCGTACGGCCTGAGCGGCATCGATTTCGCGCGCCGTGCGGGCAAGGCGCGTTTCGAGATTTCCGATGCGTCCGAGCACATCGCTGGCAACCGGCTCAACCGTTGCCTTTGAAGACTGAACCATTTCGCCCTGAGCTTCGCGATTCAAAATTTCGATGGACATGGCGATTCTCCCCCTGCGGGCCGATATAGCGCCATAAACCAAATTCGTGCGACAGGAAAGTGACACGCAGCTTGGCTAAATGCAAGAACCGTGCCCATTGCAAATTTCGAACAGGCGCACCGTCCCCAACTTAGCTGCCCACAAATGCCCCTGGTTGAGCCTTCTTTCCAGCTTCTATCGAACATTGATAAGCCGGCTTCTTGTTCCTCATCCGAAGATCGGCATTAATTTTCAGGCGCGTTCGAAAACCGATCTGGATAGGCCGTTCAGCACCGTCTTCAGCTTCTCTGGATCCACAGGTTTGACGATGACGGCATCGGCGCCAGCCAGCAGCGCCTGACGGCGGATTGAATCGCGGCTGTCTGCGGTCAATACAACGATCGGGAGCGCCGGCAGACCTTGCCTGCGTTCCTGGGCTCGCAACTGCGCAAGCACGGCCGCACCCGTGCCGCCCGGCATATTGAAATCCGTCACCAGCAGCTCCGGTCGCGTTTCGGCCTTTTCGATGCGGGCTCGAAGGCCGTCGAAATCCTCGACGAGGCGAACCCTGTGGCCGGCCTTGGACAGCATGGCCCGAACCAGCATCGCATTGACCGGGTCATCCTCGCCGAGCAGGATATCGAGCGCACGGTCCTCCTCCGCCTCCGGCGTCGTTATGCCGATCTCGGAGACGGCTTCGATCAAGGCTTCGCGTCTTTCCATGCCGCGCATGCGGCCTCTCAGCACATCGATCAGCGACTGCTCGCGCAGCGGACGGATGAGCCAGGCGTCGAAGAGATCGAGGGGATGAGTGTTGCGCTCCTCGGGATTGACGAGGAAGATCTTGCGCAGCCGGGGCACCGCAAGCGCATTTCCCTCGCTGAAATACCAGGGCGCCATGCGATGGTCGACGATGAGATCCGTCCATACCCCACCCTCGCCCATCGGGAAGGATGACAGCAGATCGTCCATATCACTCGGGCCGATCAGCCTGCAGCGGCCGCCGAGCGTCTGTATGGTCCGCATGATGGCCGTACTTGCGGCGCCTTCGGGGGCAAGCAGCAGGATACGGGAGCCCCGGAGCATGGTATTGCGCCGGTCATTTCCATTCTCTCCTGCAACGAGGCCGACCGGGAAGGAAATGACGAACTCGCTGCCCTTGCCGCGCTCACTCGCAACGCTGAGCCCGCCGCCGAATTCGCGCAGGATGCGGGCGGAGATGGCAAGGCCAAGGCCGGTGCCGGCGCTTCTTTCCACTGTGGTACCGGCCTGCTCGAACTCACCGAAGACGCGGGCCTGCTCCTCCTCGGTCATGCCCGGACCGCTATCGCGCACCGAGATCGTCAAATCCCGGCCATGGAGATCGACGCTGACAAGAACGCCACCGGTCTGCGTGAACTTCACCGCGTTGCCGATAACATTAAACAGGATCTGACGCAGACGGGCGGGATCGAATTCCAAGGTCTCAGGAACATCGGCCGCAACACTTGCAGCTATTTCTATGCCCTTTTCGTGAGCTCGGTGGGCAAGCATCTCGATGACGCCTTCCAGCAACGGCCGCAAAGTCTCCTGGCGTGGATGCAACTGGAAGCGACCGACTTCGATCGTGGAGAAATCCAAGAGATCTTCAACCAACTGCACCAGCGCGTGGCCCGACTGGCGAATGCCGGCGAGATAATTTGCCTGCTCCAGGGTCAGCGGGGTCTGTGCAAGGAGATGGTTCATACCGAGAATACCCGACAGCGGCGTGCGGATCTCGTGGCTGACGGTGGCGAGCAGGCGGGATTTGGCGGCGCTGTTATACTCGGCCTTCAGTCTGGCGTCTTCGCGCAGGCGCGCAGCCTGGCGCTCCTCCGTCACATCGCGCGCGATGCTCTGTATGCATAATTGGCCGTTCGCCGCATCGCGGAACATGACATCGTGCCAGGCGAAGATGCGCAGCCCCTCAGGGGTTGCGATTTCCGCATCCTGATGCTTCGCGCCGGTGACGGTACGGAATACGAGGCCGGTCTCCTCCAGCGTCAGACCCTCTGGATGCGGCCGGCCGGTCAATCTGCAGAACGTGGCGCTGGCGTAGAGAATCCGCCGGTCGATGCTTCGTGTGACGGTGATATCGCCGAGCGCATCATGGATGGTGGCAAGGAGATTAGCGCTTTCCCTGTGCTCCCACAGGCGATCATGCTCGCTTTCGCTGACATCGGCAGCGGCAATCTCGGACTTGCCCGCAGCGCCTCGGGCTTTGATGATGCGGACGGCGGCAAGCGCAAGGGCCGCAAGGCCAAACAAGCCCAAGAGCAGCAGCGGACCTCCGGTAAAGCCAATCACCAGAAAGGCTGCCCCAGCGACAAGGCCGCCGCCATTCAGCCAATGGCCTAGCAGCGACCGGGCCTGCGCTGGCAGCGGCGATTGCCGGCCTGCCTCATGCGGTACGGGCGATTTTGCAAGCGACGACTCGTCAGCGGCCGGTACTTCGCTCGGTCCCGTTTGGTTGTGAACTGCCGTGGCGGCAAGCTTTTCCTGCAGATCTGCCAGAGTGCTCATGCAGTCTGCCTATCATGGGCACCGTTCCCGATGCCTTCAGGGATTCGCTAGAATTTTACACTTTTGGCTTTTTCGGCATGAGAAGCTCGTCGAGAATGACGCAGCCTGCCCCTACGGTAATGAAACTGTCAGCAAGGTTGAAAACGGCGAAAGACCATGTCTGCGTATGGAAGAGGATGTAATCGATCACGTGGCCGTAGAGAAAACGGTCGAGCAGGTTGCCCAGAGCGCCCGCGATGATCAGGGCAAAGCCCGTATGCGCCAACCAGCGGTGATCGGGCGTGCGCCGCCAGAGCCACAGCACGAAGGCAACGATGACGAGGCGCATCCCGACGATGAACCAGCCGTCCATGCCCGAGAGCATCGAGAAGGCCACGCCGAGATTATAGGTGCGATAGAGCGCCAGCATCGGAATCACCGGCACCATCTCCTGCAACGGCAGCCAATTGTCGACCATGATCTTGATGGCCTGGTCGAGGATAACCGCAACGACGATAAAGATCAGGATCGGCAGGGGCCGTGAAAACAGGGCCGGCTTTACAGTCGGCTGTTCGTGGGTCTCGCTATCGGTCATCGGGTCTCGCTCAAGGTCAGGATATGGCGGCGGGCTTCGAACAGCATGACTGCCGTCGCGACCGCCAGGTTGAGACTGTCGGCGCGACCAGCTTGCGGGATGCGGGCGAGCGCATCGGCCTCTTTTGCCAGGGTATCCGGCAAGCCGGACTGCTCGTTGCCCATCAGGATGACGACGGGCTTCTTCTTGTAATCGATGGTGCGATAGTCGACCGCGCCAGCCAGGTGGGTAGCGACAACGGAAACCTCAGCCTTCTTCTTCCAAGCCAGAAACTCTTCCGGCGTCGCCTTGACGACAGGAACCGCGAAGACCGAACCCATGGTGGCACGCACGGTTTCCAGCGAAAACGGATCGGTCGTCTCACCAACAAGGATGACGCCGGAAGCGCCGGCCGCATCGGCGGTGCGGATGATGGTGCCGAGATTGCCTGGATCGCGCACGCGGTCGAGCGCCACCCAGGTCTCGCCCGCCTTCGGCCTGATATCGCGAAGCTGCTGCCAGCGCTGCTCAAAGACGCCGACCACCATCTGCGGATTGTCGCGGCGGGTGATCGAGCCGATGACCTTTTCGCTGACCTCGAGTACGAGACCGCCGGCCGCAACGGTCTTGGCGGCGACCTGTTCGACGAGAGGCTTGCCCTTGGCGGCCTTGGCATAAACAAGCGTGCGGATCGTCCAGCCGAGCTCGAGCGCGTCGATGACGAGCTTCAGGCCTTCGGCGAGGAAGGCGCCGCTTTCCTCACGGGACTTCTTGACCGTCAGCGCTTTGATGTCCTTGACGATCGGATTGGCAAGAGAGGTAACCTCCTTGACCTGTCCGACCTTGCGCGGGCCGTCACTACGGAAATCCTGGTTCATTTCGGCACCCAGCGGCTGAAGAGAGAGGTAGAAAGCGCCCTGCCCGGCGTGCGGCCATCGAGGCCGGCTTCGCGGATCACGAGCTCGCCGGATTCAACGACACCGCCGGCGCCGCGCATGGTCTCGCGCATCAGCTCATGGATCGAGTAGAAGCTGGCGCGGATCGAATAGGCCGTCAGCACGAGGCCGAGCGCCTTCGGCGACAGGATTTCGCGGCAGATATCGAGCATCAGCGGCAGGTGCTCGAACAGATGCCAGACCTCGCCATTCGGGCCGCGGCCAAACTTCGGCGGGTCGGTAAGGATGATATCGTATTTATTGCCGCGCCGCTCCTCGCGCAGGATGAACTTCATCGCATCCTCGCAGATCCAGCGGATCGGCAGCTTCTCCATCCGGCCCAAGGCCTGGTTTTCCCGCGCCCAGCCGATCGCCTTCTTGGAGGCGTCGACGTGGGTCACTTCTGCGCCGGCAGCGGCTGCCACCAACGACGCCACGCCGGTATAGCCGAAGAGGTTCAGGACCTTCAGCGGCCGTTTCGCTGCCTCGACCTGCTCCTTCATCCATGCCCAGTGCACGATCTGCTCCGGAAAGACGCCGACATGGCGGAAGGCGGTAAAGCGGCCGAGGAAATCGACGCCGAGCAATTGCAGCGGCCAGGTCTCGCCGAGCGCCTCGCGCGGAAAACGCCAGCGGCCCATGCCGTCCTCATCCGTATCGCCGGTGAAGATCGCATCGGCATTGTCCCATATATGGGCGGCAAGCGACGGCGGCCAGAGCGCCTGCGCCTCGGGCCGGACGATACGATAGGGTCCGTACTGCTCGAGCTTGAGGCCATTACCGCTGTCGATCAGGTGGAAATCGCCGGCACCGAGCGACTCGAGGATCACGGGCACGCGCTCCTGCGGACGCTCACCGGTTCGGGCGATCAGCGGACGTTCGGGCGCGGCGGCGGCAGGTGCTGCAGCACGCGGCTCGGCAACACGCTCGCCATGATCCCGCGAAGGCTTGGCTGGCCTCGAATCATGCGCGGGCTTTGCCGGCGGCTTGCCGGGCATATCATGCCGGGGTTTTGCCCCAAGGCCGCCCGCGCTTTTCTGGCCGGGCCGGCTTTCCCTATGTTTCACCATGCTTGTCTCAAAATTGATATGTGCGTGCAAATAGCATCTGGCCGCCACTTGGCAAAGCGCTTTCCGATCTGCGATGATCCATGCACAAAATGTCACATTGGGAGGATTGCGCATGGACATGACCGGCGAGGAGCGGATCGCAGCACCCAGGGACGCCGTATGGGCGGCACTGAACGATCCGGAGATCCTCAAGCAATGTATCCCAGGATGCCAGAGCCTGGAAAAGATCTCGCCGACGGAACTGACTGCGACGGTAAAGCTGAAGATCGGCCCTGTTTCCGCCTCCTTCAATGGCGAGGTTAAGCTTTCCAACATCAACGCACCGGAAAGCTACACGATATCAGGCGAAGGAAAGGGCGGAATCGCCGGTTTCGCCAAGGGCGGCGCCGACGTCGTGCTCAAGGAAGACGGCGACGAGACCATCCTGCAATATGAGGCAAAGGCGCAGGTCGGCGGCAAGATCGCGCAGCTCGGCTCGCGGCTGGTCGATTCGAGCGCCAAGAAGCTGGCGCAACAGTTTTTTTCCGATTTCACCGCGGCGATCAACGGTCAGTCCGGCGCCTGATTGCCGAGCGCATATTTGGCGCCCATATAGTCGATCATGACATCGAAATTTCAGACATGGGCCATCCGGCCCGCACGCGAACAGGATATGCGGACGCTCGCGGAGATTTACCTCCAGGTCCGCCGCGAGACATTCCGCTGGGTCGACCCCTTTACACTGGAAGACTTCGCCATTCATACCAATGGCGAACGCCTGTTCGTCTGCGAGGACGGGCATGGTGTAATTGCCGGCTTTGCTGCGGTCTGGGAGCCGGATGACTTCATCCATATGCTTTATGTTCTGCCGGCCTTCCAGGGCCGCGGCGTCGGCAAGACACTGCTTAGCGGCCTGCCGGATTGGCCTCGGCGCCGCTACCGGCTGAAATGCCTGGTCAAAAACATCCGCGCCATGGCCTTCTATAGGAGGCTCGGCTTCGAGATCATCGGCGACGGCGCCTCGCCGGAGGGCGACTATAAAGAGATGCGGCTCGCCGACTTAACCTCACTTTGACGGCAGCTGCCCGGCAATTTCTTCGGCGCGCGTGCGATGCTTATCGGCTTCGGCCTGCCAGCGCACCGCTTCCCGCGATTGATTGCGGGCACGTTTGCGATGCTTTCCCTGATTGAACCAGGTGGCTGCAGCCCCGACGATCATACCGAGGATCAACGCAACAAACAGCAAAACGAACAGGGGCGCATTCAGCGACAGCACCTGATCTTCCGGTCGGAACGGATTGAGGGCCAATGTCACGGATTGCCTGTTGGCGACGCAAAATATGATGAGGATGATGCCGAGCGGCAGCAATATCAGCAGATTGACGATCTTCTTGGCCATTGCGCAGCTCCTTTGTCCGCGGCCATGGATGCCCCGCACCCACGCCGCCTTCAGCCGCAGAATAGAAAAGAGGCGGCTGAATTCAAGTGCCACTGCGTCGCGGCACAATCATGTCCGACACCTATTTCCGTCGGCGCATTTGGGAAACTCGGCCGGAACGGCCCGATCAGTTGTCGTCTTCTTCGTCGTCGCCGGCGCCCGGATTCAGGCGCTCGCGCAATTCCTTGCCCGTCTTGAAGAAGGGAACCCATTTTTCTTCGACGAAGACCGTATCGCCGGTGCGCGGGTTGCGACCGGAGCGTGAAGGCCGGTTCTTGACGGAAAAAGCACCGAAGCCGCGAAGCTCAACCCGGTTTCCCGCTGCGAGCGCATCGGTGATCTCATCCAAGACAGCATTGACGATATTTTCGACGTCGCGGTGATAGAGATGCGGGTTGCGGGCGGCAACAATCTGCACCAGTTCCGACTTGATCACAGCTATCCCCTTAAATCATTGATTTATCAATTGGCTGCACCCTGCCAAACAGAAAGCAGGCCGTCAAGAAACAACTTATCGGTCATGATTTTCTGGAGACTCTCTCCTTTAATAAAATCATCATAACCGAGACGATTTAGCAACCAGGAAGCGGCCCCCGGCCAAAAGAAGGATGAAGTTTTGTCTTCCCGCTTCCAATCGACGATCGGCAGGTCCTTCTTGACCTTACGCGTTTCGAGATAGGCGAGGATTTCGTCCTCGCCGCCGAGTGTGTCGATCAGCTTGTTCTGAAGCGCTTGGCGGCCGGTGAATATGCTACCGTCGGCAAGCTTCAGCACTTCGTCGCGCGACAGCTTGCGGCGATCCGCCACCAGATCGACGAACCAGCCATAGCTGTCCATGACCATGTTGCGGATCATGTTCTTGGCGTCTTCGCTTGCGGGATGGAACGGTGAGGGTTCGGCCTTCAACGGCGCCGACTTGATCTCGTCGAGCGAAACGCCGACCTTGTTGAGCAGGTCCTTGACCTGCGGATACTGGAAGATGACGCCGATCGACCCGGTGATGGACGTATCGCCCGCAACGATATCGTCGCCGGCTGTCGCGATCATGTAGCCGGCCGAGGCAGCGACGGTGCGGATATCCGATACGACCGGCTTCTTGGCGGCGACAGCGCGGATCGCCTTGAAGATGCGCTCGCCGCCATAAGTCGTTCCACCCGTCGACGAGATCGAAACGATCAGCGCTTTGACCTGGTCGTTGTCGCGGATCTTCTTCAGCCGCTCCAGCAGCTCCGTATCATCCTGAATAAGCCCGGAGATCGTGACGCGGGCGATTTGCGGACCGCGCGTATCCGGCAGGTCGGCCGAAACAAAGCGATAAAGCGCAAAACCCAGTGCCACCAGGAGCAAAACGGCAACAATGCGCCAGAAACCGAGCTTGCGGCGCAATTGTCGCCGATCCGCGATTGCAGAACTGTCCATCACGCCTTATTTCTCCCTGCAACAAATTGAAAGCGCCACAAACTGGATGTATGACACCTTGAAACGGGCACAATCCTCAGAGAAAAGCGTTTCCCGTTTTCGATGTCGTCGACGGTACGCCGCTCTGCTGGTTCATGAGATAGGACATCGCCCGACCTGATGAAACCGGCTTGTGGTATATTTTTCTGCTAAAATTCGCCCACAGCAGGAAAAAATCCATATTGGCAAGCCAGTGCAATAATGCGAAACGATCCGATAGGCTTTTTGGCACAGCCTCGCATAGCGTGAATGCGGTTCTCCGGATCATAAAAGACGGACCTGTTGCATGCTCAACACGATCGAGTCCCCCGGCGAGACAATACGCTCGGTGCCGGAACGGAACGCGTATAAAGACGCGATTTTCCACTCTAACCGCGTAAAGCGGCTCAGGGTGCTACTGCCGCTTGCCGCCGTTATCATTTCGCTCCTCTTCATTGCGGTCTCCGTCATCCGCGCCTATCTGCCGGCAAACATCCAGATCGAGGGCGCCAAGATCGAGGATGGCAAGGTCGTCATGGAACGCCCCGCCATTGCCGGGCGCAACAAGGACGGTATCAACTACTCGCTGCTTGCCGAAAAAGCGCTTCAAGATATCAAGAATCCCAACATGATCACGCTCAAGACCATCAAGGCATCGATGCCGGTCAATACCGACGTGATCGCCCATGTTACGGCCGCGAGCGCGGATTTCGACCGCCAGGCCGATACACTGAAGCTGACGGAGCCCTTTACCATCCTGATGGACAACGGACTGCACGCCGAATTCAAGACCGCCTTCCTGGATGTGAAGAAAGGTGACCTTTCCAGCCAAGACGAGGTTGCTATCACCCGCGGTGGCATGTCGGTTGTTGCGCGTTCGCTCAAGATGACGGATAAGGGAAGCGTAATCGAATTCGACGGGCAGGTTCGGATGAACATCGAACCTGCCGCTCTCCATAATTCAGATAGCCAACAGAAGCCGGGCGGTTCATGATAAAGTATTGGCCAAATTCATTTTTCAACTCTGGTCTGCGCAAGGCAGGTCTCCTTGCTACCTTCAGCGCGCTCACCATCTTCGCAGCCGCAGATGCAGGTGCGCAGTCGACGACCAGCTCGATGCCGGGCCTTGCTCTTTCCAGCGATCAGCCGATCCAGATCGAAAGCGACAAGCTGGAAATCCATGACCAGGAAAGCCAGGCCGTGTTCACCGGCAACGTCAAGGTTGTTCAGGGCACCACGACGATGCAGGCCGGCAAGATGACGGTCTTCTACAAGAAGAAGCAGCCGACGGATGCCAAGCAGGCCGACAATCCTGTCGCCAAGGCAGCCAAGGAGCAGAACCAGTCGCTGGTGTCGGGCGATGCCAACATCGACCATATTCTGGTCACCGACAAGGTTTACCTCGTTTCCGGCACGCAGACGGCGACGGCGGAGGACGGTTCCTTCGACATGGCCAGCCAGCTTGCGATCCTCAAAGGCAAGAAAGTGGTTCTGACGGACGGACCGAACGTTTTCACTGGCTGCCAACTCACCGTGCACATGGCGACGGGCGAAGCACAGCTGGATTCCTGCGGCGGCCGCGTTCAGATCCAGCTCGATCCGAAGTCGCAGCAAGTGCAGCAGCAACAAAAGAAAAATTGATACCGGCCCTCTCGTGACCACAACGACCACCTCCACCTTGCCCGGCGTCCCCGGGCCGTCTTCTGCGGCATCGGGCGCACCGGCCACGGATAAGGCACGCTATAAGGGGACGCTGATTGCCCGCGGCCTCACCAAGACCTACCGGACACGCCGCGTCGTCAATGGCGTTTCGCTGGTGGTGCGGCGCGGTGAAGCCGTCGGCCTGCTCGGGCCGAACGGCGCCGGCAAGACGACGTGTTTCTATATGATCACCGGACTGGTGCCGGTCGATGAGGGCACGATCGAGATCGACGGCAACAATGTCACCTCGATGCCGATGTATCGCCGTGCGCGGCTCGGTGTCGGCTACCTGCCGCAGGAAGCCTCGATCTTCCGCGGCCTGACCGTGGAAGAAAACATCCGCGCCGTGCTCGAAGTCCACGAAAGGGACAAGACGAAGCGGGAGCGCAAGATCGACGAATTGCTGGAGGAATTCCACATTCGCAATCTGCGCAGCGTGCCGGCGATCGCGCTTTCGGGCGGCGAGCGACGGCGCCTGGAAATCGCCCGCGCGCTGGCCACCGATCCCACCTTCATGCTGCTCGACGAACCTTTTGCCGGTGTCGACCCGATTTCAGTCGCCGACATTCAGAACCTCGTGCATCACCTGACGGCGCGCGGCATCGGCGTGTTGATCACGGACCACAATGTGCGCGAGACACTCGGCCTGATCGACCGCGCCTATATCATCCATGCGGGTGAAGTCCTGACCCATGGTAGGGCGAACGACATCGTCAGCAATCCTGAAGTACGCAAGCTGTATCTGGGTGACAATTTCAGCCTCTGATAGGCTGAAATTCCGTCCTCCCATCCGCCAATATTAGCGAATGCTACCGCGCGCCGGAAATTTACTTCGGCTTCACAGTTCCGCTTGACCAAATCCAATAAAAAAGCAATTTTTGGGCCAGTTGGAATTTCGCGAGAATTTTAGTGAAAAGAGGCGCGGATTCCCGAGGAGTTCAAGGGGAGTCCCGCGTCCGCCATGGCACTATCGGCCAATCTTTTCCTGCGCCAAAGCCAGAGCCTGGTGATGACACCGCAACTGATGCAATCCATCCAGTTGCTGCAGATGACGCATTTCGAGCTCACGCAGTTCATCGCACAGGAAGTCGAAAAGAACCCGCTGCTGGAATTTGCGTCAAATGACGAGGATATAGGCAGCGGCGGCGATCGCGAGACCAGGGAGGAACGCTTCGAGACCATGGAAGAAGCCCATGGCGAGGATGGCTCCGAACGCAATGCCGGCGATCTTGCGAGCGACTGGTACGAGAGCGACAATACCGGCAATGCCAACCGGCTGAGCGACGAGCTCGACACCAATTTCAGCGACGTCTTCCCCGATGACGGCAACCCGCAGCGCGCCGATGCGCCGGAGCTGCTCAGCCAGTGGAAGTCCATGCCTGGTGGCGATGCCGGTGAAGGCTACGACCTGGACGATTTCGTCGCAGGCCAGGTCTCGCTGCGCGATCATCTCAACGAACAGATTCCCTTCTCGCTTCCCGCTATGGGCGACCGGCTGATCGCCCAGCATCTCGTCGACCAGCTCGACGACTGTGGCTATCTGCGCGGCGAACTCGGTGAGACGGCCGAACGCCTCGGTGCGACGCTTGCCGACGTCGAGCGCGTGCTGGAGGCCCTACAGCAACTCGATCCGCCCGGCGTCTTTGCCCGCTCCCTCAGCGAATGCCTGGCAATCCAGCTCCGACAGAAGGATCGCTTCGATCCCGCCATGGAGAGGTTGATCGAGAATCTCGAGCTGCTTGCCCGGCGCGATTTCGCCACGCTGAAGCGGCTCTGCGGCGTCGATGAGGAAGACCTGCTCGACATGATGGCGGAAATCCGCCAGCTCAACCCGAAGCCCGGCAGCGGTTTCGAGACCGACATATCGGAGGCAATCATGCCCGATATCGTCGTGCGTCCCTCTGCGGACGGTAGCTGGCTGGTAGAACTCAATCCCGATGCGCTGCCGCGGGTACTGGTGAGCCAGTCCTATTTCGCCTCCGTCTCCAAGACCAGCCAGGACCATGCCTTCCTGTCGGAATGCCTGCAGAATGCCAATTGGCTGACCCGCAGCCTGGACCAGCGCGCCAAGACGATCATGAAGGTGGCAAGCGAGATCGTGCGGCAACAGGACGCATTCCTGCTGCATGGCGTCGACCATCTGCGGCCGCTCAACCTGAAAACCGTGGCGGACGCCATCAAGATGCATGAATCGACGGTCAGCCGCGTGACCTCGAACAAGTACATGCTGACGCCGCGCGGGCTGTTCGAGCTCAAATATTTCTTCACGGTTTCAATCGGCGCCGTCGAGGGCGGAGACAGCCATTCTGCGGAGGCCGTGCGCCACAAGATCCGCCTGCTGATCTCGAACGAGAGCCCGGATGCGGTCCTCTCCGACGACGATATCGTCGATACGCTGAAGAAGGGCGGAATAGAGCTTGCTCGCCGCACGGTTGCAAAGTACCGGGAAGCCATGAACATCCCTTCCTCCGTGCAACGGCGCCGGGAGAAGCGGGCTCTAGCCAAAGTTTCTGGTTTCTGACGGCCGGCGACACTCAACCACAGGATGTTAAACTCCTAACGGTCCGTTAAGATGCAGTTGACTTTCGTATGAGGCAGGGCTAGAAGCCCGCCGCAATCGCTGCAGGACAGCACGACCATGAAACTTATCCCCACCATCCAAAAGGCGGTCAATATACGCAATTTGCCTTTGACTGCGTGAAGTGCTTGGATGAGCTTGAGGCTTGGCGTAAACTGATACGCGCAATAACCACTACAAGAAGGGAAACTCCATGAGTGTGCGTGTCTCCGGTAAACATATGGAAATTGGCGACTCCTTCCGTCAGCGGATCGAGGACCAGATCGGTATGGCCGTGACCAAATACTTCGACGGGGGGTATTCGGGTCAGGTAACTGTGCAGAAGTCCAGTTCGCGTTTTGCGGCCGATTGCAAGCTTCACCTCGATAGCGGTGTCGTGTTGCATGCTGCCGGCGAAGCCATGGACCCGCAGCTTGCTTTCGACGCTGCGTCCGAGCGCATCGAAAAGCGCCTGCGTCGTTATAAGCGCAAACTCAAGGACCATCAGGCCGGCAACCACGTGAACGGTCAGGCCGAAGTCGCCTATACCGTCATGGACGGCGTTCCCGATGACGACGAGGAGATTCCTGCCGACTTCGCGCCGGCAATCGTCGCAGAGAGCACGAAACAACTGAAGACAATGTCGGTGGCGACTGCCGTGATGGCGCTCGATATGACCGACGAGCCGCTGCTGCTCTTCCGCAGCCCCGGCAACGAACACTTGAACATCGTCTACCGCCGTCAGGACGGCAACATTGGCTGGATCGACGCAGCCAATATCAAAGGCTGAGAATAGAAGATAAGCGGCGGCTGCGCATCATCGCAGCTGGCCGCCGCTTGCCCGTCATCGGTTCTCGGCGACACGAAGGATAAAGAGAATGGCATTGGCAGATTTGCTCCAGCAAGATGCGATCATCCCCGCCTTGAAGGCAAATTCCAAAAAACAACTGCTTCAGGAGCTGGCCGCCAAAGCCTCCAAGCTCACCGGACTGCCGGAGCGCGAAATCTTCGACGTCGTGCTGCAGCGCGAGCGCCTCGGCTCCACCGGCGTCGGCAACGGTATCGCCATTCCGCACGGCAAGCTTGCCAGCATCAAATCCATCGCCGGCATTTTCGCGCGCCTTGAAGCGCCTGTCGATTTCGAGGCGCTGGACGACCAGCCTGTCGATCTCGTCTTCCTGCTGCTCGCACCCGAAGGTGCCGGCGCAGACCACCTGAAGGCGCTCTCGCGCATTGCCCGCGTTCTGCGGGACCAGGATCTCGTCGCGAAGCTCCGCGCCACCGATTCCGCCTCCGCCATCTATGCCTTCCTCAACGAGGAGCAGGCATCCAACGCTGCCTAAAGTGCTTCGCGATCTTTCAGATTCGCGTCTTGCGCTTTAGGTCTTTGATCTTGCGCATGTCGTTGTCGCAAAACCGCTGCACAGTTTTGCGCAACATGCTTTGACGGATCGCATCGGACCAAGGCAAAAATAAGAGCCGGATGATCCGAGATCGTCCGGCTCTCTTCTTTTATTGGCGTTGCCCGAAAGAGGATCAGGCGTCTTTCTCATCCAGCGGGCTGTTGGCACCCTGCTCGGCATTTTCCACGATCTTCGGGCCACCCTTGGCGACGCCGACCATGGCCGGGCGCAGAACGCGGTCGCCGATGACGAAGCCGGCCTGTACTACCTGGACGACCGTGTTGTTCGGCACTTCCGGGTTCGGCACTTCGAACATGGCCTGATGGAAATTGGGATCGAACTTCTGTCCGATCGGCTCGAGCTGGCGCACGCCATGACGCTCGAGGGCCGAGAGCATCGAACGCTCGGTCATCTCGACACCTTCGATCAGCGTCTTCAGGCCGGCATCGGCGCCATCACGGGCGTCGGCCGGAATGGCATCCAGCGTGCGGCGCAGATTGTCGGCCACCGAGAGCATGTCGCGGGCAAAGCTTGCCACGGAATAGGACTTTGCATCCTTCACGTCGCGCTCGGTGCGGCGACGGAGGTTGTCCATCTCGGCAGCAAGGCGCAAGTAGCGATCACGCAGTTCGCCGTTCTCGGCCTTCAGCAGCTCAACCGGATCTGGCTGAGACGGCTCAGCCGCATCAACGGTTTCCGCTGCATCCTGCGCGAAATCCGCTGACGTGTCAGCCGCCGTGGCGTCAGGTCCGGTTTTTGTTGTTTCGTCGGTCATGACGGTCTCCGAATTGCTTGGTCTTTGGATGTGCCCGATATCGAGGTTTGGCCGGAAAAAATCAAGGCTTTGTCGAGAAGAACTGCCAAATCGCGGCTTTGCAGCGGCGGCAATACGGTTCGCCGGTCCCGGACGCTGTTCAAGACGTCGACTGTTCAGCCCTCCTTCCCGGTAGTATGCTGAAGTGCAGCTCAGGACAGCATGGGGTGACATCAATGTCTAATGGCAAATCCCTTTCAGGCAAGTGTTTCTGTGGCGCGGTGGAAATCGCGGTCGATGGCGAGCCAATGGCAATGGGTTACTGTCATTGCGAGTCCTGTCGGGAATGGTCGGCAGGGCCAGTCAATGCCTTCTCGCTCTGGCCGCCGGAAGCCGTTCATATTACCATGGGCGCGGACAAGATCGGCAGCTACCAGAAGACCGAGAAGAGCGTGCGCAAATGGTGCACGGTCTGCGGCGGCCATCTTTTGACCGAGCATCCGCCGTGGGGCGTGACCGATGTCTACGCGGCCGTCCTGCCCGATCTCGATTTTCAGCCTGGCGTGCATGTCAACTACGAGACGACGGTGCTGCATCTGAAGGACGGGCTGCCGAAGCAGAAGGATTTACCAGCCGAGATGGGCGGATCTGGAACCTTGCTTCCCGATTGACCGTAGCAGCTACAGCAATCCCAGGAAAAGTTCGCGTGAAAACAAAGAGATAGAGCGTTCAGACATTCCGTGAAAAGCTGAGCCGCTCTAGATTCTCTCCTCAGATCCCGGGCCGCGACAGCCGCGAGATCAGCTGGGCGGTATAATCGACCATGGGCACGATGCGGGCGTAGTTCAGCCGCGTCGGGCCGATGACACCGACGGCGCCGACGATGCGATCGTCATCATCGCGATAGGGCGCAACGATCAGAGAGGAGCCGGACAGCGAGAAAAGCTTGTTTTCCGAGCCGATAAAGATGCGCACGCCCGGTCCGCTTTCAGCGAGATTGAGGATTTCGATGAGGCTGTCCTTCTTCTCGAGATCGTCGAAAAGCAGGCGCAGGCGGTCCAGATCTTCCGCACCACCGATTTCGGCGAGCAGATTGGAATGGCCGCGCACGATAAGCTGCGTCGGCTTACCGTCGTCATCTCCGCCGGACCAGACGGCAATACCGCGCTCGACCAGCTGATGCGACAGGCTGTCCAGCTCCTGGCGCACGCTTTCCTTAAGGCTCTGCAACTGCCGCCGCAGTTCCGGCATCGTCTGGCCGGTCATATGAGCGTTGAGGAAGTTGGCGGCTTCCGTCAGCTGCGACGAGGTCGTGCCGGCCGGCAGCTCGATGATGCGGTTTTCGACCTGATCGTGCTCGCCGACGAGCACGGCGAGCGCCTTGGTCGGCTCCAGCCGGATGAATTCCACATGCTTGAGAACGGGATCGCTCTTAGAGGTGATGACGAGGCCGGCGCCGCGCGAAATGCCCGACAGCACCCGGCTTGCCTCCGACATCATCGACTCCACCGGCTGGTCGCGATTGCTGCCGCGCACCTGCCGGTCGATATTGGCGCGGTCCTCAGCGGAGAGATCGCCGACCTGCATGAAGGCGTCGACGAAGAAACGCAGACCTATCTGAGTCGGCAAGCGCCCGGCGCTCACATGCGGCGAATAGATGAGCCCCAGCTCTTCCAGATCGCTCATGACATTGCGCACCGAGGCTGGCGAGAGCGACATCGGCAGCAGGCGCGAGAGGTTGCGCGAACCCAATGGCTCGCCGCTTTCCAAATAGCCTTCGACGATGCGGCGGAAGATTTCCTTGGAGCGTTCGTCCAGTGCAGCAATGACATCCGAGACCGACGATGTCGTGAATACCATTTCGCTGTCAGTTCCATTCCGTTGAGCCTTAGGCAAAATATAATCATTCAGTTAGCAATGGCAAAAGGGAAAAATGTCGCCGCTGCCGCCGAGCGGCTTTGCGGCCTGCTTTTCCTTTGCAAAAGCGGCCTGCGGGTCGTAGAAGCGGTCAACGAACTTTCAGGAGAGTGGAATGCGGCCTTCAGGCAGAAAAACCGACCAGATGCGCAAGGTGTCGTTCGAGCGCAATTTTTCCAAGCATGCGGAAGGCTCCTGCCTGGTGAAATTCGGCGATACGCATGTGCTCTGCACGGCAAGCCTGGAAGACAAGACGCCGCCATGGCTGCGCAACAGCGGCAAGGGCTGGGTCACGGCGGAATACGGCATGCTGCCGCGGGCGACCGGCGAGCGCATGAAGCGCGAAGCCGCCGCCGGCAAGCAGGGCGGCCGCACGCAGGAAATCCAGCGGCTTATCGGCCGGTCGCTGCGCGCCGTCGTCGACCTCAAGGAATTGGGCGAGCGCCAGATCACCGTCGACTGCGACGTCATCCAGGCCGATGGCGGCACGCGCACGGCCTCAATCACAGGGGGCTGGATCGCGCTCTATGACTGCCTGAAGTGGATGGAAAGCCGCAACATGGTCAAGGTCGAGCGCGTGCTGAAGGATCACATCGCCGCCATCTCCTGCGGTATCTTTGCCGATCAGCCTGTCATCGATCTCGACTATCTCGAGGATTCTTCGGCCGAGACCGACGCCAATTTCGTCATGACTGGCAAGGGCGGCATCGTCGAGATCCAGGGAACAGCTGAGGGCGCCCCCTTCAGCGAAGAGGAATTCGCCACACTGATGCACCTCGCCAAGAACGGTATCGCCGAACTGGTGGAGCTGCAAAAGCAGGCCATCGCCTGAGGATATCTTGAATGGCTGACCCGGCCCTCGCAGGCGTTCTTGAAACCGCGCTCTATGCAGACGATCTCGATGCCATCGAAGCCTTTTATGGCGGCATACTCGGACTGCAGAAGATATCGCGAGGCGGCAACCGTCATGTCTTCTATCGCTGCGGGCCGGGTGTGCTCCTGATCTTCAACAGTGAAGAAACGGTCAAGCCGCACGAGCCGGGCGCCCTGCCCGTACCGCCGCATGGGGCCAAGGGTCATGGCCATGTCTGCTTCCGTGTCGATGGCAACGAGATCGAAGCCATGGCCGAAAGGCTGAAGGCTGCCGGTGTCGATATCGAAGCCGATTTTCACTGGCCGAATGGCGGCCGATCGATCTATTTCCGCGATCCGGCCGGCAACAGCCTGGAATGCGCCGAACCCCGCATCTGGGGCCTATGACAGGACAGCACATGCGCAAGCTCGAGACCAAGACCATCGTCGTTGCCAGCCACAATGCCGGCAAGATCCAGGAAATCCGCGATCTCATCGGCCCGCTCGGCTTTACAGCCAAGTCCGCAGCCGATCTCAACTTCATCGAACCGGACGAAACGGGCACGACCTTCGAGGAAAATGCTGCGATCAAGGCGCTTGCCTCCGCCAATGCCTCCGGCCTGCCGGCACTCTCGGACGATTCCGGTCTGGTCATCGATGCGCTTGGCGGCGATCCCGGCGTCTATACGGCCAATTGGGCGGAGACGGCTGACGGGACGCGTGACTTCGCCATGGCCATGCGGAAGGTCGAAACCGCCTTGGAGAAGGCTGGCGCCACCACACCGGGGAGCCGCACGGCGCGCTTCGTCAGCGTCCTTTGCCTTGCCTGGCCGGATGGGCATACCGAACTTTTCCGCGGCGAAGTGGAAGGCACCGTCGTCTGGCCGCCACGCGGCAGCCAGGGCTTCGGCTACGACCCGGTCTTCCAGCCCAAGGGATACGAGACCACATTCGGCGAAATGAGCGCCGAGCAGAAGCATGGCTGGAAGCCCGGCGACGAGCAGGCGCTGTCGCACCGCGCCCGCGCCTTCAAGATCTTTGTCGAAACCTGCCTGGAGGCGTAAGCTAATCCCGTGGAAATCGTGGACACACAGGATCTGATGCACGGCGCGCAATTGCTGCCCGATACCGGCGAACCCGGTTTCGGCGTGTATGTGCATTGGCCCTTTTGCGCGGCCAAATGTCCCTACTGCGATTTCAACAGCCATGTCCGCCACCAGCCTGTCGATCAGGAACGCTTCGCCGCCGCCTTTCTGAAGGAAATGGCGACAATGCGGATGATCAGCGGCCCGAAGACCGTCACCAGTGTCTTCCTCGGCGGCGGCACGCCGTCGCTGATGAAGCCGGAAACAGTCGGTGCGGTGCTCGATGGTATTGCTAGGACATGGCATGTGCCGGATGGTATCGAGATCACCATGGAAGCCAATCCGTCCAGCGTCGAAGCGGAGCGCTTTCGCGGCTATCGCGCCGCCGGCGTCAATCGCGTGTCGATGGGCGTGCAGGCGCTGAACGACCCCGACCTGAAATTCCTCGGACGTCTGCACAATGTCGAGGATGCGCTGAAGGCGATCAGGCTGGCGCGCGAGATCTTCCCGCGCATGTCCTTCGACCTCATCTATGCCCGCCCGAACCAGACCGTCGAAGAGTGGGAACGCGAGCTGAAGGAGGCAATCTCCTATGCGGTCGATCACCTCTCGCTCTATCAGCTGACGATCGAGGAGGGCACGCCCTTCTACGGCCTGCACAAGGCCGGCAAGCTGATCGTGCCCGATGGCGATCAATCGGCGCTGCTTTATGAAGCGACGCAGGAGATTACCGAACGCGAGGGCATGCCCGCCTATGAGGTTTCAAATCATGCGCGGCCCGGCGCCGAGAGCCGGCACAATCTCACTTACTGGCGCTACGGCGACTATGCCGGCATCGGCCCCGGTGCCCATGGTCGCCTGACCAGAGGTCCGCAGAAGCTGGCGACCGCCACCGAACGCAAGCCTGAGAGCTGGCTCGAGATGGTGGAGCGGGACGGACACGGCATGGTCGATCAGGAAATGCTCGGGTTTGACGAACAGGCCGACGAATTGCTGCTGATGGGCCTGCGGCTGCGGGAGGGCGT
This sequence comes from Rhizobium pantanalense, assembly GCF_030182525.1. Classification (NCBI taxonomy): domain Bacteria; kingdom Pseudomonadati; phylum Pseudomonadota; class Alphaproteobacteria; order Hyphomicrobiales; family Rhizobiaceae; genus Rhizobium; species Rhizobium pantanalense. The sequence continues at coordinate 266,201 of NZ_JAQJCH010000003.1, forward strand.
CGATCTCGCCCGCTGGCAGCAGCTTTCCGGTCGCGACCCCGATCCGCAGCGCGAGGCATTTTTACTGGAACACGGTTTCATAGAGCGTATCGGCAATTCCCGCCTACGCTGCACGCCAGCGGGAATGCTGGTGCTCGATTCGGTCGTCGCCGATCTCGCCTGCTGACTATCTCCCTTCTTGAGGGGAGGTCGCCGCAAAGCAGCGGAGGGTGACTGCCGAAGACACAAATTGAGTCTTCAGTTCCAAACAGATCACCCCACCCCAGCACTACGTGCCGACCCTCCCCCTCAAAGGGAGGGTGAAGAGCCGTCCATCGATTGCGGCAAGGCCAACTGCGATCAGCGCCATGCCGATAAAATGCTTCGGCTGCAGGCTTTCGCCGAGAACGAGCGCGCCAAGCAGGACGGCGCTGACGGGAATCAGGAAGGTTACCAGCATCAGATTGGTGGCGCCTGCCGTCGCCAGGATGCGGAAGAACAGCACATAGGCAATGGCGGTCGACAGGATGGCCAGGCCTAAAAGCGCCAGCCAGGCTTCGGTCGAAGGCATTGTCAGCGTCCAGGGGCGATCGACGAAGAGCGCGATCGGCAGCAACAGGATGGCGGAACCCGTAACCTGACCTGCAGCAGGAATGATCGGCGCCAGCCCCATGCGACGAAAGCGGCGGCCGAATATGCCGGCGAGCGAATAGCTGAAGGCGGCACCCAGCACGGCAAGCTGCGCCAGCACGTTAGAGCCAAGGCTTGCCAGCACCGACGGGCCGATCATCAAGGCCACGCCGACAAAGCCGACGATGACGCCGATCAGGCGGTTGCCGGTCATCTTCTCATCCTCCGTCAGAAAATGGGCGACAACGACGGCGAAGAGCGGCGTGGTGGCGTTGAGGATCGAGGCAAGCCCGCTGGCAATATGTGTCTGGCCCCAGACGATCAGCAGGAAGGGAATGACATTGTTGAGGAAGCCCATGCCGAAGAAGGCGAGCCAGGCCTTGCCGTCTTTCGGCATCGCATGGCCGGTGGCGCGCACGATGACATGCAAGGCGATGGCGGCAAGTGCGACGCGCGCGGTGACGATGGTGAAGGGCGGCAGTTCGCGCACCAGAATGCCGTTGAACAGGAAGGAGCCGCCCCACAGAATGGATAGCCCCACCAGCATGCTCCATTCGACCGCGCCCATGGATTTCTGTGCCATCTGATCATCTCCAGCATCAGCTGATTGAGTTTTACTTATTGGTGGCCAACCGCGACATGATTGCCAACCATCGGCATTGCTGGAATAATCTCGCTATATCGAGCCTCTGGCAAACGAGTCTTTTTCAAATCATGGTTTAGCTGAGCTCAATCGTCATGGATCAACTGCCATCCCTTTCGGCGCTACGCGCCTTCGAAGCCTCCGCCCGGCATCTCAGCATGACGCTGGCTGCAAACGAGCTGCATGTGACGCCAGGCGCCATCAGCCTGCAGATCCGCGACCTCGAAAGCGCGCTCGGCGTGCGCCTTTTCGAGCGGCGAGCCCGCAGCCTGGCGCTGACGAGTGAAGGCGCTGAATATTTCGCGACGATGCGAACGGCATTCCGCCTTATCCGCGAAGCAACTTCGGCGCTGGCCATGCGCGCCAAGGATACGGTGCTGACCCTTACGTGCACCGCCGGCTTTGCCACGCACTGGCTGGTGCCGCGGCTGCGGCGCTTCGAGGAGGCCCATCCCGATATCGACCTGCGCATCAGCGCCTCCTATCGCATGATGGATTTCCAGCGGGATGGGATCGACATTGCCATCCGCCACGGCCTCGGCGGCTACGAGGGACTGGCAAGCGAGAGATTTCTCGATGATGAATATGTGCCGGTCTGCACGCCGGAAATGGCAGCCGCGCTTGGCCCCTCTCCCGCTGTCGATGACCTGGCCGGCCTGACGCTGATACACGATGTCTATCGGCGCGACTGGGAGCTCTGGCTGAAGGCGGTCGGCGCCACGCGGGTGGATGCCATGCACGGGCCGGTCTTCACCGATGGCATGGGCGCTTATCACGCCATGAAGGCGGGCCTCGGCATCGCGCTGATGCGCCGGTCCTTCGTGGAGCAGGAGTTGCTTGACGGCACGCTCATTGCGCCCTTCCCGACCGGATTTGCGAGCGCGCTTGCCTATCATCTCGTCTATCAGCCGGGTGCGCTGGAAAGGCCGGCCATCGCGGCCCTGCGCGCCTGGTTATTTTCCGAGGTATCGCGCACGACGCCGCCGGCGTAGAGATCGGCTTCGGCCTTTCGGATGCGAGCCGCATCTGCACAGCGTCTAGTCGATGGATAGCTCAAAGAAAACGGCCGGCGGTGAGGCCGGCCGTGAAACACGGAAGAATGCCGATCACTCAGCCTACTCGTTGATGAGGCGCTTCAGCAGCTCGATCTCGTGCGACAGCTTGCTGTCACCAGAGATCAGTTCCTCGATCTTGCGCACGGCATGCAGCACTGTCGTATGATCGCGGCCACCGAAGCGGCGACCGATTTCCGGGAAGGAGCGCGGCGTCAGCGTCTTCGACAAATACATGGCGATCTGGCGCGGCTTGACGATGACGCGCGTACGGCGGTTCGAAACCAGTTCCTGGCGCGACACATTATAGTGGCGGGCGACGATGCGCTGGATGTCCTCAATGCGGACGCGGCGTGGCTCGCCGGAGCCGACCAGATGCGCCAGCAGTTCGTCGACGCGCTCGACCGTAAGGTTCGGCTCGAAGGAGCGGCGAAAGATGAGCTGGTTGAAGGCTCCTTCCAGCTCACGGCCGCTGGCGGTGACGTTGCGGGCGACATGCGAGAGTATTTCGGCCGGGATTTCCAGCGACGGATCGTCCTGACGGGCAGCATCGAGACGGCGCTTGAGGATTTCAAGGCGCATTTCGTAGTCCGGCGCCTCGACTTCGATCGCCACGCCGCCCTGCAGGCGCGAACGCACGCGCGGGTCGAGCGATTCCAGCTCCCAGGGAGCACGATCGGCGGCGACGACGACCTGCTTTGCGCTGTCGAGCAGCATGTTCAGCAAGTGGCAGAATTCGTGCTGGATCATCTTGCCCTGCAGGAACTGCATGTCGTCGATGATGAGCAGGTCGATATTGCGCAGCGAGTCCTTCAGCGTCAGCGCGTCATTATCGCGGATCGCGGTTGCGAAGCGCCACATGAAGTATTCCGCCGTCAGATAGACGACACGCAGGCCGCGCGGGTTCTGCACCGCTGCATTGGCGATCGCCTGCAGCAGATGTGTCTTGCCGAGACCAACAGTCGCATGGACGAAGAGCGGATTGAAACGCACGGCGCCGGAGCCAGCTTCGGCGATGGTCTTCGCGGCGGCCAGGCTGACACGGTTCGAGCTGCCTTCGACGAACGTATCGAAGGTAAAGCGGGAATCGAGCGGAGACCCGAACAGCGGCGAACCTGCCGTTGCAGGCCGCGCAGCCGCAGCTGCACTCACGGCCTGGGCAACGACCTGGCCCGCCGGCTGGGCGACGGCGCGACGGATCGGCGCGACAGCAGCTTGATCCGGCACCGCCGGCTGCTCGTCGGCGCATGGCTTCACGCCCTGCCGGGTCGCGGTGCGCACCAGAATTTCGACTTTGAGGATCTCGGCATCTTCCGCCTGGAACAGGCTGGTGATGAGATCGAGATAGCGATTGTTGATCCAGGACTTCAGAAATGTCGTCGGGACCGTAAGGCGAACGACGCTCTTCGATACCGAATGAAGCTTGAGCCGCGCAAACCAGCTGGCATAGACATCGGGTCCGACCTGAGCCTTCAAGCGCGCGCTGACGCGCTCGAACAAGTTACTTTGCGCCACGTCACCCTTTTCCCCCGCCGCTTCTAAGCAAACCGCACCGAACGCCTGCGCATTGTCCCCATTTTCCAACGCACCCGTCGCCCTCGTATGTATCTGCATATAGTGCCGCCTTCCACAGTCTCTATTATAGGGCGGGAGCACATCACTGCCGCCCTTGGTTCTTCGCCATGGCATGACGATCACGCTCGTTGTCCAAGCTGCGCCGCATACCGGTTCATCAGCCACGCCCGGCCAGCGGGCTTTACAGGAACACTGTGGCAAAAACCGCTCTTTAAAGCAGTCTTCGTCCCGGCGTCTGTAACCGGAGCATCAATCGGCCCTCGTACTCCGACTGACCGCTCCAATGGCTGTCAATTTTTCTCCCCTCCCCGCAGCCGCGCCAATGATTTGGGCCGCAAAGGACAGACAAGCTTCCTCGTTCCGCAAGCGTCGCCGCTTCCGGTTCTTACTCGTCAACTGTTTGAAAAAACGGAACTGAACTGCTCCGTCACAAGAGACAAAACCACCTCCACCGCCATACGTAACGGTGTTTGCCGAAGCCGTTTAAGGTGAAATCCGCGCCCCTTGTTGAAATCCATTTAGGCAGGATCGAAGGCAGATATCAACGATGAATTTTACACAAAATTAAGAGGCGGCCATTGACTCCGGAGGCCATTTTTGACTGTCACAAGCCCTTCAAAAAAGAATCGCTGTTGAATCAAAGAGATTCCTGCCGAACGCGATTCCCACAGCTTTCAAAAGAAAAAAAATAAAAAATCCCTTGACTCAGTTGTGAGCCGGCAATGCGTCATGCAGATCACCCAGCGCTGGGATATCCTGCCGCAACTCTTTGTTTCCAAAGGTATATTTCTGTCACGTCACTGACATGATCGGCCGGTCGTTTTTGGCAATGCGGCATTTTTTTGGCCGAATCCAAAAAGCCCGGCGCGAGGGCCGGGCTTAACTCTAACGATTAAATCGTTAACGAAAGATTATGCAGTCGGGGCCGAAAGGGCCTTCACACGCTTGGCAAGACGCGAAACCTTGCGGGAAGCGGTGTTGGCGTGCAGGACGCCCTTGGTTGCTGCGCGAGCCAGTTCCGGCTGAGCAGCAACGAAAGCTGCCTTTGCGCGATCTGCATCACCCGATGCGATGGCTTCTTCGACCTGGCGAACGAACGTGCGAACGCGCGAGCGACGAGCCTTGTTGACATCGGTGCGGCGGGCGATCTTGCGGGTCGCTTTTTTCGCCGAGGTAGTATTGGCCATGTATGCCTCTCTTAGAATTCGAACAAAACTCCATCGTTGCAGCGCGGGCCCTGCGGCCACTTCATCCAGCAATGCGGGAGCAATTGCGGAAAACCAGAGCGGCTTTCCAAACTGTGGCGGGCATATAACCGGAATGAGCCGCGGCGTCAACGCGGATTCTCGCCAAACCCGCGTAATTCCTGAATCCCGCCCCTTAGCGGTTCTTGAAGGACGGCTTGCGCTTCTCGACGAAGGCCGCCATGCCCTCCTTCTGATCCTCTGTGGCAAACAGGCTATGGAACAGGCGGCGCTCGAAACGCAACCCCTCCTCAAGCGTGGTTTCGAAAGCGCGGTTGACCGCTTCCTTGGCCATCAGCACCGAGGGCCGCGATAGCGATGCGATCTTGGCGGCGGCGGCCAGCGCTTCGTCCAGGAGCTTGTCCGCCGGCACGACACGCGCCACCAAGCCCGAACGCTCTGCCTCCGCCGCATCCATCATCCGGCCTGTTAACACTAGGTCCATCGCCTTCGCCTTCCCGACCGCGCGCGTGAGACGCTGCGAGCCGCCCATGCCAGGGATGACGCCGAGCGTGATTTCCGGCTGGCCGAATTTGGCGGTCTCCGAGGCGATGATGAAATCGCACATCATCGCCACCTCGCAGCCGCCGCCGAGCGCGAAGCCACTGACCGCCGCGATAACGGGCTTGCGGGCATTGGCGATCTCGGCCCAGCCGCCGAAGAAGTCATTCTTGTAAGCGCCGACGAAATCGAGCGACTGCATTTCCTTGATGTCGGCGCCGGCGGCAAAGGCCTTTTCCGAGCCGGTGAGCACGATCGCGCCGATGGCATCATCGAGATGAAAAGCGGCATAGGCCTGCTTTAATTCGGAGAGGACCGTAGAATTCAGCGCATTCAGCGCCTGCGGCCGATTAATCCGGATGAGACCGACGGCCCCATGTGTTTCGACGATAAGGGTTTCGTAAGTCACGTCTCTCTCCCTTTTACCAGCCTCGGCCCTTTTACCAGCTTTGGCCCTTCAATCAGCCTTGGCAGGAAGCGCAGTAGAAAGAAGAGCGCCCCGCCTGGACGATGCGACTGACCGTACCGCCGCAACCGGGCGTACCGCAAGGCTGGCTTTCACGATCATAGACGGAAAAGGAATGCTGGAAATAGCCGAGCGAACCGTCCGTCTGGATATGGTCACGCAGCGACGAGCCGCCTGCGGCTATCGCATCGGCAATGACTTCGCGGATCGCCTCGACCAGCGCCAGCAGCGCTTCTGTCGGTTTGCCCGCATCCGTAACCAGCGTGCCGGCGGCGCGCAATGGCGACAGGTGGGAGCGCCACAATGCTTCACATACATATATATTGCCGAGACCGGCAATGTTCTTCTGATCCAGCAGCGCGCTCTTCAGCGGCTGCGCCTTGCCGGCGAAACGCTTAGCCAGATAATCGGCATCGAGTTCATTGCCCGTGGGTTCAGGCCCGAGATCACGGAAGAAGGGATGGTTGGCCATCTCGGCGCGCCGGACCATGTCCATGAAGCCAAAGCGACGCGGGTCATTGTAGATGACGCGCGCATCACCGCCGGCGCCCGCCAGATGGAAGACTACATGATCGTGCTTCTCGTCCTTGGAACGGGGATGATGAAATTCGCCCGGCATTTGCGCCTCCCGACCGGCTTCAATCCGAAACGAACCGGACATGCCGAGATGCGCGACGATCGTCTGGCCATCGTCGAGATCGATCAGCAGGTATTTGGCGCGGCGCGACAGCGACGCGATGCCGCGGCCCGAAACGGCCTCAGCGAAATCGGCGGGGAAAGGAAAGCGCAGATCGTTGCGGCGCAGCTCCAATTCCTTGAGAACCGCACCTTCCATGGAAGGCGCAAGGCCCCGTCTGACGGTTTCGACCTCTGGTAATTCCGGCATGGCTATCCATCTTTATGTTTCAACCGCTTATGATCTGAGCTATAGCCCAAGGCATTGCGGCTGGTGATCTGGCTGATGAGATAGCGTGGCAAACGCGATTTCGCTATGGTCCGCCGCTGAATACTGCATAATTCCTTAGACCGGAATCGATTTAAGGAGAGAATTATGCAGCAAGTTTAAAGTGTTACAGCGACCTTCGCGCGCCATAAATGACGCGCGGCGCTGTAATGTAACGGAGTTGAGCCGATGGCAGACAGCCGCACCTCCGCCGATGGCGGCATGGAAACATCCTATGGCTTCCGCGAAGTAGCCGATGGTGAAAAGCAGGGCCTCGTCAACGAGGTGTTCCATAAGGTCGCCAAGCGCTACGACGTCATGAACGACGTCATGTCCATGGGCATGCACCGCGTCTGGAAGGATGCCATGATATCAGCGCTCAACCCGCGCAAGGATCCTGGCTACAAGGTGCTTGACGTTGCCGGCGGCACGGGCGATATCGCCTTCCGCATCGTGGAAGCCTCGAACCGGCTGGCGCATGCAACGGTGCTCGACATCAATGGCTCGATGCTCGCCGTCGGCGCCGAACGCGCCGAGAAGAAAAAGCTCTCCGACAACCTCACCTTCGTCGAGGCGAATGCCGAAGAGCTGCCTTTCGAGCCGAATTCCTTCGACGCTTATACGATCGCTTTCGGCATCCGCAACGTGCCACACATCGATCTGGCATTGAAGGAGGCCTATCGCGTCCTGAAGCGCGGCGGCCGGCTGCTCGTGCTCGAATTCTCCGAAGTCGACCTGCCGCTGCTCGACCGCGTCTACGATGCCTGGTCCTTCAACGCCATTCCGAAGTTCGGCAAGGCGATTACGGGTGATGCCGAGCCCTATCAATATCTGGTGGAATCGATCCGCAAGTTCCCGAATCAGCAGGACTTCGCGACGATGATCCGCGAGGCCGGCTTCTCGCGCGTAAGCTTCACCAATTACACCGGCGGCATCGCCGCGCTGCACTCCGGCTGGAAGCTCTGAAGCATGATATCCAGTCACCCGATCCGGCTTTTGGCCTCCACGTTTCGAGACCTTGAGACGATATGAGTGCTTTCAGCGCATATTTCGGCCTTGTTCGGGTCGGCTGGGTGCTCGTGCGCGAAGGCGTGGTCATGGCGCTGCCATCGGAAGGGCTACCGCCCTCCGTCAGCCTCGCCAAATCTTTCGTCAGCATCTTTGCGCGCCGGAAGGCCAAGAGCCAGGCCCGCAGCGACCGGCTGGCACAAGCGGTCGAGCGGCTCGGCCCCTCCTATGTGAAGATCGGCCAGTTCCTGGCTACCCGACCCGATGTCGTCGGCGTCGACATGGCGAACGACCTGTCGAAGCTTCAGGACAGGATGGCTTTTTTTCCGCATACTATGGCAACGGCAGCGATCGAGGCGTCGCTCGGGCGGCGGATCGACGATCTCTACGCCAGCTTCGGCGAGCCGATTGCCGCCGCTTCGATAGCGCAGGTGCATCCGGCAGAGGTCGACACGGCCGAAGGGCGCAAGCGCGTTGCCGTCAAGGTGGTCCGGCCTGGGGTGCGCCAGCGGTTTTCCAACGATATCAAGGCAATGTATCTCGTGGCGGGTATGCAGGAGCGGTTCATGCCCTCCAGCCGGCGCCTCCGGCCCGTGGAAGTGACCAAGACGCTCGAGCAGACCACGAAGGTCGAGATGGATCTGCGGCTGGAGGCTGCCGCACTCTCCGAAATCGCCGAAAACACCGAGAAGGATCCCGGCTTCCGCGTTCCGAAGGTCGACTGGGAACGCACCGGCCGCGACGTCATCACCATGGAGTGGATCGACGGCGTGAAGATGTCCGACGTCGAGGGCTTAAAGGCTGCCGGACACGATCTCAACGCACTCGCCGATACGCTGATCCAGTCCTTTCTACGTCATACACTGCGCGACGGCTTCTTCCATGCCGATATGCACCCCGGTAATCTCTTCGTCGATGCTGCCGGCATGATTGTTGCAGTCGACATGGGAATCGTCGGGCGATTGGGGAAGAAGGAACGCCGCTTCCTCGCCGAAATCCTCTACGGCTTCATCACCCGCGATTATATCCGGGTGGCCGAAGTGCATTTCGAGGCCGGCTACGTACCCGCCCATCACAACGTCGAGAGTTTTGCGCAGGCCATCCGTGCCATCGGCGAGCCGATCCATGGCCAGCCGGCCGAAACCATCTCCATGGGCAAGCTTTTGACCCTGCTCTTCGAAGTGACCGAACTCTTCGACATGGAGACGCGGCCCGAGCTGGTGATGTTGCAGAAGACCATGGTCGTGGTCGAGGGCGTGTCGCGCATGCTCAATCCGCGCTTCAACATGTGGAAGGCATCCGAACCGGTGGTCGGCGACTGGATTCGCACCAATCTCGGTCCGAAGCGGATCATGACCGATCTGAAGGACGGTTTGAAGGCGGCCGTGAAGCTCGCCGAAGCCGCGCCCGAAATCGCCGCCAAGACCGAGAAATTCCACCACGAACTGCTGCATATGAGCGAAAACGGCCTGCGTTTCGATCCGCAGACCGCCGAAGCGATCGGCAAGGCCGAGGCCAAGCACAGCCGTTCCGGCCGCTTTGCGCTGTGGGTGATCGCGCTGACGCTGCTCTATATCGCCTGGCACCTTGGCTGATCGCCCAGCTTTCTGATGCTCTTTTCGCCTCGGCTGAAATAGTTGGCCGACGCGAGAAGCCATATGTGCGCACAAACATGGAGTTGCGCGATGTGCGCGCTCGCCTCAAAATCAGACTGTCCGGCACGGATCAAGGTGTTCGCCATTTGGGATATCCCATTGACGATAAGGCTCGCATAGCCTTTTAAAAAAGGAGAACAGCAGAGATGGAGCGTCAGAGAGCCGGTATCGAACTTACCGGGCAACCCCTTGGGTTCAGCGATCTGGTGCGGATCGGTGCGGGAGCAGTCCTGCCGTCGGCATCGGAAAGCGGCATGGCTCGCATACGGTTGGCGCGCAGCGTTCTCGAAAGCACCATTCAATCGGGCATGCCGGTCTATGGCTCTACGACCGGCGTCGGCGCCATGAAGGACGTCGAATGGTCCCCTGAAGATCTCGATGCCTTCAATCTCGGTCTCGTGCGCGCCCACCATTTCGGCACGGGTGCGCCCTTCTCCATGTCGGTCGTCCGCAATGCCATGGCGATCCGTGTCAACACGGCTCTCACCGGTCAGGTCGGATGCTCGCAGGAGCTGATCGAAGCCTATCTGCAGCTGTTGAGCTCGGATGTCATTCCTGTCGTCAGGCGTACGGGCTCGATCGGTTGCGCGGATATCGGCCTGATGGGCCAGATCGGCGCGGTTCTAACCGGCGTTGGCGAGGCCGTCTATCGCGGCCGCCGCATGCAGGCGGCCGATGCCTTCGATGCCGCCGGTATCGCTCCCGTCAGGATGATGCCGCGCGATAGCCTGGCCTCGCTCAGCGTCAATGCGGTCAGCTTCGCCGCTGCGGCCGAAACAACCCGCAATGCCGCCGCCTCGATCCGCGTGCTGCTCGCGACCGGCATGATGGCCGCCGGCGCGCTCGGCGCCTCACGCGATCCATGGATTTCCGTGCGCCATGTCGGTACACCCCGAGAGGCGCTGATCGGCGCCTGGCTCTGCAACGCTTCGGATGAATGGCCCTGGCCGGTCGCGACCCACGTCCAGGACCCGCTGAGCCTGCGCATGATCGCCCAGGTCTTCGGTGCCGTCATCGAAAACCTCTTGACCGCCGGCCACAAGATTCTCGCCGCCACCGGGCGCTCGGACGACAATCCGGTCATCGTCGATGGCCGTGTGATGACCTCGGGCGGCTCTCTTCCGCTCGATGTCACCGTGCTTCTGGAAGCGGCCGTCATCTGCATGGCCCATGCCGCCCGCAATGCCTTCAATCGCTGCGTCCTGCTCGGCAACGGCCAGCGGCGCGGCCTGCCCGTCAATCTCGTGCCGGAAGGCAGGATCGCGACCGGCTTCGGCCCGATCATCAAGCTTGCCGGCGAGATCTTCTCGCGCGTTCTCTCCATGTCCAATCCGGTCTCAGCGCAGTCGCTTGTGGTTGCCGCCGGCATGGAAGACGAGGCCGCCTTCCTACCGCTCGTCATCGAGCGTTTCGAGCGGCAGATGCGGGCGCTAAAGCGCCTAGCCGCTCTTGAAGCGCTGCTATCGGCCCAGGCGATGGACATTCTCGGCGACAAGCCGGAAGGCGTGGCGCGCATGCTCTACGACGTCGTGCGCAAGCATGCCGATTTCTATGTGGTTGATCGGCCGCTATCGGCTGAAGTGGAGGCGATCGAGGAGGAGCTGGGCTCGGAGGCGTTCGTCTCTGAATTGATCGCTCACAAGCCGATCCTCGCCTATGATGATTTCTTCGCGCTCGGCTCGCTGGAGCGGGTCGAAGAGCGGCTTTATCGCGACACCGTTGCCATCTGAATTAACGACGAGCGGAGAGAATGCATATGGCGGATTTCGATCTTGTTCTGCAAGGCACCGTGGTTTTGCCCGAACGCATCGTGGAAGCCGGCTATGTCGCCGTGCGCGACGGCAAGATCGCCGAGGTGGGCATCGGTGTACCCCCGGCCGCACGCGAGCGGCACCTGCTCGGCAAGGCGCTAATCCTGCCTGGCGCGATAGACGCACAGGTTCACTCCCTCTCGCAGAAGGATCAGGAGGATTTCATCTGGTCGACCCGTTCGGCAGCAGCCGGCGGCGTCACCACCATCGTCGACATGCCCTATGACGAAGGCAATCTCGTCTGCTCGGCAGCGGCGGTGAAGAAGAAGATCGACCATGCCGCACCGCAATCGCGTGTCGACTTTGCTCTTTATGGCACCATCGATCCGGAAGAAGGCCCCGCACGCATCGCGGAGATGGTCGAGGCCGGTGTGGCCGCCTTCAAGTTCTCCACCTTCGGCACCGATCCCAAGCGCTTTCCACGCATTCCGCCTGCCCTGCTTGACGCCTGCTTTGCCGCGATCGCGCCGACAGGCCTGACTGCCGGCGTGCACAATGAGGACGACGAAGCAGTCCGCACCTACATGGAGCAGGTGAAGGCGAGCGGCATCACCGATTATCGCGCCCACGGCCTGTCCCGCCCGCCGATCACCGAGCTTCTGGCCATGCACACGATTTTCGAGACAGGCGCGGATACCGGCTGCCCGGCGCATGTCGTGCATTGCTCGCTCGGCCGCGGCTACGACATCGCCCGTGCCTATCGCCGCGACGGCTTCGAAGCGACCGTTGAATGCTGCATCCATTACCTGACGCTCGATGAGGAAAACGATGTGCGGCGCCTTGGCGGCAAGGCGAAAATTAATCCGCCGATCCGCCCGCGCGCCGAAGTGGAAACCTTGTGGCGCAAGGTAGCGGAAGGCAATGTCTGGCTCGTCTCGACCGATCATGTCAGCTGGTCGGAAAATCGCAAAACCAATCCGGACATGCTGGCGAATGCTTCCGGCGTGCCGGGACTGGAGGTCATGGTGCCACTCTTCGTCAAGGGTGCCCTGGAACGCGGCCTGCCGCTGACCTGGGCGGCGAAACTGATGTCGGAAAACCCGGCTAAGCATTTCCGCCTCGACCATATCAAGGGCGCGCTGACGCCGGGCAAGGACGCCGATATCGTCGTTCTGGAGCCGCGCGAAATCGTTTATGACGCGGCGGCCAGCGGCAACAACGTCGTCGGTTGGAGCCCCTATAACGGCATTTGCCTGCCCTGGACTGTGTCCGCCGCCTATCTTAGAGGCAAGCAGATCACCGAGGGACAGAAGGTGCTGGCCGAACCCGGCTCCGGCAGCTTCGTCCGTCCCTTGCCTCGCCAAATTCTTGCCGGAGATGCAGCCTGATGACCGAGCCCAAGCGCCACAACCTGCCCGTAAACGCCGATCGCATCGCGGAGGATATCGATGCGCTGGCAAGGATTACCGATCCGGGCCACCCGTGGACGCGCCGCGCCTTCTCGCCACTCTTCCTCGAAGGGCGTGCCTATATTGAAGCACGGATGAAGGCGGCAGGGCTTCAGACGCGGATCGATGCCGCCGGCAATCTGATCGGCCGGCGTGCGGGCGCCAAGCCGGGTCTCGGGACAATCCTTGTCGGCTCACATTCCGACACCGTTCCCGATGGCGGCCGCTTCGACGGCATCGCTGGCACGATCGCAGCGCTTGAAGTGGCGCGTTCCCTTAGAGATCGCGGCATCGAGCTCGATCATGATCTGGAGATCGTCGATTTCCTCGCCGAGGAAGTCAGCATCTTCGGTGTCTCCTGCATCGGCAGCCGCGGCATGACCGGGCAGATCCCCCAGGCATGGCTTTCCCGTGTGAGCGGCGACCGCACGCTTTCGCAGGGCATTGCCGAGGTCGGCGGCGATCCCTCCGTACTGCTCTCCCAGAGCCGGCCGGATCTGGCTGGCTTTCTGGAGCTGCATATCGAGCAGGGGCCTTTGCTGGAAGCCGAGAACAAGGATATCGGCATCGTCACCGCGATCGCCGGCATCACCCGCGTCGAAATCACCGTCGAAGGCCGCGCCGATCATGCCGGCACGACGCCCATGGACCGCCGCGCGGATGCGCTGGTGGCCGCTTCGCAGCTGGTACTCGACATTCGCCAACGCGCCGCCGAGCAGGCAAAGACGCCGGGCCATTTCGCTGCGACCGTGGGCGAATTCCGTATCGAGCCGAACGCGGCCAATGTCGTGCCCTCGAAGGTCGTGCTGCTGATCGACGGCCGCGCCGAAATCCGCAGCGACATGGAAGATTTCCTCGCCTGGATCGACGCCGAGGTGAAGACCATCGCCGCCGATTATGGCGTGACGATCAATCCGCCTGTGCGCGTCTCCGACAATATGCCGACGCCGGGCGCTCCGGTGCTGCTCGAAACGCTCGAGCGCGCCTGCGACACGGTTGGTGCCAAGCATCGCCGCATGGCCTCCGGCGCCGGTCACGACACAGCCTGGATCGCCAAGGTCGCACCGGCCGCCATGATCTTCGTGCCCTGCAAGGAAGGCCGTAGCCATTGCGCCGAGGAATGGGCCGAGAATGACGACATTGCCATGGGCGCCGCCGTGCTTTTCGAAGCGGTGCGCGACATGGACAAGAACCTCAAACAGAACCGGGAGTAGCCGATGGGACGCATACTCGTTGCCAAGGATGTTGAAGCGGCCGTCAAGGGCGGCTCTGTTTATGCAGCAGGCGGTGGCGGCTGGGCCGATCATGGCCGTATGCTCGGCTACGCAGCTGTCAATGTCGGCAAGCCGGAGCTAGTGTCGATCGACGAATTGAACGACAACGACTGGATCGCGACGGCCGCAGCCATCGGCGCGCCGGCCTCCACCACTCCCTGGGAAATGCAGGGCATCGACTACGTGAAGGCCGTACAGCTGCTGCAGGACGAGCTTGGCGAAAAGCTTTCCGGCCTGATCATCGGTCAGAACGGCCGGTCCTCGACGCTGAACGGCTGGCTACCATCGGCCATCCTCGGAACGAAGGTGGTGGATGCGGTGGGTGACATCCGCGCCCATCCGACGGGTGATATGGGCTCGATCGGCATGGCCGGTTCGCCCGAGCAGATGATCCAGACCGCCGTTGGCGGCAATCGCGCCGAGAACCGCTATATCGAGCTGGTCGTGAAGGGCGCGACGGCAAAGATTTCGCCGATCCTGCGCGCCGCATCCGACCAGTCCGGCGGCTTCATCGCCTCCTGCCGCAACCCACTTCGCGCTTCCTACGTCCGCACGCATGCGGCGCTCGGCGGCATCTCCATGGCGCTTTCGCTCGGTGAGGCGATCATCGAGGCAGAAAAGAAAGGTGGCAGCGCCGTCATCGACGCCATCTGCAAGGCCACTGGCGGCCATATCCTGGCCGAGGGCACGATCACCAAGAAGGATGTCGTCTATACGAAGGAAGCCTTCGACATCGGCACCATCACGGTCGGCAGCGGCGACAAGGCCGTCACCATGCATGTGATGAACGAATACATGGCCGTCGAGGATGTCGGCGGCAAGCGCCTCGCAACCTTCCCCTCGATCATCACCACGCTGTCGCCAGAAGGCGAACCATTGAGTGTCGGCCAGCTGCACGAAGGCATGAAGGTTTTCATCCTGCATGTGCCGATGGATATCATTCCGCTGTCCGCCAGCGTGCTCGACCCCACGGTCTATCCCTCCGTCGAAAAGGCTATGGGGATCGAGATCACGAAATACGCTCTGGCCGGCAAGAAAGGCTGAAAGGCGCGGGAGGCGCAGATGGCGCGTGACGCTGGTCTCGAAGAATTGCTGAGAGAAGAGCTCGGACCACGGCCCGGGCTCAGCGAAAAAGGAATGTTCGGCGGCTGGGCCTTTCTGCTCAATGGCCATCTGCTGTGCGGTGCCCGCGAAGACGGGATGCTGATCCGCCTCGGCAAGGGCAATGATGCCTGGGCGCTGGAGCAGCATGACGTCAAACCCATGCAGTCAGGCGGCAGGGAAATGCAGGGATGGGTGCGCGCAGGGCCGGAAGCCTATGGCAATGACATGCTGCGCAAGCGGCTGCTTCTGGCCGCGCTGAATTTCGTCGAAGGCCTGCCACCGAAATAGGCGGGCCACCGAGACAAACAATTGAGACAGGGAAGGGAAATCCATGCCGAAAGCCAATCCACGTCACCCGAAATTCCCCATTCCGGGCGGCCCGGAGCTGCGTGCCAAAGGCTGGCGGCAGGAGGCTCTGCTGCGCCTGCTCGAAAACGTGCTCTCGGTCGGCGAAGACCCGGATAATCTCGTCGTCTATGCGGCCCTCGGCAAGGCGGCCCGTAACTGGGCGGCGCATAAGGGCATCGTGAAGGCACTCACCGAAATGGATGAGAACCAGACGCTGCTCATCCAGTCCGGCAAGCCGATCGGCCTCATCCGCACGCATGACAAGGCGCCGCTCGTCATCATGGCGAACTGCAACATCGTCGGGCAGTGGGCGAAGGCAGAAGTCTTCTATGAATTGCAGCGCAAGGGACTGATCTGCTGGGGCGGCCTGACGGCCGGTGCCTGGCAATATATCGGCAGCCAGGGCGTCATCCAGGGCACCTACGAAATCTTCATGCGCATCGCGGAGCGCCGCTTCGGCGGTGATCTCTTTGGCCGCTTCGTGCTGACGGCGGGTCTCGGCGGCATGGGCGGCGCGCAGCCGCTTGCCGGCCGCATGGCGGGTGCTGCAATCCTCTGCGTCGATATCGATGCGGAGCGTGCCAGGAAGCGCCAGGACATCGGCTATCTGCAGGAAATCGCACCCGATCTCGATTCCGCGCTGGCGATGATCGATGCGGCCGTCAAGGAAAAGCGGGCGCTTTCCGTCGGCCTCGTCGGCAATGCGGCCGAGATCTATCCCGAGATCGCGCGACGCGGCATCGTGCCCGATATCGTCACCGACCAGACCTCGGCGCACGATCTCGTCTATGGCTATGTGCCGAAAGGCATGAACCTGCAGCAGGTTCGGGACTTGCGTGACGACGGTCAGGGCCAGCTTATGGCGGCCAGCCGCGCCTCGATCGTCGAGCATGTGAAGGCCATGCTGGATTTCCAGAAAAAGGGCTCCGAAGTTTTTGACAACGGCAACCTCATCCGCACGCAGGCGAAGGAAGGCGGCGTTGCGAACGCCTTCGATATCCCGATCTTCACCGAAGCCTATCTGCGGCCGCTCTTCTGCCGCGCCATCGGCCCGTTCCGTTGGATGGCGCTTTCGGGCGAGGAAAGCGATATTGCCCGCATCGACGATCTGCTGCTGGAAATGTTCCCGGACAACAAGATCATCACCAACTGGATCAACCTTGCCCGGCAGCATGTACCCTTTGAAGGGCTGCCGGCACGCATCGCGTGGCTCGGCCATGGCGAGCGCACGGCACTTGCCCGGCGCGTCAACGAGCTCGTGGCAAGGGGCGAGCTGAAGGGTCCGATCGCCTTCTCGCGCGACCATCTGGATGCCGGCGCCATGGCCCATCCGAACATCATGACCGAGCGCATGAAGGACGGCTCCGACGCCATCGCCGATTGGCCGTTGATTGACGCCATGATGCTCTGCTCCTCGATGGCCGATCTCGTCGTCATCCATTCCGGTGGCGGCGGCTATGCCGGCTACATGACCAGCTGCGGCGTCACCGTGGTTGCCGATGGCACGCAAGCGGCCGACGAACGGCTCGATCATGCGCTAACCAACGACACCGCGCTCGGCGTCATGCGATACGCCGATGCCGGCTATGAGGAAGCGCTTGATGAAGTTGCGAAAAAGGATGTGCCCTATATCCGTTTGGGATAAGCGCCTCTGTTCTTAGCGGCATCGAAAGACTATGGTCCCGGGCAACTTGAGATGAATTGAGAATTGCCCGTGATCCCCTGGACCTTGCTTGATACTGCGAAAATCCCTGGTGGCGGCGAGCTGCGCTTAAAGCAGCGCGGCCAGGAATTTTCCATCATGCTCGGCACCAATGAGCTGATGAACAGCCGCTTGAGCGGCTCCGAGCGGGCGCTGGCCACACTTTCCTGCGAGAAGATTAGGGGTCGGAAGACGCCGCACATACTGATCGGCGGCCTTGGCATGGGCTTTACCCTGCGGGCGGCACTCGGAGAACTCAGTGCAGACGCCAAAGTTACGGTCGCGGAACTGGTGCCGACTGTCGTGTCATGGGCACGCGGGCCGATGGCAACAGTCTTCGACGGCTGCCTCGACGATCCGCGCGTCGCGATCCACGAAGGCGATGTGCGCCCGCTCATCCGCGCCCGCAAGGCGGCCTACGACGCCATCCTGCTCGATGTCGACAACGGTCCCGACGGTATCACGTCAGAGGCCAATGACGGCCTCTACGACTATCAGGGCCTCAAGGCAG
This sequence comes from Rhizobium pantanalense, assembly GCF_030182525.1. NCBI lineage: Bacteria > Pseudomonadati > Pseudomonadota > Alphaproteobacteria > Hyphomicrobiales > Rhizobiaceae > Rhizobium > Rhizobium pantanalense. The sequence continues at coordinate 284,035 of NZ_JAQJCH010000003.1, forward strand.
CGCGCGATGCGCTGCGTCCTGGTGGCGTCCTCGCTGTTTGGTCTTCGGGACCGGATGATCGCTTCACGCGCCGGCTGCGCGACAGTGGCTTTACCGCCGAGGTGGTCAACGCGCGGGCCAATGGCAAGACCGGCGCGCGTCATGTCATCTGGCTCGCGACAAAATTGGGATCATAACGCCTCGAATTGAAATAGCGTTCGAGATGCTATATATCAATGTCATATCTCAAAGGAGTTATGGCATGGACACCGCAAAGATCTTCTGGTCCGGCCGCTCACAGGCCGTCCGTTTGCCAAAGGAATTCCGTATCGACGGCGAGGAAGTGCGCATCCGCCGGCAAGGAAAAGCAATCATTCTGGAGCCGATCGCCGAAGATTGGGATTGGCTGGAAGCGATCACCGGGCCAATCGACCAAGACTTCGCAGAAGCAGCCGAAGAAGAGCCGGCTGAACAGCAACGCCCCGAACTGGATATCTTCAAGTGAAGTTTCTGCTCGACAGCAATGCCGTCATCGCCCTGATGAAAGGACACCCTGGCTTTGTCAGCGAGCTTCGCAGACATAAGCCCCAGGATTTCGCCATTCCGGCCATCGTCGCACACGAGCTGTTTTATGGTGCCTATAAAGGGCAGCGCGTTTCCGAAAATCTGGCACGTGTCGATGCCTTGCAATTCGAGACGCTGGATTTCGACAAGCAAGATGCCCGTGTAGCTGGCGAAATTCGCGCGGCCCTTGCTTTTCTTGGCACGCCGATCGGCGCTTATGACGTTCTGATCGCGGGACAAGCGGTCGCCCGCGATCTGATCCTGATAACGCACAATGTCAGGGAGTTTGAACGCGTTCTTAAGCTACGTTTCGAAGACTGGGAGTCCTTGCCGAGTGGCTAAAGATAGCGCGTTTCCTCCGGCGCGCGATCGAAGCGGTCGTCGCGGCCGTCGAAATAGCCGACGGGAAGCGAGGCGAGTTCCTCATCGGTGGCATCGTCCAGGCAGCTGATGCTGATCGCATAGAACTTGCCGCCGAGTGCCGGGTTTTCACCCCAGTTGAAGGAGCTGATGCCGCAAGTTTTGCAGAAGAGATGATGCAGGATACGCGGGCCGAACTGATATTCACCGATGCTCTCATCGCCCGAAGTCAGGCGGAAATCGGCGGGCGTGGCGACAGCCAGCCAATTGCGCTTCTTCTTGCAGATCGAGCAATTGCACTTGAAGGTCCCGCCCTGCAGATCGAGATCGGCTTCGTAAGCAACGGCGCCGCAATGGCAGCTTCCGTGATAGGTCTTCTTCATCACTCTCGTCCTTCCCTTGAGGTGGCTTCTGCGTAAGCGGCGTATTTATCGAGGGCCTGTTCCCAGCCGTCGGTTTGCAATCTCAGCTCTGTATCGTCAGGCAGCTCGACCTTGCGGAAGATGAGGCGTGTCTTCTCGCCGAGCTCATGAAACTCCACAGTCACCTGCATCGGATGTTCGGGCCTACCCTCCTGGTTTTCCCAGGCAAAGGTGAAGACGAGACGCTCGGGTGGGACGATCTCCAGATAGCGGCCATGGCTCCAATATTCCCTGCCCTCCGGTGTCAGAATGCAGTGTCGCCAGGCGCCACCTTCCCGCACGTCGACGGAGACGGATGGGGCCGTCATGTTTTGCGGCCCCCACCAGCGCATCAGATGTTGCGGCTCCGTCCAGAGGCGAAACAGCAAGTCACGCGGTGCGGCAATATCTCGGGTTAGTACGATTTCGCGTAGCGGGCGTCCGCCGCCGTCAGTTGCCGGGGCCATCCACTCCTCCCTTTTGCAGTAACGCCGCGTAGGCTTCCAGGCGATCGAGATTGTCGTTCCAGAACTGCCTGTAGCTTTCCAGCCAGTCATCGACCTGCCGCAGTGGCTTGGGCTCCAGCCGACAGGGTCGCCATTGGGCTTCCCTACCCTTCGAGATCAGCCCGGCTCTCTCCAGCACCTTCAGATGCTTGGAAACGGCGACCAGCGACATGTCGAAGGGTTCGGCCAGCTCGGACACGGATGCCTCGCCGGTCGCCAGCCGCGCCAGGATCGCTCGGCGGGTTGGATCGGCTAGGGCCGAAAGGGTCGTGCTCAACGTGTCCATACGACTCAATAAACCAAACAGTTAATTAACTTATTGGTTTAATATATGATGCATGCAAACGATGTCAAGAAAGGCTTTCTAACGCCCGATCTCAGGGAATGACGTTGGACACTTCGATCAGGTTCTGGTCCGGATCGCGGAAATAAACGGAGAGAATGGGGGCGGTCGCGCCGGTGCGTCGGACGGGGTCTTCCTCGATCGCGACACCTTCGGCTTGCAAGTGAGCGATGACCTCATCTAGAGGGGTCGTGCTGATGAAGCAGAGGTCGGCCGAACCCGGTGTCGGCCGCTCGGCCTTCGGCTCGAACTCATGGCCGGCTTGATGCAGATTGATCTTCTGGTTGCCGAAGATGAGAGCCTTGCGGCCCTCCGCGAAAGTTTCGACACTCATGCCAAGGACACGGGTATAGAAATCGCAACTCTCCTCGATGCTCACAACCGTGAGCACCAGATGATCGAGATGGTCGATACGGATCATGGTGGCCTCCTGGGCTCAACGACGCGCCAGCCTGGCAACGGCTAAAGCGCTGACGAGACAGAGTGCCAGCATGACGAGGATGAAGGCAACCACAGCATTCCAGCCATCCGCGAGCCAGAAATAACCGCCGACCGAGCCGGCAATGCTGGAGCCGAGATAATAGGCGAGCAGATAGAGCGAGGAGGCATGGCCCTTGAAGCCATGGGCTAGCCGCCCCACCAGCGCGCTGGCGACGGAATGGGTCATGAAGAAGCCGATCGTCACCAGGATGATGCCGAGAATGATCAGCGGCAAGGAGCTGGAAAGCGTCACCGCCGCCCCGAGTGCGGCGATCAGCACGCCCACCGGCAGCACGACGAAATGGCCGATGCGATCACCGAGGAGACCTGCCGCCCAGGATGCGACTATCCCGAAGAGATAGGCGGTGAAGATCATGCCCAATTCGGTCTGGCTGAGATCATAGGGATCGGCGACCAAACGGAAGCCGGCATAGTTATAGACAGTGACGAATGAGCCCATGACGAGAAAGCCGATGGCAAAGAGCAGCGGCAGCGCGGCATTGCAGAAGTGACCGCTCCAGGCCTTCAGGTGGAAGGTCACATCGAAGCCCTTGCGCGAGGTGAAATTGCGCGACGGCGGCAGGAGATAGAGGAAGCCGATAGCGGCGAGAAGGCCGAGAAGGCCGACCGTGGCCAGCGCCGGCCGCCAGCTCAGATATTCGGCGATCGTACCGGTCACCACGCGCCCGGCCATGCCGCCAAAGGCGTTGCCGGCGATATAGAGGCCCATGGCGCCGCCGAGGCCGCGCGGTTCGATTTCCTCAGCCAGATAGGTCATAGCTACAGCTGGGACGCCACCCAAAAGGAAGCCCTCAAGAGCGCGGACGACGAGGAGCATATGCCAGCTCGGCGACACCGCGCAGACGATCGTACAGATGGCCGCGCCGAGCAGCGAAATGAACATCAGGCTGCGGCGGCCGAGGCTTTCGGAAACGGCGGCGGCGCCGAAGATCGCGAAGGCCAGGAAGCCGGTCGAAAGTGACAGCGACAGCGAGCTTGCAGCCGGTGTGACACCGAAATCTTCGGAGAAGATCGGCATCAGCGGCTGGACGCAATAGAGCAGCGAGAAGGTGGCAAAGCCCGAGAGAAACAGCCCAATGGTCGCGCGGCGGAAGGCAGGCGTGCCGCGCGTCAGAAACTGGCGGGTCTCGGTCGGCGGCTCGTTCCTGACGAGCGTCAATTCGGGGCGGGAGGAAACTTCGGACGCAGTGGTTTTCTGCTGACTTACGGCGCGAAACATTGGTGGCACCTGACCTTTCTTGCCCTGGAATCTAGCCAGACCAGCTCCATTAGTCCAATATATGGAACAGGCGATCTCAATAGCTTTTGGAGATAGCGATGGAGCTGCGGCATATCCGCTATTTTCTGGCGCTCGCGGAAGTGGGAAACTTCACCCGCGCGGCGGCCAAGCTCGGCATCGGTCAGCCGCCACTCAGCCAGCAGATCCGGGACCTGGAAAACGAGGTGGGCGCGCAGCTGTTCCACCGCGTACCGCATGGTGCGGAACTGACGGCGGCCGGCGAGGCCTTTCTCGTGGAAGCAAAAATGGCGGTCGATGCGGCGGAAAAGGCAAAGCTCGCCGCCCAGCGCGCCAATCGCGGCGAGATCGGCCGCCTGTCGCTCGGCTTCACCGCCTCCTCCGCCTTCAACACCATCGTCACATCAACCATTCGCGAGTTTCGGCGACACTGGCCGGAAGTGCGGCTGTCACTCACAGAGATGAATACCAATGCGCTGATGGAGCGGCTGATGCGCGGCGAGATCGACGCGGCATTCATTCGCCCAGGCCTTGAAGACCCCAGAGACGTACGACTGAAACGCTTTGCCGACGAACCGATGCTGATCGCGCTACCGGCCCACCATCCGCTGGGGAAAGAGGAACGCGTGCCGATTGCGGCGCTCGCGGGCGAACCCTTCATCCTCTTCCCGCGCATGGTGGGGCTCAGCCTCTATGACGATATCGTCGCCGCTTGCCGCGAAGCCGGCTTCGACCTCGTGGTGACGCAGGAAGCGCCGCAGATCCCATCTGTCGTCAATCTCGTCGCCGCAAACTTGGGCGTTTCCATCGTTCCGGCTTCGATCGCACAGATCAAGCTCGACGGCGTCGCCTATCGGCAAATCGATGGGCCGCCGGTCGTGGCGCGGCTTGGCCTCGCCAGCCTCAAGGCACAGCGATCGCCCGTTATCGCCAATCTTATGAGCCTGATAGCGTAATTATTTGCTCCGCTCCCAATAGGGCGGATCGCCGAACGCTTTTTTCAGATGATCGGCGATGGCTCGAAGCTTTGCCGAGGGATTGCGGCCTTCCGGATGGGCCATGAAGATGAATTCCGGCTCCGGCCGGTAGCCGACATCGATCTCGGCAAGCCGCCCGTCCCTCACCGAAGGCCCGGCAATGAAGGCCGGCAGCAAGGCGATACCGAGGCCGGCAATCGCGGCATCGTGGAGGACATCGCCATTGTTCACGCCCAGCGCTAGCTTCGCGCGGATGACGACAGCGCCGTCCGGTCCCTCGAAACGCCAGTCGGCAACACCACGATTCGTGTAGAAAATCCCGCGGTGATCCTCGAGATCAGAGAGCGAAGCGGGCTTGCCGCGACGGCTGAGATAATCCGGCGAGGCCACGAGAAGGCGGCGGCTGCGGGCGAGCTTCCAGGCGACGAGGCGCGAGTCGGCGATCAGGCCATGGCGTATGATCGCATCATAGCCATCCGAAGCGGCATCGACCCGGCGGTCGTCGAGATCGAGCGTCAGCTCGATTTCCGGGTGTGCGGCGAGAAACGGATAGAGGGCCGGCCCCAGATGCAGGCGGCCGAAGGTGACGGGAGCTGCGATGCGGAGCGGTCCCATCAGCGTGCCGCGCCGTTCGGCAAGATCGGCCGCCGCCTCGCGAACCTCCTGCGCAATGCGGGTCGCGCGCTGCAGGAAAGCGGTGCCATCTTCCGTCAGGGTCAGCTTGCGGGTCGTGCGGTGAAGCAGGGTCGCCCCCAATGCTTTCTCCATTTCCGACAAGCGCTCGCTGACGACGGATTTCGACAGGCGCAGGCGTCGCGCCGCCTCGCTGATAGAGCCGGCCTCCGCTACGGTCACGAATGTCACGATCCCATCGATCTTCAGCATCGTTCGGAAACTCCGAATTCGAATTCCTCCTTTTGAAGACTAATCCGAACGATTGGAAAAGGCCATCTTCCTCGTATCGGACAAACCTAAAGGCACATCCTTACACAGGAGATGGAACAATGAACCGCTTGAATGGAAAAGTCGCAATCGTCACCGGCGCCAGCTCCGGCATCGGCCGCGCCACGGCAAAGCTCTTTGCCGCTGAAGGCGCAAAGGTTATCGTCGGCGCTCGCCGCGTCGCAGAGCTGGAAAGCCTGGCCGCGGAGATCAAAGCCGCCGACGGTGAAGCGGCGGTATTGGCCGGCGATGTACGCTCGGAAGACTATCACAAGGCGCTGGTCGCCCTTGCTGTCGAGCGCTACGGCAAGCTTGACATCGCCTTCAACAATGCCGGCACGCTCGGCGAGGCCGGTCCCAGCACCGAGGTTTCGGAGGCAGGCTTTTCCGAAGCACTGGCGATAAACCTCACCGCGTCGTTCCTGGCCGCCAAGCACCAGATTGGCGAAATGATCAAGTACAGCGGCGGTTCCGTGATTTTCACGTCGACTTTTGTCGGCCATACCGTGAGCTTCCCGGGCGTTGCCGCCTATGCCGCCAGCAAATCCGGCCTGATCGGCTTGACGCAAACGCTCGCCGCCGAATTCGGCCCGCAGAATGTCCGCGTCAATGCTGTCCTGCCGGGCGCGGTCGATACCGATATGTATCGCGACATGAACGATACGGCCGAAAAGCAGGCTTTCATTACCAATCTGCATGCGCTGAAGCGCGTCGCCGGCCCGGAAGAGATCGCTCGCTCGGTCCTTTATCTGGCCTCCGATGATGCAAGCTTCGTCAGCGGCACGGCTTCGCTTGTCGACGGCGGCCTTTCGATTACACGCACCTGATCGCGTGCTTTGCCGACGCAATTATCGCGCCGGAATGCTTTGAATGAATAATGATGGACCGCGGATCGTACTTCCCGCGGTCTTTCCACTCAGAACATCGTATTGCTGTTCTTCGAGGTCTCAGGGATCGGCTGCACCGAATCCCAATGTTCCTGGATCTTGTTGTCCTCGACGCGGAAGATATCGACGATGGCGCTGCCGCGGTCGCCCGGCTGGCGAATGGCGTGGACGCGCAGGATTACATAATCGCCATCGACCATCACGCGCTTGATCTCGCTCTTCGACTGCGGATAGTTTTTCTTCAGGTACTCTAGAAAACCGCGCAGGCCTTCGGGACCATCGGCCGCCATCGGATTATGCTGGATGTACTTGCCGAGATATTTGGAAGCCGCGTCGAAATCCTTGTCGTTCAGCGCCTTCTGATAGAAATCCAGAACAATCTCTTTGTTCTTCAGCTCCTGCGGCGAATAGGCGCGCTCGGCAAAAGCCGGCATGGCAGCGGCCATGATTGGCAGGGTGACGACAGCGACTTTCATCAGTTTCAAGGCGTTGCTCCTTTGATCGTTAACACGTTCACTTTTGTCGAAGGTGAAGATGCCCGCAAATGACAAGTCGGTGATGCCGACGTGATCATTGGCTGCCATAGCGGAAAACTCGATCACCTGCGTCGCAACCACCGACGCGCCGACCTCGATGGAAGCACGCGGCGATTGCCTATGACACACCAAAGGCTTAGGCTTATCGGCAAAAGAACAGGCGACGGGTTCAGGCATGGTTCTCGCAGGAAAGCGCATCCTTCTCATCATATCCGGCGGCATCGCGGCCTATAAGAGTCTCGATCTCATTCGCCGACTGCGCGAGCGCGGCGCAAGCGTGCGGCCCGTCATGACATCGGGCGCCCAGGAGTTCATCACGCCGCTTGCCGTCGGCGCCCTTGCTGCCGACCATGTCTTTACCGATCTGTTTTCACGGCAGGACGAGCAGGATGTCGGCCATATCAGGCTGGCGCGCGACTGTGATCTCGTGCTGATCGCCCCGGCAACGGCCGATCTGCTCGCCAAGATGGCAAACGGGCTGGCCGACGATCTCGCCTCGACCATATTGCTCGCTACGGACCGACCAGTCCTGGCAGCCCCCGCCATGAACCCAAAAATGTGGGCGCATCCAGCGACTAGGCGCAACGTCGAAACTCTACGCAGCGACGGCATCGCCTTCGTCGGCCCTATGACCGGTGAAATGGCCGAAAGCGGCGAGAGCGGCGCTGGCCGGATGGCGGAACCGCTCGATATCGTTGCCGCCGTCGAGCGTCGGTTGGATGACGGCGCCAAGCCGCTCGCCGGCAAGAAGGCCGTCGTCACCTCCGGGCCGACGCATGAGCCGATCGACCCGGTGCGCTACATCGCCAACCGTTCGTCGGGACGACAGGGTCATGCCATCGCGGCAGCTCTGGCGGCGCTGGGCGCGGACGTCACCCTCGTTTCTGGCCCTGTCACCATACCCGATCCGGTCGGTCTCAACATCATCCATGTCGAGCGGGCGGATGAGATGCGCGACGCCGTGCTTGCGGCCCTGCCTGCCGATATCGCCGTTATGGTGGCGGCGGTTGCCGATTGGAAGGTGGCTTCGGCATCCGATCAGAAGATCAAGAAACATCCGGGCGAGTCGATCCCGACGCTGGCGCTCACGGAAAACCCCGACATATTGAAAACAGTCGGCCACCACACGCAGCGGCCGAAACTCGTCATCGGCTTTGCCGCCGAAACGCAGGATGTCGAGAGCAATGCCCGCGCCAAGCTGGAGCGCAAGGGCGCAGACTTCATCGTCGCCAATGACGTTTCACCGGCAACCGGTATCATGGGCGGCACGCGAAACCGCGTGAAGATCATCAGCCACCACGGCGTCGAACAATGGCCAGATCTCGACAAGGATGAAGTGGCGGCGCGGCTCGCAGCCCTCATCGCCGAACGATTCAAGCAGGGATAGCGGCTATCGGCAGATGTTCCTCAACTGCTCGCTCTTTCGGCTGGAAGGGCGTGACATGGACGCCGGTGTTGTCGATCAGAACGGCACTGCCATCAGGAATTTCGCGCCAGGCATCGATATCGTCGTTCAGCGGTTCCGACACAAGGCAATATCCCGCACCGACAGGCGAGGCATAGAGCGTCGGCGCCTTGCGGTCTGTCGCATAGCGGATGGCGTAGAGCGACTTGCCGTCGGAGAAGGCTGCCGTGAAGCGCACCAGCGCCGAACCGGTCAAATGGACCGACAAGCCTTCGACGAAGCCGATGGTCTGAGCGATCGCCGTGGTCGGATTTGTCATGAGACCGAATTGCATTGCCAACAGGAAAAGGAGCTCAGAATCGGTGGTGCCGCTGCGGGCATGGAACAGCCGGTCGTCGAGCATGGCTTCCATCGGCCGGCGCAGGCGGTCGAAATTGGAAATCTGGCCATTGTGCTGGAAAGACCAGTTCTCCAAAACGAAGGGATGGCAATTGTCGCGGCGTGTGCCGCCGCCTGTGGCAGCACGGACATGGGCGAGAAAGAGCGGCGAGCGGATCTGCCGCGCCAGGCTCTTCAGATTGCAATCGGACCAAGCCGGCAGGATATCGCGGTAACGGCCCGGTTCCGGCCGGTCGCCATACCAGGCGATGCCGAAACCATCGCCATTGGTCGCCGTCTTGGCGCGCGTGGCGCAATGGGATTGCTCGATCAGGGAGTGGGCGGGCGAAGACACCAGCTCCTCCAGATAGAGGGGGTCTCCACGATAGGCTGCCCAACGACACATGCGTCTTCTACTCCGATTACCGCTGTCTTCCTGTCCCGCGGGAGAATGGCTAATCTTAGACAATTGTTTATGCAGAATGGGTAATAAAGTCTTAATTTTCGATCGTCTGCAGCGCAAGATGACAGATATTTGACGCGTCGTCCGATCACGTTTGGCGTCGCAACATTTTCTTCGTGAAGCCCGATGTCATAGCGCTTTTCGCGAGGAGGCACCGAGCATACGCATTTCAATGCGACAATAAGTGTGAAGCTCCCGTGGATCGAACCTCTTGCATCACGTCAAATTTGAGCTACGTTTAGCTTGTCTGAAACGTAACGAAAGGAAGGTGATCCAATGTCTAGTGAGATTTCGGTCTTTGTATACGGCATGGAAATGGTTGTGAGCGTTGCGAGGCAGCCCTCGCTCTGATCAACACCTTCCCGAAGCGTTCGCCGCTTCAGGCCAGTTACGGGCCAAAGCTCATGGGGGGTCGCTTAAGGCGGCCCCTTTTGATTTTGAGCCATTAATTTTTTGCCTTGCCAAATGGGAAGAGCGCCTTAGCTAACCCAGCATGTCTTCTCAGGAACAGCCCGAAAAGGGTGAAGCCAAACCGAGGCCGCTGAACGAGCCGGCCCTTACCGCACTCTCATTGCATCCGCAGGACTGGGCCTTGTTCCTCGATATCGACGGAACCCTGCTCGATCTCGCCGAAAGGCCGGAAGCGATCGTTGTTCCGGATTATCTGCCCGGCACGCTGCATGCGCTTTCGCGCCAGCTCGGCGGCGCGCTTGCCTTGGTGACGGGCCGCGCCATCGAATTCGTCGATCCCCTTTTTACGCCATTTCGTTTTCCCGTCGCCGGCTTGCATGGCGCGGAACGTCGCGATGCGGCCGGGCGGCTGCGGCGGGCGCATATCCCGCCCGCCTTTCAGGCGATGAAGCAGACCATCGCCTACGAAGCGCAAGCCTGGCCCGGCGCAATCGTCGAGGACAAGGGGGCGGCGGTCGCGGTCCATTTCCGCCATGCACCCGCATATGAGGCCGAGATCGGCGAAGTCATGCAACGCCATCTGGAGGAAGCGGGACCCGACTGGAACCTTCAGCGCGGCAAAATGGTCCTTGAAATCTGCCCTTCTCACGCCAGCAAGGGACACGCCGTCGAGGCGTTTCTTGCCGAAGAGCCGTTCGAGGGACGCCGCCCGGTGACGATCGGCGACGACGTGACCGACGAGACCATGTTTGCCGCCGCCAACCGCCTCGGCGGCCAATCCGTGCGCATCGGCGATGGGAACGGAAAAACACTGGCGCGTGCATCCATTGGCTCACCTGCGCGTTTAAGGGACGTGCTGGGAACGCTCGTCAAGTAATTTTCGACCATGGCGATGTCTACCAGCCTTCTCGAAAGGAAGAATTCGTGAGTCGACTCATCATTGTTTCTAACCGCGTTTCCGTCCCCGACCATAAGGGCGCCGCTGCGGCAGGCGGCCTCGCGGTGGCGCTGCAGGCTGCGCTCGCCGAGCGCGGCGGCATCTGGATGGGCTGGTCCGGCAAATCGAGCGGCGACGTCGAGCCCGAGCCGCTGAAGATGACGCAGGACGGCAACATCACCTATGCGCTGACCGATCTGACCCAGACCGATGTCGAGGAATACTACCAGGGCTTTGCCAACCGTGTTCTCTGGCCGATCTGCCACTACCGGCTCGATCTTGCCGAATATGCCCGCAAGGAAATGACCGGCTATTTCCGGGTCAACCGCTTCTTCGCCCACCGGCTCGCACCGCTGATCGAGCCTGACGATATCATTTGGGTGCACGACTATCACCTCATCCCATTGGCCGCAGAGCTGCGGCAGATGGGCCTGAAGAACCGCATCGGCTTCTTCCTGCATATTCCCTGGCCGCCGGCCGATGTCGTGCTCGCCATGCCGGTGCATGAGGAGATCATGCGGGGCCTCTCCTCCTACGACCTGCTCGGTTTTCAGACGGACCATGATCTTGAGAACTTTGCGGGGTGCCTGAAACGCGAGGGCATGGGCATCGAGAAAAGCCCCGGCCATTTCAGCGCGCACGGCCATGACTTTCGCGGCGGCGCCTATTCGATCGGCATCGAGACGGCGGGCTTTGCCGAATTCGCCCGCAGGGCCGCGTCGCACAGCATGGTGCAGAAGGTGCGGCAAAGCATTGAAGGCCGCGATCTGATCCTCGGCGTCGACCGGCTTGACTATTCCAAGGGCATCACGCAGCGCATCGACGCTTTTGAACGCTTCATCACCAACAACCCCGCTCACCAACGCAGCATCACCTATCTGCAGATCACGCCGAAATCTCGCTCGGAAGTTCCCGAATATGAGGCGATGCAGAACGCGGTTGCAGAACAGGCGGGCCGGGTCAACGGTGCGATCGGCACGGTCGACTGGGTACCGATCCGCTACATCAACCGCTCGATCAGCCGGCCGATCCTGGCAGGCCTTTACCGGATTGCGAAGGTCGGGCTCGTGACACCGCTGCGCGACGGCATGAACCTCGTCGCCAAGGAATATGTCGCGGCGCAAGACCCAGACAATCCCGGCGTGCTGGTTCTATCCCGCTTTGCCGGGGCGGCGCGCAAGCTGAAGGGCGCGTTGCTGGTCAACCCGTACGATGTCGACGGCACCGCCAACGCACTGGCGCGCGCCATCAACATGCCATTGCAGGAGCGGCAGGAGCGTTGGCGCGGCATGATGGATTATCTGCTTGAAAATGACGTATCACGCTGGTGCGAGACGTTTCTTGCCGATCTTACGGCGGAATAGAGCATGATGGTCATCCGGTGGCGGCCTCGATGAGCAGCCATTGCGCCAACCGCTCCGCCTCCGGGTTCGCGGCGGCCGGCGGCAGCAGCCAATAACCTCGCTCCGGCGCCTCTAGCATGGGACCCGCCGTCACCAGCGTGCGTGCTGCGAGCAGGGAATCGACAAGGCCTATCCAGCCGATGGCAACGCCCTGCTCGCTGAGCGCTGCCTGCACAACCAGCGAATAGGTGTTGAAGCGCAGATCGCCGCGGCCGGCATAGGCGTCGCGGGCAATGCCGAAGGCAGAAAGATAGCTTTCCCAGTCGAACCAGGGCGACGGGATCTCCGTATCGAGATGGACGAGCGTGGTGCCTGCGAGCTGAGAGGGATCGGTGAACGGGCCGTGGCGCTCCGCGAAACCCCTGGTGCAGATCGGCACGACCTTTTCCGGCAGAAGCAAGGTGGCGGCAGGACCGAATTCGCTGCGCGTGCCGAAGAAGACGGCGATATCGCCACTTTCCGGCGCGCCACGATCCAGCCGCTGTGTGGCGACGATCTGGATATCCACTTCCGGGTGAAGCAACCGGAACGCATGCATGCGCGGAATGAGCCACAGCGCGGAAAAAGCATAATCCGTGCGCAGGCGAACGGATGGCCGTTCCGCCTCGGCGCGGAAACTGCGCACCAGATGGTCGACGCTGCCGACGGATTTTTCGACGATCTCGAACAGGCGCTGCCCTTCCGGCGAGAGCGCGACGCCGCGATGCTGGCGGCGAAACAGGGGCACGCCCATCTGCTCCTCGATGCGGCGGATCTGGTAGCTGACGGCCGGTTGCGTCAGGCCAAGCGCCGCAGCCGCCGCAGAGAGGCTGCCGGAACGGCCCACTTCCAGGAATATCCGCAGCCAGCCAAGATCGACGAGACGTGCAACCATAAAATTTCCTTTTGGCATCTATCGAAAAATGCCTGCTTCACAGCGGGAACTCTAGTGATGTTCAATAAAATAATCCAATAACAAGAGGGAACCATCGTCATGTGCATCTCTGCAATGGGACGACTCGCCGCCGGCGCTCTTCTTTCCGTCCTTTCCCTGGCAGGCATCGCCCGGGCCGACGGCGACAGCTGCAAGACGATCCACCTTTCGGACCCCGGCTGGACCGATATCACCTCGACAAATGGCGTGACCGGCGTGCTGCTGACCGCCCTTGGCTATGAACCCGACATCAAGACGCTTTCCGTGCCGATCGGTTATCAGGCGATGAAGACGGGCGAGATCGATGTCTTCCTCGGCAACTGGATGCCAGCGCAGAAGGCCTTCGTGGACGATCTCAACAAGGCGAAAGCGGCTGAGGTGCTGAACCGCAATCTTGAAGGCGCCAAGTTCACGTTGGCGGTGCCCACCTATGTTGCCGACATGGGCATCAAGGACTTTTCCGACCTACAGAAGCATGCCGACGATTTCGGCCGCAAGATCTACGGCATTGAGCCGGGCGCACCGGCCAATGCCAATATCCAGAAAATGATCGACGCCAATGATTTCGGTCTGAAAGGTTGGGAACTGGTGGAATCGAGCGAGCAGGCGATGCTGTCGCAAGTAGAGCGCGCCTCGAAGGACAAGCAGGCGATCGTCTTCCTCGCCTGGGCGCCGCATCCGATGAACGAGCGCTTCAAGATTGCCTATCTTTCCGGTGGCGATGCCTATTTCGGCGCGAATTACGGCGGCGCCGAGGTCTACACGCTGGCGCGCACCGGCTGGTCGGCGCAATGCCCGAACGCCGCCAAGCTCTTCCATAACCTAACTTTCGACATCGACATGGAGAATTCGCTGATGGGATCGATCCTCGGCGGCGAGAGCGCCAAGGACGCGGCCACTGCCTGGCTGAAGGCGCATCCGGACGCCTTGACGCCCTGGCTTTCCGGCGTCACCACTATCGACGGCAAGCCTGGCCTCAAGGCCGTCAAAGCCGCCATCGGCCTCTGACCCGCAAGAAAGACATCCGCATGTCCCGCCCGAATATTCTCATCCTCATGGTCGATCAGTTCAACGGGACGTTCTTTCCCGACGGCCCGGCCGAGTTCCTGCATGCGCCGGTCCTGAAGGCTCTGGCGAAGCGTTCCGTGCGCTTTGCCAACAGCTATACGGCAAGCCCGCTCTGCGCGCCGGCACGCGCCTCCTTCATGTCCGGGCAGCTGCCGAGCCGCACGCGCGTCTATGACAACGCCGCCGAATTCTGCTCGGACATTCCGACTTTCGCCCACCACCTGCGCGCCGCCGGCTATCAGACGGCGCTCTCCGGCAAGATGCATTTCGTCGGCCCGGACCAGATGCACGGCTTCGAGGAGCGGCTGACCACAGACATCTACCCCGCCGATTTCGGCTGGACGCCGGATTATACAAAGCCCGGCGAGCGCATCGACTGGTGGTATCACAATCTCGGTTCGGTCACCGGAGCCGGTGTCGCCGAGATCACCAACCAGATGGAATATGACGACGAGGTTGCCTATCACGCGACCCGCAAGCTCTACGATCTCTCCCGGCGCCAAGACGAAAGGCCCTGGTGCCTGACCGTCAGCTTCACGCATCCGCACGACCCCTATGTCGCGCGCCGGCGCTTCTGGGATCTCTATGAGGATTGCCCGGCGCTCGACCCGCAAGTCGGCGAAATTCCCTTCGAGCAACAAGACCCGCATTCGCAGCGGCTGATGAAGGCCTGCGACCACACCGCCTTCGACATCACGCCGGAGCAGATCCGCCGGGCACGCCGCGGCTATTTCGCCAACATCTCCTATGTCGACGAGAAGATCGGCGAGATATTGGACACGCTCGAGCGCGGCCGCATGGCCGACAACACCATCATCCTCTTCGTCTCCGACCACGGCGACATGCTCGGCGAGCGCGGCCTTTGGTTCAAGATGAACTTCTTCGAGGGCTCGGCCCGCGTGCCGCTGATGATCGCAGCTCCTGGCTGGCAACCGAAGCTTATCGACCAGCCCGCGTCGACGCTCGACGTGACGCCGACGCTCGCCGCCCTTGCCGGGATCGACATCGCATCGCTACGACGCTGGACCGACGGCGAGGATCTGACCCCGCTGGCTCTTGGAACCGGAGGCCGCAGTCCCGTGCCGATGGAATATGCCGCGGAAGGCTCGGAAGCGCCGCTGGTGGCCTTACGCGACGGCAATTACAAGCTGACCCTTTGCGAGAAGGACCCACCCATGCTCTTCGACCTCAGGGAGGATCCGAAAGAGCTGACCAATCTGGCCGGCAACCCGGCCTATGCAGAGACGCTGAATACACTGACGGCGCAGGCCATGGCGCGCTGGAACCTCGCGAGCTTTGATGCTGCCGTGCGTGAAAGCCAGGCACGGCGATGGGTTGTCTACACGGCGCTTCGCAACGGCGCCTATTATCCCTGGGACTATCAGCCGCTGCAGAAGGCATCGGAGCGCTACATGCGCAACCATATGGATCTGAACGTGCTAGAGGAAAATCAGCGCTATCCACGCGGCGAATAGGGCAACGGATTTCGTGGTCCATCGCCGGCATGATCTTATTCAAAAAGCGCTAGGCACTTTTGAATCATGCTTTACGCCTTCTGGCAGTAATGCGCCGTCTCGCCGTCGCCGGTCTGGAAGTCTCCGGACTGCGGCGGCGCGATCGGTTTGAACAGGGTGCGATCGGGCTTCAGGTCGAGTAGCGGCGTACCATCAAGACAATCGAGCCCGCGCACCAATAGCACGGCACCCTCGATAGCCTCCAATTTGACGATAGAGGTGCCGATGGGATTGGGCCGAACGGGCGAGCGCAGCGAAAAAGTACCGTGCGCCTTGCCACTATTGGCGGGGCTTTGCAGCACGAGATCGCGGCGAGACCGATCCAGCCAATAAAGAACCTCCAGCCGCTCGAAGACTTCGACGCCCTTCAACGCGGCCACCCAGGGCTCGAAGATCTCGATCCGGCAGACCGGGCCGTCATGGCGACCCTGACGCGGCGTTTCCATGCGCGATGTCCAGGGTGTCGAAATGCGGCCGATGAAGGTAAGGCCGGCATCCGAGGCTGCGGGCGGCTCGACAGCCACTTCGTTTTCGCGAATTTCGTTCTCCCGGACCATGAACGCCTTCCTTATCAGAGTGGTTACTTCATGCCCTTCAGCAATGCCGCCAGCTGATCGTCGGTCAGATCGACCTGGTAGAACAGCTTGTAGAATTCCTTTACATCCTCGGAAAAATCGCTGCGGAAGAGCTTCGGATAGAGCAACTTCTCTATCCAGCGCACGCCGAGCAGCCGGTTGACGCCGGGCGGCGAATCGAACCAGCCGAAAGGCAGAGACGGCGGCACGAAGATCTTGCCGTCCTTGACGGCCTTGATCCCAGCCCATTGCGGATCGCTTTTCACCGAAGCGGCGAAAGCCGGGCTCTCGGCGATGATGATATCCGGGTTCCAGCCGACGACCTGCTGTACGGTCACCTTGGCAAGTCCACCCTTGCCGGCAGCGGCAGCGACATTCATCGTGCCGACGGCATCGAGGATTTCCAGATTGATCGAGCCGGAAAGCCCGGTTTCCAAGCCATCGGCACCACGGCCGTAATAGACGCGCGGGCGCGGGTCGTTCGGCAATGTCGCGAGCTTTTCGTTCAGGTCCTTGATCGCCGTATCGGCGTAATCGGCCAGCTTGTTGGCACGGTCCTCGACACCGATCAGTGCGCCGACATCACGCAGCGTATCTGCGGTGCGGGCGAAGCTGCCGTCGATAAGGACATAGGGAATATGCGTGTCGGACTGTACCTTGTCAGCCAGAGCCTTGTAGGTCGGATCGACCGTGCCGGCATCGAGGATGATATCAGGCTTGGCGTCGATGACCGCCTGCGAACTGATTGCGCCATCCTTGCCGGTCAAACGGCCAACTGTCGGCAGCGACCGCACCGACGGCATCAGATAGGCCTTGGCGGCATCATCCGGCGCATGAACCCAACCCACCAGTTTTTCGGGCGCCAGCACGTAGACCAAAGCGGTTGCCGGCGGCCCGGCCACCAGAATGCGGTTGATTTTATCAGGCACGGACACCGTGCGTCCGGCCGCATCGGCAATGATTCGCGCCTCGGCTGCGACTGGCATCAGGCCGACAACGGCCAGAGCAAGAACCGCAAGAAATTTCATCATGAAAGCTGCTCGTTCCGATCGAGGGGACCTCGGGGCGGCACTATGGCATAGCGCTATATCGGATGGAACATCGCGATGACACTATTCCAAAATGAAACGCATCCGAACCGATCATGTCAGCTTGAGGCTTGATTGGCAGGCTCTCATTACATCGCATGTAATTGAGCGCAGCGTTTGCTGTGGAGTATCCAAGGACCATCTTCTTGCAGGAAGAGCTTTTCAGCCCTTCAACGAAAGAGAGCCTTTGCCCGGCATGGCGTCGATGGCCACGACATCATTCCAAGGCAGGCTCAGGAGAAATCCATGACGACCATGTCATTCACCAAAAAAGAAGCCCCGCAATGGCTGCTCGCCTTCTGGCGCGAAATCGACGACAAGACCTTCGGCGAAGGCTTTGATTGCCTTGCGGAAGACGCCACATGCAATCTCGGCATCGCCGACTGGAAGGGGCGCGAAACCATTCGCCGGAACTTGCGCGCGCTCATCGACACCGGTTTCACGGCATTGCATGATGTCACCGAATATTGGGACGCCGGATCGTTGAAGGTGTTCCGCGGAACCGTGACCATGACCCCCAATGACCACACCCAAGCGGTGGTCAAACCGGTTATGACGCACTTTTTCTACATGGATGAGGCAGACCCGACGAAAGTGCGCCATTGGTACGGCTCGGTCGGGCCGGTCGCTTTCTCATAACAACTGAAGCTGCCGGGGCTGCCCATACGGCCCCGCCACACCAAACGAACGAAGCGAGGTTTTACAGAATGAGTTCCCTTCGCGCCGAACCGAGATTGTCGAACGAGTTGGGACCGCAGCTGCGCGCATGGCGCGACACGCGCGGCAAGAGCCAGCTCGAGCTTTCGCTCGACACCGGCATCTCGCAGCGCCAGATCAGCTTTATCGAAAGCGGCAGGAGCACGCCTGGTCGCCAGAATGTGTTGCGTCTCGCCGATGCCCTGGACGTGCCGTTCCGCGAGCGCAACACGCTGTTGCTCGCCGCCGGCTATGCGCCGATCTATTCCGAAGGAAGCTTCGATGATCAGGAGATGCAGGGCGTCACCAATGCGCTGAAACGCATGCTGCGTCAGCACGAGCCATTCCCAGCCGTCGTGATGGATCGCTACTGGAATGTACTGATGTCCAACGATGCAACGCTTCGCTTCTTCGGCCACTTCACCGATATGGCCGCACGTCCGAAACCGCGCAATCTCTTGCATCTCATGTTCGACCCCTCGGGCATGCGGCCTTTCATTGCGGATTGGGAGAAGACTGCGGAAAGCCTTATGGGGCGTGTTTTCCGCGAGTCCGTCGGCCGCGTCATCGACGTACGGACGAATGCGCTTATCGATAGCCTGCTCGCCTATCCAGATGTGAATGCCGAATGGCAGACATCGCCGGCGATCGAGAATGCGCCGCTGATTCCTTTGTCCTTCGTGAAGGACGGGCAAGTTCTAAGATTTTTCTCACTGGTGACGACGGTTGGAACCGCGCAGATGATTACGACGCAGGAGCTGCGGGTCGAATGCATGTTTCCGCTGGATGACGTCACCGAGGCGCGCTACGCGGAGCTGATAAATACAGCAGCGCGATAGTAGCATTATGAGCCACAGGGCGGTTGCCTGTGGCTGCAATGTCCCCGATATCAGGCCGCCTTGACGGCGTGATATTCCTTGATCGCGACCATCTTGATAGCCGGATAACGTTCTGCTTCATAACGCAGCGAGAAGCCGTCCTGCGCGAGGAAGACCGGATCGCCATCGAGATCGCGGGCGATATCGCCGCGGCGTGCCGTGACGAACTTTTCGAGATCGGCGGGTTGGTCGGCCGAGATCCAGCGGCACACCGAGAAGCGCGACATTTCGAAGGAAACCGGCAGGCCGTATTCGGCCATCAGCCGCTCCTTCAGCACGTCGAGCTGCAGGGCGCCGACGACGCCGACGATAGCGGGCGAACCGTCTTCCGGCGAGAAGAGCTGCACGACGCCTTCTTCGGCCATCTGCTGCAGCGCTTCCTTGAGCTTCTTCGCCTTCATCGCATCTTCAAGGCGAACGCGGCGCAGGATTTCCGGCGAGAAGTTCGGCACGCCCTGGAAGACCAGGGATTCGCCTTCCGTCAGCGTATCACCGATGCGCAGCGTGCCATGGTTCGGAATACCGACGACATCGCCGGCATAGGCGGTATCGGCGAGCTGGCGCTGCGAGGCGAAGAAGAACTGCGGCGCGGTGAGGCCGAGCTGCTTGCCGGTACGCGACAGCCGGGCCTTCATGCCGCGCTCCAGCTTGCCGGAGCAGATGCGGGCGAAAGCGATACGGTCGCGATGGTTCGGGTCCATGTTGGCCTGGATCTTGAAGACGAAGGCCGTCATCTTGTCGTCGGTGGCGTGAACCGTCCTGATATCGGCGACCTGATCGCGCGGCGGCGGCGCGAATGCGCCGAGCGCGTTGATGAGGTCGCGAACACCGAAGTTGCGCAGCGCCGAGCCGAAGAAGACCGGCGTCATGTGACCTTCGAGGAAGGAGTCCCGGTCGAAGGGGCGGCAGGCTTCAATTGCCAGTTCCGTCTCGTCGATAAAGGCCTGGCGCTCGTTTTCCGGCAGCCGGTCGGCGACCGCCTGCGGACCATTTACCTTGGTCGCCTCGACCTCGGTATCGGAACCGCGCACCGTATTGTCAGCCAGATGGTAGGAGCCGCAGAAAGTCTTGGAGCGGCCGATCGGCCAGGTGACCGGAGCCGTATCCAGCGCCAGCTTCTCTTCGACTTCATCGAGGATTTCGAAGGGATCGCGGCTTTCGCGGTCCATCTTGTTGATGAAGGTGATGATCGGGATGTCGCGCATGCGGCAGACTTCGAACAGCTTCAGCGTTCGCGGCTCGATACCCTTGGCGGCGTCGATGACCATGACGGCGGCATCGACGGCCGTCAGCGTACGATAGGTGTCGTCGGCGAAGTCTTCGTGACCGGGCGTATCGAGGATGTTGAAGACGTTGCCTTCATACTCGAAGGTCATGACGGAGGTCACGACCGAGATACCGCGCTCGCGCTCGATCTTCATCCAGTCGGAGCGCGTCTGCATGCGATCCTTCTTCGCCTTGACTTCGCCGGCAAGCTGAATGGCGCCGCCGAACAGCAGCAGCTTTTCGGTGAGCGTCGTCTTGCCCGCGTCCGGGTGAGCGATAATAGCGAATGTGCGGCGGCGGGAGACCGCCTCGGCGAGACTTTCGGCCATGCGTATGAATCCTGTGAATTGCGGCCGTATCTAGCGACTCAAAGCCCCAAATGCAATTGACCTCCGGCTTTCGAACGCAAACTATTGCCGCATGACCATTCACACCGATATCACTCCGACCCTGAACCTCATCCGCCTGCCGCATGGGGAGGGTCTGGAACTGCCCGCCTACGAAACCAAGGGCGCGGCCGGTATGGACCTACGCGCTGCCATCGACGACGGTGCGACGCTGACGATCGCACCGTGGACTCGGGTTCTCGTTCCAACGGGCTTTGTTTTCGAAGTTCCTGAAGGCTTCGAGGCGCAGATCCGCCCGCGTTCAGGGCTTGCCTTCAAGCATGGGATTACCTGCCTGAACTCGCCCGGCACGGTTGACAGCGACTATCGCGGCGAAGTGAAGGTGCTGCTGGCCAACCTCAGCGAAGAGCCGTTCGAGATCACCCGCGGCATGCGCATCGCGCAGATGGTCATAGCGCCAGTCATGCAGGTGCGTATCGCCGAGATTGCGGAGATCAGCGAAACCACGCGCGGCGCAGGCGGGTTCGGGTCGACCGGCGTGTGATGTCGGAGAGTACCCAGACGCATGGCCTGACATTACGACAGGACTATTTCGGCGATCCAGCTGCGTGGAAGGGTCTTGTCGGCCTGCTTGAAGATACGTTCTCCATCGACGTCAGCATTCAGGATCGATTGGGCGGCCCCGATCCCACAAGCATGCCGTTTGGCTATTTCGATGCCGATGGCCGTTGCATCGCCAATTTCACCGCCTTCTCCATGCCGCTGATCGTCAACGGCCGTGCCGTCAGGGCGGCGGGATATCAGTCCGGCGCGGTGCGGCCGGAATGGCGCGGGCGCGGCCTCTATCGCGACCTCATGCAGCGCGCCTTTGCCCACACTGCGGCGGAGGGCTACGAACTCGATCTCCTGCTCACCGACAAGCCTGCGCTTTATGAGCGTTACGGCTTTCGCATTCTGCCGCAGCATGTCTTCGTTGCAGGAATGCCGAAGCTTGAAAAAGCCGGCTCGACTGCCCGGCAACTCTCTATTGAAGTGCCTGACGATCTCCGCCTGATCAAGACGCTGTTGCAAAACCGGCAGTCTGTCTCCGCCCAATTTTCCGTTGTCAGGCAGATGGAGATGTTTCTGCTGAATGCCTCCTTCAACTCCGCGATTCGCCTGACGGCGCTTGGGGATGAAGTGGTCATCGCATGGACGTTTGACGGCGCGACTCTCTGGCTTCTCGATGTCGTGTCAATGGCGATCCCTTCGCTGGCGACCATCGTCTCCGCGCTTGATATCGAACCCGATCGCATCGAGATCTGCTTTTCTCCGGATCGGCTGGATTGCCAGGTATCGCTGCAGCTCTACGAGGGTTACACGAGGCTGATGGCGCGCGGCAAAGCGGCAGACGATATTGCCGGGCCGCTCATGCTCTCGCCCATGGCGGAATTTTAGTGGGAAAGCGGCGGCAGCCGGCGCTTGACCGGTGTCGCCTTTATCATCGATGTGTTCGTCTCCGCCCTCTCGGTGATCCTGTCCAGGATGCCGTCGAGCTCGCTCATTGACCGCACCACTAGACGCCCGATGAAGCAATCGTCGCCGGTCACCTTGTCGCATTCGATGAACTCCGGCGTCTCCTGAATGATGCGCTCGACGACATGCAGCTGGCCAGGCAGAGGCCGGATGCGGACGATCGCCTGCAGGGGATAGCCGATTGCTTCCGGCGCGATATCGACGGTGAAGGCCGAGATGATGCCGCGCTCCTCCAGCCGCCGCAGCCGCTCCGCCGCACTCGGCGAAGACAGGCTGGCCGCTTCCGCCAGCTCCTTCAGCGATATGCGGGCATTGCGCGCCAGCGCCTCCAGCATCCGCTGATCGATCTCATCCAGACCCAGGCTCGCGTTAGGAACACCCATAATAAGACCTCATTTATTTAGGTCGTTCAGCATTTTTGCCTTACTAAATCTATATCACCACCTCCGGTACCGCAATATGATTGGTGCAGATAGATGGGAGCAAAGGCAATGAACGAGATTAAACGCGGCACGGTGGAAATGACGGCGGCGATGCTGATTTCAGGCACGATCGGCTGGTTCGTGCTGATGTCTGGGCAGCCCGTGACCGGCGTCGTCTTCTGGCGCTGCTTCTTCGGCGCGCTGACGCTGCTCGTCATCTGCGGGGCCATGGGCCTGCTCCGCCCCGGCATCCTCAATCTGAAGACATTTTCCATCGCCGTCGGTGGCGGGATCGCCATCGTACTCAACTGGCTGCTGCTTTTCGCGGCCTATTCCCACGCCTCCATTTCCATCGCCACGACCGTCTACAACACACAGCCCTTCATGCTGCTGGGTCTCGGCGCGTTGTTCCTCGGCGAACGGATCACCTTCACCAAGCTCTTCTGGCTGGGTCTCGCCTTTGTCGGCATGGCCGTGATCGTCGAAGGCAAGCCGGCGGAGGCAGCAGGTGGCGGAAGCTACGCAATCGGTATCCTGTTTTCGCTGGGCGCGGCCTTTTTCTATGCGCTGGCAGCGATCGCCGCCAAATGGTTGAAGGGCACGCCGCCGCACCTGATCGCGCTCATTCAGGTTTCGACCGGTATCCTGATGCTGGCACCCTTTACCAATTTCTCGGCCGCACCCCAGGATGTCGGGGGATGGTCGATCCTCGTTACCATGGGCATCGTGCATACCGGGTTGATGTATGTGCTGCTCTATGGCGCCATCCAGAAGCTGCCGACGCACCTGACCGGCGCGCTCTCCTTCGTCTATCCGATCGCCGCCATCTTGGTAGATCGCTTCGCCTTCGGCCATGTGCTCAGCATCGCGCAAATCCTCGGCGCGATCATCATCCTCGCGGCTGCGGCCGGCATGAATCTGGGATGGACGATCCCCCTGCCCTGGAATAGAAATCACCATCTTTCCAAGGGGGCTGCCGAATGATCACCTGCTATCTTCGCTACGTCATCGACCCTTATAAGCTTGCCCAGTTCGAACATTACGCCAAGCTCTGGATTCCGCTGGTCAACCGGATGGGCGGCACGCATCACGGCTATTTCATGCCGCATGAAGGCGCCAATAACATCGCCTTGGCGCTCTTCAGCTTTCCGAGCCTGGCCGCCTATGAGGAATATCGGCTCAAAATACCCGAGGATGCGGAATGCCAGGCCGCGCTTGCCTATGGCGAGGAAACGCGCTGCATCATCAGCTACGAGCGCAGCTTCATGCGGCCGGTATTCTGAGGTTATTTAGCCGGATTCGGGCAGATATCGGAGCGACCATCGAGGCCTTCGGCCATCTTCTCGAAGGTCGCGCCTGATCCGGCCTTAGCCCCGCCGATGCGCAGCACGTAGAGGCTGTCGAAATCCTTGCCATGCCATTTCGGCACCTCTTCTTCATCGCCACCATTCTCGCTCATCAGTTGGCGGGCGAGATCGACGATCTGCTTATGCTCCCAGGCGACGAAGATCAGCTTGCCGGCATAGGCAGGCTTCTTCAGCTCGGCTTTCAGATCATCGATATCCTCATAGCCGAAACTGGTATCGACAGGCATTCCAAGGGCGATCGCCGTCGGCTCGATAGTCGCGAGCGGCCGGATATAATCGTAGGAAGCACCGGAATCTTCCTTTCGTTTCGATGGATCAGGCGCAAAGATCGCCGACGGCTTGCCGAAGAGTTTTGTCAGCACTGGTGGCAAAGCCAGCGCCCGGTTGAGGCCCTGACAGCTCAATTGGCCAAGACCCGCTTCGGGCTTTTCGCCATGGCGCATGAAGACGATCGTCTGCGTACCCGTCTCCGCCGCCGCAGCAGCGCTCCAGAACGATGCGAGTGCCAGAAGGCTGGCGGCAAGTGGCGGCAAAACGCTCCGCATCAACGCTGCGCCTCGAAAGCCATGCGCACGGCGAGCCCAGCCAGCACCGTGCCCATCAGCCAGCGTTGCACCAGCATGAAGGACGGGCGGCTTGAGAAGAACAGCGCGACGGAGCCGGCCGTCAGCGCGAAGATGGAGTTGAGCGTCAGGCTGACGGCAATATGGGTAAAGCCGAAAATGACGGATTGGCTGAAGACGCTGCCGTTAGCGGGATCAATGAACTGCGGCAGCAGTGAAAGATAGAGGACCGCGACCTTCGGGTTCAGCAGGCTGGTCACCAGACCCATAGCGAAGAGTTTACGCGGCCCATCTTTTGGAAGATCGCGGACCTGAAAGGCGGAACGGCCACCCGGCTTCAAGGCATTCCAGGCAAGCCAGGCGAGATAGGCCGCGCCGACGAGACGCAGCGCGTCATAGGCAAAGGGCACGGCGAACAGGAAGGCCGTAATGCCGAGCGCGGCCGAAAGCATATAGAAGACGAAGCCGAGTGCCACGCCGCCGAGCGAGATCAGTCCCGCCGCCGGCCCCTGCGAGATCGATCGCGACACCAGATAAATCATGTTCGGCCCGGGCGTCACCACCATTCCGACGGCGATCAGGGCAAAGGTGATGATACTGGTCAGATGCGGCATGGAGGCTCCGGCGGGAAAGGGCTTCAGAAGGAGATTTCGGTGGATGCGACCAGCTTGATTTCATGCGGCCCGGCATCGAAGCCGTCAAGCAGCATATTGTGATGGGTGACAATCTCTTCGAAGCTCAGCCGACCCATATCCGCAGTCGTGTGGCCGTCCGATATCAGCGAGATGTCAAAGCCGAGCGAAACGGCGCGCCGCAAGGTCGTATCGACGCAGAACTGCGTCATGCAGCCGCCGACGATGAGATGAGTGACGCCGCGCGCTCGTAGCTTCGCCTCCAGATCCGTCTCGAAGAAGGAATCACAGCTCGTCTTATGCACGACGACATCGCCGGCTTCCGGCGCGATTTCCCGGCGCAGCTGCCAACCTTCGCTGCGTTTTGCCAGGCGATGCCCTGGCGTGCCATCATGCTGGATGATGAAGGCCGGAATGCCGGCGGCACGCGCCTTGTGCTTCAGCGCCGCCAGCCTGGTGACAACCCCCTCCAATGCGGCATCTATCACGGGCTGACGCTCCGGCGTGGCAAGGCCGGTCAGGATGGAGTTCTGAAGATCGATCAGGAGCAATGCGGAAGACATGGTATCCTTGTGCAAAGCAGTTGCGACGCGCCGTTAATGCCTTGGTAATATGTTCGCAGCATCGGCGCAATCGCTTGAAAACGCAAAGGTGGTGCGATAGAGCAGACACCATCAGAGGAGGAAATGGCCTTGACGCTCGCATCCCTGCTCGCCTATTGCGGCGCGCCCTTCGTCGCGGCGGCCATTCCCGGTCCAGGCATCACGGCAATCGTGGCGCGCGCCCTCGGCTCGGGCTTTCGCAGACCTTCTTCATGGGTCTCGGCCTTGTGCTCGGCGACACGATTTACCTGACGGCCGTCATCCTCGGGCTTGCCTTCGTGGCGCAGACCTTCACCGAGGTCTTCATCGTTATCAAGATCGCCGGTGCGCTTTATCTCGGCTATATCGCCTGGAAGCTCTGGACAGCAGGCCTGCTTGCGGCCGACATCGCCGCGAAGAAATCGAACAGCGCCGGCATGTCCTTCCTCTCCGGCCTGCTTGTCACGCTCGGCAACCCCAAGACCATGCTTTTCTATGTTGCGCTGGTGCCGACCCTGATCGATATCGGCAGCATCGGGCTGCGCGAATATGCGACGCTGGTGGCGGCAACTTTCATCGTCCTTCTGATCGTTCTGGTGCCCTATATGCTGCTGGCGTCGCGGGCGCGCACCTTTCTCAAGAAGCCGAGGGCGCTGCAGATCCTGAACCGGGTCGCCGCCAGCATCCTCGCCACCACCGCCGCCTTCATCGCCGCGCGCGCCGCCTGAAAAAAACATTCCCAAAGAAGGCAGTTGGAGGATTCTTTTCTCACGCGCTTCATGCAGGGAACGGGTGCGCACTCTGGTTTCCGCGCGCATTTGATCCTATTGTCGTTGCATAATCCAATATAGGGAGAGCTACCCATGTCCGACACCCGCAAACCCGGCCGCGGCCGCGTCTATGCCTCGATCACCGAGACCATTGGCGATACGCCGCTCGTCCGCCTCGACAAGCTGGCGAAGGAGAAGGGCGTCAAGGCCAACATCCTGGCAAAGCTCGAGTTCTTCAATCCGATCGCTTCCGTCAAGGACCGTATCGGCGTCGCCATGATCGAGAGCCTGGAAGCCCAGGGCAAGATCGCTCCCGGCCGGTCCGTGCTGATCGAGCCAACCTCGGGCAACACGGGCATTGCGCTCGCCTTTGCGGCCGCCGCCAAGGGTTATCGCCTTATCCTCACCATGCCAGAGACCATGTCGATCGAGCGCCGCAAGATGCTGGCGCTGCTCGGCGCCGAGCTGGTGCTGACCGAGGGGCCGAAGGGCATGAAGGGCGCGATCGCCAAGGCGGAAGAGCTGGCCGCCTCGCTGCCGGATGCGATCATTCCGCAGCAGTTCGAAAATCCCGCCAATCCCGAAATTCATCGCAAAACGACGGCCGAGGAAATCTGGAACGACACCGAAGGCAAGGTCGATATCTTCGTTTCCGGTATCGGCACCGGCGGTACGATCACCGGTGTCGGCCAGGTGCTGAAGGCCCGCAAGCCCGACATCAAGGTCATCGCCGTCGAGCCGGCGGATTCGCCGGTTCTGTCCGGCGGCAATCCCGGCCCCCACAAGATTCAGGGCATCGGCGCCGGCTTCGCGCCGAAGGTTCTCGATACGCATGTCTATGACGAGGTAGTCACCGTCAGCAATGACGAGGCGTTTCAGCAAGCCCGGCTCGTCGCCAAGCTCGAAGGCGTGCCGGTCGGTATTTCCTCCGGCGCGGCGCTCACGGCGGCTATCAAGATCGGCCAGCGTCCCGAAAACGAAGGCAAGACCATCGTCGTTGTCATACCGTCCTTCGCCGAGCGCTACCTTTCGACGGCGCTATTCGAGGGTCTTGGAGGCTGAACCAACGGCAGCAACTAATTGGGAAAGGGGTGCTGCGGCGCCCCTTTTTTCATTTAGGCAGGCTGGAGACGATCGGGTGCAGCAGAGTCTCGAATTGTCAGGCGTGCGCGGTCAGCCGCTCTCCGGCGATGCGATAGGAGATGGCTTCGGCAAGGTGGATGCGTCCGACGGTCGATTTGTCGTCGAGATCGGCAAGTGTTCGTGCGACCTTGAGAATGCGATGATAGCCGCGGGCGGAGAATTTCATCTTCTCGGCCGCGTCGCGCAGCAATTGCAGGCCGGCGGCATCCGGTTCGGCGATGGTTTCGATCATCGCGGTCGAGCAGCGGGCGTTGGTGCTGACATCCTTCATGCCGGCTCGTTCGAAGCGCTCCCGCTGCCGTTCGCGGGCACGGGCGACGCGGAGCGCGACATCGGCACTGCTTTCCGAGGCTGTCGGCCGGATCAGGTCGGCGGCGGAGACCGCCGGCACGTCGATGCGGATATCGATACGATCGAGCAACGGTCCGGAAATACGGCCCTGATAATCGGAAGCGCAGCGCGGCCCGCGGGCGCAGGTGTGACCCGGCTCTCCGGCCATGCCGCAGCGGCAGGGGTTCATCGCCGCCACGAGCTGGATGCCGGCCGGATAGGAGACACGGTGGTTCGCTCTGGCGATGATGCATTCGCCGGTTTCCAGCGGTTGGCGCAGCGCATCGAGCGCCTGCGGGGAAAACTCCGGTAGTTCGTCAAGGAACAGAATGCCGTGGTGGGCGAGCGACACTTCGCCTGGCCGAGCGCGAAAGCCGCCACCGACGAGCGCCGCCATAGTGGCGGAATGATGCGGCGCGCGATAAGGCCGCCGGTCCGAGAGCTTGCCGCCGGAAAGCTGACCGGCGATCGAATGGATCATCGACACTTCCAGCAGTTCATTCGTCGACAAGGGCGGCAGGATCGACGGCAGGCGCGAGGCGAGCATCGACTTGCCGGAGCCGGGAGGCCCGACGAAAAGCAGATTATGGCCGCCGGCGGCCGCCACTTCCAGGGCGCGCTTGGCGCTTTCCTGGCCCTTGATATCGGCGAGGTCAGGCAGATTGGCGGCACCGGCGCGAACGGATGGCTCCGGCCGCGACAGGACCTGCGTGCCGCGAAAGTGGTTGGCGAGCGCGATCAGGCTGCGCGGCGCCAGAATATCGATCTCCTTGCCGGCCCAGGCCGCTTCCGGTCCGCTTTCGGCCGGGCAGATCAGCCCCTTGCCCATGGCATTGGCGGCGATCGCGGCGGGAAGCGCACCGGCAACGGGCGCGATCGTACCGTCGAGATTGAGTTCGCCGATGACGGTGTAGGACGACAGGGCATCGGCGGGGATCGCGCCGAGCGCCGCCATCAGGCCGAGCGCGATCGCAAGATCGAAGTGGCTGCCCTCCTTGGGCAGGTCCGCCGGCGCGAGATTGACGGTGACCTTCTTCGGCGGCAAAGCAAGGCCGGAGGCGTGCAGCGCCGCCTGAACCCGTTCCCGGCTCTCGGCCACCGCCTTGTCCGGCAGACCGACGATATGCATCAGCACCTTGCCCGGCGCGATCATCACCTGCACTTCGACGGGTACGCCCTCAATGCCCTGAAACGCCACCGTACTGACGCGCGCCACCATACCCTATCCCCTGTCACCGAAGCCGTTTGCCGTACGTGCCCCGATCAGCAAACTTCGGGTTGCAATCTGACACAAGACAAGGAATGAAACAAGAACAATAAACGAACAAAAAATTCACCCCCAACATGTCGAAATCATCGATATGTTGGGGGTGAATAGATCATTCAACTGAAAGCGTGGCGGGAACTGCCGATCAGGCTCGCTTGGCTTCGATCGCATCCCAGAGCAGGCTGGCGATATCGGCGCCGCCGAAGCGCTTGACTTCCCGGATGCCGGTCGGCGACGTCACGTTGATCTCGGTCATATAGTCGCCGATGACGTCGATGCCGACGAGCAGGAAGCCGCGCTCCTTCAGGGCCGGTCCAATGCGCTCGCAGATTTCCTTCTCGCGCGCCGTCAGCTCGGTCGCTTCGGCGCGACCGCCGACATGCATGTTGGAGCGGGCGTCATGCTCGGCCGGCACGCGGTTGATCGCGCCGACAGCCTCGCCATCGACGAGGATGATGCGCTTGTCGCCCTTGCGCACGTCGGGCAGATATTGCTGGGCGATGAAGGGTTCGCGGAAGAGCTGACCGAACATTTCGAGGAGAGACGAGAGATTGCGGTCGTCACGCGTCGAGTGGAAGACGCCGGCGCCGCCATTGCCGTAAAGCGGCTTCAGGATGATGTCGCCCATCTCATCGCGGAAACGACGGATTTCAGCCGGATCGCGGGTGATCAGTGTCTTCGGCATGAGATCGGCGAATTCGGTGACGAAGATCTTTTCCGGCGAATTGCGCACCCAGGCCGGATCGTTGACGACGAGCGTCTTCGGGTGGATGCGCTCGAGCAGATGCGTCGAGGTGATATAGGCCATGTCGAAGGGCGGGTCCTGGCGCAGCAGCACCACGTCCATGGTGGAGAGATCGACGCGCTCGGGTTCGCCGAGCTCGAAGTGATCGCCCTTGACATCGCGCAGGATCATCGGCTCGACGGAGGCATAGATCTTGCCGTCGCGCATGCTCAGCCGCTCCGGCGTATAGTGGAAGAGCTTGTAGCCCCGGTTCTGCGCCTCGAGGCTCATGGCGAAGGTGGAGTCACCCGCAATGTTGATGCTTTTCACATGGTCCATCTGGACCGCAACATTCTTGATACCAGCCATAGTCAACCCTCGCTCGAATTTGCGGACAGATGTAGGTCGGCCCGCATGCAAACGCAACGGCTATTCAATGGCTTCTTTCAAGTGGCCCGCTTAGGCAGCAAGGCCTTGTGCGCCGCCCTGACGGACGAAGTTGCGCAGGCGATAAGCCATGGTCAGAGGCTTCGGGAACGGCTTGCGCAGAAAGGCAACCTTGCGCAGATAGCGATCGATGCGCCATGTCGCCCAAGTGCCGCCGGCAAAATAAGCGACATCGCCGGCGCTGAGCGTCCGCTCGACGCCGTCTTCCGTGGTGATATGCACCTCGCCTTCGAGGATCATCACCGTTTCGTCCCAGCCGAAATACCAGCGGAACTCGCCAGCGGTGCAATCCCACAGCGCCGTCATTGCGGCATCGTCCTGCCCGCGCGAGTGCTCGGCGATGCGGGCAACCGGATTACCGGACAAAACCCAGGAGGGTTCGATCGGCGACGGCTTCATTTCCATTTCGTTGCTGGCGCCTGCCACAAAGCTCTTCGACTGTGGCATCGCGAGGACGATCGGCGCGGCACGGGTGGCAAAGGCCGCCATGCTCGCCAACATCAGTTTCAAGACCATGCAATCCCCCAAAATTCCATGTGCGTCTGTGATCTCATCGCATGGAACGGGTAAGGGCAAAGTTCATGAAACCGAGCGCATTTTAACGATTGCAGCGATCAGGCGGAGAAACCTTCGATTGTGCAGACGACCATGTCGTGGTCGGAGAGCGGCTTGCCTTCTCCGTTGAGGGAGGAAACAAGATGGCTTTCGCCGATCTTCAAGCCGCGGGTGATGAACCAGTCGAGCTTCATGGCGCGATCAGGGAAACGCGTGATCAGGCTCGGGCGCGTGCTCGTCTGATCGAGCGGTCCGCCATGGCACTCGAAGCCTCGGCCTTCGGCCATGGCGAAGAGCGTATCGGTCGTATAATCGCCGCCGGTGTGATTGCCGGTGTTGAGATCGCCGCCGATCAGGATCGGCAGGCCCGGCGCTAAAGCTTCAACGGCATCGATCAAAGCCGCCAACTGCCGCTCGCGATAGGCAGCGGTCGCAACACTTTCGAGGTGAATCGAAACGGCCACCATGGGGCCAGCCTCGGTCTCGACGACGGCGCCAACGGCACAGCGGTCGCCTATGCGCGGCTGCTCGTTGCTGTCGTTGAACCAGACAGCCTCGCCGGGCAGGCGGATCATGAAAGCATCCTTCAGGGCGACGGAGGCCATCAATGCGTTGCCATGAAAGCCCTTCTCGTTGAAATCGTCGCGGCAGTAGGAGCGCTCGATTTCCGAGCCAAGACTGAGTTCGAGAAACTCGACGCCATAGGCATGCTTCATGCCGAGCTCACCGGCGATGATCGCGGTCGGATCGCGCTGCTCTATGCGGGCCATGCCCAGATCCATTTCCGACAGCAGGATCAGCGGCGCAGCGGTTTCCCGCAGCTTGGCCGCACTTTCCTCGGGAAACAGGCAGCGCTCGAGATTCCAGGCAGCGACCGTAAATGGAAAGGACAGAGCCTCGATCTTGGCATCCGCCCCGCCTATGCGCACAGCATTCATGCAGGCAAGCGATGCAAGTTTTTCCGCATGGATGGCCGCGGTCTTTTCGAGTGAAATAAAACTCTTACGCTCTTCCTGCGAGGGAACGGTGAATACGGAAACGGTGTTGCGGATCATAGTGAAGCCTGTCGAAATAGCATTGTGAGCGCGGCGGAAGTCGCGAACGCTTATCCGTCCGGCAATAGGCTGATTTTGTGACGGTCCTGTAACGCCGTGTTCAAAACGCATCCGGAAAATGCTGCGGCCAGCGGCCGGGTAGCATGGCGACGATGTCATAGCGTTGCGATAGGCGGGCAAAATCGGGCTGTCGGGCGAGCCACAGGTCGCTCGCAGCACGGATGCGATTTTGCGACGAGAAGGAAACAGCATCGATCGCCTCCTGCGCCCCTCGCCTCGATTTGACCTCGACGAAGATAGCGAGATTGCCCTTGCGGGCGACGATATCGATCTCACCAAGCTTGGTGCGGTGGCGGATCGCCAGGATGCGATAGCCTTTGAGCATCAGGAAGGCGGCGGCGAGATATTCGGCCACATGGCCACGACGCCAGGCTTTTTGCCGCTTCAGCTTCTCGCCAGACCCGGACTTCGTATCAGCCATGGCGCTCCTTCATGTCGAGCAGGCGCTGGTAAAGCTCCTTGCGCGGCAAGCCGGTCAAGCGCGCAGCCTCCGTTGCCGCCTTGGCGGTCGGCATCGTCCCTGAGAGATCGGCGAGAATGGCATCGACATCGGCCTCCGCCGCAACGCTTTCAGTTGGCGGCCCGGCGAGCCAGACGATCTCGCCCTTCACGTTCTCAACGACATCATAGAATGCGGCGAGTTCGGAGAGCGTGCCGCGACGGAATTCCTCGAAGGTTTTCGTCAGCTCGCGGCAGACCGCGCCGGCACGCTCGCCCCCCAGCACATCGGCAGCGGCGGCAAGGGTCGCGGCGATGCGATGCGGCGATCCAAAGAAAATGAGGGTCGCGGGTATGCCGGCAAGCTCGGCCAGCCGATCACGCCGGCCCTTGTCCTTGGCGGGCAGGAAACCGGCAAAGAAGAAGGCATCGTTCGGCAGGCCGGAACCGACAAGCGCCGCCAGCGGCGCGGAGGCGCCTGGAATGGGAACGACCTTATAGCCCGCTTCGATCGCCTGCACTGCAAGACGGTAACCAGGATCGGAGACGAGCGGCGTGCCGGCATCGGAGACCAGCGCCACCGATCGGCCGGCTTCCAGAGCTTGTAGCAGCCGGGGGCCTGCCTCATCGGCATTGTATTCGTGATAGGCATAGGGCTTGTTCTGGATGCCGTAGCGATCGAGCAGGACGCGCGTCACGCGCGTATCCTCGCAGGCGAGCACATCGGCACCAGCCAACGTCTCCAGCGCCCGCAAGGTGATATCGCCGAGATTGCCAATCGGCGTCGCTACGAGATAGAGCGCCGGTTCAAGAGGGCGGGCCGGGATCTGATTGTTATGCAGACGGAAACTGCGCGCTCCGCTGCCTGATTGGTCTTCGTTCATGCCGGTCCTGAATTCGCTTCGTATTCACAGCCTTTATGGGCGAGGCGCGCACGGACGGCAAGGGCGGTGCAATTCCTGTGGAGCATTGCCGTCGAAATGGCGAATTGGCGCTGGGCAAATCATCTATGCCTCTTGCATTCGGATGGAGAAGTCTGCCAAGTTGCCTGTCCAATCTTTCGGGCCTTGTCCGAAAACATGTCGCTCGGGCGCCTCGGGCCGCCCGGCTAGTCACGGTCGAAAGCGGTAGCATCCATGCGTATTACAATAGAGCGGTCGAACCTCCTGAAGTCGCTGAACCACGTGCATCGCGTGGTCGAGCGTCGCAACACGATCCCGATCCTGTCCAACGTGCTGCTCAAGGCCGACGGCACGAACCTCGACATGAAGGCGACCGACCTCGATCTCGAAATCACCGAGGCAACGCCCGCCAATGTCGAACAGGCCGGCGCCACCACGGTTCCCGCGCATTTGCTCTACGATATCGTGCGCAAGCTTCCCGACGGCTCGGAAGTGCTTCTCGCCACCAACACCGATGGCAGCTCGATGACGGTCGCCTCCGGGCGCTCGAAATTCTCGCTGCAATGCCTGCCGGAATCCGATTTCCCGGATCTCACTGCCGGCAGCTTCAGCCATTCCTTCAAGCTGAAGGCTTCGGATCTGAAGATGCTGATCGACCGGACGCAGTTTGCGATCTCCACCGAAGAGACGCGCTACTACCTCAACGGCATCTTCTTCCATACGATCGAAAGCGGCGGCGACCTGAAGCTCAGGGCTGTCGCCACAGACGGCCACCGCCTGGCACGCGCCGATGTCAGCGCCCCTTCCGGCTCCGAAGGCATGCCCGGCATCATCATCCCGCGCAAGACAGTCGGCGAGCTGCAGAAGCTCGTGGACACGCCGGATGCGATCGTCACCGTCGAAGTCTCCGACGCCAAGATCCGTCTGACCATCGGCTCCATCGTCATGACCTCCAAGCTGATCGACGGCACCTTCCCGGACTATCAACGCGTTATTCCGGCCAACAACGACAAGGAAATGCGGGTCGATTGCGAGACCTTTGCCCAGGCTGTCGACCGCGTGTCGACCATTTCTTCGGAGCGTGGCCGGGCCGTGAAGCTGGCCTTATCCGATGGCCAGCTGCTGCTGACCGTCAACAATCCGGATTCGGGCAGTGCGACGGAAGAAGTCGCCGTCGGCTACGAGATGGACCCGATGGAAATCGGCTTCAACGCCAAGTATCTCCTCGACATCACCGCGCAGCTTTCCGGCGATGCAGCCATATTCCTGCTGGCCGATGCCGGATCGCCGACGCTCATTCGCGACACGGCCGGCGACGATGCGCTTTATGTGCTGATGCCTATGCGCGTATAGCGAAACTAAAGCGCCCTTTCGTGCGTTTAATCGGCACAGGGGCGCTTTTATTTGGTCCTTTGTCGATTGCGACATTTTCTCTTGTTATTGCGTCATTCCGTTGCAAGATCCTAGAGAAGCGATATGTAAGTCGCGACGGTAACATCTGATTGGGGGGAGAGCATGGCGCTGCGTCTCAAGGAACGGCTTGGCAAGAAGTTCGACGAGGAGATTCGTTTCTTCAAGGGCATGATGCAAGGGCCGAAGACCGTGGGGTCGATCGTTCCTACTTCGTCGATCACGGCCCGCAAGATGGCTAGCGTCATCAATACGCAATCCGGCCTGCCGGTGCTGGAGCTTGGGCCGGGAACCGGGGCGATCACCAAGGCGATCCTCGGACGTGGCGTCGAGCCGCAAAATCTCGTCGCCATCGAATATTCCACCGATTTCTACAATCATCTCGTCCGTCGTTACCCCGGCGTCAATTTCATCAATGGCGACGCCTTCGACCTCGATAAGACGCTTGGCGTGCTGCGCGGACAGACGTTCGATTCCGTCGTCTCAGGCATTCCTCTCCTCAATTTCCCGATGAAGGCGCGCGTCGCATTGCTGGAAAGCCTGCTGGACCGCATGCCGCCCGGCAGACCCGTGGTGCAGATCTCCTACGGCCCGGTCTCACCGATCATCGCCAAGCCGGATCGCTATCATATCCGCCATTACGACTTCATCGTCCGCAACATTCCGCCGGCCCAGCTCTGGGTCTATAGCCGCGGCTGAGACAATCGCTGAGAAATCCATGTACGCTCTTTATATTACGCACCCGCAGGTGCGGATCGACCCGAATGTGCCGGTGCCGCAATGGGGCTTGTCCGACATTGGCGCCGAGCGGGTGCGGCTGGCGGCGAGCCGACCCTGGGCGGGCAAGCTGAGCCTCATCGTCTCCAGCGGCGAGCGCAAGGCGATCGAAACAGCCGAGGCTCTGGCGACGGCAAGCGGTGCGCCGATCGAGGTCATCGAGGCCATGCATGAAAACGACCGCAGTGCCACAGGCTTTCTGGCGCCGCCGGAGTTTGAGAAGGCGGCGGACTGGTTTTTCGCCAACCCGAATGAGAGCTTCAAGGGCTGGGAGCGCGCCATCGATGCGCAGGCGAGGATCGTTTCCAATGTCGAGGCCGTTCTTGCGCGGCACGATCCGAACGCGCCGATCGCCTTCGTCGGCCATGGCGGCGTCGGCACGCTGCTGAAATGCCATCTGGAGGGGAAGCCGATTGCGCGGCAGGGCGATCAGCCGCCAGGGGGCGGCAATCTTTTCTGTTTCGATCTTGCGAAGCGCGCCGTCTCATGCGACTGGACACGCATGGAAGATTGGATGGGATGGGCTTGATATGACCGCACGCGACCGCTTGATCGTTGGACTGGATGTTCCAAACCTTCAGGAGGCCGAAAAAGTGGTCGGCGCCCTCGGCGACGATATCCTTTATTACAAGATCGGCTATCAGCTCGCCTTTGCCGGCGGCCTGGAATTCGCGCGCGACCTTGCCGCCAGCGGCAAGAAGATCTTCCTCGATATGAAGCTGCTCGACATCGACAATACGGTGGCCTCCGGCGTGGAGAATATCGTCAAGATGGGCATGTCGATGCTGACGCTGCACGCCTATCCGAAAGCCATGAAGGCGGCAGTCGAAGCGGCCAAGGGCTCAGACCTCTGCCTGCTTGGCGTCACCGTGCTGACCTCGATGGACGAAGGCGATCTCATCGCCGCCGGTTATGAATATGACCCGCACACGCTGGTGCTGCGCCGGGCCGAACAGGCGCATCTGGCCGGCATGGGCGGCATTGTCTGCTCGGCCGAAGAGTCAGCCGCCGTCCGCAAGATCATAGGGCCGGATATGGCGCTGGTGACCCCCGGCATCCGCCCGGCCGGCAGCGACAAGGGCGACCAGAAGCGCGTTATGACGCCGGCCGCGGCCATCAAGGCCGGCTCGAGCCATCTCGTCGTCGCACGGCCAATCGTCAAGGCCGCCGATCCGAAGGAGGCCGCTCGCGCCATCCTCGCCGAAATGGACGCCGCGCTCTAAACCACGACAACAATCAGGGAGGAAAACATGCCAAAGGGATATTGGATCGCGCGCGTGGATGTCCGCGACCCCGAGCGCTACAAGGATTATGTCGCCGCCGCGAAGCCCGCCTTCGAGAAATACGGCGCGAATTTCCTTGCACGCGGCGGAGCGTTTACCCCGCTTGAGGGACAGGCGCGCGGCCGCAACGTCGTCATCGAATTTCCATCGCTGCAGCACGCCGTCGATTGCTACAATTCGCCGGAATACCAGATCGCGGCCAAAATCCGGCAACAGGTGGCAGACGCGGAAATGGTCGTCGTCGAAGGGGTTTAACCCCATTGAAAAGCCGACGCTGCAATGCAGCGCGATGGCACTTCACCTCGGCGCGCGGATCGGCTAAGACGAAACCAGATAAGCCCAATCAAAGCCTTTCGAGGAGCCTGCCATGACCCTGTCCAACCTCCCGCCGCTCGTCACCGTGTTCGGAGGATCAGGTTTCATCGGGCGACACACCGTGCGTGCGCTTGCCAAGCGCGGCTATCGCATCCGTGTCGCTGTTCGCCGCCCCGATCTTGCCGGTTTCCTGCAGCCACTCGGCAATCTCGGCCAGATTTCGATCGTCCAGGCCAATGTG
The DNA here is from genome assembly GCF_030182525.1 of Rhizobium pantanalense. NCBI lineage: Bacteria > Pseudomonadati > Pseudomonadota > Alphaproteobacteria > Hyphomicrobiales > Rhizobiaceae > Rhizobium > Rhizobium pantanalense. Next base: position 321,407 of record NZ_JAQJCH010000003.1, read on the forward strand.
CGCTACCGTAACTCCATCGACCGCGCCGTCGAAGGCGCTCAGCATGTCGTCAACTGCGTCGGCATCCTCGCCGAAAGCGGCCGCAACACGTTCGACGCCGTGCAGGAATTCGGCGCCAAGGCGATTGCGGAAGCCGCCCGCAATGCGGGCGCTTCGCTGACGCATATTTCTTCCCTCAGCGCTGATGCCAACTCGCCCTCGGCCTATGCCCGCACCAAGGCTCGCGCCGAAGCCGCCGTCCTGTCGATCAAGCCCGATGCGGTGATCCTGCGCCCCTCGATCGTCTTCGGCCCTGAAGATGATTTCTTCAATAAATTTGCCGACATGTCCCGCACCGCACCCTTCCTGCCGCTGATCGGCGGCGGCAAGACGAAGTTCCAGCCAGTCTACGTTCAGGACATCGCCGAGACCGTCGCCCGCAGCGTCGACGGTAAACTGAAGGCCGGCACGATCTATGAGCTCGGCGGTCCGGAAGTGCTGTCCTTCCGCGAATGTCTCGAGACCACGCTTTCGGTCATCAACCGGAAGAAGTCGCTCGTCTCCATTCCGTTCGGCCTGGCTTCGCTGATCGGCTCGGTCGCGTCGCTGGTGCCGCTCATCAAACCGCCAATCACGGCCGATCAGGTCACGCTGCTGAAGAGCGACAATGTCGTTTCCAAGCAGGCGGAAGCAGAAGGACGCACCTTGAAGGGCATCGGCCTGCTGCCGACGCTGCTCGTTTCCGTGCTGCCGTCCTATCTGGTGCGTTACCGCCCGCAGGGCCAGTTCACGGGCTCTGGCAAAGCCGCCTGACGATTCGGCCGTTCCAGGAAATTCACGCGCCGCCCGGCTTCGCCGAGCGGCGTTTTTTATTGCCCCGCGAAGACAGAATCGCACTTTGAGACGCTGGCAGAGCCCCGCCATTCACAGCTTGGCGTTGCTCAAAAGACGCAGTGTGGAAATAGTAGCATTAACGTCAAATTTAATATGAACATTTATTGCTATTGCTCATCTCACTGACTAACACAGCCGCGCGTCCCAGGCTTGGACAACAAACCGGTCCGTGGCGCGCTTCACACTTCTGCGGAAAGGCATTCTTCGATGGGCAAGTCTATCGCGCTTCTGTTTGCGTGCGCGGCACTGGTGATTCTCGCAGGCTCCTTCGTGGCCCGCGGCAGCATCGCCTCGATCAAGGGCGAATGTGCGCCGACCTACGGCGTCGACCCCTGCACGACGGGTTCCATCGATGCGTCTTCCCCGAACTGATCGGGTATGAAAAAGGCCGGTTTTCACCGGCCTTCACTTTTCAGGATATCAGCACCGACGATCGGTCTCAGCCGAAATAGAGACCGATGAGACCGATTGCGCCGACGGCAATGCGCCACCATGCGAAGGGAGCGTAGCCACGGCGGGATACGAAGTCGAGCAGCGCCCGCACGACGAAGAGCGCCGAGATGAAGGCCATGAAAAAGCCGATGACGATCAGCTGACCATCGGCGAAACTGAGATCATGGCGGCTCTTCCACAAATCCAGCGTGAAGGCACCGACCATCGTCGGCATGGCGAGAAAGAAGGAAAACTCGGCGGCCGAACGCTTGTCGGCACCGAGCAGCAGAGCGCCGACGATGGTGGAACCGGAGCGTGACGTTCCCGGAATCATGGCCAGGCACTGAAAGAAGCCGATCTTGACCGCCATCGGCCAGGAAAATTCATAGGCGCTGGTATATTTCGGCTTGAACTCGATCCTGTCAATGACGAGCAGGACGATGCCGCCGAGGATCAGCGAGATACAGATGACTTTCGGCGAATCGAACAGCACCGTCTTGATGAAATCATGCGCCAGTGCGCCGATGACGGCAGCAGGCAGAAAGCCGAATAGGACGGCGAGAACGAAGTGGCGGGCCTTGACGCTGACGGGCAGCGCCTTGGCGATCTGGACAAGACGATTGAAATAGACAAGCAGAATGGCGAGGATCGCGCCGAGCTGGATCAAAACTTCAAAAGTACCGGCCGATTTGAAGCCGAGAAAATGTCCAAGCAATATCAGATGGCCTGTCGAGGAGACCGGAATGAACTCCGTAAGCCCCTCTACAAGGCCTAAAACCAGCGCGATAACAATTTGTTCAGCCATATCGTGTCCTTTGTCTAACGGCAGGGCGGCCCGATTCGCTTGTGCAAACTAGGCCAAGATCCTATAGCTTCAACCGATGACAAATGACTAGGGCCGCAGGATCGCGACCCAAAAGACTTCCATAGCATCAATCAGAAACACCCGAGTACCAATGCCGACGCTGTATCATCACCCAATGTCATCTTCCTCCCGGTTCGTTCGTCTGATCCTGACGGAATATGGCTATCAGACGGAGCTGATCGAGGAACAGACCTGGGAAAAGCGACGCGATTTCCTGGCGCTGAACCCGGCTGGCACCCTGCCTGTCTATGTCGATGACAGCATGCGGGCGCTCTGCGGCGCTTCGGTCATTTCCGAATATCTCGACGAGACACATGGCGTTCTGAAGCGCGATCGCCGGCTTCTGGCCGAAGATCCGTTCCAGCGCGCCGAAATCCGCCGGCTGACGGAATGGTTCATGCAGAAGATGGAGCAGGATGTAACGCGGCCACTGACGCGCGAGCGCGTCTTCAAGCTGCAGATGACCGCCGAGCAGGGCGGCGGTGCGCCTGATTCCAAGGTCATGCGCATGGCGCGCGGCAATATCCGCCAGCACATGAAGTATCTCTCCTGGCTCGCGGGCTCTCGGCAGTGGCTGGCCGGCGAGCGGCTGAGCTACGCCGATCTCGCCGCCGCGGCCTCGGTTTCCGTGCTAGATTATCTGGGCGAGATCGACTGGACGGAATCGCCTGTTGCCAAGGAATGGTATCAACGGCTGAAGTCGCGTCCTTCCTTCCGGCCGATCCTGGCGGAGCGTGTGCGCGGTGTCACTCCGGTCTCGCACTACGCCGATCTGGATTTCTGACGAGGGCTCGATATGCCCGGTGATCGCGAAGCGGAAAAAACTGACAAACGCCGAAACACACTGACCGCTTTTTTGCGAGAGGAAGCGCGTGCCCAGGGTTTCGATCTCTGTCGCATCACCAGGCCGGATGCGATTCCGGAAGCGGCCGTCCGGCTCGGCCAGTTTCTCGACAAGGGGTATCACGGCACCATGGGCTGGATGGAGGAGACCCGCGACCGCCGGGGCGATCCGCGCGTGCTCTGGAGCGAGACCCGCTCCATCGTCGTCTTCGGCCTCAATTACGGCCCTGACGAAGATCCGCGCGGCATTCTGGAGAAGAAGGACAAAGCGGCAATCTCCGTCTATGCCCGAAACCGCGACTATCACGACATTATCAAGGGCCGGCTGAAGGAGATTGCCACACGCTTTGCGGCGCGCTCGAAGGAGGACGTCAAGGTCTTCGTCGATACGGCGCCGGTCATGGAGAAGCCGCTGGCGGGCACGGCCGGTCTCGGCTGGCAGGGCAAGCACACCAATCTCGTCAGCCGCACCTTCGGCTCCTGGCTGTTCCTCGGCTCGATGTTCACCACGGCCGATCTCGAACCCGATGAGCCGGAGATCGACCATTGCGGCTCCTGCCGGGCCTGTCTCGACGCCTGCCCGACCGCTGCCTTCCCAGCCCCCTATCAGCTTGATGCACGGCGCTGCATTTCCTATTTGACCATCGAGCATAAAGGTCCGATCGATCCCGAGATCCGGCCGTTGATCGGCAACCGCATCTACGGCTGCGACGACTGTCTTGCCGCCTGCCCCTGGAACAAGTTCGCAAGCGCTGCCTCGGAGATGAAGCTGGTGGCACGGGACGATCTTAAGGAACCGCCGATCGCCTTCCTGCTCGATCTGGATGATGCCGCTTTTCGTGCCTTCTTCAGCGGCTCGCCGGTCAAGCGCATCGGTCGCGACCGCTTCATCCGCAATGTGCTCATCGCGGCCGGCAATTCGGGCGATCGCTCCCTTATAGAGAGATGTCGCCAACTGGCTGGAGACTTCTCGCCGGTCGTGCGCGGCATGGCGGTCTGGGCGCTGTCTCGGCTGATGACGGCTGGCGAATTCCACGCGTTTGCGGCAGAAAGAGATGAAGAAGCGGACGAAGAAGTCCGCGCCGAATGGAAACTGGCAGGGGTATTGTGATGCATGTGATGATTTTCGGCTGCGGCTATTCCGGATCGGCCATCGCCAAGGCCTTCGGCGGCTCCGGTATCCGCATCACCGGCACCACTCGCTCCGCCGACAAGGCCGAGCAGCTGACGAAAGATGGCATCGAAGCCTTCGTCTTCGATGGTGAGAACCTCGATCCGGCTCTCTCGGAGACAATGCAAAGCGCGACGCATCTGGTGCAATCGATCGCACCGGGCAAATCGGGCGATCCGCTGCTGCGGCTGGCGCAGCTCAATCTCAAGGCCTTGATGCCGAAGCTGGAATGGATCTGCTACCTCTCGACCGTCGGGGTCTATGGCGACCACAGGGGCGCCTGGGTCAGCGAACAGACATCACTGCATCCGATCGCCGATCGCTCCGTCGAGCGGGTAGAGGCGGAAGACGGCTGGCTGCGCGTCGGCGTCAGGCTTGATCTTCCCGTCGCGGTCCTCCGACTTTCTGGCATTTACGGCCCGGGCAGAAACGCCTTCTGCAATCTGGAAAAGGGAACCGCTCGGCGGCTCATCAAAGCGAACCAGGTGTTCAACCGCATCCGCGTCGAGGATATCGGCGCTTGTGCCCGCTTCCTGTCCGATCGCAAGCTCGGCGGCATATATAATGTCACTGACGACGAGCCTGCGCCACCACAGGATGTCGTTGCCGAGGCCGCGCGCCTGATGGGCGTCGAACCGCCACCGGAACAGCCTTTCGAAACGGCTGAACTGACGCCGATGGCACGCTCCTTCTATGGCGAGAACAAGCGCGTTTCGAACGCGAAACTGCGCGCGCTCGGCTTCCAGTTCCGCTACCCAGAGTATCGTATGTCGCTTGCAGAACTCTGGTCCTCCGGAGTATGGCGCGGCTGAGAAATCGCCCCTACACCCCACTGGATCGCATGAAAATTCCTACTTAGCCGGCTGATCTAGTTCAATTTGCTCCGCATTTATGGTTAACGACCTCTAAAATTGCACAAATGCGGCAGTGATTATGGCAAAGCCGGAAAATTATTTTTTCGATTTTTGTGATGCCCGGCATTGGCCGATGCTTACAAGAAAATTCGTTCCATTTTTAGCTGATTTTATTGGGTTTTTTCCACAAACAAGCAAATCCGCTGAATAGCCATAGTATTCCCTTAACATCACAAATGTTACACATCGTAACATTCCGTGATCGCTTGTGGCACTTTTTCGCCATTTTTGGCCTGATTTAAGCCCCGCCGCCTACCCAGGGCGCAAGTTCAATAGCTTGAGGGAAAAATCGGTTTGAAGAAAATCGCACGTTCTTTGGCAATCGCCGCAACTATATCCGCCTCCTTTGCTGTCGTTTCGACTCCGGCATTTGCATCCGCTGGCTGCGGAGGCGCTTCATGGTACGGGGGAAGCTCCAAGACTGCTTCCGGGGAACGCATGAGTTCCAGAAATCTTACTGCCGCCCATCGTTCGCTCGCCTTCGGCACGCGTCTCAGGGTCACCAACAAGCACAATGGCCGCAGCGTCGTCGTTCGCATCAACGACCGCGGGCCTTTCATTCGCGGACGTGTTCTCGATCTCTCCCGCGCTGCCGCTCAGAACATCGGCATGGTCGCTTCGGGTACCGCCAAAGTCTGTTATGAGGTCGTCGCTTCGAAGTAATCGCCGCAAGCCGGAACCATCCGGCAAATCGGCATGACGCTTGCTCTCTCGGCCAATCGCGGCTACCACGCGATTGAGACGTCTCAAAATCCGCCGCCTTGGGCACTATTTACGCGGATTGGCGAGCCGTCAGCGATTTTTGGTAGAGCGCAGAGTCCCAAGATGAGCTCCAATGGGTTCCGGGTCACGCGCGAGCAGGAGAGTGTGAATGCGTCTGGGCGGCCGATTGCAGGGGGCCATCGAAGTTCTTGCCGATATCGAAGCGCGCAAGCGACCGGTGGCCGATGCCCTGAAGGATTGGGGCCTGGCCCATCGCTTCGCCGGCTCCGGCGACAGGGCCGCGATCGGCAACATCGTCTATGACGCCCTGCGCATGCGGCTTTCACATGCTTGGCTGATGGAAGACGACAGTGCGTCCGCGCTTGCCCATGCCGTACTCTTCCGCCAATGGGGGCTGACGCCGGAGGCGCTGGCTGCTGAGCTGGACGGCGACAAATTTGCACCCGAGGCGCCTACTGCCGAAACATTGGCCGCCTTTGCGGTCCGCAAGCTCGAAGATGCGCCTCGTCATGTCCAGGGCGATATTCCCGAATGGGTCGAGCCCTCCTTCAGCCAAGCCTTTGGCGATGGCTGGCTTGCCGAAGCCAAGGCTCTCTCCGAGCGTCCGACGCTCGATCTTCGCGCCAATGCCCTGAAGGCCGACCGCGCCAAGGTCGTAAAGGCGCTGGAGCGCGCCGGTGGCCAGTCATCGAAGATTGCCCGTTTCGGCATCCGTATTCCCGCCGGAGAAGGTGCATCCCGCCTGCCGAACGTCACGGCCGAACTTTCGTTCCAGAAGGGTTGGTTCGAGGTGCAGGATGAAGGCTCGCAGATCGTGGCCGATCTGGTCCTGCCTGATGAAGGCGACCAGGTGCTCGATTATTGCGCCGGCGGTGGCGGCAAGACGCTCGCCATGTCGGCCGCAATGCATAACAAGGGCCAGGTCCATGCCTATGACAGCGACCGACGGCGCCTGGCGCCGATCATCGAGCGGCTGAAGCGGGCCGGCACCCGTAACGTTCAGGTCCATGATGACCGCAACGGCCTGCTCCAACTGCGCGGCAAGTTCGACAAAGTTCTGGTCGATGCTCCCTGCACAGGCACCGGCACATGGCGGCGGCGTCCCGATACCAAATGGCGACTGACACAGAAGAACCTCGATGAACGCACCAGCCAGCAACAGGAAGCCCTGGCGCAGGCCGGCGAATTCGTCCGCCCCGGCGGCGCTCTGCTCTACGTCACCTGCTCGGTACTGCCGGAGGAGAATGAGGCACAGGTGAACCGTTTCGCCGCCCAGAATCCAGACTTCGAAGTCGTGGAAACCCTGAGCTCCTGGGAGAAACTGTTCGGCAAGGATGCCGCAAAGCCGCGCTCCTCCGACGGTAAGACCATTACCCTGACACCGGCCTCCACAGATACCGACGGCTTCTTCTTCAGCCGCCTTCAACGGAAAATGTGAGTTGGCGGCGAACGCGCCTGCTTCCACTGCCCCGCCGACACAATATCAAACGCCCCATATCCGCGCATTCGCAAGCGAATCCATTTCGCTTGCGACGTTAAACCCTTGGTCTCTCGCCTTAAAATCGTTCTAAACTAGAGCGTTTGACACAAGTTTGTTTTTCATACATGACACAAATTGGCAAGTTTTGACGGTGCCCCCGCTGTCACAGGAGAGGAACATGAAACTGAAAAACAGAATTGGCGCCGCGCTCGCGGTGGCCGTGATCACGACCGCCGCATTCAGCCTGCCGGCTCTCGCAGCCGCTCCCGAGCCGGCTGCCGTTCTCAAGCATTATGCGGAACTGGCACATGCCAAATATCAGGACTCGCTGACGACGGCGAAAGCACTCGACAAGGCGATCGACGCTCTGCTCGCCAATCCCAGCGACAAGACGCTGAAGGCGGCACGTGCGGCTTGGATCAAGGCCCGTGTTCCCTATGCGCAGACGGAAGTCTATCGCTTCGGCAACCCGATCGTTGACGATTGGGAAGGTAAGGTCAATTCCTGGCCGCTGGACGAAGGACTTATCGATTATGTCGACGCCTCCTATGGTACAGAAAGCGATGAGAACGCGCTCTATGTCGCCAATGTCATCGCCAACAAGACGATCAAGATCAACGGCAAGGATGTCGACGCCTCGCATCTGACGCCGGAATTCCTCTCGGGCACGCTGCATCAGGCCGGCGGCGTCGAAGCCAATGTCGCGACCGGCTACCACGCCATCGAATTCCTGCTCTGGGGCCAGGATCTGCACGGCACCAAGGCCGGTGCCGGCGAACGCCCCGCAACCGATTACGATTTGAAGAATTGCACACACGGCAATTGCGACCGCCGCGCCGAATATCTGAAATCCGCCTCGACGCTGTTGGTTTCGGATTTGCAGGAGATGACCGACGAGTGGGCGCCGGACGGCGAAGCCACCAAGCATGTGGAAGCCGATCCGAAGGCCGGCCTGACCACTATCCTGACCGGCATGGGCTCGCTCTCCTATGGTGAGCTTGCCGGCGAGCGCATGAAGCTCGGCCTGCTGCTGCACGATCCAGAAGAAGAGCAGGACTGCTTCTCCGACAATACCTATAACGAGCACAATGGCGACGCCATCGGCATCGCTGCGGCCTATACCGGCAACTATACCCGCGTCGACGGCACCAAGATGAAGGGCCCGTCGCTGCACGATCTGGTCAAGGCCAAGGACCCGGCGCTCGACAAGGAGATGGAAGGCAAGCTCGACACCACGCTTGCTGCCATGAAGGCGTTGGTGCATCGCGGCGAGACGGTCGAGAAATACGACCAGATGATCGGCGAGGGCAACAAGGAAGGCAACGCTACCGTACAGAAGGCCATCGACGGCCTGCTCGACCAGACGAAGAGCATTCAGCGTGTTATCGCCGCTCTCGATCTCGGCACGATCAAGCTCGAAGGTTCGGACAGCCTGGACAACCCGAACGCCGTCTTCACCAAGAAGTAATAAGGGACGGCGGCAGCGCGACAAGGCGTTGCCGCCCCAATACCCATGACAGGTTTACCGGCCAATCGCGCCCTTTTGCCCGCCATCGCTGCGGGTTTTTTGGTTTTTTCCATCACGCTAGCAGCCGCTGATATTCTCGATTTTCCGAGCACGCGCAGCGATCTCTCTACCGAAGAGCTGAAGCACGTGCGCGACGTGACCCGCGCAACCAGCAACTTCCTCAAGGCCGAACCCTATGAGACGATGCAGGGCGGCGGCCTGACCTCGATCGACAAGGTCACGCGCGATATCTTCTCACAGCCCTCAGCCAAGCTAGACCAGCAACAGGGCCAGGATTTTCATCTCGGCAATGCGCTCTTTCGCAAGCTTTGGGTCTCCGCCCCCTCCTCCACTCAGGCTTCCGATGGGCTGGGGCCGCTGTTCAATGCCCGCTCCTGCCAAAGCTGTCATATCCGCGACGGACGCGGCCATCCGCCTGAGGAAGCGGGCGCTGCCGCGACCTCGATGGTCTTGCGCCTTGCACGGGCCGCCGTGACGCCGGAGGAAGAGCAGGCCGTCAAGGATTTTCACGCGCTCAATTTTCCGGATTCGACGTACGGGGCACAGCTGCAGGATCTCGCCGTTCCTGGCCTCGCCGCCGAAGGCAAGGTGACCGTCAGCTATAGCGAGGAGATTGTGACGCTGGCCAGCGGGGAAGCCGTAACCTTGCGCAAGCCGCATTACGGCGTCAGCGATCTCGCCTACGGGCCGATGGGTGCAAGCACTACCTTTTCGCCACGCATCGCGCCGCCGATGATCGGGCTCGGGCTGATCGAAGCCATTCCGGATGCCGATATTCTCGCCAATGCCGATCCGGATGATAAGAAGGGCATCGGCATTCGCGGCCGCGCCGCCATCGTCCGCGATCATCGTACCGGTCAGCTCGCGCTCGGGCGCTTCGGCTGGAAGGCCCAGAATGCAACCGTGCGCGACCAGGTGGCCGATGCCTTTTCCGCCGATATCGGCATTTCGACGCCGGACCGGCCCAATCCTTATGGCGACTGCACTGCCAAGGAACCGCAATGTCTGGTCATGCCGAACGGCGTGCAGACGCGCCTCGGCGACACCGAAGCGCCGGATCCAGTGCTTCCGCTTGTCACCTTCTACTCCGAAAATCTTGCCGTGCCCGCCCGACGCGCGACGAGCCAGCCCGCCGTATTGCACGGCAAGGAGATGTTTTACCGCTCCGGCTGTGCGGCCTGCCACACACCGAAATTCGTGACGCGTGACGGCTTGAAGGGCAGCGACGGCAAGGATTCGCCGCAGGCTTTCCAGCTGATCTGGCCCTATTCCGATTTCCTGCTGCACGACATGGGCGAAGGCCTTTCGGATGGACAGCAGGTGGGCATGGCATCCGGTCGCGATTGGCGCACGCCGCCGCTCTGGGGTATAGGCCTGACACAGACGGTGAGCGGCCGGCAGGCCTATCTGCATGACGGCCGCGCCCGGACATTGACCGAAGCCATCCTCTGGCATGGAGGAGAGGCGGAAAAAGCCCGCAACGCATTCGCCGGTCTTTCGAAGGACGATCGGCAAGCCCTCATCAACTTTCTGGAGTCCCTCTGATGCGCCAATGGAAACGTCCGGAGCATTTCCGCTCTAAACTGAGTCACGCAAATGCTCCGTCCCATTGTTTTCACGCAATTCCAGACGCAAGACCGCTGCGCACTTTTGCTGGAATTGCTCTGGCCGCCAGCCTACTGCTTACCGCTGCCGCCCTGCCTGCCCATGCCGAGGATGCGACGACCAATGGCGCCGGTCTGAACGAGGCGGCGGTGCCGGCGGTACTGCAGAAGGCGGTGGATGACGTGATCCGTCCCGGCTACCGTGCCATGCACGACTCCGCCTCCAAACTGACTGTCGCGATGAAGGCGCTTTGCGCCGATCCCACGGACGCCACCCTTTCCGGCGCCAAATCGGCTTTCGGCGACACCGTGAAGAGCTGGTCGCGGATCGAGATCGTCGATACCGGCCCGATCATCGAACAGAACCGCTTCGAGCACATCCTCTTCTATCCCGACCGCAAGGGCGTCGGCCTCAAGCAGGTGCAAGCGCTGATCGCCAAAGCGGACGAGCAGGACACGACCGTCGAAGCCGTCGCCGGCAAGAGCGTGGCGCTGATGAGCATGACGGCGCTGGAATATGTGCTCTTCGGCAACGGCTCCGACGTTCTCGGCAAGGACAAGCAGAGCTTCCGCTGCCGCTATGGCGCGGCGGTTGCCGGCAATATCGAAAATACGGCCAAGGAAATCGCCGACGAGTGGGATGCGCCCGACGGCGTGCAGAAATCCTGGAAATTCCCCGGCAAGACCAGCGACGATTTTATGGACAACAAGGAAGCCGTCACCGCACTGCTCGGCATCCTCGTGCACAGCGCCGCCAATATGCGCGACCAGCGGCTGGAAACCTTCTACAAGGGCGATCCGGCAGCGGCGCGTCCGAAGATGGCGATCTACTGGCGCTCGGGCAATACATGGGCCTCGTTTGCCGGCAATGTCGACGGTATCAAGACGCTATGGGAAAAGGCCGACATGGCGAAGCTGCTGCCGGCTGACAAGCGCGCTGTCGCCACCAAGATCGACGGCCTCCTGAACGAACTCGCGACCACAGCACCGACGATCAATGCGGATATTGAGGCGGCGATCAGCAACGATGCGGAACGCGCCAAGATCGACAAGCTGCTCTCCGTCAGCCGCGATCTCGCCACCAGCTTCAGCGACGAGTACGGCGGCGCCATCGGCCTTTCGGCCGGCTTCTCCTTCGCAGACGGAGACTGAGGGCGATGCGCAGCGGCCTGATCGATCGGAGAGCTTTTGTCAAAGCCGCAGGGCTGACCTTCCTTGCAGCCCTGAAGCCTAGCGCGCTGATAGCGCTGGAGCAGGCCGATGCGGTCTACGCCTCCGGCATCCGCGCTGCGGACGGTTCCTTCGCCGTGGCGACGGTGACCGAACAGGGCCGCATCATCGATCAGGTGGCGCTGCCTGCCCGCGCCCACGGCATGGCTTTTTCCAAGGCGACCGGCAAGGCCGTCGCCTTCGCGCGCCGGCCCGGCACCTACGCGATGATCTTCGATCCTTGGAACAAGGCCGAGCCGATCGTCATTTCCGCTAAAGAAGGCCGGCATTTCTACGGCCACGGCACGTTTTCGCCCGATGGCAGGCTGCTCTATGCCAGCGAGAACGATTTCGACAACAATCGCGGTATCATCGGGCTCTATGATGCCGGCAACCACTTTGCGCGCATCGGCGAATACGAGACCTACGGCGTCGGCCCACACGACATGACGGTTTCAGACGACGGCAGATTCCTGATCGTCGCCAATGGCGGCATTGAGACCCATCCGGATTTCGGCCGTACCAAGCTAAACCTCGATCATATGGAACCGTCGCTGACGCTGATCGACGCCGCCAGCGGCGGGCTGATCGAAAAGCACACGCTTCCGTCGCAATACGCGCAGGTCTCGACCCGCCATGTCGATATCGACGCCAGCCGCCGGGTCTGGTTCGCCTGCCAATATGAAGGGCATCGCAACGACCTGCCGCCGCTTGTCGGTCATTTCGCGAGGGGCGAGGATCTGACCTTCGTCACCCTGCCCGATGACACGACCCGGGCGCTTGGCAATTACGTCGGCGCTATCGCCGTCAATCGCACTGAAAATCTGGTCGGCGTGACATCACCGATCGAAGGAACTTCGGTGACGCTCGATGCGAAGACGGGCAAGGTGCTGAAGGTGGAGAGCATCGCCGATGCGGCGGGTATCGCGCCGGCTCAACATGGCTTCGCCGTTTCCTCCTATGGCGGCGACTTTCTGGGCGAGCACAGCGACGTCGCCTGGGATCAACACATCGTGCGGATTGCCCGCGGCTGAGCCGGACTTTGGCTGCAATGCCCAGGTAAGTTTGCTGCCTCGATAAAGCGCCGCAATGCCGTCGCGGCATTCAGCATATGTATCCGCATGAGCCACCACGCCATTTCCCCATCCCCTTCCGCCATAGCCTGCATGAGGCTTCGAGCTGCGAATACGCCCGGACAGCAACTCGCGCTCTCCAACCGCGCCGTCCACCATCACTCCCAATCGGCAAGGTCAACAAGGCTGTATGCAAAAGAATTTCATCTCACTGCATTCGCATACATATAACCCATCACGTAACCGTTACGCATCCAATTATTGACCAGGGCCGCCACTTCGAATACATAAACAATCAGCAGCCTCTGCTTTGCATACACAAAGCAAGCTCGACGCCGAACAGGAATACAGGATCGGTCATATTTGATCCGCGCGTTCGATCATATGCCGCTCCGAGACATACAGAATTTCAGAAGCTTTGCCGCTCCGACATTCGGCGCGGACGGCTTTCTGGTGCCCATTTATCCTCAACACCATAAGGATCACGATCATGATGATGACCAGAAGGAATTTCTCGACCGCCGTTATCGCCGGCGCCGCTGCCTCCCTCATTTCCGCGCACGGCATGGCTGCCAGCACTCCGACACCCGCCTCGGGAGCGGTCAAGTCTGCGCCATTGAAGGCTCGCAACGTCGTCCTGGCCCATGGACTTTTTGCAGACGGCTCCTGCTGGACCGAGGTTATCGCCCGGCTGCAGGCCAAGGGGCTGAACTGCACGGCAGTACAAAATCCGTTGACGACACTTCCGGAAGCGGTGGAGGCCGCGCAGCGGGTTCTCGATCGTCAGGACGGCCCGACTGTCCTCGTCGGCCATTCCTTTTCCGGCATGATCGTCACCGAAGCCGGCGTGCATCCGAAGGTTTCCGCGCTCGTCTATGTCGCCGCCCGCGCACCGGATGCCGGCGAAGACTATACGGCGCTCGCCAAGACATATCCGACACCGCCGGCATCAGCCGGCATCGTCTTCGATGGCGACGAAGGACGGCTGACCGAGGAAGCGTTCCTGCGCGACTTCGCCGGCGACTTGCCCAAAGCGAAGGCCGAGGTGCTCTATGCCGTACAGCAGCCCTTCCAGAAGGCGCTTCTATCCGGCAAGACCACGCAGGCCGCCTGGCGCAGCAAGTCCAGCTGGTATGCGGTCTCCACCGAAGACAGGACGATCAATCCGGATCTGGAGCGCTTCATGGCCAAGCGCATGGGTGCCAAGACCATCGAAGTGAAGGCCAGCCATCTCTCGCTGATCTCGCATCCCGATACGATCGCCCATTTGATCCTGGAAGCTGCAGGGCATTGACCGGTTCGCTGGCCTTAGCCTCTTCTCGCAAATTCCACCTGCTCCGCCGTGACCGCTGCGGCGGCCGCCTTGGCGGCCACACGCAGCCAATCGGCATTGCGCGCATCGAGATCGGCCAGAATACCGGGAACGAGCGAGGCATCGTTGGCGTGGCAATTGGCGATTTCAAAACCCATCAGATCCAGCATGTCAGGTGACAGCAGCACCTCGGCATCGCCGTCGACTTCGATCTTGCGGCTGTTGGGCGAGAGCCGGCGCACCAGCAGGCCTCCACTCACCTGATAGCGCGGATCGGGTGAACGCGCCCGCCCAGCAGCGATGATGCCGGTGCGGATCGTCTCGTCCGACAGATCGTGCTTCAGCGACCAGCCGGATTGCAGAAGCGCCTTGACCTCGCGCACAACCGGGCCGCCACGCCAATCGACATAGGCGATGAAGCGCGGGCGGCCGAGGCTGCCCGTGCCGGCCAGGCGCGGCTTCGGCTCGAAAGCTGCTGCCGAATCCGGCAGGGCCTTGTGCAAGGCCTTGAGATAACGATCGGGTGCGGTTGCCGGTGGCAGGTTGCGGTATTTCTCCCAAAAGGCCTTGCGCTCGGCGTTCGGCAGCAAGACGGCATTGCGCAGCCATTTGTAATCGCGCTCGAGAATGACGGGAGACGGCTCGCGCAGGCCGCGGCGATAGCCGGCAAGGATGCTGTCGGCAACAATGCGCGGCGTCGGGCCGTCCTCGCTGCGCGCCAACATGGCACTTGTGGCAAGGCGCACGAGATCGAGTGCATAGGGCATGACGGCCGCCTCGTCGAAATCATTGGCGCCCCAGACGAGGCGGCCTTCCTCGTCGCGCCAGGTGCCGAAATTTTCCAGATGCGTATCGCCGATCGCCAGCAATTGCGGTGCGCTCTTTAGCTCAGGGCAGATGTCGAGGATGGTTTCCGCCCAGCGCCAATAGGTGCCGCGCAGGAAGGAGAAGCTGTCGACCTTCATCAGCTTGTGTTTCCTTGCCAGACCCGCCTCCACCAGATCGGCGCCGAGCTGCGCCCGCATCCAGGTCTCATAGGCAGCCACCGATTGCCGGATCGTCGTCATCTGCGCCCTCGCCACAAGCATCATCGCTTCGGATAGCATGACGATCCGATCGTGGAAATTCGATGTCCGGAGTGGAGACTGGAACGCCTCCGCTTTTCCATGGGATAACCCTTGTCCAAATCGCCTCCCCGTGCCAATTTCGCACCCGCGAAAGGGGACGGCATGACAGGGGCAGACGAGACGGAGACCAGCGGCGATTTTCGGAGCCGCATCAGGACCAGCTTCGAGCGGCAGGCCGCCATGGCGACGATCGGCGCAGAGCTGACGCGCGTCGAGCACGGAACGGTCGAGATCGAGCTGCCCTTCGATATCAAGCTGACGCAGCAGCATGGCATATTGCACGCCGGCATTATCGCCGCGGCGCTGGATTCGGCCTGCGGCTTTGCCGCCTATAGCGTCATCGACCCTTCCGCATCGATCCTCACGATCGAATTCAAGATCAATCTGATGTCGCCGGGGCGCGGCGAGCGCTTCCTGTTTCGGGGCGATGTCACCAAGCCCGGCACTACGATTATCGTCGCCGACGGACGCGGCTATGCCATCGGCGACGGGCCGGCCAAGCTGATTGCCTCGATGACGGGAACGATGATGGTCATCCGGGGCAGAGAGGGAATTAGCGGATGAAATTCGAACTGAAGCGGGTATCGGGCAAATCGATCCTGTTCGTCATGGCCGCCGAGGCCGAATATGGACCCTTCCTGCGCTCGCGCATCGATCCGCTGATGACGGGCGTCGGCCCGGTGGAGGCAGCGATTGCGCTTACCCGCGCCTTTGCGCAGCTCGAAGCCCAGGACGATCTCCCCGATCTCGTGGTGTCGCTCGGCTCGGCCGGTTCCGCCAGGCTGGAACAGACGGAAGTCTACCAGGTCACCTCGGTTTCTTACCGCGACATGGATGCCTCGCCGCTCGGCTTCGAAAAAGGCCGCACGCCTTTCCTCGATCTGCCGGCGACGATCGAGCTGCCGCTGCGCATCCCGACCATTGCCGAGGGCAGCCTTTCGACCGGCGCCAATATCGTCTCCGGCGCAGAGGCCTATGAGCGCATCGGCACCGACATGGTCGACATGGAAACCTTCGCAGTACTGCGCGCCTGCCAGGTCTATGGCCTGCCGCTGATCGGCCTGCGGGGCATTTCCGACGGGAAGGTCGATCTGCAGCACATTTCCGACTGGACGGAATATCTGCATGTGATCGACCGCAAACTCTCCTACGCCGTCGATGGGCTGTTTACGGCGTTGGAAGACGGCGTATTCTGGTTCTGAGGAACCGGAAACTAAGCAAAGTAAGGACAATCGAGACAATAAAATCGGCGCTTGCGTGATTTGCCCGATTGCCAGGGAAAGCGCTTTTCATTAAAGGCTCGCCATGACCCAGACAGCACATCCAGATACCGTTCTCATCGTCGATTTTGGCAGCCAGGTGACGCAGCTCATCGCACGGCGTGTGCGCGAAGCGGGCGTCTACTGCGAAATCGTCCCCTTCCAATCCGCCGAAGCCGGCTTCAAGCGGCTACAGCCGAAAGCCGTGATCCTGTCAGGCAGCCCGGCCTCGACCGTGGACGAAGGCTCGCCGCGGGCGCCGCAGATCATCTTCGACAGCGGCATCCCGGTCTTCGGCATCTGCTACGGTCAGCAGACCATGTGCATGCAGCTCGGCGGCAAGGTCGAAAGCGGACATCACCGCGAATTCGGCCGCGCCTTTCTGGAAGTCGATAAGGATTGCGCCCTCTTCGAAGGGCTGTGGTCGAACGGTTCGCGCCATCAGGTATGGATGAGCCACGGCGACCGCGTCACCGCGCTGCCGGAAGGTTTCGAAGTGGTCGCCACCTCCTCGAACGCGCCTTACGCCTTCATCGCCGACGAGAAGCGCAAATATTACGGCGTGCAGTTCCATCCGGAGGTCGTGCATACGCCCGATGGCGCCAAGCTGATCGGCAACTTCATCCACAATATCGCCGGCATCAAGGGCGACTGGTCGATGTCGGCCTATCGCGCCAAGGCGGTGCAGGCAATCCGCGATCAGGTCGGCAACAAGCGCGTTATCTGCGCACTCTCCGGCGGCGTCGATTCCTCCGTTGCCGCCCTGCTGATCCACGAAGCGGTCGGCGACCAGCTGACCTGCATCCTCGTCGACCACGGCCTGATGCGCAAGGACGAGGCGGCAAACGTCGTCGCCATGTTCCGCGAGCACTACAATCTGCATCTGATCCATGTCGATGCTTCCGACCGCTTCATCGGCGAGCTCGAAGGTGTTTCCGACCCTGAGACCAAGCGCAAGATCATCGGCCGGCTCTTCATCGAAACCTTCGAGGATGAAGCCAAGAAGCTCGGCGGCGCCGATTTCCTCGGCCAGGGCACGCTCTATCCCGACGTCATCGAGAGCGTTTCCTTCACCGGCGGCCCCTCGGTCACCATCAAGTCGCACCACAATGTCGGCGGCCTGCCGGAGCGCATGAAGATGCAACTCGTCGAGCCGCTGCGCGAGCTCTTCAAGGATGAAGTGCGCGTGCTCGGCAAGGAGCTCGGCCTGCCCGACAGCTTCATCGGCCGCCACCCATTCCCCGGCCCCGGTCTCGCGATCCGCTGCCCGGGCGGCATTACCCGCGAGAAGCTGGAAATCCTGCGCGAAGCCGATGCCATCTATCTCGACGAAATCCGCAAGGCCGGCCTCTACGACGCCATCTGGCAGGCCTTCGCCGTGCTGCTGCCGGTCCAGACCGTCGGCGTGATGGGCGACGGCCGCACCTACGAATTCGTCTGCGCACTGCGCGCCGTCACCTCCGTCGACGGCATGACCGCCGATTTCTACCACTACGACATGGAATTCCTCGGCCGCGCTGCGACCAGGATCATCAATGAAGTCCGCGGGATCAATCGCGTGGTGTACGACGTCACCTCGAAGCCGCCCGGCACGATCGAGTGGGAATGATTTTCGCCTATCCGGGCGTATCCAAAACTACGCCAGAGTGCGACCTAACACACTGATAAAAATAAACATTCTTTTCGGAATCTATCGGTGTCTATCGGTGGGCATAGATTGGAGCCGTCGGCCCCGTTGACGGTCCTTGCTCATATTGATCGCGGTGAAATTTGGAAGTACCGTCAGGAGAGATGAGGCTCCTGACGGTACTTTTTTGACGCTAAGCTGCTGACAATACGCAGACTTTTCCGACGAGAGCCCCCCAAAACCGCGTGACGGTACTTTTTTGGAGGTGGCGTACCATGTTGACGGACGCAGCAATCAAGGCGCTGAAACCCAAAGAGAAAATGTACAAGGTGACTGACCGCGACGGCATGTATGTGCGCGTCGCGCCGTCGGGCGCCGTTTCGTTCAGGCTAGACTATCGCCTGAATGGGCGACGCGAGACGGTCTACCTGGGCAAATACGGGCGAGATGGAATCTCGCTGGCGCGCGCCCGGGAGCTCTGCCTGGACGCCAAGCGAGCGATCAGTGAGGGACGGTCCCCGGCCATTGAGAAGCAGCGCGAAAAGCGCCGTATCAAGGAGGCGAAGAGCTTCGGCGAGTTTGGCGAAAAATGGTTGGTGAACGCGCCGATGGCCGACAGCACCCGAGCAATGCGTCGCTCCATCTTTGAGCGAGAGCTATTGCCGGTTTGGCGTAATCGCCTTTTGACGGAGATCACGCCGGACGACCTTCGCGCCCAATGCGGAAAGATCGTTGATCGCGGCGCACCAGCAACGGCGATCCATGTCCGGGACATCCTGAAGCAGATTTATGGCTTCGCGATTTTGCACGGTGAGAAGGTTGCTAATCCGGCCGATGACGTCGGACCAGCATCGATCGCGACGTTCACGCCGAAGGATAGGGCTCTGTCGCCAGCCGAAATTCGCGTGATGCTGAAAGAGTTGGAAAAGGTCGCGACGCTACCGACGATCCGCTTGGGGATGCGGCTCTTTCTCCTGACGATGGTCCGCAAGAGCGAACTGCAAGACGCGGTGTGGGAAGAGGTAGATTTTGAAAACGCCGTTTGGACAATTCCCAAGGAGCGGATGAAGCGATCGAAAGCCCACAACGTCTATCTGTGCCGTCAGACCCTCGACATAATGATTGCGCTCAAGACCTGCGCCGGCAACTCCCGGTATCTGTTGCCTTCGCGCTACGACGCCGATGCTCCCATGTCTCGGGCGACGTTCAACCGTGTCACCTATTCAGTGGTAGAGCAGGCCAAACAAGATGGGCTGCCACTGGAGCCATTCACGGTCCACGATCTAAGGCGGACTGGGTCGACCCTGCTGAACGAATTGGGTTTCAATCGGGATTGGATCGAGAAGTGCTTGGCGCACGAGGATGGGAGGTCGTCGCGCGGCGTCTACAACAAGGCGGAATACGAAGTTCAACGCCGGCATATGATGCAGGAGTGGGCGGATACCGTGGACGCCTGGGTTGACGGCCGCAGGCATGCCCCCACGCTCTTGCCGACGGCTATGCCTTTGCTGGAACTTGATCCCGCCCTTTGACTGGACGAGATTTGCGCTTGGTCACATCGGGGTGCTGTGCACGGCGGATCGGTGCGCTCCGTCGTGCGATCAGCCAAGCCTCGACCTCGGCCAGATCCCACACGATGCAACGTGGAGAGAGCGCGAACCGTCGGGGAAATTCGCCGCGTTGTTCCATTTCATAGATAGTGCTGTCAGCCATCGGCACCATTTCGCGCAGTTGCTGTCGCCGGATCGTCCGCCGCAGCGGGATAGTAGAAGCTGTTCTTGACATATCGGTCGCCCTGTCGCTCTGACTATCCGAGATAGAAACCGATAGACTTAGAAAGATGGAAGTCCTTCGACGCTCGCGTGCGGCAATATCGCATTGTAGCGTGTAAATCGGAGGGAGTGGCTTGTCCCGCTCGGACCAAACTCGAACCGCAAATTCGTGGAAAGCGGACGCACTGACAACTACTTGCCGAGATTTCCCCGGCCTGTATCAGCAGCCAGGCGTGGGCGTGTCGGTTCATCCCGCGCAAGTCCCGCGATTCAAAACCGCCCTCAACGGCTAATCGCCACCAGTTCTCTTGCGCGAAGAGCGACGAGCAGTCTTCTTAGTACCCACGCTCGACGGCGCTGGCGAGGACAGTGGTTGGCTCGCGGTGAGCTCGCGCGGTATCCAAGCGGCGACAGTATCGATAAAAGCCCGCACTTGAGGCGGCAAAAACGTGCGCTCGGGATAGACAAGCGCGATATGCAGTTCGGCACCCACGACCCCGACGAGCACCTGCACGAGCGCGCCGCTCACCAGGTGTGGCGACACGAGATCACGCGGGAGTAGCGCAATGCCAAGCCCATTTACGGCGGCCTCGCACAACAGGGCGATGTCGTTCGAGAAGAACGTGCCCTCTACGTGGAGCTTGCCCCCGGTGGTCATGGGCCAGTGAGTTTCCGGCAGCTCGCCGCGTGTGAAGCCGAGGAGGCAGCTGTGACTTTTGAGATCGCGGGGCGTGCGGGGAGTGCCGCGGTTGGCGAGGTAAGCGGGCGAAGCGACGGCGATTATCGGATCGCGCAAGAGTGTGCGCGCGATGAGCCCGGGCTCGATCTGGCTACTGGCCCGTAGCGCGACGTCGTAGTCGCCGCGGAGAAGATCGACGTGCTGGTTTGAGGTGTGGATGTGAACGCGCAGCTCGGGATGGCGCGCTGCGAACTCGCATAGCATCGCATGGAGGCCAGCGCTCGTCATCGGCGGAACCGAGACGCGCAAATCTCCACGCACGATGTCGTCGGTGGTTCGCACGCTTTGTTCGGCGGCGCGCACGGCCTCAAGTGCAATGCAAGCCTGCCGGTAGAACACCTCGCCAGCATCAGTGAGCACGAGCTTTCGCGTGGTACGGCGCAAGAGGCGCGCGCCGAGACGCTCCTCAAGCCGAGCGAGACGGCGGCTCACGGTTGCGCGAGGGACGCGTAGCTCAGCGGCCGCGCGTGAGAGGGATTTGGCGTCTACCGTCTTGGTGAAGGCGACGAGTTCCGAGGTTTCCACAGGGTCGGTCATATGGATCAAATTATAGCAGATGATGTCAATTGTTGAAGCATTGTTACGAATTCTGATCGGGCGCAAGATGCGTTGAAGATGACCGCCTGGAGTTCGCTCGTTTACGAGCGAGCGCCTGAAGCCAATGGAAAGAGTTGCAATGATATCCAATGACAAGAAACTGATCGCCGTGTTCGGCGCTACGGGCCATCAGGGCGCCGGCGTGGTGCGTGCCCTGAAGGCCAATGACCAATTCAAGGTGCGCGCGCTCACGCGCAATCCGAGCAACTATCAAGGCCTTGCTGACGAGGTCGTCGCCGCCGATTTGGAACGGCCAGAGACGCTCGCAGCCGCGCTCGCAGGCGCACACGGCGTCTTTCTTGTCACCAACTTCTGGCAGGAAGGCACCGATGAGATCAAGCAAGCAACCGCGGCAATTCAGGCCGCGAAAGCTGCAGGCGTCAATCATCTGATTTGGTCGACCCTCCCAAACGTCGAGGCGATCAGCGGCGGCAAGTTCAAAGTCCCCCAGTTCACGGGTAAGGCGAAGGTCGATTCGATCGTCAAGGAGGCCGGATTTCCGCGCCACACCTTTGTCGTGCCGCCTGCTTACTATCAGAATTTTACGGGACCAGTCGGCCCCCAGAAGCTGCAGGACGGAAGCTTTGGCTGGGTAATGCCCATCGATCCCACGGTGCGTTGCTTCCACATGGGTGACATCAATGAGCTGGGCAACATCGTGGCCGGCGCGTTCGCGCACCCGGATGAAACGGGCGACGGCGCATATCTGCCGTTGGTCGGCGACTTCCTGAGCTTCAACGGCCTCGTCGGCGCGTTGAATCAGTTGGGCCATCAGTTCACGGTCACCCGGGTTCCTCGGCAGGTATACGCAGGCTTTTTCCCGGGGGCTGACGCGTTAGCTGAGACGCTGGCCTACTACGAGACCTATACCTACCTTGGCCCGGGCTCACACGACGATCAGATCGCGCTGGCGAACAAAGTAGCAGGCAAGACACCGACAACATTTGCCTCATGGGCCCGGGACAATTTCCGGCTCGGGGCTGCTTCCTCTGATTGAGCCATCGCGTCGGCTCAAGTGACCTAGAAAGCGCGTACGCGGCGAATGCTTCACCCATTCGTCGCGGAACGTGCGCATCCGAGAGAAGTGACTACTCGATAGTTGATTCATTCCTGCGACAGGCGACGCCATGCAATTTCTGAATCGGCGCATATGGATTCCCAAGATCCACACCGAAAAACGCCGAGATGCCAGTAGTGATATGGCGTCGTCTTACCAACCGCCTGCTCTTGCATTGCGCATGATTTCGAAGCTCGCCATGGGAAGATACGAGCTGACAGACCTTTGAATGGCGCGTGATCGAGCCGCTACTATCGAACAAGCCAAGATGCCAGATCTCGCCTTCGATCTCCGCCATCTGAAGTATGCTATGCTTGTTGCAGAGCACGGTAGCTTTCGCCGAGCAGCGGTTGCGACTAACATTCCACAATCGACTATAACGAGGCGCATCCAGCTGTTGGAGGCGGCACTTGGCGTCGCTCTGTTTGAACGCAGCAAAACGGGCACCCGACCCACACATACCGGGGAGCGGTTTATTCGCGAGGCCACATTCGGCGCTGAGCATCTCTCTCGGGCAGTTACAGACATCCGCCAAGTTCGGTCTGCACGTAGCGGAGTCCTGCGCGTTGGACTCGTTGGGTCCTTGGCGAGCGGTTTTTTGACTGACCTCTTTTGCCGCTATAATCAAAAGTACAAAAACATTGATGTCCTGATTGAGGAGAGTAGCTCTCAATCAATTGCAGCTGGGGTTTCGCAGGGTAGACTCGATGTCGCGTTCGTTTGCGGCTCGCCCCGCCTGGCGGGGTGTCAGATACGTCCATTGTGGAGCGAGCGAATACTGCTCGTTGTTCCCATAGCGCATGCATTAGCTGCAAGAGAAAGGGTTAGTTTGGGGGATGTGCGAGGGGAGGTCTTCATTGTCCGCGCGCACGGACCTGGTCCGGAAATCGAAGATTACCTTGTGCGGCAACTGTCAGGACCAAGCTTCAGTCCGCGGATTGTGGCTCACAATGTTGGACGCGAGAACTTGTTCAACATGGTCGCGAACGGATTCGGATTAACGCTCTCGAGCGAATCTGCGCTCGGGACCAGCTATTCTGGGGTGAGGCTCATCCGGCTGGGTGACCCGGAGGAGGCGGTAGACTTCAGTGTTATGTGGCGGACCACGAATGAAAATTCTGCGGTGAAGGTCTTGCTGGAGCTCTGCGCGGCAGGATCCGTGACATCTGATCTCAAAGCGTCAGATTGACTGCCTGCGGGATCAAACCGGGTATCGAGCCCCTAACAGCCCTGCGGCTTCTGTTTAACCAAGACTGCTGAGAAACTAGACTTCAATTTGCTCATTCGGAGGTTGGCGAGGATCCAGCCGCATTGAGACGCCTCCGTCGCGCGAACTCTCGGTCGGTCGCCATAAATCGCTGGATCATCGGTACGATCAGCTTCGAAGGATCGGAAACGGGCCGCCCAGATTCTTGGGAGAGGACCTCGGCGTAGGCAAGAAGGTCACGATGAACGCCGGATGGCAGTTCGATCGTCACCTTCTCGGGCTTATCCGCAGGAAGATCGCTTAATCTGAGTTTTTTCACGTCACGCTCCATAGGGTTCGAGCACCAGATCGCGCGTGACGATTACCCGCACCGGGAAGCCCGGACGGATGGTGAGCGTCGGCGCGATGTTAAGCTGGCGGCGGACGATCTGCTGGCCAGCGTCGTTGATGGTGTCCTGGCCGCCGTTGCGGATCGCTTGAATCAGCCGGTCGTCGTCATTGGTCGCCAGCTCGGCGCCGACGCTCAGAAGGGTCGAGAGGCCGGCGGCCTTGGCGAGATCCCACCAGTGATAGTCGACGCCATCCTGCAGGCCGGCATAGCCCTCGGCATCCGCCCCCGGCTGGCGCTCAAGCACGATGCTGCGGCCGTTCGGGAAGATCAGGCGGCTCCAGACCAGCAGCACTCGGCTCTGTCCGAATTGGACGTTGTTATCGTACTGGCCGATGACGCGGGTGCCCTGCGGGATGAGGAGGATGCGACCCGTTGGGCTGTCATAGATGTTCTCGGTGACCTGGGCCGTGATCTGGCCCGGCAGATCGGACCGGATGCCGGTGATTAGCGCCGCTGAGATGACCGCGCCCGCCTGAAGGATGTTTGGCGACGCCGGCGCAGCGACTCGGTCGGCCGCAACGGTGCGCCGGTCGACCGGAGCGTTGAGGAAAGCCTGTTGCCGTTCCTGCGCGGTAGGCGTCGCAGCCGGCGGCGCGAGGCCCAGGCTGGTGAGGTCGGGCTGCGCCAGGGTCGGCGAATTGGTGGTGGGCTGAGCCGATGTTCGTGCCTCCGCCGCGGCGAATAGCCGGCTGGTGCGCGCCGTCTCAATCTCCTGCAGACGGCGCTGTTCCTCCGGGGTGATGCCCGGTTGCGCCGGCGCAACGCCGGGCGTCGGCACTGGCTGGCTCCGGTTCTGGGCGCTGAGGATCGGCCGGCCGAGATCACCGGGCAAGGGAGGCCCGAGCTGGGGCACGCCGCTATAGTCGCGTGGCAGGCCCTGAAGGCCGTCCGCCGTCGATCGGTTGTCGGTCGAATAGAGTTCCTCGGGCGGCCGACCGCCGTTGCGGGTCTGAAGCGCATAGACCAGCGCCCCGCCGAGGCCGAGGCTCGCCACCAGGCCGAGCCCGGCGAGCACCCTGCGCGACAGCCGCGTAACGCGCGGCGCCTCGGCGCGCAGCCGCATCGGCGCGGCCGCCGTCGGCGCCGATCCCGTGAGCGGCGCACCGGCTTCCTCTTCCTCGTTCCGGTCATCACTCACGACGCGGGCCTCCCGTCGGTGCGGGTGATCCGGACGCGCTTCTGGGTGTCGCCCGAGCCGAAGCGAAGCTCGGCGGCCGCGAACAGCCGATCGACGATCATATAGTTGTTGCGTACCCGGTAGTTGACGAGTTCGGAGGTGTTGCCCTCGGCGCCGACGACGAAGAGCGGCGGCATTTCGCCCTGACCGATGCCCCTCGGGAATTCGATGAAGACCTGCCGGCCGTCGTCATAGGCGCGCAGCGGACGCCACGGCGCACGATCGCCGGTTACCTCGTAACGGAAGTTGAGGCGCGAGAGATCGACGCCGGTCGCCACCGGCTGGGTTGCCTGCGCCTCGGCGTTCTGGCGCCGGAGCGCAATGAGTTGGTCCTGCGGATACTGCCAGGAGACCGAGGCCATATAGGTGCGCTCGGTCGAGCGCAGCTCCATGTGGTAGGTGCGCAGATTGGTGTTAATGACGAGATTGGTCATCAGCTCGGCGCGGGTGGGCTTCACCAGGATGTGGACCTGCAGAGTCGCTCCGGAACCGCTTTGCGTGTCGCCGATGATCCAGCGGACCGTATCGCCGGCCGCCACCGGCCCGGAGCCGACGAGCTGCTCGCCTGGCTGGAGCGCGATGTCGGTGATCTGCCCGACGGCGGTGTAGACCTGATAGAGCGCCCCTTGGGTGAAGGGATAGACTTGCATGGAGTTGATGAAGCCGTCGCGCACCGGCTGGATGCGGGCGGCGGCATTGGCCTGGTTGACGCGCGCCGTCGGATCGGCTGGCTCGGGCGCCCGCCGCGATTCCTCGACCGGCTTCATCTGGCCGGGCAACGGAAGCGGCCTCGGCAGTTCGACCACACGGACCGGCGCTGGCGGATCGACGGTCTGCACGGCGGCGGGCGCGTCGTCATAGCTGATCTCGGGCGGCTTCTGCGTCGTCGCGCAGCCGGCCAGCATCGTGGCGGAAAGCAGCAAAGCCGCCAATGTGTGAGTGCGGAAAGCCGGTTCTCCGGCTTTACGGAAAATCGGCATCGTCATTGCCCCAGCTCCCGTGACCATGAAATTGCGTTGACGTAGATCCCCAGCGGATTGGCGCGCAGCCGGTCGGCGTTGCGCGGAATCTGGACGACGATGGTGAGGATCGCCGTCCATCGGGTCGTGTCGGCGAGCTGGCCGTTCTCGTAGCGGCGCTCGGTCCATGCGACCCGGAAGCTGTCGGGAGACGCGCGGATCACGCTCGAGACGTCGACGGCGATCTGCTGGCGGCCCACCTTGGTGAAGGGGTCGTTCGAGCGCGCGTAGTCGTTGAGCGCGGCGGCTCCCCGGTCCGTCGTGAAGTCATAGGCACGCAGCCAGTTCTGGCGGACGATGATCGCGTCGGCCGGGATCGAGCGGACCTGCTCGATGAAACGTGCCAGGTGGAAGGCGATCTGCGGGTCGGTCGGCTGATAATCGGGCGTCGCCGGGGCGATCGCCTGCGCTTGGCCGAGCCGGTCCGTCTGAACGACCCACGGAACGACGGTGCCGCGCGCCGACTGCCAGACCAGCGCCGCCGCGAACCCGGCCGACAGGAAGAGCGAGCCGAACGCCATGTAGCGCCAGTTGCGCGCCTGGACGCGGGCCGAGCCGATACGGTCGTCCCAAACCTGGGCGGCGCGCTGGTACGGTGTTTCGGGTTCGGGAGCTTTTCCATAGTGCGTCGAGGGTCGTCGAAACATCAGCGGTCACCTTCGGAGAGATTGATGGAGGAGCCGCCGCCGTGGCTGTCGCCGCTGCGCACCGCATGGACGGTGGTCGAGACGGCATGGCTCATCTGTTGGGAGCGCTTCATCCGGCGGGCCCAGGCGGGCGGCTGATCGCTGCCGCCTGCAGGGTTCGGCGTCGCGTCGTTGGCCGCTTCGCCGACGGTGCCCATGGTCGAGGAACCCCCGGTCGACTCGAAGGCGGACCGGGCTCCATCGGCGAAGCTGCTGCGCATGCTCGACGACGCGCGCTCGGCAGCGCGCCGAAGCGGCGATGTGGCTGCGGAACCGGCGGCCCGGGCGCCGCCGCCCAGGCCGCTCGCCACGCCCGAAGCGCCCGTCTGCCCTGCGGCGCCCAGGCTGTATGCGGTGGAAGCTCCGCCCGCGAGGGCAGCGCCTCCGCGGGCAGCGGCCGCGGCGCCTCCTGCGAGCGCCGCACCTCCGGAAGCGACGGCGCCAACTGTGGCAGCTCCGGCCGCGACCATGCCACCTGCGGCAAGCCCGGTTCCGACCGCGGCGCCGGCGCCGAGCTGCGGGCCTCCGGACACGAGGCCGTTGGCGATGCCGGGGCCGAAGATGCCGAGGCCGAGCAAGGTCAGTGCCGCGAGCACGATCGCCATTGCCTCGTCGATCGTCGGTGTGCGGCCGCCGAAGCCGGCGGTGAACTCGGAGAAGAGGCTCGATCCGATGCCGATGATGACGCCGAGGACCAGCACCTTGATGCCGGAGGAGATGACGTTGCCGAGCACGCGCTCGGCCATGAAAGCGCTCTTGCCGAAGAGCCCGAAGGGAATGAGCACGAAGCCGGCGAGCGTCGTCAGCTTGAATTCGATGAGGGTGACGAAGAGCTGGATGGCGAGGATGAAGAAGGCGAGCAGCACCAGCGCCCAGGCGAGCAGCATTACCGCGATCTGGATGAAGTTCTCGAAGAAACTCCAGTAACCCATCAGGTCGGAGATGGAATCGAGCAGCGGCCTGCCGGCGTCGAGCCCGGTTTGGGCGACCTTTCCGGGCCTCATCATGTCGGCGACGGTGAAGCCGGTGCCAGACGCCTTCAGCCCGAGTCCAGCGAAGCTCTCGAAGATGATCCGCGCTAGGTTGTTCCAGTTGCCGATCAGATAGGCGAACACGCCGACGAACAGGGTCTTCTTGACCAGGCGCGCCACGATGTCGTCGTCGGCGCCCCAGCTCCAGAACAGCGCGGCGAGCGTCACGTCGATCACGATCAGCGTGGTGGCGATGAAGGCCACTTCGCCGCTGAGGAGCCCAAAGCCGCTATCGATGTAGCGGGTGAAGACCTCCAGAAAATGGTCAATGACGCCGGTGCCGCCCATGATCTCAACGCGCCGCGTTCGTGTGGGAGTCGATCGCCGGCGCAGTCTCATTGACGGCGGGGTCGGGTGCGGCCGGAGGATTCTGCGGCTGTCCCCGCGGGCCCGGCGCCTGCGGAGCCGGCTGCGGCTGCCGGGTCTGCGACGGCTTCAGGAAGCGGTCGCGGTTGTCCGCCCAGGCCTTAAGGCAGGCGGGATCTCGGGTGCCGGCTTCCCCGAGCTGCTGGCACCGCCGCAGCTCGGTTTTCAGAGGGTCGACGCCTGTTTCGGTCGCCGCGGCAACGCTGCGATAGAGCGGCGGATCGTCCTTGCGGGAGAGTTCGATGGCCGTCGCCGTGATCGCGAAGGTCACGAAGCCGATGGCGCAGACACGCGCGAGAATCTTTCCGTCCATCGCCGCGCCCTCAGTTCCTGCCGGGGAACATCTGCGCGTTGCCGGGCTGGTATCCGGTGCCCGGCGTCAGGAAGCGGCGGCGCTGTTCGCGGCCCTGTTCGGCTGCGGCCGACCGCTCGGCCTCGGCGAGCGCCTGGGCCCGACCGTTGGCGGAGACGACGGCGGTGAGATCGGCGAGTTGCTGGGCCTGCAACGCTAGGAGCTGGTTGCCGGCTTGCGTCGCCTGCAGGGCGCCGGTCGCGCCCTGGCTCTGGCCGACCAGCGCCGACATCTGGGTGCGGTTGGTGTCGATGTTGCCGACGACGCCGGCCTGGACGCGCATGGCGTCTTGGAGTCCCGAGACCGTATTGTTCCAGCGTTCCTTCGCCTGGGCGACGAGCTGCTGGTCGGATGCGCTCATCGAGGCGCTGCCGGCCCCGTAGTTCGTTCGGAAGGCTTGGTCGATGTTCTGGACGTTGTAAGCGATGCGTTGGGCCTCGCCGAGGAGCTGCTGGGTCCGCTGAACCGACTGCTGAAGCTGCTGGAGCGAGGAGAACGGCAGGCTCGTGAGGTTGCGCGCCTGGTTGATCAGCATCTGCGCTTCGTTCTGGAGCGACGTGATCTGGTTGTTGATCTGCTGCAGCGCGCGGGTCGCCGAGAGCAGGTTCTGGGCGTAGTTGGTGGGATCGTAGACGATCCATTGGGCCGAGGCCGGCGCGATCAGCACCGGCGACACCGACAGCGGCGCGGCGAGAATGGCGGCGGCGAGCGCCACGCGAGGGACACGCAGTTTCATGGCTGGCTCTCCAGGTTGGTGAGGTTGGGAATGAGGTCTGCCGCCCAGTCGACACCGCGATGGCGCAGCCACGCCGCGAGGAAGCCCTCGCGCCCGTGCTCGGCGACGATGCGGTCGATGGCGGCTTGGTCGGTCTTGGAGGATGCCGCGCAGAGCGCGAGCGCGACGTCGGCGAGGCCCAGCTCGAACAGCCGGTTGCCGCGCCTGCTCTGGCAGTAGTAGTCCCGCTTGGGCATGGCCCTGGCGAGGATCTCGATCTGCCGATCGTTGAGGCCGAAGCGCCGGTAGATCGCGGTGATCTGCGGCTCGATCGCCCGTTCGTTCGGCAGCAGGAGCCGCGTCTGGCAGCTCTCGATGATGGCGGGCGCGATCGCCGAGCCGTCGATGTCGGAGAGCGACTGGGTGGCGAAGACGACGCTGGCGTTCTTCTTGCGCAACGTCTTCAGCCACTCTCGGAGCTGGCCAGCGAAGCCTTCGTCGTCGAGGGCGAGCCAGCCTTCGTCGACGATGATCAGGGTCGGCTCGCCGTTCAGCCGGTCCTCGATGCGGTGGAAGAGATAGGAGAGCACCGCCGGAGCCGCGGCCGTCCCGATAAGTCCTTCGGTCTCGAAGGCCTGGACGGTGGCGACGCCTAGATGCTCGCTCTCGGCGTCGAGCAGCCGGCCATAGGGTCCGCCGACGCAATATGGACGCAGCGCCTGCTTCAGGTCGTTCGACTGCAGCAGCACCGACAGGCCGGTCATCGTACGCTCGGCCATGGGCGCGCTCGCGAGCGATGACAGCGCGGTCCAGATCAGCTCCTTGACCTCCGGCGTGACCTGGATGCTCTCGCGCATCAGGATGGCGACGATCCAGTCGGCGGCCCAGGCGCGTTCGGCCGCCTCGTCGATCCGGGAGAGCGGCTGAAGCGCGACGCTGTCGGCTGAGCCCTCGGTCAAGCCGCCGCCGAGATCGTGCCAGTCGCCGCCCATGGCGATGGCGGCGGCGCGGATCGAACCACCGAAGTCGAAGGCGAAGACCTGCGCCCGGGCATAGCGGCGGAACTGCAACGCCATCAGCGCCAGCAGCACGGACTTGCCCGCGCCGGTCGGGCCGACCACAAGCGTGTGACCGACGTCGCCGACGTGAATGGAGAACCGGAACGGGGTGGACCCTTCGGTCTTGCCGTATAACAAGGGGGGTGCACCAAAGTGCTCATCCCGTTCCGGCCCCGCCCACACGGCGCTCAGGGGGATCATGTGGGCGAGATTGAGCGTCGAGATCGGCGGCTGGCGGACGTTGGCGTAGACGTGGCCCGGCAGCGACCCGAGCCAGGCGTCGGCCGCGTTGATGGTCTCGGGCATCGCGGTGAAGTCGCGGCCCTGGATCACCTTCTCGACGAGACGGAGCTTCTCGGACGCGACGCGCGGATCGGTGTCCCAGACGGCGATCGTGGCGGTGACGTAGGCCTGACCGGCATAGTCGGCGCCGAGTTCCTGCAGCGCGAGATCGGCATCGGCGGCCTTGTTGGCGGCGTCGGTGTCGACAAGGGCGCTCGCCTCGTTGGTCATCACCTCCTTGAGGATCGCGGCGATAGACTTGCGCTTGGAGAACCACTGCCGGCGGATCTTGGTCAGCAGCTTCGTCGCGTCGGTCTTGTCGAGCAGGATCGCCCGCGTCGACCAGCGATACGGAAAGGCGAGCCGGTTGAGATCGTCGAGGATGCCGGGCGTCGTCGCGGTCGGAAATCCGACGACGGTCAGGATGCGCAGATGCGCGTCGGCAAGGCGCGGCTCCAGGCCGCCGGTGAGCGGCTGATCGGCGACCAACGCGTCGAGATACATCGGCGTCTCGGGAACGCGCACGCGGTAGCGCTTCGTCGAGACGGTCGAGTGCAGATAGGTCAGGGTCTCGACATCATCGAGCCACGCGCATTCCGGCATGAACGCTTCGACGAGCTGCAGGATGCGATCGGTGCGGTCGACGAAGCCGCGCAGCGCCTCCCAGGCGTCGACGCCTCGCTCGGCCTTGCCTTCGTAAAGCCAGCTCTCGGCGCGCGCGGCATCCTCGGCCGGCGGCAGGAAGGTGAACGTCAGGAAGTAGCTCGACTCGTAATGGACCGCGTCCTCTTCGAAGTCGGCCTTGCGCTCGGCATCGACCATGGCCGATGCGGCGTCAGGAAAGCGGCTTGCTGGATAGGCCCCGACGGCATGGCGTTGCGCCTCGACAAAGATCGCCCAGCCGCTGCCGAGGCGGCGGAAGGCGCTGTTGAGACGGCCCGCGACGGCGACGAGCTCGGCCTGCACGGCGGAGTCGAGATCGGGTCCGCGGAACCGCGCGCTGCGCTGGAACGAGCCGTCCTTGTTGAGGACCACGCCTGGCGCGACCAGTGCCGCCCAGGGCAGGAAATCCGCAAGGTGGGTCGAGGAGCGGCGATACTCGGCGAGGTTCATCATGGCGCGCCTCAGACGTTCAGGTGACCGGGGATGCGGAGGTGCCGGCGGCCGACGTCGACGAATTGCGGGTCGCGCTTGGCCGCCCAGACGGCGGCGAAATGGCCGATGGCCCAGAGACCGAGGCCGACCAGCCAGAGGCGAAGACCGAGACCGAGGGCGGCGGCGAGCGTGCCGTTGAGGATGGCGATCGCCCGAGGCGCGCCGCCGAGCAGGATGTGCTCGGTCAGTGCCCGGTGGACCGGAACCGTGTAGCCCGGCACGTCGCCGCCGCTCTCGATCAGGCCCGCCATCAGACGAGCGCCCCGCCGCCGAACGAGAAGAACGACAGGAAGAAGCTCGACGCGGCGAAGGCGATCGACAGGCCGAAGACGATCTGGATCAGGCGGCGGAAGCCGCCTGACGTGTCGCCAAAGGCGAGCGTCAGGCCGGTGACGATGATGATGATCACCGCGATGATCTTGGCGACCGGTCCCTCGATGGATTCGAGGATCGATTGCAGCGGCGCTTCCCACGGCATCGAGGAGCCGGAAGCGTGGGCAGCCGGGGCCAGCAGGACACTGGCCAGGAGGACGGATGCGGTTGTCGCGACATGGCGACGAAAATGCAGGGCACGGCGGATCATGCGGGTTCTCCTTCGGGGGGCTGGGTTGCGGGGCGGACGCGGTAGTCGCCGTCGGGGCCGAGCCCTTCGACGCGACCGAGTTCGGCCACGCGCCGGGTCGAGCCGCGGCCCGAGAGGACCGCGACGAGATCGATCGTCTCGGCGATCAGCGCGCGCGGGACGGTGACGACAGCTTCCTGGATGAGCTGCTCGAGGCGGCGGAGCGCGCCGAGCGCGGTGCCGGCGTGGATGGTGCCGATCCCGCCGGGGTGGCCGGTGCCCCAGGCCTTGAGCAGGTCGAGCGCCTCGGCGCCGCGCACCTCGCCGATCGGAATGCGGTCGGGCCGAAGCCGAAGCGAGGATCTGACGAGATCGGATAGCGTCGCCACGCCGTCCTTGGTCCGCATGGCGACCAGGTTCGGCGCGGCGCATTGCAGCTCGCGGGTGTCCTCGATCAGCACCACGCGGTCGGAGGTTTTCGACACCTCGGCGAGCAGCGCGTTGGTCAGCGTCGTCTTGCCGGTCGAGGTGCCGCCGGCCACCAGGATGTTGCGGCGATCGGCGACGGCCTGGCGCAGGATCTCCGCCTGCTCGGCAGTCATGGTGCCGGCGGCGACATAATCCTGCAGCGTGAAGACGGCGACGGCGGGCTTGCGGATCGCGAAGGCCGGCGCCGCCACCACGGGCGGCAGCAGGCCCTCGAACCGCTCCCCCGTTTCCGGCAGCTCGGCCGAGACCCGGGGATTGCCGGCATGGACCTCTGCGCCGACATGGTGGGCGACGAGGCGGACGATACGTTCGCCGTCGGCGGGCGACAGGCGCTCACCGGTGTCGAACAAACCCTCAGACAGGCGGTCGATCCAGAGGCGGCCGTCGGGGTTGAGCATCACCTCGACGACGCTGGCGTCTCCAAGGAAACCGGCGATCGCAGGACCGAGTGCGGTCCGCAGCATGCGGGCCCCGCGAAGTATTGCCTCAGATTTCTCGGAAGAGACGGCCACGTTGTCCCCGTTCTTTGCGGGACCGCGTCAGGCCGCCCCTGGATCGGGGATGATTAAGAGAACCGGAAATCAGTCCTCGGCAACAGGCGTCAGGGCGTAGTAGTAGCCTAGCGTGAAAAGACAGGCGTTCGGCGGAATTGCGGAATACTTGAGTTGCCGCAATCGCTGCTTATTGCGCGTCGCGCGCGGGATCGACGTCCTCGGAAATCTCCTGCCGGAGCTTCGGGCCCTTGGCGAGTCTGCGCCCGAGCGCTGCGACGAACGCATCGTAGCGCTCGCCGGCCTGAGCCCGGGCGGCCGCCTGCGCCGGTTCGGGCAAAGGTGGATTCGTCGTCAGCCAGAAGCGCACGAAGACGGCGAACATCTCCACCGAGATGCTGAGATCACGTTCCATGCGGGTCATGCGCCGATCGAGCTGGTCGAGGCGCTTGGTGGTCGCCGCCTCCTGGCGCTCGGCGGCATCCGGCGACAGGAAGGACGCGATCGCCGCTTCGGCGATGAGCGAGCGCGACTGATCACGGCGCGCTGCGTGGGCTGCGAGCGCCTTCATCACCTCGGGTTCGAGATAGACCGACAGGCGCAGCTTTTTCGATGGATTGGCCATGGGCGCCTCACAGCTCCATGCCGTCATTCGGGTCGAGCGAGACCTGACGCGCGACACCTTGCATGATCTGGTTGGCGCGGCTGATCCGGGCCGTGTCGTCATCGGCCTCGTCGTCGAATCCGCCGTCGAACTCGTTCTCGATCGGCGCCTTCTTCTCGACGGGCGCGGCGCGCTCCAGCTCCGGCTGGTGGCGACGTTCCGATCCGGTCGGATCTTCGTCACCAGCATCACTAACGATGACCGCACCGGCCGACACCACGCTCGCCGGCCGTGCCGGAAGCGGCAGCTTGCTCCAGTCGTCCGTTCCAGGCTGCGTCGGTCTGGTGAGCGCCGGCGGCGCCATGATCCGATCCTTGAAGCGGCGATCCTGGTAGTAACGCGCCTTCTTCGCGCGGATCGGCGGGGTGCCCGCGACCATGACGATCTCGTCGGCGGGCGGGAGCTGCATGACCTCGCCCGGGGTGAGCAGCGGCCTGGCGGTTTCCGAGCGCGACACCATCAGGTGGCCGAGCCAGGGCGAGAGCCGATGGCCGGCGTAGTTGCGCATGGCGCGCATCTCGGTCGCGGTCCCGAGCGCATCGGAGACGCGCTTGGCGGTCCGCTCATCATTGGTCGCGAAGCTGACGCGGACGTGGCAGTTGTCGAGGATCGAGTTGTTCGGACCATAGGCCTTCTCGATCTGGTTCAGCGTCTGCGCGATCAGGAACGCCTTCAGGCCGTAGCCCGCCATGAAGGCGAGCGCGGATTCGAAGAAGTCGAGCCGGCCGAGCGCCGGGAATTCGTCGAGCATCAGCAGAAGCCGATGCCGGTTGCCCTTCGCCTTTAGATCCTCGGTCAGGCGCCGGCCGATCTGGTTGAGGATGAGCCGGATGAGCGGCTTGGTCCGGGCGATGTCCGACGGGGGAACGACAAGGTATAGGCTGGTCGGTTGCCGGGCGCCGACGATGTCGGCGATGCGCCAGTCGCAGCGGCGCGTCACCTCGGCGACGACGGGGTCGCGATACAGGCCGAGGAACGACATGGCAGTCGAGAGCACGCCGGAGCGTTCGTTGTCGGATTTGTTCAGCAGCTCGCGCGCGGCCGACGCGATCACAGGATGCGGTCCGCTCTCCCCGAGATGGGCGGTCTTCATCATCGCCGCCAAGGTGGACTCAATCGGCCGCTTGGGGTCGGACAGAAAGGCGGCGACGCCGGCGAGTGTTTTGTCCTCCTCCGCGTAGAGGACGTGCAGGATCGCGCCGACCAGGAGTGCGTGGCTGGTTTTCTCCCAGTGGTTCCGCTTTTCGAGGCTGCCTTCTGGATCGACCAGGATGTCGGCGATGTTCTGCACGTCGCGGACTTCCCATTCGCCACGGCGCACCTCGAGGAGCGGATTGTAGGCGGCGGACTTCGCGTTGGTCGGGTCGAAGAGGAGCACGCGGCCATGCCGGGCGCGGAAGCCGGCGGTCAGCGTCCAGTTCTCGCCCTTGATGTCGTGGACGATGGCCGAGCCCGGCCAGGTCAGCAGCGACGGCACGACCAGGCCGACGCCTTTGCCGGATCGGGTCGGCGCGAAGCACAGCACATGCTCGGGGCCGTCGTGCCGGAGATAGGCGCGGTCATACTTGCCGAGCACTACGCCGTCCTCGCCGAGTAGGCCGGCGCCACGCACCTCAGCTTCATGTGCCCAACGCGCCGAGCCGAAGGTCTCGGCGTTCTTCGCCTCGCGGGCCCGCCACACCGACATGCCGATGGCGACGGCGATCGAGATGAAGCCGCCGGATGCTGCGATATAGGCGCCCTCTACGAAGATCGGCGGCGCGTAGGCGTCGTAGAAATACCACCACGGAAAGAACGACCACGGATAGTAGATCGGCCAGTCGCCGAGCATGAACCACGGCGGCCCGAGCTGGAGCTGAAAGCCGAGCCGGTAAGCCGTCCACTGCGTGGCGGCCCAGGTGGTCAACAGGACGATGGCGAAGACCGTGAGGATCTGGCCCCAGAGAATCTTGGTGGCGGACATGGCGGGTCCTTTTGTTTGGGATGGTGATCACAGGCCGAGCCCTCGCTGGCGGCCGAAGCTCCAGTCGACGCCGCCATCGCTTCGGGCGACGCCGGAGACGTGACGGCCGAGCTGCTTCTCAATCGATGGCGTCCAGGGCACGAGGCTGAAGCCGAGCCCGTTGTCGATCATGGCGAAGCGGCCGCTCGCGAGGTTCAGGCGCCGCTGGTAGGTGCCGGTGACATACTCACCGGCCTCGGGCTTGACCGGCGGCCGTCCGATCTCGGCGGCAATGCGCTGGGCAACCGCCTCCAGCTCGCGACGCCGCAGCGCATCGACAAGGCCCGGCTGAAAGCTGACGCCGCGCTTCTGACGTTCGGCGAGGCCCTGGCCGACAAGGTGTTCCGCCCGCCGGTCCATGGCGTCCCGCACCTCGGCGCCGAAGCCGCCGCCAAGCGCAGCCGGCTCGCGGGCGATATTCTGCCGGTCGAGCCAGGTGGCGCCGGTCGCGGTGACCTGCCGCTCTATGTCGAGATCGGAGCGCACCGCGATCGCCACGCGGCGCTGACCCTTCGCATCATCGAACTTGCGCAGCTCGACGATTGAGCCGGGCGCGCTGTCGCCCGCTGCATCGAGATCGGGCAGCTTGATGTGGTGAGTGCGGCCGTCGACCCCGTCGACGACGGCGAAGGCCGTGCCCTTCAGTTCGTCGTCGAGGCCGCGGGCGACCAGGCGGCCGATGACCGGATCGTTGAGGCTTTCCGAGGCCAGCACATAGCTCGCCGCGCCGCGCTCGATGCCGCGCTCAGTGAGGCCGTGATGGATGCGCTTGATGATGTCGCCGCGTTCGCCGAGCTCGCGCAGCGTCGCCTCGGCCTTGTCCGAGATCGTCCACTGTCCCGGGCCAATCTCGTCGGCAAGCCCAAGGCCTTCGAGCTTGCGCAGCCGCCCGACCTTCAAGGCATGGAATTCGTCGGGCCGGCGATCGGCATGCGGTACGAGATCGACGACGCCGGTGCGATAGGCGTCGCGGGCGAGCTGGCGATCGAGGTTGGTCCAGCGATCGGCGTCGATCTGGCGCTCCAGCGTCTGCCTGATCTCCTGATCGGTGCGCGGCCCCAGCTCCTGCGTGATGAGGTCGCGCGCCCGATCGCGCATGCCCTCCTTTATATAGTCGCGCGAGATGACCAAGTTCTCGCCGTCGTCGCGCACGCCGCGCACGATCAGATGAACATGCGGATGTTCGGTGTTCCAGTGATCGACCGCGACCCATTCGAGCCGCGTGCCGAGATCCTTCTCCATCTGGCCGACCAGCTCACGGGTGAAGCCCTTGAGGTCGGACATTTCCAGCGCGTCGTCCGGCGAGACGATGAAGCGGAAATGGTGGCGGTCGTCCTCGGACCGCTCCGCGAAACCTTTGGCGTCGACGTCGTCGCTGCCCGGACCGAACAGTCGGGCCTTCTCCCCGTCACGGGTGACGCCGTCGCGGCGCAGATAATCGAGATGCGTCGAGAGCGGCGCGGACCGCCCGCTGTGACGGACGACGCGTGCCTTGATGACTGCGCCGCGCGAGCGCGCGGTGATGAGGCGGTTCGCCTGGATCGAGGCGCGCTGGCCGCGCCCAAATCGGGACCGCGCGCCCGAGCCGATCTTCCCTTGCCGGGAGACGCTGCCGCCGGCGCGCTGGGCGGCCGCCAGCGCCTGGGCGATGAAGGGCCGCGCCCGTTGCGCGCTGGTCGAGCGGATGCGGCCTGGCCGGATGCGGAAGTCGCGCTCGTCGGTCATGCCCGAGGCTCCGCACATCGCGCCAACGCGATGATATTCTTGAAAAATGCGCCGATGCGCAGGCTGCGCCGATCAGGCGCACCTCGCGAAATCGCGCCATAACCCCTTGAAAAAGCACAACCGAACCGAAGCGCACATCGCGCCCCTTTATCCTGCCATCGTGCGGTTGTGTTTGCGGTCTTCCCTCCCAACGCCCTCCACTCTGCGCTGGGGTTCGCCACGCTGCGATGGACGGGTAAGACAGTCATCGCGGGCCTGCAGGCTCCCGGCGGGAGACGAACAGGCCGCCGGTCGGGTTCGCTTCGGCCGCCGCATCACGCGGGGGAGCTGCGGTGTCGCCTTCACGCGCCTGCGCATCGGCCTGCACCGGACCTGCGCCCGGACCGCGTTCAGAGGCGCCGATGAAGAGCGGTGCGCGCGTCCACGCCAGCGGATCGGCGGCAGCAACAGTGACGATGGCCGGAGACGCTTCGCCGCCGACAAGGGGCGTGAGCTGGGCGACATAGGCGTGCGTCTCGGCCGGCAACGGGCGGCCATTCGCGAGGTAGTCGTCGTACCGTCCGGGTCCCGCATTGTAGGCCGCAAGAAAGCCCGGTGCGCCGTAGCGATCGTAGAGTTCGCGGATATAGGCCGTGCCCGCGATGATGTTGTCGCGGGGATCGAACGGATCGCTGCCAAGGCGATAGCGGGCGCGCAGATAGGCCCAGGTGTCGGGCATGATCTGCATCAGGCCCATCGCACCCTTGGGCGAGACGGCGCGCGCGTCGTTGGCGCTTTCAACACGCATGAGCGCGCGGATCCAGGCGACCGGAATGCCGAACCGCTGCGAGGCCTCGCTCACGAAGCCGGCGAGCTGGGTGCTCGCCTCGGCCGGAACCGGCGGCACGGTCTGAGCCTGCGCCGGCGACATTGGCGAAGCGGCGATCGGCAGGCCGGAAAGGAGAAGGAGGAGCAGCCGGGAGGCGGCACGGGACTTGTCCGTGCCGCTCCGATGATGCTGCGATCGATGCGGGCCGCGCATCGATCAGTCCTCCTTGCGCGGCTTGGCGGGCCGCGACCAGTGGAGGCCCCAGGTGCCGTTGTCGTCGCCGGAGCGGAAGAGGTTGGCGCGCAGCGGACGCGGGAACAGCGGGCTGTCGAGCTGCACGGAGACGTAGTCGCCGGCACGTTCGCCGACATGCTTCCAGCCGGCGCCGATCTCGACGCCGTCGTCCCCGCCGAGCAAGACACGGTAGTCCGGCGCGTTCTCGGCCTCCGACGCCTCGGCCGGAACGAAAGCGAGTTCGGCGTCGATGCCGAGCGCGGTGAGCCGCCCGGAATAGCCGGACTTGGTGCGGGTGAATTGGCCGATCTGGGTCATGGTCGTCTCCTTGGGTTGGGGGTGGAAGCGGCAGTTCAGCGGGTCGGCGCGCGCCAGACGTAGCGGCCGTCGCCGTGCTCATCGGTCCAGAGCGGCGTCGCCCGGCCGATCACGTCGCTGGTCGGCAGCGGGCCGAAATAGCGACCGTCGAGGCTGTCGCGGACCGACCAGTTCATCAGGAAAAGCTCGCCCTCGGCGACGCGGCGGCAGCCCTGCCAAACGGGCAGCGAGCGGCCGAGATGATCGCGGTCGAGCGCATCGCCCATCGTCACGCCATCCACGGTGATGGCGTGATCGCGGCGGCAGACCTGTTGGCCGGGAACGCCCGCGACGCGCTTCATCAAGGGCACGCCGCGGCCGATATAGCCGCGCTCTACCATGAAGGCGGCGAGCGGTTCGGGGGCGCGGATGGCGACGAGATCGGTGACCTCGAAGCGGTCTGCCGGCGCGATGCTGTAAAGTCCGATCGGCGTGCTCGCCGAGGCGTTCCAGATCAGCTTTGTCGAGAAGTCGACGAAGGCGGCGGTCGCCATGCCCATGGTCAGGAAGTAGGTGACCATGACGTAGCCGAAGCGGCTCATGATCCGGCCCTCCGACGCAGCAGGAAGGCCTTGTGGTGCTCGGCCGTGTAGGATCGCGGCTGTTCGCCGGCGCTCATCCTGTTGTGAACGTGCCGCCAATGATCGGGCGATACGTCGCTCGGATCGATGCCGATCGCCTCGATCGCATCGATCATCTGCAGCACGCGCTCGACCTTGGGCCAGCCTTCGACCTTGAGCAGGATGTCGCCGCCGGGACGCACGAAGGGCACGGTCTGCTGCGGCTTGCCGGCGCGGACGGTGCGCAGCACGTCGAGATTCGAGGCGATGGTCCCGTAGTCGTTGGCGGCCCAGCGCACGAAGGCGAAGACGCTGTCCGGCGCAAAGCGCAGCACGCGGCGACGGCGGTCGAGGATCTGTTCGCCGACCTCACGGCCGAACCTGATCCAGTTCTCTACACGCTTCTCGATCCAGGTGAGCTCCACTTCGGTCAGGTCGTGAGGAGGCGGCGCGGCCGGTATGGGGTCGGCGCGCTCATGGATGGCGGCGGCGCGGGTCATGTCGCGTCTCCATTGCTTTGCGGGAATTCGCGCGCGAGCAGCTCGCGCAGCATGTCGGCGACGGTGACGCCGCGCTGGAAGGCAGCGATCTTGATCCGCGCGCGTTGGTCCGGCGTGACGTCGATCGTCAGCCGTGCCGTGTAGATCGCGGCATCAGGCACGCGCGGCGCAGGCGCATCGGCCGACCTGATCCAAGTCTCCGCATCGCTTGGCCGGGCGACGAAGGCCCGCTTCGGAGGAGTCGCGGTCATGGCGCGATCCTTCCGATCTCTGTGACGAGCGCGGCGATCTCGCGCGCGGCGGCGCTGTCGCTGTCGAGCTCTCCGACCAATCGCCCGGTCTGCGCGGTATCGGCGAAGGCGACGCGCTGGCCGATCCTGGCTACGAGCAGCGGCGGGTCATGGTCGGCGAGCGTCTCGGCGGTCTCGCGGGCGATGACGGTGCGCGCGACGCAGCGATTGAGGACGAAGCGCGCCACAAGCTGCGGCCGGTAGATGCGGGCTTCGCCGAGCAACGACAGCATCTCGGCCGACGCCCAGCCGTCGAAGGGCGATGGCTGCACGGGGATTAGCACCAGGTCGGCGGCGAGCAAGGCCGAGCGCATCAGCCCGGCGACGCGCGGCGGTCCGTCGATGATGACGTGGTCGACGTCGCGGGCGATTTCCGGCGCCTCGCGATGCAGGGTGTCGCGCGCCAGCCCGACCACGCCGAACAGCCGAGGCAGGCTTTCGCGCGCCCGCTGCTGGGACCAGTCGAGCGCCGAGCCCTGCGGGTCCGCATCGATGAGGGTGACGCGCTGGCCGCGCTTCACCCATTCGCCGGCAAGGTGGAGCGCGATCGTCGTCTTGCCGACGCCGCCTTTCTGGTTGAGCAGCGCGACGATCATGACGGTCTCCCGGCGATCGGGGACTCGTCCACACGCCGCGAAAATGCGGTTCGCGTTAGAAAGATTCCGAAGGAATCTAGGTTAGAGAAGTTACGGGGCTCGCAAGTTGCTGATTCAGCGAGCGGATTCGGCGATTCCGGTCCCCGATAGCACGAGGATCGGGTCCTTGATGGCACGATGGGTCCGGTCCCTGATAGCACGAGACGATTCACAGTTTATCCCCAGGGCGCTTGGTCGAGCGGCGGCGCTGGCGAGGGATGCCGAGCGCGTTCGGATCGATGGGTTTGAAGGAGAGGAGTTCGGGACCGCCGAAGCACTGCTCGATGGTCAGGCGATAGCCCGGCAGCGGCTGGCGGCGGACGATGTCGCGCAGGTCGTAGGCGAAGTGCTTGAGCGGCGAGAGCGAGCCGGACTTGGCGTGGAGATGCGGGAAATCGAAGCTCCAGCCGAACTCCTGCTTGCCGCCGTGCTTGCGCACGAGGCGATAGAGCCAGCGCTCCAGGCCGCCCGTCAGGCCGAAATAGTCGCGGTCGATGGTCAGCACGAGCGCGTCATCGAGAACGGCGGCGTAGAACCAGTCCGGCACGATCAGCTCGAGGCCGAGCGGCCGGCCTCTGCCATCGGCGCGCTCCTTCCACTCGTTGATCCAGGAGAAGCGGTGCAGCCGCCGCTCGGTCGGCTGGCGAATGGATGTCGCCACCGTCGTCGACTGGAGACGGTCGAGCGCGGCCTTCAATCGGTCGTAGTCCCGCAGGCTGACGCCGCGGCCGATGAACTGCAGAATTTCGTAGGGCGTGGTCGCCATCAGGCGCGACGGCCGCAGGCCATGATCGCGGGCCTCGACGATCTGGGAAGCGGCCCAGATCAGCACGTCGGCGTCCCAGATGGTGGCCATGCCGTGCTCGGGGACGGCTTCCACGCGGATCACGACGGAGCCTGCCTTGAAGTTGATCGGCGCCAGTCGCTTCGACTTGCCCAGCGCGAAGAACGGGTACGCCATCAGGTCCTGCGCGTCGCGCGGCGCGAGATCGCCGGGCAGCGCCCGGAAGAGATCGAGCTGCTCACGTTCGCTGCTGTGATGGCGCGCCGACATCTGCTGGTTGCTCAGCGCTGCGGCGCGGGATTGCCTGCCGCGCCGGTGGTTTCGTGACGCTTTGCCGGCAGAACGGTGTTGCTGTCGGCTGTCGAATTCTTGGTGCCGCGATTGGCCCATGCCTGCAGGTCGGCAACCGCGTAAACGACGCGGCCGCCGAGCTTCTTGAAGGCCGGCCCGGTGCCGTAGGTGCGATGTTTTTCGAGGGTTCGGCCGGACAGGCCGAGGAAACGCGCCGCCTCCGGGGTGCGCAAATAGCGGGGAGGGACTTGGACGGTCGCGCTTTCGGCCATGATCGAGGCTCCGTGTGGTGCTGGGGGGCTGCCGGATGCCGGCGGCGGTTCCAGCGCACGGTCGTTCGCTCAGGCTCGATCCACGATGTCGAAGATTTGCGGGGATAATCGACACCCCTTGCGGGCGCCGGTGCGGCTAGGGTTTGCGCGGGCGTTTCAGGAGATCGCGATAACCGCCATGGACGAGCTTCATGCCGTCACGGGCGAGACGGATGGTCGTCTCGCGGAGCGCGTCGCCCGCCCAGGACGCCGCCTCGATGTGGTGCTTTGGAAAGAGCACTGTCGCGATGGAGCGATAGCTTTCCCGTTCGATTCGGGCATCGACGGCGCGCAGCATCTGGCGCAGGCGCTGCCGCCGTTGCGGCGTCACGCGGGGGTCCGGCGGCGCCGGCGGCGCGCGCAGGCCGCGCCAATAGCGGGCGAGCGCCTCCAACCGATCCGGTGTGGCGTCGTCGAGCACGACGATCGCGGCGGACGGCGGCGCCTGGCCGACCGGGCCCAGCCGGCGCGTGCGCATCAGCTCGTCGCCGACGCGGATGCGCGCATCGACAACATCGGAAGATGCGGGCAACGCTTGCCCGTCAGCAGCAGGTGCAGGTGCAACCCAGGTCGGGAGCCCCTGCAGGATCAGCATCCAGGGATCGGCTATCGGCGACCAAGCTGCGTTCGCGCCGCGCGCCGGGAGTTCGGGGTCGACCGCGAAAGGATAACCCCCATTTGGCCGAGAGAGCTGCAGCGGCCTGGTCTTCTCCAAAACCTCTTTGTTTCAGCCGATTGTAGTCTTGTTGATACTCGGGATTACGCCTCAGAAATTCCCAGGCCAGGTCCGGAGCGTCCAATTCATTTACATAGTCATAGGCGGTTGAGATCCGCCATGTGCCTTGCTCCGGCATCCTTGGCCTCCCATTGCGTCGCTCAACGCGAGGACTGCAAGCCCTAACGATTCTCGGTTGAGTGGCAATTTGGGAAGCCCGAAGGCGCGCGTGGGTGATGCAAGATCTGCATCACTGAAGTAGAAAAGGTTAATGAAAACTGGCTCGTATAAGGTCGCGGAAACCGTTGTTGGTCATCCAGTGCGCCCGCGCCAGATGGTTTTGGTATACAGCTTCGGCGCGCAACTGATCGGTCTTCGGATCGATGCCGAAGATAATCTTCGCCACTTCTTCCCAGGGCGCGCCTTCGCTTTCCGCATCGAGCAGGCGCAAGTAGGTCGCCAAGTGCGCGCGGTCATAATCAGTGAGACGCGCATCCGTCGGTGGCTGGTCGAGAAAGTCGGATTTACCGCTCATGGTTAACGTCCCCACCGCGTCATATCCGAAACGGATGGAGTTTGCACGACGGCCATAGCGTAGAAACGGGGGCGCAATGCGGCATTGTTGAGCTCAGGCGCGCCGAGCTGGCCACGGGCGGTCTTGCCGAACAATCATCACTCCTTCGCCCTGATCGGAGTTGAGGAAGACGATGCCGTTCTCCTCAAGCGCTCGGCGGACCTGGTCGCGCGTCGACTCATGCACGGCGAGTCCGCTCTCGGACTCCACGCGCTTCAGAGCGGTCAGCGATACCAGGGCCTTGTCAGCGAGCGTCTCCTGATTCCAACCAAGTAACGCGCGGGCGGCCCGGGACTGTCGGGCGGTGATCATGCATGACCACCTCCTACAGTCCGGACTCCGCACGCTACGAAAACGACTATAATAGTCGTCTTTTGCTGGTTTTGCGAGCTGAAAGACCCTCTTAAGAGCGATACCCGCGGCTTGACTGGACGAACTGATTCGGTCGCCCTGGGCACCGAAGGCCCCGGCCTTCCGGCCGGGGCCTTGCGCGGGGCCTCAGTCGCCGCGCCGCCCGTTGGGGCGGGACCAGATCAGCGAGAA
The DNA here is from genome assembly GCF_030182525.1 of Rhizobium pantanalense. Taxonomy (NCBI): domain Bacteria; kingdom Pseudomonadati; phylum Pseudomonadota; class Alphaproteobacteria; order Hyphomicrobiales; family Rhizobiaceae; genus Rhizobium; species Rhizobium pantanalense. Next base: position 365,586 of record NZ_JAQJCH010000003.1, read on the forward strand.
GGTGTCTTCGCCTTCGTCGTCGAAGAGGTTGGCGTAGATCGGGGCGTTGAAGCTCGGATCGTCGAGCTTGAGGCCCAGATAGTCGCGGCCCTCGTTGGAGCGCTTGGACCAGGCGGCGCCGATCTCGGCGCGGCCGACCAGAACCCTGTGGCTGGGGGCGTTCTCGCCGGTGGCGCGCTGGTCGGGAACGATGCGCACGTTCTTGGCCTGGACGCTGAGGGTGACGATTTCGCCGGTGAATTCGTTCGAGCCGGTCTTTTTGAAGGTGCCGATGGTCGCCATTGTAAGTCTCCGTTTTCCGTTCCCGAGCCCGCACCATTGCGGCCTCGATGGCGATCGGCAGGCCGGAGGCGATCGACGGCGCACCCCGAAGGGGCCTGACAGCTAAGGAGGACTTTCTTGTCTCGCGAGGAATGACGGTGCAGCCGGCAGGGGAAGAAAGTTTGACGCGGCTGTTGCGTCATAGGCGATCGAGGCGCAGCCGGCCTTCGGCCAGATCAGGCCATTGAAGAGGCCGTTTGGAGCGGTCGAGGCACGGTCAGATAGCGGAGAAAATGGCGGTCTTCCCGCACCGGCAAACCGGCACTGCGGCTTGTCACCGGCTTCGTCTCCTCCCGGTAGGGCCTACGCTGCTGCATCCTGGCCCTCTACCGCCTTCCGGAAGATCGCCGTGCCCGCTGTTTCGATGTGCCGCCGAGATATGGTCCTGACACGGAAGCGCTCAAGCAAGGAGCGGTTCTCCAGGTCGAACGTCGATCCGCGCCCCGCACGCCCATCGCTCCGACATGAGACGAGCAGGGCGACGCGCCCAGCGCTACCCTGATCCACCTGACGGCGATGACGAAGATCAGGTCCGCGCAAGATCCCGGACAGACGGGGTCGGTGCAGCCGCCATTCCAGCGACCCGCACGAAGGCAGTGATGCCGACCGCGGTCGCGCCGATGACGGAGAATATGATCTGCCACGCGGCGGACGGCATGAGGTGCTTCACGATGCCATGCGTCGCATGGAAGCCAGCGATCGCCGCCGGCGCGACGAAGGCAGCCGCCACGATAAGCTTCAGCCACATAGGGCGAACGCAGGTGATGAGCAGATGCCCGGCGGCGAGCGTGATCGCCGCCGCGACGGCGCCAACCAGGATGGCGCCGGGGATGCCGGTGCCGGTGCCGTGCGCCCAGGCGCCCGCGGTCACGCCGAGAAACGCCGGCAGTGCGAACACGGCCAGTGTGAATAGCAGCCAGCAAAGCAGGCCGATTGCTGCGAGGGATGAAAGTATCGCGAGGATGATCATGGTGGCGGCCTCCGTAAGGACAAGGTCTGACGGTCGCGCCTTCCACCTCCACCACAGCGCGTCTGAAGTATAGGGCAAGAGCGCGCGCGCCGGGAGCGGAAATCGTCGGCGATTTCCGCGCCTGTGACCGTGTCGCCCCGGTCAAGGGGCGAAAGGATCGATCTCATGGAGATGGCGGCGCTGTCGCCGTCATATTCGCTGGCGGGCATGACCGACAGCGTGCCGTCGCCGGCCTGGAAGATAATGATCGCAGCCATCAGCGTGGTGGCGAGACTGAAGGCGAAGGCGTGGGCGTCGTTGAGAGACATCGATCCGGCTCCTGGTTCGAGCGGAGGACCATCCCCCGCTGACAGGCGCCCGATGTGTCGGACTGAGCGCTGCAATCACCGCGCAGGCGAAGCCACAGCGGCGGCATGCTCGCATAGCCGACCCTTTACGGGTTGATGGCGTCAAGCGATCAGTCTGACCAAGGATCAGCGCAGAAAAGCGGGGGTGGTGCTCGGCGACGAGAGCCGTTCGCGTGTCCGATCAGCCAAGGCGAGCCGAACGGAGTCCAGGTGGAGCGTTGGCGATGAAGTGCCTGTAGGCGTAGTTGATGAGGTCGCGGACCAGCTCGAGCAGCCCGCCGACCGACAGGCCGTCGAACGGGTCGCCATGGGCCATGCCGTTGCCACGCTGGCTCAGGCTCGGCTCCGACGCGCCGGTGACGAAGCCTATCGCGGTGCCGCCGGTACGGACGATCATCGGGATGTGCGCGTCGTCGAGGCCGTCGACATCGACCATATGCTTCAACAGCGTGGCGAAGGAGCGCTTCTTCTTCGGAATCTGGTCGCCATATCGGTCCATCACCGTCAGCTCCAAGGCGATCAGCGCGGCGAGCTCGCCGGCCTTCAGCACGTCGAGATCAATCCAGCCGAGAAGATAGAGCGTTTGCGCGCGCCGGAATTTGAGCTGGACGATGTCGGGTATGCGCGCGTCGATGCCGAGGCCGACGATAGACCGTCGCCATTCGTCGGGCTCGTTGAACTGGATCATTCCGCCGGGGAGCCCGGGCGATGGCCATGCCATGATCAGCGGCGCGTCACGCGCGGCGAGTTGAATGTGGTCAAGATCCAGATGCGCCTCCTGTCGGCAAAAACTTAGTGTTTCTGCCGACAATACCAAATCGCGGTCAGTCGTTTGAAGTCGTTCGGCGCTCACGCGCCGCCGAACTTCCAGACTGGGATGCCGAGCTTCTTGGCCTTGTCGGCGAGGTTGTCGTGGATGCCGTTGCCCGGGAAGTGCATCACGCCCTTCGGCACGATCTCCAGGATGCCGTCGTTGCGCTTGAAGGGTGCTGCCCGGCCGTGCTTCGTCCAGTCGGGCGCGAAGCCGATCTGCGGGATGTTGCGATTCTTTGCCCAGAGCGAGGCGATCTTCTCGGCGCCCTTCGGCGATTTGCCGTGGATCAGCACCATGTCGGGATGCTTCTCGTGGACCTGATCGAGCTTGGCCCAGATCAGCCGGTGGTCATCGAAGTCGAGCCCGCCGGTGACGACGATCTTCGGGCCCGGCGGCAGGAGCACCTCCTGGTCTGCGCGCTTCTTCGCCATCAGGAAGTCGCGGCTGTCGATCATCGCCGAGGTGAGATTGCGATGGTTGACCTTCGATCCGTTGCGCGGAAGCCAAGTCTTGCCGACGTGGCGCTCGTAGTGTTCCGCGGCTTGGTCGCGCATTAGCTCGAAGGCGTTCTGGCGTTCGATCAGCGTCATGCCCTCGGCGATCAAGCGCTCCAGTTCGACGGATTTCACCTCGCTGCCGTCCTGTTCGCGCTGCGCCCGCTTCTGGGCCTGCTCGTTATCGTCCAGTTCCCGGCCGATCCGGTCGGTGGCTCGGTGGAAGACGTTGGTGGTCGACCATAGGAGATCGTCGAGGTCGGGTTCGAGGCGCGTGTCCTCCAGGGTGCCGATCAGGGCGTCGAAGATGTCGGCGACAGCGCCCGCGACCTGGTTGCCGTCGGGCAGTAGCCGCTGGTCGGGCTCGTCGGTGAAGGGTCGGTAGCCGTGGAGCTGGAGTTCGTTGAGGACGTGGTCGGTGGGTGAGGATTCGTGGTGCGGTTCGAAGTCGTCGTGATCGCGCATGGGATGCTCCGTCGGTGGGACCGCGACCGTCGCGGCCTTCATGGCGACAAAGCCCACGGGCCGGACGGCCGGGCACCCGGAGCGCAAGCGCAGGGCTCGATGGCTAAGGCCGGCTATTTTGCCTCGCGATGGAAAGCGGCCGTCAGGCCGCGCCGGAAAATAGTCGGCCGCCGCCATTGCCCGGCTGGCCGGCTTGTGGGCCGATCGCCCTCTCGAAGGCCGAGGCGCAGTCCCCCTCCGACGGATTGACGCATCCTCCGGGCACGGCGGCGAACCGCAGGCCCGTTCTCCTGCCGGCTATGCCGCCAACGCCATAAAGCGGGCGACGTCCTGCGGTGCAATCTGCAACCGGGCTTCCATGCGCAGTGCATCCAGGCCGAGGGTGCGCAGGTCCTCGTTGAAGTCGTCCAACTCGGGCGAGATGACGATCGCTTCGATCCCGGTCGCGTTCGCTCGTTCAATCAGGGTATCGCGCGCCCCGTCACCGGCCGGATCGTTGTCGCGGACGATGTAGAGCCGCCGCAGCGTGTCGGGGAACAGGATGGCGGCGAGATGCGCGGCTGAGAGCGCCGCCAGCATCGGCATGTAGGGAACAGCCTGCCGGAGCGACAGGACGGTCTCGATGCCTTCGCCGGCCGCCATCACCTCGCCGCCGATGCCGAAGCGGACCGCGTTACCAAGAAGATCACCCATCGCTCGCCTCGGCGTGTCGATCGGCGCCTTGTCGCGTCGGCGGGGATCGAGCCAGGTGCGATGCGCCCCGGTGATCTTGCCGTCGAGGGCGGTGACGGCCGCGACCATCGCCGGCCAGGTCTCGGTCGGCGAATGCTCGTCGGGCCGATAGTAGCAGCGCGGGTGGAAATGCAGGCTTCCGGTTCCGCGTAAATCCGTAATGCCGCGTTCGCGTAAATACGCCTGTACGAGCGTGCCGTAGATCGGCTGCGACATGCGGACCAGCCGAAGGGCGGCCTCGGGCGACCCATGCGGCGCCGGGCTTTGCCGCGGTTGCTTGCGAGATTCCGGCTCCGGCGGTGGCATGCTGAGGAAGGTCCGCGCCTCGTCCGTGACGTCCTTGAAATCGAGCAGGCCGCAGCTTTCGCGGATGACGTCGAGGAGATCGCCATGCTCGCCGGTCGCCGCGTCGGTCCATTTGCCGGCTGGGCCTTTGGGCGTGTCCTTCAGCCGGACGTACATCGAGCGGCCGGGCGTGTTACGCACATCGCCAACCAGCCAGTAGCCGCCCTCGCGGCGTCCGCTGGAGAGGTAGTGCCGGCACACCGTCTCGGCACGATCGGCGAGGCGACGTGCAAGATCATGCGGATTTTGGGTCATGGTCGTTTCCCATGCGAAAAGGCCCGCCGTCTCCGGCGGGCCAGTGTCGCAAGTCGTTGACGTTATTCGGCCGCGACCGCGTGGGGAGCGGCGTCGGCGATCTCATCTTCCGCGAGCGGCTCGTCTTCGACCATGGCCGTTTCGCCGCCGATTGCCGTCGATTGTTCGACCGCCTCAACAGATTCGTTGCTCACGGTGGGCTCAACATTCGACGCGCCCCGATCGGCGGTGCGCAACGGTTCGGGCAACCAGCCGGTATCGGCGAGCAACGTCTGCGCTTCCGCCGCCATGTCGCCCTTCTTCAGATGCTCGATCCGATCGGCGGCGCGCTGCCCCTTCGCCTGGGTAACCGCCTGAAGGATGCGAGCCTTCGTCACCCTGCCGAGGAAGTTGTCCACGGTCGGCTTCCACCCGGCCGCCGCCATGTCGAGGTCGACCGACTGCGCCAGCCGGTCGGCATGGGTGGCCGCACGGGGCCGCCGGTTCCAGGGCTCGTACACCGCGTTGACCGAAAGGCTGACGATATGGGCGAACAGGCCCGCCTGGCTGTCGCCGTCCCATTCCTGCAGCGCGTCCCACAGGTCGGCCGATTCCTTGGGAAGCGCCTTCGACCAGCCTTCGTGCCGAGCCCGGATCGCCGCGGCCGATGCGCTGTCGTTGAGCCCGGGCGCCTGCGTCCCGAAGCTGACGCTCTTCAGATCGAGTTCGAGGCAGCTATCCGAGCCGTAGTGGTAGAAGGTCTTCAGCGTCAGGACGTGTAGGGCTGCGACGAAGGCGACGTCCGGTCGCTCGCCGAGTGCGTTGCGCAGGCCAAGCGTCCGGTGCGAGGTCAGCTCGGTCATCAGGCGGTCGGAGATGGGCGAGAGACCCTCATCCTCCTCCGGCTCGGCGTCGGGCTCCGCCGTCGCGACGGCATCGTCGCCCTCGTAGCTGGCGGCCATAGCCCGTTCGTCGTCACCGTCCGCGTCCGGCTCGGACCCAGGCTCGGCCGGCAATTCGTCTTCCGGTCGGACATAGCCCCGCTCGACGCGAAGCTGGCCGTCGGCGCCGATGCTGACGAAAGCGCCCGCGCGAGCGATCTCGGCGGCGTCGAACACCGCGGGACGGTTGTCGAAACCCTCGATCAGCGTCTCCAGCTCCGACAGGCGCTCATCCACTTCATCCGGAAGCTCGTCGGCGTCCTGGTATTCCTCGGACAGCCGGTCGAACTCGGTCTGGAGCGCGTCGCGGCTCGCTTCCTCCTCGGCCGACAGCGGCATGGCCTCGCCGCGAAGCTGGCGCAGTCCGAAGGCGTGTCCATAGGCGAAGTCTGGCGCGACTTCGATCCACTTCCAGCCTTCGGCGGCGATCGCCTCGGCGTCCGCCTTCAGCTTATCGGCAACCATCTGGTCGATCAGCGGAACATCCTGTAGCCAGCCGCCATCATCGCCCTGGAACAGGTCGCGCAGCACCGTGCCGCCCGCCGCCACATAGGCGTCGAGGCCGATGAACTGCGCCCGCTTGTCGGAAGCACGGACCGCACCCTCGGTCAGCATGCGGCGGATGACGTAGGGCTGCTTGTCGTAAGAGGCTTTCAGCCGCTCGAACACCTGCTCCTGACGCTCATGGTCACCGGAGACGGTGAAGGCCATGAGTTGGTCGAGCGTCATGCCGTCCTCGGCATAGACGTCGAGCAAGGCTGGCGAGACCGACGCAAGCTTCAGGCGCTGCTTCACCACGTTGACGGAAACGAAGAACGCGGCGGCGATCTCTTCTTCGGACTGCCCTTTCTCGCGCAGCGCCAGGAAGGCCCGGAACTGGTCAAGCGGATGAAGCGGTGCGCGCTGGACGTTCTCGGCGAGCGAGTCCTCCTCGGCGATGCCGCTTTCACGAACGATGCACGGCACCGGCGCGGTCTTGGCGAGGCGCTTCTGCTTCACGAGCAGCTCCAGCGCCCGGTAGCGCCGGCCACCGGCCGGAATCTCGAACATGCCGGTCTCAACGCCGGCCTGGTCGACGACAGCGCGCACGCTGAGGCCCTGCAAGAGGCCTCGGCGGGCGATATCGTCGGCTAACTCCTCCACCGAGACGCCGGCCTTCACGCGCCGGACGTTCGACTGGGAGAGCAAGAGCTTGTTGAAGGGGATGTCGCGCGAGGGCGAGAGGGTGATCTTCTGAACAGGGGTAGCCATCGGGATGTACTCCGCGACGAGCGCCGAAAGCCTCTCTCTCAGCACCAACTCGTCACGAAGCGCTGCGCCGCCCTCTCACTCTTGAGGGCAGCGCCCCAGAACCGACGACTTCCAATTAGCGCACCTTCGACTGCCAATTTGCCGGCATCGGCTGAAAGCCGGAGACACGCCTTTCCGCATCTCCGGCTTTCCGGGAATCAGGCCGCCCGGTCGAGCAGCTTCTTGGCTCGCGCCTCCAGGTCGAGCCGCGCGTCCTGCTGAGTTTTATCCCGCGCGACCGCGGTGATGCCCTGCACGAAGTCGAAAACGCTCTCGGGCTTGCGGCCTTCCTCAGCCAAGACGGTCTCGATGATCTTCGCCGTCTCGGCCTTGGAGAAGCCGCGCTTGCGAAGGAAGTCGCTGCGGTCCTCGTCGGAGCGGGCGACGATCTTTTCCCGCGCCGCTCTGATGCCGTTGACGAAGGGGAGCGGCGAGGAATTGGCGAAGCGGGTCAGCGCTGGCGCGGCCTCATGTGCAAAACGCGAGGCAGCATATTTCGAGTGGCGGATGGTGATCTCCTCGAAATCCTCGACGCCCCAGAGATTTCGGTTCTGGCAAACGGCGCGGAGATAGAAGCTCGCCATGCCAAGCGTCTTTGCGCCCACCTCGGAATTCCAGCAGTAGAAGCCGCGGAAGTAGAGGTCGGGCGAACCATCGGGCAACCGACCGGCCTCGATCGGGTTCAGGTCGTCGACCAGGAAGAGGAAGACGTCGCGATCGGAGGCATAGAGCGTGGTCGTGTCCTGGGTGATGTCGACGCGCGGATTGTAGATGCCGGTCGACCAGTCGAGCACCCCTGGGACTTTCCAGCGCGTGTCGCCCGTGCCGTTGCCGGCGATGCGCTGCACGGCTGCGACCAGCTCATGGTCGAAGATACGGCCATAGTCGGGCCCTGTGACGGCGCGCAGCTCGACGCGGCCATCTTCGATCTCGAGGGTCTTCACCTGCTCGGCCCGATGGGAGGTCAGCCCGTATTGTAGGTTGATGCCGGCGAGCGGCGCTGGAAGTTGGCGCAGGTAAGACGCCGGCGCGCTGACTAGAGCGGCGAGCTGGCCGAAGCTCCAATGGGTCGGAGCGATCGGCATGTCGGACCCGGGCAGCATCAGCGACAGGCGTTCGGCGTTATCACGGCTCGCGTCGACCCGGATCGCCGCACTCTCGACGGTGCGGGTACGGCTCCGCTCGATCCGGCCATGGACGGCGGCATACAGGTCCGATAGGGACAGGTAACGCTCGTCCGACGGTCGCGAGAACCATTCCGACGATACGCGGCCGTTGCGCTCGCCGCGGCTTACATCCACCTTGTAGCCGCCAGCGCGGTCGCGAGCGCCGTCCAGAATCTCCACATGAGTCATGGTAAGTCTCCATGACGGGCGCCGGAGGCCTCTCCTCCAACCCTCAACCCGTCACGGAGAACCGGTCCGCACTCTCACTCTCAGGGGCGTTGCGGGGTCTCCCCGCAGAAGGGGTCGGCCGAGACGCCCGGCTCGGCCGCAGGGGAAGGCGTTCCCCTCATGGACTACAGCACGCGTTCACAGCGAGAGCGGCGTTCGAAGCCCCGGCCACTCATCGGCTTCCATCTGCGCAGCGAGATCCGCCGTCCCGATCCTACGCACGCTCGATGCCGCGATAAATTGCGCGCCGAGGGCGAGCCTGACCACCTGAAGGCGCTTGAGGCCAGCGGGCTTGTACCGACTGGCAACATAGGGCGGGAGGTTCGCGATCACGGTCTGGGCGCGAGCATCGTCACGATGCGGTCGGGCGGCCGCCATTCGGGCGGCCAAGGCCGGTAGATTGTGACCGGCTGGACCACGAAAGGAATTGGGGTCGACGCCATCCCACACCAACGCGGCCTTCATCGACAACTCCGCGACCATGCAAATCGGCTGAATCACCGAGTCATGGCTGAACGAGGTCGGCAAGGTATTGGCGGCGTCTTCGAGGTTCGATCGGGCCATCCGCCACAGCGTCACCGCATCGGCATTACCGTGCTCGATTTCATTCAATCCCATCGTGAAGTCGTGGAGATCGGCGACGGCAAGGGTCACCTCAGCGGCGATGGTCCGATCCTGCCGGCACCAGCTCCACCACGTCTCGCCGTTGGCAAATCCGGCAATCTGCCAGGGCTGGAGAGCGTTGTCGCCGAACACCACGGGGAAGACGACCTTTCGAACTTGGTCGACGGATGCGATAATGCCGATGCCGGCGCCGGGCCAGCTCGTCTCGACCTCGGGCGTCATCGCAGCATAGGCATCCATGATGCGCTTCACGTCCGGATTTCCGTCGAAGCCCATGACGAAATCGGAACCGAGCAGCTCCATCGCCGCTCGGAAGGGGCGCTGGTGAACATGGACGCCTTCCTCCGCATATTTCATGTCGAGCCTGCGAAGGTCATCGATCGTCCATGTGCTCATGTGATCAGGCCTCGTCCCCGGTCTGGCCGGGCGTCGTGTTCGTGATCGTATCGAACCCGAAGACAGCCGGTACCTTCTCGCCCTTGACGGGCTGCCTCCCGGTGAGGTCTTCAACCTTCGTGCGGGGGCGGCCGTGACGGACAGGATCGGGGGTGCCGGGGTTTGGGAACGGCGGCAGGGAAAGGGGTTTGCCGTTGATGCACTGATCCTGCGAGATCGATGGCAGGAAGACCTGCAGCACCTCGTTGCCATAGGCGAAGGTGAAGAAGGCATAGGGCACGGTGTCGACGGTGGCTCGTCGCCGCATGAGCATCAGCACGATAAGGTCGTTTCGCATCGGCCCTGGGATGAATGTTCGGAACACCGGGAATTCAGCGACGAAGTTGCGCGAATGGTCCGTATCGCGGATCCAGTCATAGGTTTCCCGGAAGTGCTGGGTTTCGACGTCGGGAATAAGCGTTAGACCGATTTTGACGAGGCCTTTCAGCGCGGCGACGGGGATGTACGTGTCGCGGTGAAGTTGAAAGCGCAGTTGTTTGGCTTGCTCGTCCAGTTCGAAGAATGGCTCGTCCTCATATTCCTTCAATTGGAAGCCGGTGTCGACGTACTCCACCCGCCAACCCTTATCGGGACCTGGCTTCTTGATCGTCGGCACGCCGTTGCGGCCTTTGATGCGGGACAGCGTGCGCATCGGCTTGGACCAGTTGCCGAGATGGTTCTCGATCCCCTCGCCGAAGAGGTGGTTGCAAGCATCGCATTCGTAATTGCTGAACAAGCCGGTGTTGCCGAATGCCGCCGGCATCGCATGGGCCTCGTCCTTGAAGGTGACTTCGGGTTCGTGCTTGCCGCAGAAGCGGCAATGCCGTGGACTTTCGGCGCTGCCGAGAAACAGCCTCACTCCGGGCGTGAGGAAAATTGGCTCGGCGCCGGCATAGTGGGTGTCATAGAAATCCGCGGCCGCGAGTGTCTGCGGGTCCAGAGTATGCTCGGTCATCGGTTGATCCTCAGGCACTCGCGATCACCTTCAGTCTCATGGCGCGTGTCTCAAGAAGATAGGTCTCCACGCTCGCCAGCAGATGCAGCCCTTCTTCCGTGACGGCGGCGCGCGATAGGCCGGGTTGGATAATCCTCACGTCGAACTCATAGCGATAGTCCTGCCAACTCGCCTTCAGCTTTTTCAGAAAGGCGGCGTTCCCCTGCTCGAAACGGGAGCTTTGGCCCTTTTCGAGGCGAAGCTTCTCGCGCTTCAGCATGTGCGTGAACATCCGGTTGGGACGGTCGCGCCAACGTGCTGATTTCTGGGCCTGACCGCAGACCTCGTACAGATCTTTGACGCGAGCCCCAGGTGTCTCCGCGCTGGAATATTTGCAGTGGTGGAGTGTCACCTGCACGAGACCTTCGGTCACCCGGAACGTCACGACATCTGCAATCTCACCGGCGCCATCGTCGTCGAAGACGAGATCATAGGCGTCGACTCCTGCGAGCAAGGTTTCGATGACACGCCGTTGCACCGAGTCGGTGCGCTTTTCCGGCCCTTGCGCCTCAGCCCGGATGTTGGTCTTCGACCAATCCCAGGCTTCGATCCGGTCGGCCGGATAGGGCGCGGCCACAACGCCATCGGGCAAGGCATAAAGGTGGCTGTAGATCAGCAGCGAGCCGTCGCCGAAGTCGATCTGCGGGGAGTCATCGCCGAAGGATTCCGACAGAGGCTTCACCTTGCCGCCGACCTTGATCGTTGCCTTCGGGCCTGTTCGCTGCGGATAACGTGCACCGCCCTCGGCAAACACGATCTCGAACTCGGCGGCGTGGGTATCGCTGCGCACCGCAAACCGCAGCGGCCCGGTGCGTTCGTGATCTAGGAGCTCGATGTCGCATTCGGCGAACGGCACCGGCTCGTCGCCGAAACTGATCTCGATGCGGTCCTCGATTTGTGTCAGCAGCGATTCCGGCCAGTGGATCGCGACCGGTGGTGCCGCCGGCCGTTCGCTGATCTGGCGAGGCCGCATCGCGCTCTTGAACACGCTGTCCGTGGTGATCCCCGGATCATTGACGGCCTTGCCGATGTCCGCGCACCATTCGACCCAGTCGGTCAGGTCGCGGACGAGAGAGATAGACCAAAACTTGCCTTTCGCAGAGCAGCCGCGAGAGGCGGGAACGCCGTCGAGGAAGCCGGTCGCGAAGACGTTGTTCTTGATACGCGACTGGGATTTCGCGGTGTCGAGCCCGTCGGCGACATCAACGCCCATATACATGGAGTAGCGAACACCTCGGCCTTGGTGGTGGGTCAGGCCGAGATTGCGCAGGATCAGGCGATTGAAGCCGTGCAAGCTGCGGAAGACGTCCTCGCCTTCGACACGACGCGTTGTGTCGCCACACACCGTCTTGGCAAGCCGGTCATAGGGGCCCTTAGCCGAACTGCTGATATAGAGAAGCTGCCGGTCGGGATCCCAATGCATCATATGCAGGTCCCATATAACGTTCGTCGCATGCTGGGCAGTCGTCCAACCGGCTTGTTCCTCGGAACGGGTGACGAAGATGGCGACGCGCTGGTGCGGGTTGACCTTCATGCCCAGATAGACGCCCGGATTATACAGATCCTCTGCCCGCAGCGGCTCCCAGCCATCGCAGCTCGTGCGGTAGACCACCGCGTTCATCTTGGGTTCGAGCGTCTGCAGGGGAATGTCGCTGAGATCGCCGACAAAACCCTTGAACATATCGGCGCGGCGGACCTGGCGGTCGATCTTCGCGGTGCTGAGCGCTTCGACGAGCGCATTCCAGTCGGCGTCCTCCGCATAGAGCTTGGCCAAGGATCGATCGATGTCGTCCACACCCGTGTTGGCGATTACGGTTGCGTCCCCCAGGCGTGGGTCCTGGCGGGTAAAGCGGCCGACAAACTGGATGGTGACGGCGATGCTCTTGTGCGGGTCGTGAAGAGCCGCGATTTTCAGTTCCGGGAGATCGAAGCCTTCGCCTAGCATGTCGACGCAGACAATGATGCGACTGTCGAAGCGGCGCAGTGAGGCAAGGTTCGCGCGCCGCTCGCGGACCGGCTGCTGGCTGTGAACGATGACAGGCCGGAGCTCCGGATACAGCGCGCTATAGAGCTGGTGGAGATCCTTCGCGCGCTCGATGGTCTGGCACCGCGCCATGGCGAGATGATTGAGTCCGGCATCCAGGTCACCCTGGAGGACTTCGCCAAGTTTCTCCGCGATCGCGAAATCGGCGTCCGCCTGGTCGAGGCCGAACACCGCCTCGAAGCGGATCGGCTTGAAATAGCCTTCGGCCTGCGCCTTCTTGAGCGGATAGGTGTAGATGAACTCGCCATCGACGCGCCGACCGTCCTCACGGAAAGGCGTGGCGGTGAACTGGACGATCGGGAGCGGCGGTTCACGGTCGGTGAACAGGCCGCGGAAGCCGGCCCAGGTCGGGGCGCCGATGTGATGCGCTTCGTCGATGAACAGCGCTGAGGCCCGTACCGCCATCCGCTCCTGCACAGCCGCTTCGGCGCGGCCGGCGATCTGCATCGTGGTGACCACGACATTCGCGCTGTCGAAGATCTCATCGACCTCTGCAGCGGTGGTTGGAATATGCGAGAGGCGCATGACCAGCGGAAAGACTGCCTTGTCGTCGAGGCATTGCTGTTGCCGCAGCACGCCGAAGGTCTCGAACTTGCCGGCAATCTGCTCGCGCAGGGCGTCGGTAGGCACCACCACCAGCAGGCGCTCGAAGCGCCGGTGGGCATTGAGCGCGAGCATGGTTTCGGTTTTGCCGGTGCCGGTTGGCATGACGATGGTCGCCGGATCGGTTGACCGTGTCGCATGGGCAAGCGCGGCGTGAAGCGCGCCAATCTGCGGACGCCGCAACCCTGGCCGCGCTGAATGGCCGGCGGTGGCGGCTTGTCCCTCGCGCAGATGAACCGCATCCGTCCAAGACGTCGATACCGCAGTCAGCCGGTCGACGCGTTCAGTGCGGTCCAGCGCATCGATGCGGGTCGGCGATGCATTCATCCATCGACCTTCGCCGAGGTCCAACGCCTCGGCGATCCGCTCAGGCTCCGTCACGCCAGCAACCAGCAGAATGAGATCGGCGTCCAGAGGTGTCGCGGTCTTTGCGCTGATGATCTTCAGCGTCTCGCCGGACGGAAGGGCGGTTTCATGACCTGCGACCCGGCGGATTGCGAAGGGCCGTAGGCGACAACGCACGCGCTGGGCCGGAACCGCCAACTGCCGGACCGGGCTTCCCAGCACCTTGCCTTCGACCGCAAGGCGCGCCGGCAGGAGCAGTTCGACTTCAGGGCTGAAAAGATCGTCCTGGCCCGGAGCGGTGGGGCGCGTGCGCGTGAGCATCGCCGTTCCCCTTCTGGCTTACTTTTTGTTCGGGCGCTGGGTTAGCGCGGACGCCGCAGCGCTTTTCGCGGCCTTACTGCTCTTGGGATCCCGCAAAACCTTCGACGCGGCGCTAGCCGCCTTCTTGCTGGTCACTTCGCGACTGGGACTGCGCTTGGGCATTGCCTTTCCTCCCGAATCTCGCGCTCGCCACCATTGACGATCCGCGCTGATGTGACTATTAGTTATACGGATCGCGTCGATATGTCCATATACTTTTTATCCGTATCGGCGGTTTGGAGACGGAGTGTGATGTTGGAGAGCGCCACGGCGTTGAAATGGGGTGTGGAACGGCGGCTTGAATTCATCGAGTTCCGGCTGTTCTGGGAGGGCGGCGTCAACCGCTCGGACATCATCGACATGTTCGATGTCTCCGTGCCTCAGGCGTCGAAGGACCTGACACTCTATCAGGAGCGCGCGCCTCACAACGCGGTTTATGACAAGAGCGCGAAGCGGTACGTCGCTGCGCCCGACTTCTCCCCGATCTTCTTGAAGCCTGACCCGGACAGCTACCTGTCCCGCCTGCGCTCCTTGGCGGAGGGCCTAACTGAATCGAGCGAGTCGTGGATCGTCAGCCCGCCGGAGACGGATATTGCCCTGACACCCCGACGACGGGTCGACTCTGCAGCGCTGCGCGCCGTCCTCGACGCAATACGGGACAAGAGATCGCTAGAAGTTCATTACCAATCGATGAGCAAGGAGCGAGCTGCGCCTGTGTGGCGGCGCATGACGCCGCATGCGCTCGGCTATGACGGCTTCCGATGGCACGCCCGCGCTTACTGTCACATCGATGACAGGTTCAAAGATTTCCTGCTGCCTCGCATTCTTGGCGTCCGTAATCCCGGCGAGCCGGGAGCATCTGGCGTCGATGATCGCCAGTGGAACGAGACCTTTGACGTTGAGATCGGACCGCACCCCGACCTGACACCAAGCCAGAAGGATGTGGTCGCCAAAGATTTCGGAATGAAGAACGGGCGCGCTGTCCTGACGGTGCGCTACGCTATGCTCTTTTATGTTCTCAAGCGTCTGGGACTGCTTGGGGATGCGACGAAGCTGAATGCGCGTACGCAGCATATTGTGGCGCTCAACCGCAAAGAAACGGATGAGGCGCTCAAGGCTGCGGATTTTCAGATGTGACGGATAGGCAAGGCTTAGGGGCGGGTATGGCGCGGCTGGAAGATATCAAGAATGGCGCATCCGTTCGGGGCATTGCCTCGGCGCAAGCCGCGCAGGTCGTGTCCGTAGACTGGATCGGCGATCAGGCGATCAACGTCG
Source organism: Rhizobium pantanalense (assembly GCF_030182525.1). Taxonomy (NCBI): domain Bacteria; kingdom Pseudomonadati; phylum Pseudomonadota; class Alphaproteobacteria; order Hyphomicrobiales; family Rhizobiaceae; genus Rhizobium; species Rhizobium pantanalense. The sequence continues at coordinate 380,613 of NZ_JAQJCH010000003.1, forward strand.
TTTACCGCGATCATAACGGCACGGTGGCCGAGGCCGTTCTCTACCGGGACGACGAGCACCGTCTCGAGGTCGAGCAGAATGGGCGGCCCTGGTCGTTCGACGCCGACGGCGAATTGCTGCGCCTGGTGACCGAAGCCAACCGCATCAAGCTGGCCCATTATTTCGATCCGTACCTGGCAATCCACACGAGCCTGGTCGATCCGCTGCCGCACCAGATCTCGGCGGTCTATGGCGAGATGCTGCCGCGCCAACCGCTTCGCTTCCTCCTCGCCGACGATCCCGGCGCAGGCAAGACGATCATGGCCGGGTTGCTGATGAAGGAGCTGATCGCTCGCAGCGATCTGGAACGCTGTCTCGTCGTTGCGCCGGGCAGCCTGGTCGAGCAGTGGCAGGACGAACTCGGCCAGAAGTTCAATCTCGAGTTCGACATCCTTTCCCGCGACATGATTGAGAATTCGCGGTCGGGCAATCCGTTCAGCGACCGGGATAGGCTGATCGTCCGTCTCGACGTGTTGGCGCGCAATGAGGAGCTCCAGGAGAAGCTCATGAGCGCGCGCGAATGGGACCTGATTATCTGCGACGAAGCCCATCGCATGTCGGCCACCTATTTCGGCGGCGAGGTCAAATATACACGGCGTTATCAGGTCGGCCAGAAACTCGGCCAGGTCTGCCGCCACCTGCTGTTGATGTCGGCGACGCCGCACAACGGCAAGGAGGAGGATTTCCAGCTCTTCATGGCGCTCCTCGACGGCGATCGCTTTGAGGGCAGGTTCCGCGACGGTGTCCATTATGCCGACACCGAAGACATGATGCGGCGGCTGACCAAGGAGGAACTGCTCAAGTTCGATGGCCGGCCGCTGTTCCCTGAGCGGCGGGCGCGCACGGTCAAATATCAGCTCTCGGAAGGGGAGGCCGCGCTCTACACTGCCGTCACCGAATATGTGCGCACCGAGATGAACCGCGTGCAGCGTTTCGCCGAGGGGGACGGGAAGAAGCGCAACAATGTTGGTTTCGCCTTGCAGATCCTTCAGCGACGCCTCGCCTCGTCGCCGGCCGCCATCTACCAGTCTCTCAAGCGGCGCAGGGAACGGCTCGAAAACGAGCTGGGCGAAGCGCGCCTTGCCGCCAAGGGCCGCCGGGCCGGCGCAACCGAACCGGCGATAAACGCCGACATGCTGCGGAATATCGAGGAGTATGGCCAAGAGGAGATCGACGAGCTCGAGGATCTGATCTCAACGGGCGCGACGACAGCCGAGACGGTCGAGCAATTGGCCATCGAAGTCGAGACCCTGAAGGGGCTGGAGACGATGGCGCTCGGCGTGCTGCGTTCGGGCGTGGACACGAAATGGAGCCAGCTCAACCGGATTCTCGACGACGATTTGATGATCGACGCGGCCGGCAATCGCCGCAAGCTGATCATCTTCACCGAGCCCAAGGACACGCTGCACTACCTGCTTGAAAAGGTCCGGGCGCGGCTCGGCAACTCCGAGGCCGTCGAGGTGATCCACGGCGGCGTGTCGCGCGAAGAGCGGCGCAAGGTGGTGGAGCGCTTCATGCAGGACAAGGACATGCTAGTCCTGATCGCCAACGATGCGGCGGGTGAAGGCGTGAACCTTCAGCGTGGCCATCTCATGGTCAATTACGACCTGCCGTGGAATCCCAACAAGATCGAGCAGCGGTTCGGCCGTATCCACCGCATCGGTCAGACCGAGGTTTGCCATCTCTGGAATCTTGTCGCGGCCGATACCCGCGAGGGCGAGGTTTACGCGCGGCTGCTGGAGAAACTGGAAGCGGCGCGCGAGGCGCTGGGCGGCCGCGTCTATGACGTGCTCGGCGAATTGTTCGACGGCGTGGCCCTGAAGGATTTGCTGTTCGAGGCGATCCAGTATGGCGAGCAGGAAGACGTGAAAGCGCGTCTTTTCCAGCAGGTCGATGGCGCGGTGGATCAGGCGCACCTGCTCGAACTGCTGCGTCGTCGCGCCCTGACCAACGACACCATGCCGGAAGCGAGGGTCGAGGAATTGCGGCTGGAGATGGAGCGCGCCGAGGCGCTGCGCCTACAGCCGCACCACATCCAGAGCTTCTTCGTCGAGGCGTTCCAGCATCTGGGTGGCCGGATCAAGCGTCGGGAGGAAGGGCGTTGGGAGGTCACGCATGTCCCGGTGCGCATCCGTGAGCGTGACCGCCAGATCGGGACCGGCGCGCCGCTCCAGACCCAGTATGAGCGCATCTGCTTCGAAAAGGACAAGATCAACCAGCAGCCGGTCGCCGCCTTCGTTTGTCCCGGCCATCCGCTGCTCGAAGCCGTGATTAGTCTGATCCGCGAACAGTATGAGCAGATCATGCGTCAGGGGGCGATCCTGGTCGACGACACCGACGCGGGTGATGCGCTGTCGGCGATTTTCCTGCTGGAACATACCGTCCAGGACGGTCGCGTCACCAGCGCCGGCAAGCCGCATGTGATCTCGCAGCGGCTGCAGTTCGCCGCGATCGACAAGGCCGGAAACACCGTTAACGCCGGCATCGCGCCGCATTTGAATCTGCGGCCGGCAACGCCGGAGGAAGTCGGCAGCGTGCGCGATCTTCTGGAAGAGAGTTGGCTGACCACCGACTTGGAAAAGGCCGCGATCAGATTTGCGACGGTCGAACTGGCCCAAGGCCACGTCGCCGAGGTCAAGGCGCGGCGGCTGCCTGAGATCGAAAAGGTCGAGCAGGAGGTTCGCGCACGTCTCAAGAAGGAGATCAATTACTGGGACTCGCGCGCATTCGAGCTGAAGGAGGAGGAGCGCGCCGGCAAGAAGACGCGGGTGAACTGGCAGAACGCACAGCGCCGCGCCGAAGACCTAGCGGATCGGCAGAAACGCCGCATGGACCAGCTTGAGCGGGAGCGTTTCATCTCGTCGCAGCCTCCGCGCGTGCGGGGCGGCATGGTCGTCATCCCGCGCGGATTGCTGCAAGAACGTCAAGCGCCGAGCGTTCCGAACCATTTTGCAGAAGACCCGGCCGCGCGCCGGGAAATTGAGCTTGCGGCGATGGCAGCCGTGATGGCGGCCGAACGGGCACTGGGCAACGAGCCCGCTGACGTCTCCGCCCAGAAGATTGGCTATGACATCGCGTCCCACGATCCGAGGTCGGGGCACCTGCGCTTCATCGAGGTCAAGGGCCGCATCGACGGCGCAGACAGCGTGATGGTCACGCGCCAAGAGGTCATTACCTCCCTGCATGAACCGGAGAAGTTCATTCTTGCCATCGTGCCGGTCGCCGCGGGTTTTGCTCATGCGCCGCGCTATGTGCACGGCCCGCTCGTGGAACGGGAACCGTCGTTTCTCGAGACCGCGATCCAGTTCGACCTGCGACGCCTGCTAGAGCGGGCCCAAGAGCCGGCATAGGGGGGCGAGATGACCGGCATCGCGGATTTTTCCATCCTGGCCCCTGTGCCGCTGGAGCACCTTCAATCGGGGCGCGCCATCGCCAGCGCCTCGGGCTTCGTTGCCTTCGGGTCGCGTAAATGGGAGCTGTTTCGCAAGGTCGACGACCTGCGCGATGGCGCGAGGGTTCCGGTCCTGATCTATCCATCACATGAGGATGTGCCTGCCAAGCTGAGCTTCGTCGTGTCCTGGCTGGGGTGGTACGTCGGCTGCGAAGAAAGCCAAAACGGCAAACACTCAAAGGGGATGGTGCATCGGCCGCCGACTACAGGCCAATATGCCGCCGACAATCAGGGCCACTGGGCGGTGTTCTGGCATGTTTGCGATCTGCATGAGCTGCCCGCCGGGCAGCGGCTGCCGATCTCCGCCATCCAGACCACCAAGGGCGGCTGGCGCAAGACGGCGCCGCCGCGCGGCCCGGAATTGGTCTCCACGCCTTCGACGCTGGAGCTTTCGCTATGAGCGTGAGCCCCCAGATCGAAACCATTGCTGCCGATCCGCCCGACTATTTCCGGTCGATCCAAGAGCGCGCGACCGAGCGTTGGGACCAGCTTGAGGCGGACCCGGAACTGGCCGGCCCTTGGCACCAGCTTTTCAAGCAGGTGCAGAGCCCGCGGCACATTCTGTCCGAGTTGCTCCAGAACGCCGACGACGCCGGCGCCAGCGAAGCGCGGGTGTCGATCGTGGACGACCGCTTTGTGTTCGAGCACAATGGCGAGGACTTCATCGAGGCCCATTTCGCCTCGATTTGCCGCTTCGGCTATTCCAACAAGCGCGCCCTGCACACGATCGGCTTCCGCGGGATCGGATTCAAAAGCACGTTCAGCCTGGGCGATCGGGTTGAATTGTTCACGCCGACGCTGGCGGTGGCCTTCGAGCGTGTGCGGTTCACTCAGCCGCATTGGATCGACAGCCGCCATCCGACAACGGGAACCACGCGCGTCGAAGTGGCGATCGCCAACCCGCTGCTGCGCCGAGAAGTCGAGAAGAACCTCGACGAGTGGCTGAAGAGCCCGGTGTCGTTGCTGTTCTTCAAGAAGATCCGCCGCCTTCAGATCGGCGACAGCGAGGTGCATTGGCAGAGTCTCGGACCTGGCCCCATCGCCGAGAGCGAATGGATGGCTTTGGACGAGAAAGCCGAAGATCCCTTCCTCCTCGTGCGTTCGGGCGAGGAATCCTTCCCGGCCGAAGCGCTCGACGAGATCCGCAGGGAGCGGATGCTCGGGCCCGAGGATAGTGGCGATTTCCCGCCCTGCCGGGTGGAGATCGTGCTGGGCGCGAAGGGCCGCCTGTATGTCGTGCTGCCGACCGGCGTGGAAACGGCGCTGCCTTTCGCCTGCAATGCGCCCTTCATCCAGGACCCGGCGCGTCTCAAGATAAAGGACCCGGAGACCTCGCCAACCAATCGTTGGCTGCTGAACCGCGCCGGCGAGTTAGCCGCCAGCGCTATGATGGAATGGCTGGAGCAGACGAAGACTGGCCCGCAGGACCGGGCGGACGCCTATGGTCTGCTGCCGGACGTTGATCGAGAGGCGGCCACGCTCGAAGGGGCGTGCGGCGCCCTTGTCGAACTGGCGTTTGACGCCGCGGTCGAAGGCAGACCGATCCTCCTGACCGAGGAGGGGAGGCTGGTTGAGGCCAAGGCCGCGATCACCGTTCCGCGCCCTATCTTCGACATCTGGCCGGCTGACCAGGCGACGGCGCTGCTCGACGCCAGGTCCCGGCCGGCGCTTTGCCAGCATGTTTCAGTCAAGAACCGGACCAAGCTCGTACATTGGAGGCTGATCGAGGAGTTCTCGAAGTCAGACTTGCTGGACCGTCTGCGCAGCAACCATCTGCCGAAACCGGCGACTTGGCGCCACCTTCTGAACTTGTGGGTCTATATTGCGCCGGAGGTGACGGGCTGGCAGTGCCATGATGCCGACGCCCTGCGGATCGTACCCGTGCAGGGCAAGGAGGTGCTCTACGCGGCGTCGGAGATAGTCCGGCTCGGCGAAAAGAAGCTGCTTCAGTCGGAGGAGGATTGGGAATTCCTCGCCAGCCATTTGATCGTCCTCAACCAGAACTGGACCCGATTCCTCGCCGATCAGCGCCGTGACAAGTCCGAGGGCCGAGCCGGCAATGATCCCGTCGAGGCGGCTTTCGCGGTGTTGGAGGAGATCGGGCTCGACGAAACGAGCGACGTCAACGCGGTGATCGAGAGGGTCGCCGCCGACTATTTCGGCTCCGGCCAACCGAAACTAACCGAGTGCGTTCAGCTTGCCCAGATCGCGGCCAAGCTCGGCGTCACGATCGGCGACTCGTTCCGATATGCCTGCGCCGATCGAACACTGCGGGCGATCGGTAAGGGCGTGTTGTTCGACGAGAATGGCGCGTTGGAGGAGCTGCTGCCGGAGGTCGTCCGAAAGACTCAGCTCCTGCACGGCGACTATGTTGCGGGCTTCAAGTCCTGCACGCGGGAGGATTGGCTGCGCTGGGTGTCGTCTGGCCGGTCGGGGCTTCAGACTATGGCGCCGCTGGACCAGAAGCGGCAGAGCCTCTACGGGCGGCAGCAGCTTACATCGGAGGCGCAGGCGCGCGGCGCCCGTAGCGCCCTCTACTACCCCTATGTCACCAACCAATTCGTCATCGAGGACTGGGATTTCCCTGTCGACTATTGGCGGCATTGGGAGGGGCTGGCGAAGACTGACGCGGGTATTTGGGCGAAGATCGTCGGCAAGATCCTGGATCAGCGTGACACTTATTGGTCGCGAGCCATCAATGCCCGCCTGTCACAGGTGGCGACCACCGGGTCCACGCGATCGGTTTCATCAGAGCGCCTGCTGACCGATTGGTTGCTGAAGCTGCGGGCCAAGCCCTGCCTTCCCGATACGCGCAACATGATCCAGCTTCCGGCGGATCTGGTCCGCAGGACACCGGAGACGGAGGCTTTGATCGACGTCGAGCCCTTCGTGCATGGACTGCTAGATAGGGAAACAACGCGCCCGCTGCTCGACCTTCTCGGGGTCCGCAGCACGCCGAGCGGTCCCGGGCGTTTACTCGACCGGCTGCGCGCCCTAGCCAAATCCGACAAGGCTCCGGCCCACGAGGTCGAGAAATGGTATCGCCGCCTGGATCAGATGCTCGACGGGTGCTCGACCGCTGACGCGCAAAACATCAGGAACGCCTTCAAGGCAGAGAAGCTGATCCTCGCCCAGGACGGGACGTGGGCGACGGCCGGCGGCGTCTTCCTAGCCGGTGACGAAGAGGATGTTCCCGGCGCCGCGGTCGTGCGCGCCTCCGTACTCGACCTCAGCCTGTGGCACCGTATCGGTGTCGCCGACCGCCCCTCCGCGGACCTGGCGCTGCAATGGCTTGGGACTTTGGCCTCGGGGAAAGCGCTGTCGGCGGACGACGCCAGGCGTGTTCGCACGTTGCTGGTCCGATACCCGGTCCGCATCTGGGAGGAGTGCGGGCACTGGCTGAACCTCGTGGGCGAGTGGGCGCCGGTCGATACGCTTGCCTATGGCCTGAGCATGCAGACCCTGTTCCGGTGGAGCCATCTGCACGAATGGGTCAAGCGCAAGACGGCCGATTTTCAGCGGCTGTCGGGGGAGACCGTGCAGGCGCCGCCATTCTCGGCGTTGCCGGCCTTGTCGGACCTCGTCAAGGAGCATTTCAACCAGCCGTCGCTGCTGGCCGGCATCGAAGATCGCCGCGCTTGGCTGACGGCGTTCGGAACCCAGCTCGGACGGATCGAGCTTGCCGATGCCGCCGAGACCGAGCGCGAGCGGGCGCTGGCGGAAGCGATCGCGGCAACGAGATGGGTCCAGACCCCCAAGCTGGAGGTCATTCCCTATCTCGACGGCGTGCCCGCCGGAACGGCGCGACTCACCGACATCCTGTGGCTCGACGGCAAGCTGTTTGTCAGCCCGCTATCCAAGGCCAAGCTCGCGAAGCGGGTCCCGGAAGAGATCGGCAGGAGCCTGAGCGCGGATATTCGCGCGGCGCTGGCCTATGCGTTCGAGCGTTCGCCCGAGGACATCCGGGAATATCTCGAGGAAAACTTCACGCTCGGCCCCGAGCAAATGGTCTCTGCTCCGATCACCGAGGCCGAACCGGACGCCGTGCCCGGCGATGATGGTGAGAGCGACAAAACCGCTGAAGGCGCGGGCGACGACGCCGAGCCGGTCGATGCGGACGATCTCCACCTGGCGGAGGAGGGCGAGCCCGCGACGCTCCCCGAACCCGCGCCTCCCACGGGAGAGCCAGATCGCGAGCTGATCGAAACGGAGGTTACGACCAGACCGCGCGCCGCGCCGAAGCCCCCACGCCCGAGCGTCATGGCGCGCTTTGCGTTAGCCCAGGGCTACAAGGTCGACGGCGAGGATCGCTTCTTCCATGCGGACGGGAGCTGGATCGGCCGCGGCAACGGCGCGCGCTTTCCATGGGAGCGCCGCTCGGCGGGTGGTGAGATTCTTCGCCACTACTATCCAAAGGACCACTGCCTGGAGTACGAACCGCTCCAGCTTGAAGCGGACGTCTGGGGTCTGCTCGACCAGAAGCCGGACCTCTATTCGTTCATTCTCATCAACCCGGAGGGTGATGCCGTCGAAATGACGGGCGCCCGCCTGCGCGCCCTGCGCGATGGCGGCGAGCTGACCATCCACCCTGCAACGTACAGGCTTGTTTATGACCTCGACAACTAACACAAAGAAGAAACTGATCGAGGTTGCGATCCCGCTCGAAGCGATCAATGCCGCCTCCGCACGGGAAAAGTCGATCCGGCATGGCCATCCGTCCACGCTGCATCTGTGGTGGGCGCGGCGGCCCCTGGCCGCGTGCCGTGCGGTGCTGTTCGCCCAGCTTGTCGACGATCCGTCGAGCGATCTTGAGAAATTCCCCACGCACGAAGCCCAGGAGGCGGAGCGCAAGCGTCTGTTCGCGATCATCGAGGACTTGGTGAAATGGGAGAACTCGACCAACGAGGAGGTGCTGGCGCGCGCCCGTGCTGAAATCCGGAAGAGCTGCGGCGGCGAACTGCCCTCGATCTATGATCCATTCTCAGGCGGGGGGACCATTCCGCTCGAGGCACAGCGTTTGGGCCTGCCCGCCTACGGATCCGACCTGAATCCGGTTGCCGTGATGATCGGCAAGGCAATGATCGAAATCCCGCCGAAGTTCAAAGACAAGGAGCCGGTCCATCCCGGCGCGAAGGATCAGCAGTTCTACCGCAACGCCGAGGGTCTGGCCGAGGATGTCAAATATTATGGCGAGTGGGTGCGAGAGAAGGCGTGGGAGCGCATCGGGCACCTCTACCCGCAGGTGGACCTACCGAAGGAATATGGTGGTGGTTCGGCGACGGTTATCGCCTGGATCTGGGCGCGTACTGTCCCCAGCCCCGATCCCGCTTTCTCCGATGTTCAGGTCCCGATAGCGTCGAGCTTCTTGCTCAGCAGCAAGCCCGGCAAGGAGGCGTGGGTCCAGCCGATCGTCGATCGGCAGGCGAAGACCATTACCTACAGGATTAGGCACGGGGGGACGAAGGCCGAAATCGCCGCCGCGAAGGAGGGCACTAAGGCTGGCCGAGGCGCGAATTTTCGCTGTCTGATGTCGGATACGGCGATCACGCCTGACTATGTGAAGAGCAAAGGACGTGCTGGCAAAATGGGCCAGACGCTGATCGCCATCGTCGCCGAGGGCAACCGCAGTCGGGCCTATGTCGAACCTACCGAGGAGCATGAAACGCTGGCACTCTCGGCACGGCCTGAGTGGAAGCCTGAGACCAGTCTCCCGAATGACCCACGCAATTTCTGGACTGTCGACTACGGTCTAACAACGTTCGGTGACTTGTTCACAGACCGGCAGTTGATGGCGCTTAATATTTTCAGTGATCTGGTGCATGAGGCGCGAGTACAGATCGAAGTGGACGCGTTGCGCGCGGGCCGATCCTCCGACACGACCCCGCTGCGGGACGACGGCAAAGGTGCAAAAGCCTATGCCGAAGCAGTAAGCGTGTATTTGGGGATGGTTGTTAACAAGGTTGCGGACAGGCACACGTCGATCGCCACGTGGGACTCCAGTCCGACAAAGCTGCAACTGCGAAATACATTTGCTAGACAGTCTATTCCCATGACTTGGGATTTTGGCGAAGGTAATGTCTTTTGTTCATCGTCGGGCGCTTGGGGGCCAAGCGTTAATTGGGTTTCTATGTCTGTCTCGGTTCTTCCGTCATTCGCGACAGGGTCCGTCGTTCAAGAGAACGCTCAGGCGCAAAATATCGCGTCAGGAAAGGTAATTTCGACTGATCCTCCATATTACGACAATATCGGATATGCTGATCTCTCGGATTTTCTATTTATTTGGATCAGGCGCGCGCTTCGCGGTGTTTATCCCGATCTTTTCTCGCTTTTGGCAACACCAAAAGAGGATGAACTTGTTGCGACCCCATATCGCCACGGCGGGCGTGAGGCGGCAGAGTCTTTCTTTTTGAGAGGGATGACCGTTGCTATCGAAGGTATGGCCAGCCAGGCATCGGATGCGTTTCCAGCGACAATCTATTATGCCTTCAAGCAAAGCGAGGTAGCACAGGAAGGAATTAGCTCAACTGGTTGGGCAACATTTCTTCAAGCCGTTGTCGAAGCTGGGTATGCCGTCGTTGGGACCTGGCCGATGCGCACGGAAATGGCCAATCGCATGATAGCATCTGGCACTAATGCTCTCGCCAATTCGGTCGTCCTCGTTTGTCGGAAAAAGGAAGCCAACGCCGAAACTATCACTCGCGCTGAATTCATCCGCGCGTTGAAGCGCGAGCTTCCGCCATCGATTTCCGAGCTTCAGGCTGCCAATATCGCGCCTGCTGATATGCCCCAGTCGGCCATTGGTCCTGGCATGGGCGTGTTCTCCCGCTACACGGCTGTGTTGGAGTCTGACGACAATCCGATGAGCGTGAAGACGGCGCTTCAGCTCATCAACAAGGAACTCGACGAATACCTGGGCGGTATTCAAGGCGAGTTCGATCCTGACACCCGCTTCGCCATCACCTGGTTCGAGCAGAATGGGCTGAAGACGGGCGACTATGGCACGGCCAACAGCATCGCCACGGCGCGCGGCATCTCGGTAGAAAGCGTCAAACACGCCGGGATCGTCGAAAGCGCCGCCGGCAAAGTCCGTATCCTCGCGCGCGACGAATTGGACGAGGACTGGGACCCGGAGGATGACCGCCACCTAACGGTGTGGGAATGCCTCCAGCAACTAGTCCGGCAACACGAGAAAGACGGCATTTCTCAGGATACCGCCATCTTGCTCAAGAAGATCAATAGTCAGGCCGAGGCCGTAAAGGATCTCGCCTACTGCCTCTATGACATCAGCGCCAACAAGCGGAAGGATGCGAAGGAGGCCACCTCCTACAACGCCCTGATCGCCGATTGGGCCGAGCTGACGAAGGCGGCGGCGGCCATCCACGATACGCGCGGCGATCGTCAGATCCGGCTGGACATTTAAGGGGGAAGGGACGTGGCAAAAAGTACGCGCCAATATGTGTTTGAGGGGATGGAACTGCTGCCCGCGGCGCTGATCCCTTTCGTCGAAAAGCGGCTCGAAACCTCGCTCAAGGGGCACTGGCAGGTTCAGGTTCTGGAGAAGCTGCCGAGCCTACGTCCCAATAGCAACGGTGAGGTCGGCTGGGACCACGCAGCGTTGTTCAACGCCATGGATCGTTTCTGGAGTGAGGCGTTCAAGGCGGTGCTCGGCCGCGCCGAGCGATCGCTGGTCAACGAACTGGGCGATGTCCGCAATAAGCTCTCTCACAACGAGACCTTCACCTACGATGACGCCGAACGCGCGCTCGATTCCATGCGGCGCCTGATGGAGGCGATCAGCGCCGGTGAGACAGCCGAGCAGCTCGGCAAGATGCGCGACACCATCCTGCGCACGAAATTCACGGAGCTTCAGCGCAATGAGGAGCGGCGGAAAACCCAGCGTCTGGAGATTTCGGTCGAGACCGTGGCGGGGCTGCTGCCGTGGCGTGAAGTGGTCGAACCGCATCAGGATGTTGCCACCGGCGAATTTCAGCAGGCGGAGTTCGCGGCGGATCTGGCCAAGGTTCATTCGGGCAGCGCCCCGCCTGAATATCGCGATCCCCGCCAGTTCTTCAGTCGCACTTATCTGACGGAGGGGTTGAGCACCCTGTTGGTGGGGGCTGCCAAGCGGCTGTCCGGCAGCGGCGGCGATCCCGTCGTCGAGCTGCAAACCAATTTTGGCGGCGGCAAAACACACTCCATGCTGGCGCTCTACCACATGGCGGGGCCGACTCCTGTCCAAGACCTGTCCGGCCTGGATCAGCTCCTAGAGAAGCAGGGGCTCAGCGTGCCGCCGGGCATCAACAGGGCGGTGCTCGTGGGCACGTCGCGCGGGCCGCAGGACGTGCTCCACGCCGAAGGCGATCGAAAGATTCGCACCACCTGGGGCGAACTCGCCTGGCAGCTTGGTGGCGCCGACGCTTTCGCCATGGTTGCGGAGAATGACGCGAGTGGCATCGCTCCGGGCTCGAACCTCTTGGAAGCGCTCTTCAAGAAGTATGCGCCGTGTTTGATCCTGATCGATGAGTGGGTCGCCTACCTGCGTCAGATCTACAAGGTTGAGGGGCTGCCCTCCGGGTCGTTCGATGCGAACCTGTCATTCGTCCAGTCGTTGACCGAGGCGGTCAAGGCCAGTCCGGGTACGCTGCTCGTCGCCTCATTGCCGGCCTCGCAGATCGAGGTCGGCGGCGAAGGAGGTCAGGAAGCGCTCGCGCGTTTGAAACAGACTTTCAGCCGCGTGGAGTCCTCATGGCGCCCGGCAAGCCAAGAGGAGAGCTACGAGATTGTCCGGCGGCGGCTTTTTAAGGAAATTCCCGGCGACAAGTTCCACCATCGCGACAACACGCTGAAGCAGTTCGCGAAGCTCTACCGCGAGAACGCCAACGATTTCCCACAAGGATGCGCGGACGAGGATTACCGGCGCAAGCTGGAGAAGGCGTATCCAATCCACCCCGAGCTTTTCGACCAGCTCTATACGTGCTGGGGCTCGCTGGAGAAGTTTCAGCGTACGCGCGGCGTTCTGCGCCTCATGGCGCAGGCCATTCACGAGTTGTGGATGAACGCCGATCCGTCGGTAATGATCATGCCCGGCAGCGTCGCGGTGAGTTCGCCGCGTGTGGAGCCGGAATTGCTCCATTATCTCGACGTGAGCTGGCAGGCCATCATCGCTGGCGATGTCGATGGCACGACGTCCACGCCCTATAAGGTTGATCAGTCGGCCCCGAACCTGAACCGGTATTCGGCGACTCGCCGCGTCGCGCGTGCGATTTTCATGGGGACCGCGCCAACCGCGCAGCAGCAGAACACGGGCCTCGACGACAAGCAGATCAATCTTGGCGTTGTGCAGCCGGGGGAAAGGCCGTCGATCTTCGGTGATGCGCTGCGTCGGCTGACCAACCAGGCCAAGTTCATGCACGCCGATCTTGGCCGGTACTGGTATTCGATGTCGGCCAGTCTCAATCGTATCGCGGCGGATAAGGCAGCGCAGATCGAGGCCGCGTTGGTCGATGTCACGATCGATGCGGAACTCGGGAAGTATGTGAACGGCCTCGCCGATCGAGGGCATTTCGACGCCGTACAGGTCGCGCCGGCGTCGTCGGCCGAAGTCCCCGATGAAGCCGGCGGCGTGCGGGCCGTCGTGCTTGGCGTTAAATATCCGCACAATGGCCGGGACGGCTCCGAAGCCCTGGTTGAGGCGAAGGACATTCTTACCCAGCGGGGCAGCACGCCGCGCGTCCATCGGAACATGCTGGTCTTCATCGCGGCGGAGGGTCGCCAGCTCGACCATCTGAAAGACTCAGTGCGGGCTTTCCTCGCGTGGGGAGAGATCGTCCGGGACACGGAACGACTGAACCTGACCCAGAGCGATAGCGCTCTCGCCAAGTCGAAGGTGGCCGAGGCCAACGAGACGATGAAGACACGGCTCAAGGAGACGTGGTGCTATCTGCACTATCCAGTCCAGGAGAGCGCGACTGCGGATTGGGAGTGGGTGTCTGGAAAGATCCCCGCTCAGGACGGATTGCTGGCGAGAGCCAGCAAGAAGCTCGTGGCGGAAGAGGGACTGCTGGTCGAATTGGGCCCGTCGCGTCTCGATCGCGATCTTCAGAAATATATATGGAACGGCAAGCCGCACCTGTCGCTCAAGGACCTGCGGGAGTATCTCAACCGCTATATCTATCTACCACGGATCAAGAATCAGGAGGTCCTGGTTAGGGCCGTGCAGGCCGCCGTGGGCGGCATGTTGCCCGGTCCGTTCGCCTATGCCGAACGGTGGGATGAGAGAACAGATACCTACCTCGGCCTCGCGATCGAACGGGCTGGCAGCGCCATCGTCGTCATCGATAGCGACAGCGTCATCGTAAAGCCCGATGTCGCCGAGGCTCACCGGCCGGCGCCGGTCCAGGCCGGACCCGCCGGCGGCCCGGATGTGCGGGGTGATGAGCCGCCAGTAACCACCGGGGGGCAGCCGATTGGCGGAACACCTGAACCGCAATCCTCAGAGCGCAAACCCACCCGGTTCTCGGGGGCGGTGATGATTTCGCCAGACCGACCAGCGAGGGACATACATCAGATCGTCGAGGCGATCGTCGAGCAACTCACGACCCTGCCAGGCAGCGAAGTGAAGCTTAGGCTCGAGATCGAGGCAGAGGTTCCGGCGGGCCTCGATCGGGCGAAGGTGCGAACACTGATCGAAAATGCCAACACGCTCGGCTTCGTCGAGAAATCGGTCGAGTAAATGATCGGGAGCGGACCTGTCGAACGCGACCTGATCTTCATCTCCAAGGCGACGCCTGGCGATGACCAGTTCGTGCTGTGGCTTGCGCCGCGACTCGAAGCCGCTGGCTATAAGGTCTTTGCTGACATTTTCGACCTCGATGCCGGAGACGAATGGCGCGGCAAGCTCACCGCGGCGCTTCAGACGCGGGCGATCAAGATGCTGCTATGTTGCAGCGACGAGACGCTCGCCAGAAGGGGCGTTCGCGAGGAGATCGCCATTGCGGAAGACTTGGCCAAGCAGCTCCCCGATCCCAATTTCATCATCCCACTCAAGGTGCGCACCTTCCAAAAGCTTTTCGGGATAGGTGGCCTGCAATATGTCGACTTTGAGAACGGTTGGGCGAAAGGGCTGGCGAGCCTGCTCAAATCGCTCGAACGGCAGCAGGTGCCGAAGACGGGCGGCGGGATCATACAGCCTGAATGGTACGCTCATCTACGCCGACGCGCTGTGGAGATCGAAGCGACTCCAGAGGTCTTGACGTCTAATTGGCTCCGCATCCTGCGGATGCCGGACAAGCTCAATCATCTGGTGCCACGCAACCGGCCCAATGACGCTTTGCTGCGCAAGCTCGGCTCGTCCTTCGAGTATCCCATGGCCGAATTCAGCGACGGATTCTTGACCTTCGCCAGTCCGCTCGACCTGGACGAGCATTTCGAGCAAGTCGGGCCGTTTCGCGTGGAGCGTGATTTCGATGTTCTCGATCTTCTCGAGAACGGGTCCTTGGAAGCGGGGATCGAGAGCCGAGATGCTCGCTCGATCATGATTAATCTTCTGCGCCAGGCATGGGAGAAACATTGCAGCGCCCGAGGCTTTCTTGCCCACAGCTTCTCAAGTGGCCTGTCATTCCACGTCGGAGAGGGCAAACTGGGTCTCAAGAAGCGCGTCTCATGGGGGCGTCAGGGTGAGCGTCGGAATTCGATGCTGCGCGGCGTCGCCCGTAAGAAGATCTGGGAATATGGCGTCAGCGTCATTCCCAGCCTCTTTCCGTATCCACATATGCGCCTCAAGGGGCGCGTGTTGTTCTCCGACATCGGGGAGCGCAATAAGCCGATCGCCATTCCAGACAAGAAAAGCCAGTTTCGCCTGCGGCGCTCGATCTGCTCGGCTTGGCGCAACAAGGCCTGGCATGGTCGTGTGATGGCGTTCATGGAGCTGTTGGCCGGCGACAGTCCTTATGTTGATCTCGCAGTCGGCTCAGGCGGAAGCATCACGCTTGATGCGATGCCGATCCAGTTCACCGCGCCCGTGACCGCGCGGCAGACCAATCAGCTCGGCGAGGATGCGGAGGAAGCCGATTCTACAACGCTTGGTGGCCACTTCGGGGAGGAAGACGCTTGATCGAATTTCCCGAAAAATCCGTTCCCGTCCTCTACATTCCGGAACCGCCGCTCGGGTTTGGACATGGACAGGCATCGGATCATCCGAAGGACGGCCTGACACTGTATGGGCCCGCGACGGCGCCCGATCGTGCGCAAATCACGATCGGCGCGATCGGTACAAAACATGGCCTGGATCTTCTGCGCCGGTGGCTTGAGGCGATCAGCAATCCTGTCGCGATTCCTCCTCGCGGCAAGCGCGACAAGGAGTTCCGGCTGCATCTCTCCGACTTTCCCGGTCTTGAAGAGGCCTTTGGAATCCGCGTCGATCTAAGCGCAATGATCGCTTGTGAGATCGACTTTGCAGACATTCGCGCTGCGATTGCGATCGAGAACCATCACGAAGCGGTCGCCGCGACGACGAAGCTGTTCATTGATCCAATCGAGCGTCACGCGAAAAACGAGGAGCGGACGGTTGACGTCTGGATCTTCGTCGTGCCGGAAATCGTGTTCGAGACCTGCCGGCCGGTCGCGGGGCAGCGCCGCAAGGTCGCGCTCATCGAGGGGGACTTGCCCAAACGCCAAAAGGGGCGTGCTGATCTTCCGCTGCTCGCCGGGGTCATAGATGACACGCTTGAGTCGGTGTTCGATGATATTCCCGACTTCCATCGTCAGATCAAGGCGAAGCTTCTGAAGCTGGGCATGACATCCCAGCTCATCCGCGAGACGACCCTTGCCCCCGAGGAGTTCGTGAACAAGGCGGGATATCCGAAGCGCGGTACTCAGGATTCCGCCACCGTCGCCTGGAACCTGGCGACGGGCCTGTTCTACAAGACGCAGGCCGAGCCCCCGTGGAAGATTGCCGGCATGCGGCCGGGCGTCTGCTATGTCGGTCTGGTATTCAAGCTCCTTCCCAATCATCCCGACAATCACGCCTGCTGCGCGGCGCAGATGTTTCTCAGCGAAGGCGACGGCGTCGTATTTCGCGGGGCGAACGGACCTTGGCAGACCGAAAACAGGGAATTTCACCTCAGCGATCTGGCTGCGGGGAAGCTGATCAAGACGGTTCTGGATACCTACAAGCAGCGCTTCGGGGCCTATCCTAAAGAGCTGTTCATCCACGGCCGGACCAAGTTCAACGACGCGGAATGGGAGGCGTTCAGCAAGGCCGCGCCCGATGGGACAAATATCGTTGGCGTGCGGATCCAATCGACACATGGCGAGACCAAGCTCTTTCGCGACGGAGATTATCCATGTCTGCGCGGCACGGCGATCCAACTCGGCGACAAGGATGCTTATCTGTGGACCGCGGGATATGCGCCACGCATCGATACCTATATCGGCCCGGAGACGCCGAACCCGTTGTTCGTAACCGTGCTGCGCGCGAGCGGCGAATATCCCGCCATCGAGACCGTGCTGGCTGACATCCTCGGTCTCACGAAAATTAATTACAATGCCTGCAACTTCAGCGACGGGCTGCCGGTCACCATTCGTTTCGCGGACAAGGTCGGAGAAGTGCTTACCATGGGAAGCGCCGCAGGGGCCGAGAAGCAGCCTTTCAAATTCTATATTTGAATGCCTGGGTGGCCCGGTTTGCTGTGCCGGCTGAGCCATCAGGCGAGATGCTCAGCGCTCTCGAAGGCACCGACCGGGGGAGGCACCTCATACGCTTACAATTAGCTGGTAGCAGAAACCTTTGGCAGGGCGGTGTGATTGCGGCGGCATACGCGGGGCTTTCTCCGCGGTCCCTATCGATTGATGGCTTCTTGAAGCGCTGCAATCGTCGCAAGTATGTCGTCGAATGGCGGTGTGGTTTCGTCGAACATCATCGGCGCCATCGCCCGGTAGTCGGTGCGCAGGTCCTTGATCCGCGCTTTCTCCGGCATAAGCCGCAGCGCCCCTGGTCGAGCAGTTTCGTAGCTGGCCCAGCTCGAACGGAAGAAGGTGGCTTTGTGCCGTGCCACCTGCGTCAGCAGATCGAGATCGGCGACGGCGGCTTGGCCCTCGTCCGTGTCGAGGAGCATGGCGAGGTCGTAATAGTGCCGAGAGAAATACTGCGGCGTCGGTGACTCCGCAGGGCGATGCGCCTCTGCGTGTAGCGCAGTCGCCTTTTCCCAGAAGGTGCGCCGCGCTGACAGCACGGTTACGCTAGTGTCGGGATCGGTGAAGAAGTCCGGATAGTCGTCGGCCGCGTAGGGGCGGATGATCTTCTGTTCGGTCGGCCAGGGATCGCCGCGTGCGCCGAGTTCGAGCTTCACGCGCGGCGTGATGTAGGCCATGCCCTTATATTCGGCAGCGGGCAGCGCCGTTGGATAGTGAAAGTTGACCGTTTGGGCGTCGCCGGCATCTATGTCCAGCGACCACTCGCCGTTGGTCGGCTCGCCGAGTTGTTCGACGATCGCGGCGCGAAGCGCCGGGAGAAGTTTTTCGGCGATATGCTGCTCGACGTCGCTGACGAGGCTGTCGATAAGCCGGGCCGCTTGCTTCCTGCTGATCCCTTCCTTCTCGGGGTCGCGCTCGCCGGTATATCCGAGTTCGGCCCGGTCGAACGATAGGTCGATGTCCTCGGAGAATCGGCGGATCGCGCCGAACGCCTTGGAGAGCGACGTGCCGCCCTTGAAGACGAGGGTTGCCGTGGTGCCCTTCGGTAGACCGAAAAGGCGCCTCAAGCTCCAGCAGACCCAGAAGTCCTTTTCGATGATCGTGTCGGCGACGCCTCGGCCGGCGCCGGTCTCTCCGAATAGAGCTGCGCGTTCGTCGATGGGGAGACGGGCGACGTCATCCATCGATATCGGCCACCGCTGCGTTGGCGATCGAGACGAGCGTCGGCCGCATCCAGGCGGGCGCCTGCACAGCGCTCGAAGCCAGTGTCTTCTTGTCGTTGGTCGAGAGCCGCTGCGCGGCGACCTGCGCAACATCCGTCGCACGCACGGGGCCGACATGGCGAAGGGCCTGAACGACCGTGCCGGCGGGGCTGCCCGGGGCGATCAGATGCTTGGGCGAGGCGTGGCGAAGATCGATGACGCGCTTTCCAAGCACGACGCGCCGCGACGGGCCATTGGTGAGATAGGTGCTTTGGGCCGAGACCTGCGTCGAAAGGCCGAGCGCGTTCGCCGCGCGTGCGCCGGCGATCTGCACTTGCGAGCCGGTCTCGCGAGCCAAAGCCTGGGCGACATCGTCGGGAGCGGGCGAGAGGGGCCCGAGCTTCGGATGCAGCTTGGGGAAGTCATATAGCCCACGCGCGAGCCTCCGAAGCTGGCCGCCCCTCACTAACCGGGACAGCGCCTGGTCAACGGCCGAGCGTGTGGCGACGGCGAGGAAGTCGCTGGGCGTGAAGACGCTGCCGCGTCCGCTGGCGCGGACACGCTTCATCACCCGGTCGGGAACAGAGCCGGCTATCGTCTTCATGCGTCAGAAAATAAGGCATCTTTTTCTGACATTCAAGGGCATCCGATCGGTAGCGCGGCTGCTTGCAGCCACCGGCCTCGATATCCGGCTTCCAATTTGCTAAAATAGTTGATGACGGTACTTTTCGGGGCCAGCGGCGAGATTAATGCTGACCGAAAAAGTCGGCTCTAAAGGGCGATCGATCCCGATAGATGCCGAAACCTCGCAAAAAAATTTTGGCGGGAACTTCCCTTTAAAATCAATACCATATGATTTTGACGGCCTATGGGTCGGCTTTTCGCGCCCGAAGAAAGAAAAAACCCAGTTAGATCAATGCTCTAGCTGGGTTTTGAACAATTGAGTGGGAGTGACGGGGGAACGGTGTGATCGCGCAGTCTAAGCGCCAATTTTCGCTGCCGTGCCTGTTTCATCCATTTGGGCTGTGCTCGAATGGCACCTTCCCAAAAAAGCGGGCGTTATTGGGGGCTCTCCGCCCTTCCTCGCGGCCTCATCTAGGCTATGCCACCGCGTTGTCGTTGCCACCGTGCGCGGCGATGAACATGACGACGGCCGACCGGCAATAGGATTCGATTTCGTTGTCGTTCTCTGCTCCCGCCTCATCGAAGCGTGCGATAATCAGGAGATCGGATCCTTTGAAAAGCGCAGCAAACAAACGGGCAGACCGGAGAGGATCGGGCACGTTCAGGAGCGCCTTCGCGTGCAACTGACGTAACAAGGTCTCGATTTGGGCAACAATGTGGGCGGAGCCGGCTTCGTAATGGACTTTGCTCAACGACTTTTGGTTCGGCGTGTCGGCCATGACCATGGCTTCGACGTTGCGGACGTCAGGGCGCAACAGCGTGCGAAGCAGCGATGATCCGACCGCCATGAGCTGATCTTCGGCCGAACCGTCGACGCCTTTAAAAAGGGCCTGTGGTATTAACTGCTGGCAGCGGGCCGCAAACGCCGCGCCAAACAGCGCCTCCTTGCTCTCGAAGTGCCGATAGATGCTGAGCTTGGATATCTTCGCTCGCTGGGCAACCTTGTCCAATGTCGTCGCTTGAAAACCCAATTCCGCAAAAAGTTCGCCCGCGGCATCGACGATCGTTTGGCCAAGCGCCTCATTGGCGGGCCGGCCGCGTCGTACGCGGATGTTTTCTTCGGGCACGATAATTACAGTCCTTGACAGTATCTTTATTCTTGAATTACGATACTACGTAGTTTTATAAATTCCAAGAGTGGATTTTATCGTGTCCGCCAACTCAGGATTGCCTTGGCCGCCTACCGATATCGAATGCGCATCGCTGAACGATTCTGCGCGCCAGGCTCAGCCCAACCCGCTTCATCCGCAACATGGAGCCCACCACCATGGATGACGTCATCATTATCGGCGGCAGCTTTGCTGGCCTTGCCGCCGCTCTGCAGCTCGGCCGTGCCCGCCGCAAGGTCACCGTTCTCGACACTGGCCTGCCGCGCAACCGCTTCGCCGGCCACTCGCATGGCCTGCTCGGCCACGATCACAAGCCACCGCTGGGCATCCTGGCCGAGGCGCGCCGGCAGTTGGCCCGCTATCCCACGGTCAAGCTGGTCAATGCCCGGGCCGAAAGCGTCTCCGGCGCCATCGACGATTTCTCCGTCCTCACTTCCGACGGCGAAACCCTTAAGGCGCGGCGCCTGATCCTAAGTTATGGCGTCATCGACCAGATGCCTGATGTTCCGGGCTTTGCCGAAGGCTGGGGCAAGTCCATCGTACCCTGTCCCTATTGCGACGGCTTTGAAGTCGCCGGCCAGCATTGGGGCATCGTCTGGTCCGGCCGGCAGTCGCACAATCAGGTCAGGCTGTTCCACGATTGGACCGACAGGTTGACGGTCTTCGCCGATGGTCATGACATTCCGCCCGATATCCGGGCCGATCTGGCGCGCCGCAACACACCTGTCGTCGATGGCCGGATCATCGAGATCGCCCGTCACGGGGACCATAACGCCACCGTCAAGCTCGATACCGGCTCCGATGTCGCGGTCGACATCCTGTTCGCGCATCCACGCAACAAGCCGTCCGCAAGCCTGCATCAATCATTGGGCCTCGCCACGGTCGATACGCCCCTCGGCATCATCCTCAAGGTCGACGAGCGCCGCGAAACCAGCATGCCCGGCATCTACGCCGCCGGCGACCTCGCCAACCCCCTTACGCCGCCATCGGTCACCCTGGCATCATCGCACGGCGCGATGGCAGGTATCTTCGCCCAGCAGTCGATGCTGACTTGAGAGCACAGATTGGAGGATGAGCACGGCCGCTGAACCGGACAGCGCGGGTGTCCGCTTCCCTCCGCCCTTCGTCTATCTGGGAGCGCTGCTGTTGGGGCTGGCGGCGGAGCGGTTCGTCAGCCTGCGCTCTTTCAGCATCGACTGCGGTTGCTGATCGCAGCAGGCGCGCTGTTGTTCGTCCGAGCTACCGGCAGCCTCAGTGATCCTCACTTCGCTCCAGCCCGTGGAATGCTAGCTCTAGCAAGCGCTCGCTGCGTGCTGTGCCTTCCGCTGTAGGCGGTAGTTGGGTCAGCAAGGCGAGCAATTGCAGAAAGTCCTCGGCGTCGATCGGCTTCGAGATCTCGCCCGCATCGGCGCAAGCGTCCATCAGAAGCCTGACGGCGTCGACCATGGGCCAATAGGTTTCCCGAAAGTCCTGGTCGGTCATGGCGGCCCGCAGCATATCCGCGACACCGTGCTTCTTGCGGCCGTAATCGACGAACCGCTCCGACCATCTTCGGAAGGCTTCGAGTGGCTTGAACGCATCGAGGAGCGATGGTGCGAGGCTCACCAGCTCATCGATACTATCGCGATAGATGCCGAGGACGAGCGATTCCCGGGTCGGGAAGTGGCGATACAGCGTGCCCTGCCCCACGCCCGCCGCCTTGGCGATGGAATGCAGCGAAGCCGCTGGATCGATTGCAAGGACGTCTCGTGCGACAGCCAGGATGCGGTCGCGATTGGTGCGGGCGTCGGCGCGACGCTTATGGGTTTGGGTCATGAGCCTTGACTAAGCGGACAATTGTCCATATCCATGTCGAGAAATCGGACATATGTCCGTTTCTATACGGCGGAGGCATTTATGCAATATGCAAAGCTCGGCAATTCGGGGCTCGACGTGTCGCCCGTCTGTATCGGTTGCATGGGGTTCGGCGATCCGGCCAAGGGCCATCCGGCCTGGTCAGTGGAAGAAAGCTCGAGCCGGGAGTTGATCCATCACGCCCTCAGGGCCGGGATCAATTTCTTCGACACAGCCAACATGTACTCCACCGGCACCAGCGAGGAATTCCTCGGGCGCGCGATCAAGGGCTTCGTGAACCGGGATGCCGTCGTCATCGCCACCAAGGTTGCGGGCGCGACACGCAACGGCCCCAATGCGATCGGGCTATCGCGCAAGGCCATCATGGCTGAAATTGATCACAGCCTGCGGCGGCTCGGCACGGACTATATCGATCTCTACCAGATACACCGCCGCGACCAGCTGACCCCGTGGGAAGAAACGCTCGAAGCGCTTCACGACGCCGTGAAAGCGGGCAAGGTACGCTATCTCGGCGCCTCGTCGATGAAGGCGTGGGAGTTTGCCAAAGCATTGCACATCCAGAAGTCCAACGGCTGGATGCGCTTCATCTCTATGCAGCACAATTACAATCTGGTCGCGCGCGAAGAAGAACGCGAGATGATCCCGCTCTGTGCCGATGAGGGTGTGTCGACCCTGATCTACAGTCCGCTCGCGCGCGGGAAATTGGCCCGCCCATGGGGGATGACGACAACGCGGACGGAGACCGAACCGTCCGGCGCCCAGCAAAATCCGGATACGGCTGCCAGCGATCGGGCAATCGTCGAGGCGGTAAACGCCATCGCCGCGGAACGTGATGTCGGCGCCGCCGTGATTTCCCTGGCGTGGTTACGTCGCAATCGCGTGGTCGCTGCGCCGATCGTGGGCGCACTGAAGACCAAGCACATCGACGATGCGGTGGCTTCGCTGTCGGTCGCGTTGAGCGAGGAGGAAGCGGAGCGGCTCGAGAAGGCTTACACGCCCCGCCTGGATCAGCAGGGAGTATCTATCCCGGCTTTGTTGCATCGCTCAATCGAAGCATCGACTGGCTTCAAAAGGGATGCTCCCCTCGTTTAGGCCCGTCCGCTTCCGGTCCCCTGTATTAGAGCGTGATGCCGAAAAGCGTCAGGGGATTTCTGATGACATTACGCTCTACTTCTTTGATTCTAGAGCGGATTCAGATTTTAGGTCGAATAGACCTAAAATCATCCGGCTCTAGGCGCGCATGCGCCTGGAACGGTGGCTGGCCCGGGACAATTGCTATCGAGGGCATATGTTCACGACGGGGCTTGGCGCTCTCGTGCGGCGAACGTCTTGGGCGAGACGCCGACAAATCGGGTGAAGGCGGTGCTAAAGGCGCTTGGTGACAGGAAGCCTATGGCGAGCCCGATCTCGCCGATAGTTTTGTCACCGCGACGCAACGCATCCTTCGCAACGGCCATGCGCCAGTACTGAAGATAACCGATCGGCGCCATGCCGACGACGCTGCGGAAACGGCTCGAAAGGCTGGATCGGGAAACGCCGCAGAGCCGCGCCAAGTCTGCCAGCGTCCAGTCTTTCGCGGCATCTTCGTGCAGTGCCGTCAGCGCCCGGGCTGTCACGGGATCGTTCAATCCGGCGAGCAAGCCCCTGTGCTCTCGGGTTGCGTCAGGGACGGCGCCGCGAAGAATCTCGACAAATGTCAATTCCATCAGGCGCGTAATGACAAAGTCGCTACCGGCTCTTGGTTGCGATGACTCCGACAGGTTCAAACTCAGCAAACTGCGAACACGCCAAGAGGAGACGTCATCACGCATGACATGGACAAAGGATGGCATTAGCCAGGTGAGGAGGCCCTCGTTCGCCGTGTCGAAGACGAACCGCCCACCACGTAATACCACAGGCGCTTCCGAGCCTGCACCCATCCTCAGAAGCGTTTTACCCGTGGTTGCGACCATCGCCTCGCTGTCCTGAGCGACAGCTTGCGCGTCCGAGGCGAGGACAAAGCTCTTGTCGGTTCTGATGAGGACGAAGTCGCCTTCCTGCAGCAGGATCGGTTCCTTGTCGGCTCGGATCAACTGGCAGGCGCCGCGCTCCAGCCAGCAGAACAACAGGTCGTCCCGTTTGCGGAACGACACGGCCCATCGGCCATAGCCCTCGATTCCGCCCCAGAGTGTGGCGCGTGGGCGAAGCAGGTGGATGAGGTCGAGAAAGGGATCCAAATTTTTGGCCGATTGATAAATTAATATGGGAGGTACATTATCGATCGAATGATTAGATCGAAGTAGTCTTTCCTTCAAGAGGCGGGCCGCACCTGGCGGGCAATCCATCCGCATCTGCGAAAGGAAAAGTTATGTTGCATAACAAGCGGGTCGCGATCCTTGGCGGATCGCGGGGTATCGGCTTTGCGGTCGCTCAAGGAGCCGTCCATGAAGGGGCTCATGTCATCATCGCCTCCAGCCAACAAGAGAATGTCGCGAGCGCCATCACGCGTTTACCGGAAGGGACCGCCACAGGTGCGGTCGTCGATGTGAGGTCGATGGAGTCCCTCTCGGCATTCTTCACGACACTCGGCGCGTTCGACCATCTGGTCTTCACCGCCGGCGAGCCTTTGCCGTTCGGCAAGCCCGTCGCCGAAATCGATCTGGCGACTGCACGCAGCTTTTTTGAATTGCGCTATTGGGGTGCGGTCGCTGCCGTGAAGGCGGCACGGCCACACATGCGCGATGGCGGGTCCATCGTGTTGACGAGCGGAACCTCGGCCCGTCGGCCGCCGGCAGGTTTTGCCTTCGCGGCAAGCATCTGCGGCGCGATCGAATCATTGACCCGCGCGCTCGCCCTCGATCTCGCGCCTCTGCGCGTTAATGTTGTGACACCCGGGATGGTTGCCACCGATCTGTGGTCCGGTATTCCATCCGAGGCACGGGACCAGATCTTCCGCTCGGCAGCCGGGAAGCTACCCGTGGGACGTATCGGCGAGCCGTCGGATATCGCTGAAGCGTACCTATCGTTCATGCGCAATGCCTATGCCACCGGCCAATCCATAGTCGTGGATGGCGGTGCTGTGCTCATCTAGAGCCTTTTGTTTTTACGCAATACCGGGGCAGCAATCGTTCTCCTCGTGTCAGGCCGACAACGTCATCGAGGCCCCTTCCAATGACCAGCGCAATACTGCTGCCAACGGGCTGGCTTGATGCTTCGTCAAGGATGGCGGCTAAACGACATCACGCGCTGACGGAGAAAGCCGTTCATCGCGCGCTTCCAAGGGCATGGAAAGAAGGGGGAAACCGTACCTTCTCCTGAAAAGCCCGAACGCTAAATCAGTCGGTCGGGCTCATCTGCACCATAGGCTTGGACTGGTGACCTTACTTCACCGTGATGCTCAAGCCGCTGATATCGGCGTTAACCTGCAGGCCGACCTGCCTGCCCGTGAGCTCGAGTTTGGCGCCCTTGTCATTGGTCATGACGATCACCTGCGCACCCTTGCCGACCGCGCCGCCGCCGCCGGCAGCGCCGTAGACGCCGCCTACGTCCCGGGCGCGGCGAATGTTGCGCACTGTGCCTTGGAAATAGGTCTTGGAGGCGCCAAAGGCGAGGCCGCCCGAGATGCCGCCGATCGAGATGGGATATTTGCGACCATGGAAGGTGAGCGTGCCCTCGCCTCCGGAGCCGCCGACGAAGAAAGCCGCCTTGTAGACGGAAAAGCGGATCGTGCCGCTATCGGCATGAGCGGCGCCGGCGAAGCCAATTCCCGCAGCAGCAATAGCGGCAACCGCGACCGAACGAAATCCAGATGAAATCCTCATATTAAGACACTCCTCAAAAGCGCCGCTTACCCAGCCGGCCGGGCACGACATCAGCGTCGTGTCAAAGTCAGAGATAAACGGTCTCGCACGACCTTTAGTTCCAAAACACATTAAAACAAAGCGTTAGGACATACCCCATCGCCGTGAATAGCAGGTCTGTTTCCAACACAATTGCTTGGTTATAAGGCTTCATGGTCTGCTTCATCAAGGAAGTCCGCGACAAGCCGATCTATCGGCAAGGATGCAGGGCGCGGCTTTCCGCGCCGCCTTCGTCTCCTCTCTCGCACGGAGATTTAACATGCAGGACGATGCCCCGGCCGAAGAGCTGAGTAATGGGATAGAGAACACGGCATCGGCCGCTGGGCTCTCCGAAATCCTGGCACCGCACCTTTCCGTGGTCTTCTGCGGATTGAATCCTGCGCTTACCGCACATCGTGACGGGCATAACTTCTCCAACCGCAGCAACCGCTTCTGGCGGGTCTTACACCTTGCCGGCTTTACGCCCCGCCTGCTGCGGGCGGAGGAAGAGCGCGAGATGCTGCAATATGGCCTCGGCCTGACATCGGCGGTCTCCCGCCCGACGAAAAGCGCCAGTGAGCTGAAGAAGAGCGATTACGTTGCCGCCGCTCCCGTGCTCGAAGAGAAAATCAAGCGGCTTGCGCCGGCAAATCTGGCGTTTCTCGGCAAAGCGGCCTATGCGGCTATCAGCCTGCGAGCCGATATCCAATGGGGCAGGCAGCCGGAGGCATTTGCCGGCGCCTCGATCTGGGTCCTGCCCAATCCGAGCGGCCTCAACCGGGCTTTCGATCTGGCGAAACTGACGGAACATTATCGCGAGGTAAAGCTGGCGGTCGAACGTGAACGGGATCTCCTCCAATAGCCGACGCTTCCCGGTCGGCGATCACTCAAGCCGGACCGTCGTCGCGATCAGTCATCCTTTTGCGGATCAAGCACGCCGATCGTGTGCAACCACCGCTCCGCCAGCGCCGGCCAGCCACTGATGGGAAGCTTTGTGGGACGAAGACCAAAGGCGTGGCTGCCTTGTGCTGCATGGCACGATATACCTCGCTGGGAGCATCATAAACGAAATCAGCTCGCCTTCGATGATGATCGATTGCAGCTTTATCGTGGCTCCAATCCGTCATGCCCATCGATCGATCGGGAAGATCGATGCCGCAAGGATCGCGCGCTCAGAGGCGGCCCAACTCGCCGAAAGCCTGTTCAAGCATTGGTCGCGCCCCGGCAAATTCAGTCGCCGGGTCCACCTCGCCCACATTCGCTTCGATGCGGCTGCGCGACAGGGTAAAGCCGGGCATGGTTTCGGTGGGCTTCATCTTCAATCCGGTCAGTACCTCATGAAGCTGGGCGGCACATTTATTGCCGCCATGGCCGCCATAGGTGACGATCATCGCCGGCTTGGCTGCCCATTCCCGATAGAGATGATCGAGCGCGTTCTTCAATACGGCCGGATAGCCCCAATTATATTGCGGGCTGACGAAGACGAAGGCATCGCCGCTTGTGATCTTTTCGCTCCAGGCCTTGGTGAGATCGGTGCGATAATCACCCATGGCCGGGATGCCGGGCTCGGCGTCCATCGGCAGGGGCCAATCACGCAAATCCACGATCTCGAATTCGGCCGACAGGAGCTCGCGCCCGACCGAGGTCACCCATTCGGCGACGGCAGGGCATATGCGGTTCGGCCTGACACTGCCGATGATGACGAGGATCCTGGATGGCATGGCGTTCGCTCCATATATGTGCATAATACACTTAATTGAGATCAGCCCAGCTTGTAAAGGTGCAAAATACACATTTTGGCTATGAAAGGCCGAAGGTAGCGTCCCGGTCGCGGTGCTACGCCCCTCCGGCGACTGGCTTCTAACCTCGACGAAGCCGAGGGATCGCATCTGGTAGGCCTAGGAACGCCATGCGCTACATGATAGCTGTCCTCACCATTCACGCGGGATGATGGCGAAAACTCCTAATTTCAATAGCAAGCAAAAGTCGAACCAGCATGTACACCGTCAAAGAATTCTCCGGCCGAAAAGTCGTTATCGGCGATGACAACGGCCCTCTCCTCGCCAGCGAAAGGGACGTGAATGATTGGATCAGCGCTGCATGGGACGCTGAAGCACAGCTGGTGGTCGTTCCCACATCACGGCTGAGCGAGGAGTTTTTCCGGCTCTCAACCCGCATCGCCGGCGCGATCATTCAGAAATTCGTCAACTATCGTTCGCAGCTCGTTATTCTCGGCGACGTCTCCGGATGGATCGCGGACAGTAATGCCCTGCGCGATTTCGTGTATGAATCCAACAGGGGCCGTGAGGTCTGGTTTCTGCCCGATCTGGATGCGCTTGCGGAGCGCCTGCAGCAGAATGCCCAAAGCTAAACCAGAGGTCTGCCTTCATGGAAGTAACGCTTTCTCCGCCGCGACTGGAAACCGAACGGCTTATCCTGACGGGACATACGCTCGATGATTTCGAGCCGCTTGCGGGCATGTGGAGCGATCCTCTGGTCGTGAGGCATATTTTCGGCCATGTGGTCTCCACTTCCAGGGAGTCATGGATGCGGATGCTGTCCTATCATGGCCTCTGGCCGCTGCTCGGGCATGGCTATTGGGCAATCCGCGAGAAGTCCTCCGGCCGCTATGTCGGCGATCTCGGCTTTGCCGACTTTCACAGGGTTATGGAACCGCCAATCAGGGGTATTCCGGAGGCCGGCTGGGCACTGGCCGCATGGGCGCATGGCAAAGGCTTTGCGACGGAAGCTCTGGCGGCCGCCGTCGCCTGGCTCGACAAGCAGCCGCGATTTGATCGCAGCGTCTGCCTGATCTCGCCCGACAATGCGGCTTCGATCCGTGTTGCCGAAAAAGCCGGCTATGGCGATCCGAAGCCGATGCGCCTCAATGACAAGCAGACGCTATTGTTTTCCCGCGCCCGTCAGGGGCCAAAGGAACAGGGCGATCAGCTTTAGCCGTACATCCGGATATCGTCTGGCTCAAAACGCCAGCGACTGCTGCACCGGCTTCGGCGGCGCCAGCTGAACGCCTTCCAGCTCCAGCATACGAGCTTTGGAGTTGGAGCCGCCCGGTGCGGAAAAGCCGCCGATCTTGCCGCCTGCGGCCAGAACGCGGTGGCAGGGAATGATCAGCGCCACCGGGTTCTTCGCCATGGCCTGCCCGACATCGCGCGCGGCTTCCGGCCCTGCGCCAAGCTGCTTGGCCAAGGTTCCGTAGGTTGTCGTGTGCCCCCAGCCGACCTGGCGGGCGGCATCGTAGATCTGCCTGAAGAAGGCGTCCTGCTCGCCGAGGTCGAGCGTGACGTCGGAAAAGTCGATCTCCTCACCGGCAAAATAGCGTTTCACCTTGGCGACCACTCCCGCAATCTCCGTGCTCGGCGTACCGGGCTGCGCGTTCGGCAAACGCCGCAGAAGCAGGCGTTCGGTCGCGCCCGCATCCTTCGTCGGCAATTGAAAACGCAGCACGCCGACATCATTCCAGGCGATGCCGCAGAAGCCGCCGGCGGTTTCGAAGATCAGGTAATTCTGCCTTGTCTCGTTCATGACGAAAGCTCCCGCGTTTCCACTTGTCATGAAAATCGTCCTCGGGAGCCTCGAATTCAACCCGATTCTTGCAAAGATCGAGAATTGCCACCGTTTTGACGGCCGACGAACGGATTCAGGGCGATTGACAGAACACGATCAATATCCGCCGCCGGTCGGAGGCGCGTTCAGCGTCATGCCGCTGCCGGAATTGTGATCTCCCGACGTAGAGCAAGCTGAAATGCCGAGCCCGATGAGGACGAGAAATACGGCTGAAAAGATGGCTCTGGTAAACATGGACGGTCATTCCTTGTTGGAGAGAATGAAGAGCAAGCCTCGCTTGGAATGAACAGATCAGTCAGGCTTTTTATTCGATCGCATTTTTGAAACGAGGATTGTGGCCCTTGTAACCGTGATCTTCCTATATGTTCTTGCTTTGTTCTTGATTGGCCGTTCGCGATGCACTACGATGCCGCGGTCAAAAAAGAGGAGGCAAAGCAACGCGGCTTTGATGCAAACCCATGAAAAATAATGGGCAGCTTTCGCTCTATCTCGCAGGCGGATCACACACGCGAGCACCACCGCCAATCGATCAAGGGCCTGTCAACGA
This sequence comes from Rhizobium pantanalense, assembly GCF_030182525.1. Classification (NCBI taxonomy): domain Bacteria; kingdom Pseudomonadati; phylum Pseudomonadota; class Alphaproteobacteria; order Hyphomicrobiales; family Rhizobiaceae; genus Rhizobium; species Rhizobium pantanalense. The sequence goes on from NZ_JAQJCH010000003.1 coordinate 410,594, forward strand.
GTTCTATTTCGCGCTCCTGCCCGATGCGGCGATCGCCACGTACAGCCATGAATTGGCTGGAAATTTTCGCAGGCAGTACCGCTTTTCCACGAAGCCGCGTCGGCCTGATCTCTTCCATGTGACGCTCTACCCGATCGGGTCGTTTCGCTGCTTGCCCGAGGACGTGGCATTTGCGGCGATGGAAGCGGCCTCGAGGGTGAGGAAATCACCCTTTCCCGTCGTCTTCGATCGGGCTGTCAGCTTCGGCAAGGGCGACAACCGCCCGCTGGTCCTATGGAACAAGGACGGCAATGCGGAACTAAGGGCGCTCCATCAGGAGCTGGCCGATGCCATGCGGCTCACGGGCATTGCGCCGACTAAGGAAAAGCCTGTCGAGCCGCATATGACGCTGCTCTATCAGGGCCATCTCGTTGCCGACATCATGCTCGAGGAGCCCGTAAGCTGGACCGCCAGAGACTTCGTTCTCATCAACAGCCTGCAGGGAGAGGCCAAGCACGATCATCTCTGCTATTGGACTTTGCATGATTGAGCTACCTCTTCACGCCATCGGCGGCTTCTGATCCGCCATCACAGCCGCCACGGCATCATCGACGCTGAAGCTGCACCGCTTGTCGACGTCGGCAATGCCGGCGACCGTCATGAGATCGCGAACGCGGTCATGCACCCGGGCAAACTGCAGGCGGAGGCCGGCTCGCTGCATCGCGCCGTCGAACTCCATCAAGGCGTCCATCGCCGTGCTGTCGATATCGGAGCTTTCTTCCAGGCTGAGGATAGCTGCCCGCAACCCGGCTTCACTGCGGCTGCCGGACAATATCTCGCCGAAGATCGTATCGGCGTTGCCGAAAAACAGGGTTTCGCCGGGACGCCAGATGGCAATGCCCGGTATCTCGGCGGCATCGTCATGCCTATTGACATCGACGAAGTCATGGCTGTTGTTGAGCCGTCCCAGACGGGCGATATACGGGGATGCCAAGCGATGCATCATGGCGGCAAGCGAGAGCGCGATCGCCAGCAGCATGCCATTGAGAACGCCGAAGGCGAGCACACCGACGGCGGCACCGAGTGCCACGTAGAAATCCCGGTGCAGACGGCGCAGGCGCAGAATGGGGTTAGGGTCGAGCGCATGGGTCAGAGCCGCGATCACGACGGCGGCGAGCACCGGTTCCGGTAGAAGCGCCACCAGCGGTCCCACACAGGCAATCAGAATCGCCAGGCCGATTGCAGCAAAAACGGTCGCCGCCCGCGTCTTTGCTCCCGCCGCCTCACTGGCGAAGCCTGCGGAAAAACCCGCGCCGACCGGCATACCCTGAACGAAGGCGCTGGCGAGATTGGCAGCACCCAGCGCACCAAGCTCGCGATTGACCTCCAGCGTCTCGCCATACCGCAGGGCGAGTGCACGCATCGTGCCCCAAGATTCAGCAAAGAGGATGAGGACAAGGGGCACGGTGAACTGCACCAGCCGCGAATAGGCGGTCCAGTTGGCATCCGGCAGCGACGGCCATTGCGGCAGGATCTCGATCGGGCCAACCAGCTTGACCCCATGGCCTTCCAGGCCGAACAGATAGGAGGCGAATATGCCTGCGGCGAGCACGAGGAAAGCGCCGGGAATGCCAGGCAATCGCTTCAATAGCAGCAATGCCGCCAACGCGACGATGCCGACTATGACGCTGATCGGATTCCACTGCAGAATAGCGCCGAAGAGTGCCGCCGCGTAGGTCAGGATATTCGAGCCCTGCACGGGCACGCCCACCAGGGTCGGCAACTGATGCACGATGATGGTGATCGCCAGCCCGAGCGCGAAGCCCCTCAGGACCGGCCGCGAGATGAAACCGGTGATGCCCCCAAGGCGCAGGGTACCGGCGATGACAAAGAGAAGGCCGGCAAGCGCCACGGCAACCGTGGCAAGCCCCGCCTTGATCGTCGCATCGCCCGGCACCACCGCCAAGGTGGCGGCCAAAATGGCAGCAGATGAGGATGTGGGGGAGACGATGGCAAAGCGGCTGCGGCCGAATATGGCATAGACGAGACATCCGGCGATGCCGGCGAGGATTGCACGATGCGGCGGCAGGCCGGCAATGCCTGCGTAAGCGACCGCTTCCGGCAGCATCAGTCCAGCAACCGATATGCCCGCGATGAGATCCGCCCTGCCCATCACGAACCAACTGCCCAGCTTCGTCATCGGTCACCGACCATAGGAATGGCGCATCCATTTATGGATAGAGATTCACGGCAAAGCTGCAACAAGAAAATGTGGCCGGAGTTGCCTTAAGTCCCCGCGCTTGCGTCGTCCCGGATATGGCAGCTTCGGCCGATGATGTCGCTGACGAAATCCATTACTGCGCGAATGGCCGGCGAACGGCGCAGATCAGGATAGGTCACGAGCCAGAGGTCCCGCGTCGGTGAGGGAATCGCGACCGGCAGGCGCGTCAGCCCCGCCTCGCTATCGCCCAGAAAAGCTGGAAGCGCCACGACGCCGAGGCCGGCGCGGGCCGCCTCGAGCTGGCCGAAGACATCGGTGGCGCGAAACACGATCGGGCGGCCATCCAGCAGACTTCGAAGCCAGGTCTGCTGCGTCAGATGCTCCATCGCCGCATCGTAACCGATGAAAACCCACTCCCCCTTGGGCCTTTCCGCCACAGCCGGGATGGCGTAGAGGCCGAAGCGCATGACGCCGATGCGGCGGACCAGGAGATCGCTCTCCTCCGGCCGCGTCATGCGTACCGCGATATCAGCCTCTCCGTAGTTGAGCGCGGCGCGGCGGGTGACGCCGGCAATCGTCAAGGTGATGTCCGGATGCTCTTCACGGAAGAGAGCCGCTTTCGGGGCGAGAAGATGGGCCGCGATGGACGGCGGCGCGCTAACCTTGACCGCGGCGGAGAGCCCGGCAACGGCGCTCTTCGAATAGCGCCTGATCGCTTCGACATTCTCCTCCATTCCCGCCACCAGTTCGGCAATGGCGCGGCCATCGGCCGTCAGCGGCGAAGTGCGCGGCCGCCGGTCGATGAGGCGCAGATCGAGCGAACGCTCCAGCGCGGCAATACGGCGGCCAACCGTTGCATGATCCACGCCAAGCTCCCGCGCCGCTGCGGACAGCGAGCCGGTTCGTGCTAGGGCGGCGAAGTGAAGGAGGTCCTGCCAGTCGATCATCGGTGCATTATTGCACAGATGCGGTGAGCTCATACCGAATTTATTCAGGCCGATGTTTATGGTCAAAGATCTCCTGAAAGGAGACTTCCGCATGCCCCTAGCGATTACCATTACCGGCCCGGGCGGACCCGAGGCCATGAAAGCCGTCGATCTCCCAGCCACCGAGCCGGGTCCCGGCCAGGTCCGGATCCGCCAAAGCATCTCCGGCGTCAACTTCGTCGATATCTATGTCCGCTCCGGGCTCTATCCACTGCCGCCGGGCCAGAGCGTGCTCGGCTTCGAAGGCGCCGGCGTCGTCGAGGCGCTAGGCCCCGGCGTCAGCGAACTGAAGGCTGGCGACCGCGTCGCGTATATCGGCCATCCGCTCGGCAGCTATGCCGAGGTGCGGACATTATCGGCCGCTCGCCTGGTGAAACTACCCGAAGGCGTCAGCGAACGCGTCGCGGGCAGTACGATGCTGCGCGGATTGACGGCCCAAATGGTGTTGCAAAAGGTCTATCCGGTGAAAGCAGGCGAATGGGTGTTGGTGCACGCGGGCGCCGGTGGCCTCGGCCAGCTCGTCACGCGCCTTGCCAAGCGGATTGGTGCAAACGTCATCGCCACGGTCGGCTCCGAAGCCAAAGCCGGATTTGCCTATGAGGCCGGCGCAGACATGGTGCTTCTGCACACATCCGAGGATTGGGTCGAAGAAACGCGCCGCATTGCCGATCGCCGCGGCGTGCATCTCGCCGTGGACGGGATCGGCGGCACCATGCTGTCGCAGACCCTTGCCGCCGTGCGCCCCTTCGGCATGGTTGCAAGTCTCGGCCAGGCGGGCGGCCCCATTCCGCCGATCCAGATCGAGGAGCTGACCGCACCTCGCGCGATCGGCTTGTCGCGCCCGAGCGTATTGACCTATGCCAGCGATGCGGATCTTTACCGCCAGGGCACAACGGCGCTGATGGCGGCGCTGCAGGACGGGCTCGTCAACCCGATCGGCGCCGAATACAAGCTGAAGGACGCCGCTCAAGCTCATGCCGACCTCGAAGCAGGCCGAACGACGGCCAGCGTCGTCCTGACGATGTGACGCCCAGTGAGCGGAGCCTCCCTGGCAGGCTCCGCTCATTGCGACGGGGCAACGGGGCGACGGGGTGTTTTAGCTTCGACGCACAATCCATTCATCCCGTCAATGGTTTTTGCTGCAAGGCAGCAATTCGTTGACCATGCCTGCTCCTGCCTGATACCGGTTGCATATGGCGACGCACGGCTCTCAGGCCTTCGCCGTCACTGCTATCCGATACGAATCCCGCTCCTTCGTGGCAAACAGCATGGACACCGCTGCCGGTGCCCGCAGGCGATATCCCGTGAACACTGCTTCCCAGACCATTCGGTCCACTTCGACACTGTCCCTCATCTCGATTGTCGCGCTGACATTCTTCGGCTACCTTGCCATCGGATTGCCGCTTGCGGTTCTGCCGACCTATGTCGACAGCAGCCTCGGCTTCGGCGTCGTATGGGCCGGCATCGCCGTCAGCACGCAATATGTGGCGACCATCGTCAGCCGCGCCCATGTCGGCCGGCTCTGCGATCAATACGGGCCACGCCGTTCGGTCTTCCTGGGCTTCCTGGCCTATGGTCTGTCGGGCGCACTCACCATCGCTTCCACCTTTACGATCCAAGTCCCGGCAGCGAGCCTTGCTCTTCTGCTTGCGGGCCGGCTGGCGCTCGGCATCGGCGAGAGCTGGGTGAGCACGGCGGCGATCACCTGGGCGATCGGCCTGATGGGGTCACGCGAAACCGTCCGCATCATCTCCTGGAACGGCATCGCCACCTACGGCGGCATTGCCCTCGCCGCCCCCTTCGGCGCATGGCTGCAGGGGCAATATGGCTTCTTCGCCATCGGCGTCGTCACCATCATCCTTGCGGTTGCCGGCTTCATGCTAGCGCAAACGCGGCCGCCGGTTCCGGGCGTCAAGGAAAAGGGCATCGGCACGGGCCAGGTGCTGAGCCGCGTTACACCATACGGCATCGCGCTCGCGCTTGCCTCCAGCGGCTTCGGCGTTGTCATGGCCTTCGTCGCGCTATTCTTCCATAGCCGCGGCTGGGAAGGCGCATCCTTTGCGCTCAGCGCTTTCGGCCTTGCTTTCATGGGTGTGCGACTGGGTCTTGCGCAGGCAGTCGCACGCTTCGGCGGCCTGCCGCTGGTGCGCATTTCGCTCGTTATCGAGATCATCGGCCTGGCGGCGCTCGCGCTTGCACCTTCCCCGACCGTTGCCATCATCGGCGCGGCGCTGGCCGGCGCCGGTTTCGCGCCAGTCTTCCCAGCGCTTGGCAACGAGGCCATGGAGCGCATCCCGCCGCAAAACCGCGGCGTCGCGCTCGGGCTCTATTCGATCTTTCTCGACGTGTCGCTCGGTTCGACCGGCCCGATCGCCGGCCTGGTCGCGGATCATCTTGGCTATGCGGCACCCTTCTCCTTCGGTGTTGGTGCGGTGCTCCTCAGCTTGATCCTGAGCTTCTGCCTGCGCAGGAATGGCAGCCGCTGAAAGCTGTTTTGGCGCTGTTTGTCCCCGGTTCTGATTTTCGCATGTGGCGACAAACGGTTGCAGGCTGCCGTTAAGGCTTGATATGGGTCTCTGATTATCATCAGCAGGAGGCCCGCCCATGAACATCACCGAAATCGTCATCGAAGGCGACACTGCGGGGATCGCCTGGCGGCTACCGGTCCTGCATTTTGCCGGCAGCAAGGCAGACGCGCCGAAGATCTACATTCAGGCTGCATTGCACGCCGGCGAGCTGCCGGGCACGGCGCTCGTGCATTTCCTTTGCGAGCGGCTTCGGAAAGCGGAAGCCGATGGGTCCATTCTGAGCGATATCATCGTCGTGCCGCATGCCAATCCGATCGGCGCGGCGCAATCGCATTTCGGCGAGATGCAAGGGCGCTTCGACTTGGGCTCGCGCACCAATTTCAACCGCGACTTCCCGCTGGTCTCGCTTCGCGACCGCGATCTCCTCATCGAAAATCTGGAACGCTACCCCGCCGTCGACCGGCTGAAGCGCCAGCTGATCCATATGGCACTCGGTGCCGATCTGGTGATCGACCTTCATTGCGATGACGAATCCCTGCAATATGCCTATATTGACGAGGCATTCTGGCCTGAAGCCGCTGATCTTGCCGCGGCGCTCAAGATGGATGCCGTGCTGCTGTCGGACGGTGAAAGCTCGGCCTTCGAGGAGGCCGTCAGCTTCGCGTGGAAATACGAAGTGCCGGGCGAAAAGAAGGCAAGGCTGCCGGGCAAGCTTTCAGTCACGGTGGAATTGCGCGGCACCCGCGATGTCTATCCCGAAATGGCAAAGAACGATGCCGAAGGGCTCTGGCGCTTCCTGGCCGTGCGCGGCGCGGTACAGGACGACAGCGTCGCTCCCGGCACCTCCTTTAGCGGACCGGCCGTGCCGCTCGACAACGTCGAGATGATCCGCGCACCACAGGCGGGCACAGTGCTCTTCCATCGCAATATCGGCGAGCGCGTTGAAGAAGGTGATCTGCTGGCGACGATCATCACCGCGCCGGGTATGCCGGACGGCGCCATCGATATCCGCGCGCCGCAGGCAGGTCTGATCGTCACCCGTGTTTCGGACCGGCTGGTGCGCCGGCGCGGCGATCTGATGAAGATCGGTTCGGACAGGCCAAGCTCCGTCGCCCGCAAGCCAGGAACACTTGAGGATTGATTTCCTTTAGCGGCGATCGATCACCTTGCAGCGCATGATGAAGGCGATCGCCGCCGCCTCGCGGAGAAGCACACCGAAACGATTGACCTGATGCTGCGTTCCGGCAAGCGCGGCACGCGCTTTGCCCCTTAGCCGGGCAAGAATTGAACGATTTTCCATCGCGATCATGCCTCCGATCGAGTTGATGCAGGCAATGTTCAGGCCAGCGAAGGCGGCAACCATCGCCTTCCAAAGTATATGTATGCAGTATGCATATACATTAATGAAAATGTCAAGGTCCTATCCCAGGCTACGTCATGAAGGCAATCGGGCAGCGATCCTGATCGCAAACGCCTTGATCGCAAACGCGGCAGACCACATCCTGGTCATCGCCGAGATCGACCAAGGCCGGCAGCAGCTTTTCGACCAAGCGGCCGAACTCGGCCGTCTCCTCCGAGCTGAGAACGCCAAAGGCCCGATGGATGACGGCCCGGCGGGCGGAGAGGCTCCTATCAAAGAGCAAGTGGCCTTTTTCTGTCAGCTGTAGCGCGCGGGCACGCTTGTCACCCTCGACGCCGCCGCCCCGCAGCACGAGGCCGGACGCCACCAGCTGATCGACCAGGCGCACCGTGGCGGAATGAGAGAGCGCGATCATCCGCCGCAGGCTCTCGATCGTCAGCCCCGGCTCGGTGCCGATCTGAACGATGGCGGCAATGGCGCTCGGCCCAAGGCCGGTTTCATCGGCGAAAGCCTTCTCCATCTTGTCCACCAAAGCAAGGCTCATAGCGCCAAAGAGGTTTTCCAGCCGCAATATTTCCTTGTCCGTCGCCATGCTTCCAACCCGCACCACAAATATGCATGCCGCATATTTATGCGCTTATCGCTGGCAACTGCAACGGGCGAGAGAACCACTTGCCCATCCGAGCCGCTTTCATCCGCCTTTGTTCACGTGTTATGCCCTATCCGACAGCAAAAGACGGATTCGCCATGACGCTCACCATTTACGGCATCAAGAACTGCGACACGATGAAGAAGGCCCGCATCTGGCTCGATAGCCACGGCATTGCCTATGACTTCCACGACTACAAGGCAGTCGGCATCGATCGGGATCATCTGGAGCGCTGGACGAAGGAAGCGGGATGGGAAGTCGTGCTCAACCGGGCCGGCACCACCTTCAAGGCCTTGCCGGAAACGGACCGCACCGATCTTTCGAAGGACAAGGCCATTCAGCTGATGTTGGCGCAGCCCTCGATGATCAAGCGCCCGGTCCTGGAAGCGGACGGCAAATTGCTCATCGGCTTCAAGCCGGATATTTATGCGGCTGCATTCGGTAAGGCGGCCTAGAGATAGCCCCATGTCGAAAACCACCCGCGCCACCCAAGTGCTGACCCAGGCGAAAGTCGCCTTCACCGTGCATGCCTATGACTACGACCCGAATGCGGAGCGTGTCGGCCTGCAGGCGGCGGAGGCGCTGGGCGAAGAGCCGCATCGGGTATTGAAGACTTTGATGGCCGAAGTGGACGGGAAGCCGGTGTGCGTCGTCGTACCGTCGGATCACGAAGTCAGCATGAAGAAGCTCGCCGCAGCCTTCGGCGGCAAATCCGCCGCCATGATGAAGCCCGCCGATGCCGAGCGTCTGACGGGCTATCATGTCGGCGGCATCAGCCCCTTCGGCCAGAAGAAGCTTGTGCCGACGGCCATGGAGGCGCAGGCTATGACCGAAGGTTACGTCTATATCAACGGCGGCCAGCGCGGGCTGCAGGTGCGCCTCAGTCCGCAGGATGCCTTGAGCGCTCTTAAGGCCAAGGCTGCGCCTCTGATCGCCTGACGATCTTCAAGATCGGACATAGCGCCTTCATTTTCGCCGCAAACCGGTCTAAGTCTTCAGATCATCTTCGATATCAGCCAAGCAGGTTTTGCCATGACATCAGCTACCCCCAACCATCATCCCGTCGATCACGCCAAGCTGGAAAAGCTTGCGGAAGTAGCCGTAAGGGTCGGGTTGCAGCTGCAGGCAGGCCAAGATCTGCTAATGACAGCGCCGGTCGCAGCGATGCCCTTGGTTCGGCTGATCACGCGCGAAGCCTACAAGGCCGGCGCTGGTCTCGTCTCCACCTTCTATTCCGACGAAGAGACGACGCTTGCCCGCTACGAATATGGCCAGGATGCGAGCTTCGACCGGGCCGCGACATGGCTCTACGAGGGCATGGCCAAGGCCTTCTCCAACAACACGGCACGCCTCGCCATTGCCGGCGACAATCCGATGCTGCTTTCCAATCAGGACCCCAACAAGGTGGCGCGCGCCAACCGCGCCAATTCGGCAGCCTATAAGCCGGCGCTGGAAAAGATCTCGAATTTCGATACCAACTGGAACATCGTCTCCTACCCGAATCCCTCCTGGGCAAAGCTGGTCTTCCCGAACGATCCGGAGGCGATCGCGGTCGCAAAACTTGCCAAGGCGATCTTCTCGGCTTCGCGCGTCGATGTCGAAGATCCGATCGCTGCCTGGACGGAACACAACGCCAATCTGCACAAGCGCTCGTCCTGGATGAACGGCCAGCGTTTTTCCGCCCTGCATTTCCAGGGACCCGGTACCGACCTGACCGTCGGTCTGGCGGATGGCCATGAATGGCATGGCGGCGCTTCCACCGCCAAGAACGGCATCACCTGCAACCCGAACATCCCGACCGAAGAGGTCTTCACCACGCCACATGCGCTGCGTGTCGAAGGCCACGTCTCATCGACGAAGCCGCTGTCGCATCAGGGCACGCTGATCGACAATATCCAGGTGCGCTTCGAAGGTGGCCGGATCATCGAGGCCAAGGCGACTCGCGGCGAGGAAGTGCTGAACAAGGTGCTCGACACCGACGAAGGTGCACGCCGGCTCGGCGAAGTGGCGCTGGTGCCGCATTCCTCGCCGATTTCGGCAAGCGGCATCCTGTTCTACAACACGCTCTTCGACGAAAACGCCTCCTGCCACATCGCGCTCGGCCAGTGCTATTCCAAGTGCTTCATCGACGGCGCCAAGCTCAGCCAGGAGCAGATAAAGGCGCAGGGCGGCAATTCCAGCCTGATCCATATCGATTGGATGATTGGCTCCGACAAGGTCGATATCGACGGTATCGATGCCGATGGCTCACGCGTGCCCGTCATGCGCAAGGGCGAGTGGGCATAACCAGTTCGGATATTCGAATGCGATCATGCCGCGGTATCTCTGCCGCGGCATATTTTTTCCGAAATCGTGAGATCAGATCGTCGCCAGCGCTCGCCTGACGCGTTCGAGATGTGCCTTACGGCCGGCTTCGGTGACGCGGTCCATGTCATGCAGCGCCAGCATGCGGAAATTCAGCCGCTTGGCGCAGAAGGCGGCGATGCCACGCTTCAGCAGGCGCCGCACCGGATTGCCCATGTAGAGATGCACGATCCACCATGGCGACCCGGTCGTCGTCAGCGCCCAGAACAGACGGATATTGGTGAGCTTCGGCACGATCCGCCCGCCGGCGGGATCATGTGTGAAGGCAACACCGGGCGCAAAGCCGCGATCGAAGAAGCCCTTGAGGATCGCCGGGAAATTGAACCACCATTGCGGAAAGACGAGGATCAGCGCTTCGGCCGCCTGCAGACGCGCGACGATATCGCTGACGCCCGAGGTATCGTAAGGCTGGTCGAAATAGCCGCGCCGCTCGGCCTCGGACAGACGCGGATCGAAGCCCTCGCGATAGAGATCGAGCAGATCGACCTCGTGCCCGCCGGCAACAAGCGTTTCCTGCGCGACGTTCGCCACGGCGGCGGCAAAACTATCCTCCAGCGGATGGGCCAGCACCAGCAGGATGCGCATCAGAAGAGGCTTCCCTGCTTCGGTGGAGCGGCAGGCTCCGCCGGTTTGGTGGCACGCTTCTTCGAAGGCGCAGTGCCTGATGGCGGTGTGGATGAAGACGGTGGCGAGGCATCATCGCCGGTGACGGCCCCGATGCGGCCATCAGCAAACTCGATCGAGATCGCGGCACCCGTCGAAAGGGCTGCCGCCAGCGAAACTGGGCGATCATCCTCGTCGCGCACAACAGCATAGCCGCGCTTCAGAACATTCTTGTAGGAGAGCGACTGCAGAATGCGCTCCTGCGCCGTGAGTTCGCTGCGCGCTCGAGTCAGCTGATGGCGGATGGCCGTATCGGCATGACGGACGAGACTACCGAGGCGGTCGCGCGCCCTCCCCGTCTGCGCTTCGAGGCGCGACGGCAACGTGGCGAAGACGGCATCGGCGCGTTCGATACGGGCGCGGGACCGGTCGAGCATGCGCTCGATGGTCCGCTCCCCGCGGGTTATCCGTTCGCCCAATTGCTGACGTCGCTCGGCGATCCGGTTCGACAGGATATCGGGGCGGAGGTGCGAGGCGGTGCGCTCGAAGGAGCGGCGCTTGTTCAGCGTGTTCAGCTCCAATCCGCGGCCAAGGCCAGCAGCCGCCTCATCGAAGCGGCGGCGCGGCAGAGCCAGAATCTGGTCGAGCGATGGCAGGGCGCGCATCAGCGCACGCACAACCTGCCGGCGTTGATCCATCTGCCTCGTCATTCCCCCCTGCAACCGGGCTGCGAGGCTCGCCAGCTGGGCTTCGAGCTCGGCTTTGACCGGAACGGCCATTTCGGCAGCCCCCGTCGGCGTCGGAGCGCGCACGTCGGCGGCGTAGTCGATCAAGGTCCAGTCTGTCTCGTGGCCGACGGCCGAGATCAATGGGATCTCGCTCGCGGCAGCGGCACGCACCACAGCCTCATCGTTGAAACTCCAGAGATCCTCGAGACTGCCGCCGCCGCGCGCGACGATTAGCACGTCCGGGCGCGGAATCGGGCCGCCTTGGGCAAATTCGTTGAAGCCGCGTATGGCGTTCGCCACCTCGTCGCCGGAGCCCTCTCCCTGTACCTTCACCGGCCAGACCAGCACATGCACGGGGAAGCGATCGGAGATGCGATGCAGAATATCGCGGATGACCGCACCGGTCGGCGACGTGACCACGCCGATAACCTTGGGCATGAAAGGCAGCCTGCGCTTGCGCTCGGGATCGAACAGGCCTTCGGCACCGAGCTTGCGCTTGCGTTCCTCCAGCAGCGCCATCAGTGCACCGGCGCCAGCAGGCTCCAAGGTTTCGATGACGATCTGGTATTTCGACGAGCCCGGGAAGGTCGTCACCTTGCCTGTTGCAATGACCTCCATTCCCTCTTCAGGGCGAAATTTCAGCTTGGAGAATGTGCCTTTCCAGATCACGGCATCGATGCGCGCCCGGTCATCCTTCAGCGAGAAATAAGCATGTCCAGAGGAATGCGGCCCGCGATAGCCGGAGATTTCCCCGCGCACGCGCACTTGGTCGAACGCATTCTCGACCGTGCGCTTGATCGATCCCGACAACTCCGAGACGGAATATTCCGTCAGGTTCGAAGGCGAATCATTCTCAAAAAAGCTGCTCATGTCCCCCTTCTACCCGATGTTGCGGTAAATGCGGAGCCTGCTGCATACCGCTTAAGTCTGAATCGATCGAAAGACGGGATTGTGCGCATAGTTGAGAAGCTTCCGCTTCCTTGCATGTCTCACAAAGGGCGTGGAGCCTATTGCTTCATCAAGCGTTAACCCTGCTGACAAAGGCTTTCTTAGCCATCTGCGCGTAAACCTGTGCAAACTGATTCTTGGTAAAGAGGATATGGAGCGATGATATTCGCGACCGCCACGATCATCGGAATTGCCGCCGGCCTGCAGCGCTCGACGATCGGCGCGCTGCTCGGCGTGGCACTCGTGAGCATCGCTTTCATGGCCGCCGTCGCCACATCGATCGCTCCGCCGCCGCTGACGACGCTGTTCATCGCGCTCGGCGGCTACAATCTCGGCTTCATCGGCTATCTCGTCACCATCGATGTGGTCGAGCATCGCCGCGCCTAAAAGCAGCTTCAGAGAAGGACCGCGCCGTATCCATCTGAATTCGGCGAGATGCAGCGGTTCAACTCAATCCTGGGGCTTGACGCGGAAGAACTGGACATCCGATTCCGCCGGCGCCGCAATCGGCTCCAGATAGACCGGGATGTGCCCGGCAGTCAGCTGCGCATAAAGTCCCTTGGGCGCCCGCTCACTCACTAACTCCACCTGCGGATCCCCCTTACAGAAGGCGACAATCGTCACCTTTGCCTCACGCAGAAGCCCCTCTGCTCGCTGCGGGTCCGCGAGGCCGATATGCAGCTCGGCCAGCATCCCCTCGGGATCGCGATGATAGGGACCGGAAAGGGTGCGGTGCGGCGTGAAGCGCAAAATCGACGTTCCCATGTTTGAGGCGGCCGCGACGACCTCAGGCTCAAGCGTTGCAATCGGCGCAAGGGCCTCCCCGGAAGCACAATTGGCAGTCTCCTCCGCTTTGGCCGGTGTCGTGACCGTAAATCCGTTGACGATCCCCTTGCTTGCAAGCGCACCACCCGCAGCCCAAACAGCCGGAACGGAAGCCAGTATCGTCACTGCATAAAGCAGAATGGAACGAAGGTTTCTGGTATCGGCCATATAGTCTTTGCGCAGCTCGGCGATCGCCAACGCCAATGGCGGAATGGCAAGGAGATTGGCAAATTCGGCGCCGCGCACCTGCACCAGCGTAATCATCCAATTGATCGCAATCAGAGCCATCAGCATTGCATGGAGGCTGGCGCGATTGCCCCGCAGGATACGAACCGCGCAAATGAGCATCGCCACGAGGCCCGTCGCATAGAAGGCGCCGAGAGTATCGGGTTGCCTGTAAGCGATGGAAAAGATCGATTGTGCCTCGGTCACCATGCTGAGCCAGAGATCCACCAGCATGGGGTCCAGATCGGAAAGCGGATTGCGCAGGCATTGCGGCGCAAGGGCCACCGTCGTGGCAAACACGAAAGCACCATTGGCCGCGAGAATTGCAATGCGCCAAGGCCGAGAGAGATGGCTGGCAAAAAGGGACGACAGGAGAAGCCCGACGCAGCCGGCGCTGGTGATGCCGTAAAAGCCGAGCGAGAGATTGTCGCATGTGACCATCGAATAAAGGCGCGGCGGCACCAGCGAAAAGAAGGCGGCGCTGACGGCAACCGTCAACGTCAGGGCAAAAGCTTTTGCAGCAGGTGCGAATATTTCGCCTTTCCAGGCCCATAAGCAAGCAACCGACATGCAGGCGACGGCGACAAAGGGCGTCGTCTCCGCGCCAATACCGAGCTGGATGGCAAGGGTAATGGCAGCGATTGCAAAGTTGCGAGGCCTGTAACTTTCGTCGACCAGCATTGCGACGGTAAGCGCGACAAGGCCGAGCTGGACATTATCGTGATCGATGGAGCCCGGCACGAAGCGCGGCGAGAGCAGGACGAAGAGTGCCGTCAGGATCAGCGAGAAGTGCATGCCTTCCACGCCGGCGATGCGCCTGCCCGCAAGACCCATGAAGAACATCAACGGCAGGACGAGCATCAGCGGCCAAACGGTCAGTGCCGCCGCCTCGGCGCTTTCCGGCGAAAGGAACATCCGGAAGAGGAGAATGAGGCTTGCAATCGGCAGATCGATGAAGCGCGACCAGTGCATCAGCGTCCCGCCCACAAGGCCGAGACGGTACTGCATCATGTCGAACCAGCCCTGGCCGGCGAGAAAATCGCGCACTTCGACCAGACGCATGGCGTCGTCGTTATCCGGGCCGACATAGTCCGTGAGGTTGCGATGAATGATGAGCTGCGCGACGATGACGATGACGGCATAGACGAACGCAACGAGGGCAGGATGAGACCAGCGCAGCGGCGCCTTCTTTTCTGCCGTTCCGGCTGCCTCGGGCGGCAATGCCAGCGTCTGCGCCATCTCGATAAACCTCATGTTCGAAGGATAGTCGGGATACGCTAGCGAATGCCGATCAAAAAAAAGTAAAGCCTTTGCCCGTTGCCGCTTTCATCACGAGAATGTTTTTCGCAACGCCGGTATCCCGCCTTTTTTATTAGGCAGCCATAGGGTCTTATTAACAGCCAGCGGGATAAGCTCTCGTCCGGATCGTCAATCGGGCCTCGACTTGACTTCACGCGTAGCAACCGGCCAAGACCATGTGGAATGAGAAGCTGAATATCGCAATCCTCCTGCCCTGTTACAACGAAGCCGCAACGATCGGCGAGGTTGTGCGCGGTTTCCGCAAGGCGCTGCCGCAGGCCGCGATCTATGTCTACGATAATAATTCGACCGACGGCACCGCTCTGCATGCCATGCTCGCGGGCGCGACCGTCGTGCGCGAGCGTCGGCAGGGCAAGGGACATGTGGTGCGCCGCATGTTCGCCGATATCGAAGCCGACATCTATCTGATGGCCGATGGCGACAGCACCTATGCGCCCGAAGACGGAGAAGAGCTGATCCGCACGTTGCTGACCGAGGGATCCGACATGGTGGTCGGCACCCGCCGCAACGTCCGCAACGACGCAGGCCGGCAGGGTCATGCCGTTGGCAACCGCATTTTCAACTGGCTCTATCGCACCATCTTCGGTACCGATTTCACGGACATCTTCTCCGGTTACCGCTGCTTCTCGCGCCGCTTCGTCAAGAGCTTTCCTGCCGTGTCGGGCGGTTTCGAGATCGAAACGGAAATGTCGGTTCATGCCTCCAGGCTGAAGCTGCCCGTCAGCGAGCTCGAACTCGATTACGGCCGGCGACCGGAAGGCTCGCATTCGAAGCTTTCCACCTTCCGCGACGGTGGCAAGATCCTCTGGATGTTCGCCATGCTGATGAAGGAAACCCGGCCTTTCGCCTTCTTCGGCATTCTGAGCGCCATTTCGATGGAAATGAGCATCGGCTTCTCTATCCCCGTCTTCATCGAGTATTTCGAAACCGGGCAGGTATTGCGCGTGCCGACCTGGATGCTCTCGCTAGCGCTGACAATGATCGCCTTCATGCTGTTCACCGCCGGTATCATCCTCGATTCCGTGGCGCGCGCCCGCGCCGAACAGCTGCGCATCCACTATATGAACCTGCCCAAGCCCTCCTCACGCAAAAGCGGCGATGACCGTAAGGTTTACATGACTGAGGTCGACAAGCCGGCAAGCCGGAAGAGAAGGGCCAAGGCTGCATGAAGAAGCTCTTTCGCTTCCTGATCGCTGGCGGTGTCGGCTTCATCGTCGATGCGGGCGTGCTGCATCTGCTGCTGTGGTTCACGCCTTTCGGCCCCTTCGTCGGCCGTGCCATTTCGATCCCGAGCGCACTGCTTGCCACCTGGGTACTCAACCGCAACTTCACCTTCGGCCGATCCGACCGCTCGCTTGCGGCGGAAGGCTTCCGCTACGGTTCGGTCGGGCTGACCTCGGCTCTGCTGAACTACGCCCTCTTCAGCTCGCTGCTGATGACCGAGCCGTCATTGCGGCCGATCATTGCGCTGACGCTGGCATCGGCGGCGGCTACGGCGTTCAGCTTCTTCGGCTATTCGCGCTTCGTCTTCCGCCACCGGCAAAATTCCTGAAGCAATTCCAGGAAAAGCGTGCAGCGGTTTTCCTGGAATTGCGTCAGAAAATAAGGAAACCCTCAGACCGGTTCCCAGCCATCCTTCTCGCTGGCGCGGTAGATGGCGTCGATGACCTTCTGGTTGAGCTTCGAACTTTCCAGCGACACGACCTCGGCGCCTTGACCAAGCGCGGCAGAGGCGAAAGCCTCCGCCTCGCGCCTGTACTGGCGGCTGTCGGGGAAGCGGAAGATCTGCGATTCCGAATGGCCGCGGTTTGTCAGCTCCAGCTCTTCCGCGCCGTAACGATCGGCATTGAAGGGTGATTTCACCTCGATGAAGCCTTCCGTGCCATGGAAGACCATGACCTGGCGGTTGGCCATCTGCGTCGAGATATAGAAGGTCAGTTCGAAATCGCCGAAGTCTGCCTTGACGCTGGAATAGATGTCGGTGCCGAATTCCGGGTCGCGCTCCGTCACCGCCTGAATACGCAAGGGTTCGCGGCCGGTGACGAAACGGGTGCTGATCGTCGGGTAGACGCCGATATCGGGCAGGCCGCCGCCGCCGAGCGCGGGAATATTGCGCATGTTGCCGGCATCGCGGTTGAAATAGGTGAAGGCGCCCTGGATGTGACGCAGCCGGCCGATGGCGCCATCGGCAAGCAGCGAGCGAACCTTCCGCCAGACCGGCGCATAGGTGACCATATAGGCTTCCGTCACCAGAACCTTGTTGCGATCGCGCGCGGCGATCAGGCTGTCGATCTCATCCGCCTTGAGGGCGATCGGCTTTTCGCACAGCACATGCTTGCCGGCATCGGCAGCCTTGATCGTCCATTCGACATGCTGAGAGGTCGGCAGCGGGATATAGACGGCATCGATCGTGTCGGAGGCGAGCATCTCTTCATAGGAGCCGAAGGCATGCGGCACGGAGAACCGGTCTGCCATCTGTCGAGCGCGGACGAGATCGCGGCTGGCAATGGCGGTCACAACGCAGTTTTCCGCATCCTGAATGGCGGGCACGACCAGATCGCGGCCGATTTTGGCTGTCGACAGAATTCCGAAGCGCAGCATGATCTCTCTCCTGAAGCATTGTCCCGAAGCAGACGGCCGCATGGCGATGATCGCAACACGGGCTTTCCAGCGGGATCCTTTGTGAACACGGTGGGGTAAAGCGAAACGGGGAATTCCGCTCTGGACGAAATCGACGCCAATCTTATTCGGCCCTTGCCAAAGGCGCAACGCCCGAGACAGGCCGCAGGCGTGAACTCGATGACGTAAGGACCATTTCGCTATGTCCGTATTTGTCCCTTTTCTGTCTGTCAGATGACTTTCGAAGCTTCCAAGTGACGCCTAATCTCGGCTATCCTTCAAGCACAGGAGATACGAAAATGTCCCATGCGGATACAGCACTGCTCGTCATCGACGTCCAGGAATCCTTTCGCCAGCGTCCCTACTGGAGAACCGACGACCTGCCGGTCTTTACCGACCGCCTGCAGGCGCTGATCAATGGCGCCAAGGCGATAGGCATTCCTGTCGTCCAGATTTTCCATGTCGAGGACAGCGACGCGCATTTCAGCCTGAAGAGCGGCTATGTGCGCAAGCTCGATGAGATCTCGCTGGAGGCCGATGCCGTCTTCCACAAACGCCGCCATTCGGCGCTCATCGGCTCTGGCCTTGATGTCTGGCTGGTGGCAAACGGCATCCGCAAGGTGATCGTTTCGGGTATCCGTACCGAGCAATGCTGCGAAACGACCACCCGGCACGCCTCCGATCTCGGCTATGAGGTCGACTATGTCACCGAGGCGACGCTAACCTTCCCGATGACGCATGCCTCGGGCACGGTCTTCAGCGCCGACGATATCAAGAAGCGCAGCGAGCTAGTGCTATCGGGCCGTTTCGCCCGTATCGCAACGGTCGAAGAGGCGCTCGCCGACGCATCGATCCGGAGTGCCGCATGACCCAAAGCGACCGGCGCCTCCATCGGCGGGTCGTTCCCGTCTACGTGCTTCTGCCGCCCTATACGCTGCTGATGGACGTGGCCGGGCCGGTGGAGGTGTTGCGCCGCGCCAATATCGAACAGGACGACGTCCTGTTCGACTATCAATTCATCGCTGCCCAGCCATCGCAGACGACTTCGGTCGGGCTGACACTTGCCGATCTCAGGCCATTGCCGGATCACATTCCCGATGGTGCCTATGTCATCCTGTCCGGTAACGTCACGCCGCCCGACGATGCCGAAGATATCGAACCGGAGATTGCCGCGCTTGCAGCATGGCTAAGAGGTGCGATCCGGCCTGGCATCACCCTCGTTACCATCTGCTCGGGTGCCGTGCTCGCAGCCCGTGCTGGACTGATGGACGGCTATGCCTGCACCAGTCACGCCGCCTGCCTCGATGAAATCACGCAATATGCACCGACGGCCCGCGTTCTCGATAACCGGCTCTATGTCGAAGACCGCGACCGATACTCGAGCGCCGGCATCACCACAGGCACCGATCTGATGCTGCACCTCGCCTCCAAGCTGACTTCACCGATGACGGCTCTGACCATTGCCCGGCACATGGTCGTCTATATGCGCAGAACCGGTGCCGAGCCGCAGCTCTCGCCCTGGCTTAGCGGCCGCAACCACGTCCACCCCGCCATCCATCGTGTTCAGGATGCGATCATGGCCGATCCGGCCCGTGGCTGGTCGCTTGCCGAGCTTGCCGGCATCGGCGCAATGAGCGTACGGCATATTTCGCGGCTGTTCCAGGAGCATGCCGGCCTGTCGGTGACGGCCTATGTCAATCTGATGCGCGTGACGCTGGCACGCGATGTGCTTGCCAATTCGCGGCTGGATATGGAGCGGGTGGCGGAAAAATCCGGCTTCGCCTCGCCGCGGCATATGCGGCGCGTCTGGTCGAAATACAACGCACTGCCGCCCAGCCACTATCGGCGCTCGACGACGGAATAAAGAAATTGTGTGTGGTCTTCGCCGCGAAAGGCCGATAGCCTGCCTTGTCCCTTCCTCCGGCGCCCGCTCGCCGGTTTACCTTTCAAATGACCTGGAGAAATAGCATGGACACGCGCAAGCTTGGACGAACCGATCTGTTTGTCGCCCCCATCGTTTTCGGCGGCAATGTCTTCGGCTGGACGGCCGACGAGAAAACCTCCTATGCACTGCTCGATGCCTTCTTCGACGCCGGCTTCAACACGATCGACACGGCCGATGTCTATTCCCGCTGGGTTCCCGGCAACAAGGGCGGCGATTCCGAGGAGATCATCGGCAAGTGGCTGAAGCAGGGTCGCGTTTCGCGCGACAAGGCGATCATCATCACCAAGGTCGGATCGGAGATGGGGCCGGGCAAGAAGGGCCTCAAGGCCGACTATATCATCGAGGCGGCCGAGGCTTCTCTGAAGCGGCTGCAGACCGATCACATCGACCTTTATCTGTCGCACTGGCCGGATTCCGAGACGTCGCATGAGGAATCGCTTGCCGCCTATGCCAAGCTGAAGGAACAGGGCAAGATCCGCCATGTCGGCTGCTCGAACCTCGATGCGACGCAGCTCCAGGCTTCGCTGGATGCCGCCGCCAAGGCCGGCCTGCCGCGCTACGACGTGCTGCAGCCCGAATATAACCTCTATGCCCGCGACAGCTTCGAAGGGCCGCTTGCGGATCTCTGCGTCAAGGAAGAGATCGGCGTCATCACCTATTTCAGCCTCGCAGCAGGCTTTCTGACCGGAAAGTACCGCACCAAGGCCGATACGGAGGGACGGGCACGCGAGAACCGGGTTGCCGCCTATTTCGACGACAAGGGCCTGCGCATCCTTGCGGCGCTCGACAAGGTCGCCGCCGAAACCGGTGCGAAACCCGCCGAGATCGCGCTTGCCTGGCTATTGCGCAAACGCGGCGTCACCGCTCCGATCGCCAGCGCCACTAGCCTCAGCCAGCTCGATGCGCTCATCAATTCGGCAAAGCTTTCGCTTTCCGATGACGCGATGCGCCTGCTCGATGAAGCCGGCGAATAAGAGAGACAACCCAATGACCGTGACGATCCGAGCCGCCAGACCTGGCGACGAAGCGCGCTGGCGCGCGCTGTGGGACGGCTATCTGGCCTTCTACGGCGTCACCGTCGCGCCCGACATCACCGATGCGACGTGGCGCCGGGTCTTCGATCCGGCGTCGGCGATCTTCATGCGCGTTGCCGAGGTCGATGGCGAAGTGAAGGGCTTTACCCTCAGCCTCACGCATGAGGGCACATGGGTGCGCGCGCCCGATTGCTATCTGGAAGACCTGTTCGTCGATGAAAGTGCCAGAGGCCACGGCGTCGGCCGGGCGCTGCTCGACGATCTCGTCGCGCTCTGCAAGAAAAACGGCTGGGCGCGGCTCTATTGGCACACGGAAGAAGGCAATACGACCGCCCGCAAGCTCTACGACACTTATGTCGAGAGCGACGGGCATATTCGCTATCGCATCAGCTTCTAAGCTTCGGAAAGCCTTCGTAATGGGCGGAATGGTCGCCCTCCCAGTTGGCCATGCCCGGTTTGGTCAGCATGCCACGCGGGCTGACAAAGCTCTGAATGGTCCGCTTGGGCCGCTCGTGCCACTGGATGTTGAAGGCCCAGAGCTTCGGGAAGAAGCAGAGCGATGCATAGGGTAGATGGTCGTGGATCCACCAGGCGAGCCTCTGCCAATCGCCCTCATGGCTGTGATGATCGATCAGCCAAGGCACGACGATGCAGACGGCCGCGCCCATGCAGCCGTCGAGATCGCGCATATCCCAGATGTGATGCGCGGCAGTGTGGGGATTGGTCGAGCAGTTCAGACCGTTCCTGTTGCCGAAGGCATTGACCTCGGGCGAACGATAGCCGGAACGAATATGTAGCCGGCCAAAGGTCGCTTCCAGCGGCTCCAGCAATTCCTCACAGAGCCTGCGTCCCGTCTCGATCGCCAGATCCGGGTCTTCCGGAATATTGGGTATGCGATAGAAATCTGATATTTCCGAATGCAGGAAATCGCGAAAGAAGAAGTTCTTCGACAGCCTGACGCGACCGAGCTCCTCAAGCCCCTTCATCGATCCCGGTTTTCTCATCGCGGCAATCCCCTTCTCAAATCATCGTTTAGTCGAGACGAGTTATGGCATTGCCGCCACCCGATTTCTGTCAGCAGCCGCTCCGTTCCCTTGCTTTGCGCGATTCCGGACGGAAAACCGCTGCGCACTTTTCCTGAAATCGCTTTAAGGCCCGGTATATTTGAAGAAATCGATGAAAGCTCGGAGCGCCGGGCGCATCTGGCGGCGGCTTGGATAGTAGATGCAGAAGCCCGGATAGGGCGGGCACCAATCCTCAAGTACGCGGATGAGTTTGCCCTCGGCCAGTTCCTGCTGCACGCGAATGTCGAAGAGATAGGCAAGGCCGGCGCCATTAAGGGCAGCCAAAACGCCGAGCCGATCCTCGATCACGATCAGGGGGCCATCGACGGCAACGACTAGCTCGCGGCCATCCTTCTCAAACTCCCAGCGATAGATGGAGCCATCGGTAAATCGCCGCTTGATGCAGCGATGATGAACGAGATCGCGCGGATGCAGCGGCTTCGGATGTTTTTCGAAATAGGCCGGAGAGCCGGCAATCACGGTGCGGATGTCGGGCGAGATCTTCACCGCGATCATGTCGCCTTCGATGCTCTCCGCCAGCCGGATGCCGGCATCGTAGCCTTCTTTGACGATATTGCTGAAACCGTCCTCGTTGGCGATTTCGAGCGTGATGTCCGGGTAGGTATTGAGAAAATCGCCAATTCGCGGGGCCATCAGCAGATCGGAAGCGAAGCGAGGGGCGGTGATGCGCAGCGTCCCCGCGGGACGGCCGCGCGTCGCAAGCGTGTCCTCCAGCGCGATATCGATTTCCTCCAGTGCCGGCCCCAGCCTTTGCAATAGCGCCTGCCCCTCCTCAGTCGGGAGCACGCTGCGCGTGGTGCGGGCAAGCAGCCGCACGCCGAGGCTTTCCTCAAGGCTGGACACGGCGTGGCTGACTGCCGAAGGCGCGATCGACAATTCCTTGCCGGCAGCGCGAAAACTGCGATGGGCGGCGACGGCGGCAAAAACCGCAAGCTGAGAGAGTTGTGTTCTGTTCATTGATCTAAATTATAGAACAACCTGTAAGGATTTGCATGGATTTTCATTCATTGTCCGGAGCCCTAACTTGAGCTCGTAGGCAGCGGACACGAGCCCCTGTCGCTCCCATACGTCTCAAGAAGGAATACATCATGAAAACCCGCAGGCTAGGTAAGGATCTCACCGTTTCCGCCGTTGGACTGGGCTGCATGGGCATGAGCTTTGCCTATGGCACCACCGACGAGACCGAATCCGTCAAGACGCTCCATCGCGCCGTCGATCTCGGCGTCACCTTTTTCGACACCGCCGAGGTCTACGGCCCCTTCACCAATGAGGAGCTGCTCGGCCGCACGCTGAAGTCCGTGCGTGACCGCGTTGTCATCGCCACCAAATTCGGTTTCAAGCTCGATCTCACGAAAAGTGGCCCGGCGGCGATGATCGGCGTCGACAGCCGGCCCGAGCATGTCAAGGAAGTCGCCGAAGCTTCCCTTAAGCGACTTGGCACGGATGTCATCGACCTCTACTACCAGCATCGCGTTGATCCGAATGTGCCGATCGAAGACACGGTCGGCGCCATGGCCGAGCTGGTGCGGGAGGGCAAGGTGCGGGCGCTCGGGCTTTCCGAAGCCGGCTCTGCCACGATCCGCCGCGCCCATGCCGTACATCCGATCGCCGCTGTGCAGAGCGAATATTCGCTTTGGAGCCGCGATCCGGAGGAAGAC
This sequence comes from Rhizobium pantanalense, assembly GCF_030182525.1. Lineage (NCBI taxonomy): Bacteria > Pseudomonadati > Pseudomonadota > Alphaproteobacteria > Hyphomicrobiales > Rhizobiaceae > Rhizobium > Rhizobium pantanalense. The sequence goes on from NZ_JAQJCH010000003.1 coordinate 433,671, forward strand.
GTGCTCGCCACCTGCCGTGAACTTGGCATCGGCTTCGTGCCTTACAGCCCGCTCGGCCGCGGCTTCCTGACCGGGGCCATCCAAAAGACGGAGGATCTTGCCGACGACGACTTCCGCCGTTCGCTGCCGCGCTTCCAGAGCGAGAATTTCGATGCTAACGCGGCTCTGGTCGCCAGGTTGCAATCACTTGCCGAGGAAAAAGGCGTCACGGCGGCACAACTGGCGCTCGCATGGGTGCTGCATCAGGGCGACGACATCGTGCCGATCCCCGGCGCACGCAAGCTGCACCATCTCGAGCAGAACGCCGCGGCTGCCGATATCGTCCTTTCGGCACAGGAAGTGAAGGAGCTCGGCGATATCATCAAGCCCGAGATCGTCGTCGGAAAGCGGTATACGGATGCCGCGTTGGCCCTGACGAATATTTGACAAACGGGCTTCCTCTGCAGCCCAGACAGAGACACCGGCCATTAAGGCCGGTGTAATTTTGGGATTGAAAAGAAAAATGAAGCCTGGCCGACGCTTGGTCGAACATGCGAATCGCCTGATTTACAGCCTCTTTCAAGAGCCTAGGCGAATCGTCATAAACGTGAAACGTCGACAACAACTCCACGCTCGGTTGACAAACGGGTGCGAAATTTGAAGATTGCCGCCATCAAAAACGGGCAGCGTGGGGAGGACTTATGTCTAGGCGCGCGTTTATCGGCTTCTCTGCTTTTCTTCTCGCCACTTTTGCATCTCTGAACCCTTCGGTCGCCGCTGACGTCAAGCGCCAGGTGGTCACCACGAAGGATGGCGACTACTTCGGCTTCGATCTGCGTACAGAGCAGAATGTGACGCTGGATCAGTGCTCCGCCTCCTGCATCGGCGACAAGTCCTGCAAGGCCTTCACCTACAATCCCAAGGTGAAGTGGTGCTTCATGAAGTCGGATTTCAACCAGCTCAACAGTTTTCCCGGCGCGATCGCCGGCAAGATCGTTGAGACCGCGGCCACCAGCGAGCCGGATATCGGCGCTGCGCCTGCCCTTTCCTTCCTTTCCGACAATTTCGTCCAGAGCGCGCGCGATGCAAAGAACACGCTGACGCTCGGCAACGAGCTCAAGGGTCAGGGCGTCGAAAGCCTGATTGCGCTCGGCCGCATCGAGCTGACCTCGGGCAATGTCAACGACGCTTTGAACGCCTTCCAGGGCGCGCTTTCCATCAATCCCGACAATGGCGATCTGTGGATCGAGATGGCGCGTGCCGCCAATACGATCACGAACGACGCGTCTGTCGCCACGCGGGCCGCCTATGCCGCGCTCAACGGCTATCAGCTGACCCGCACGACGAGCAGCCGCGCCGATGCGCTGGCCGTTCTCGCCGAAGCGCTGAAGAATGCGCAGAACTATCGTCCGGCGCTCAGCGCCTACAAGGCGAGCCTCAATCTCGTCAGCTCCGCTGCCGTCCAGGCCGCCTATAACGATCTTCTGGCCCGCCAGGGCTTCCGCGTTACGGGCAATACGCTCGACAACGACAATGCATCGCCCCGCGCCTGCGTACAATTCTCCGAAAAGCTGGTGAAGAGCGGTGTCGACTACACGCCCTTCGTCACCCTCAACGGCGCCGCGCCGAAGGGGGTCGACGCCAAAGACAACCAGATCTGCGTCGAAGGTCTGGAATTCGGCCAGCACTACCGCATTTCGCTGCGCGCCGGCCTGCCCTCCTCCGTGGATGAAAACCTCGCCTCGCAAGTCAATGTCGATATCTACGTCAAGGATCGCACGGCTTCGCTGCGCTTCACGGGCGACAATTTCGTCCTGCCTTCGACCGCGCGCCGCGGCATCCCGATCGTTTCGGTCAACGCCACCACGGCCAATCTCAAGCTCTACCGTATCGGCGATCGCAATATTGCCCAGCTTCTGAACAATTCGCAGTTCCTGACGCAGGTGGACAGCTACAGCGCCCAGACCATCCAGGACACCAATGGCGAGCTGGTCTGGCAGGGCTCCATCGAGATCAAACAGGAACTCAACAAGGAAGTCGCGACCAGCTTCCCAGTGGATGAGGCACTGCCGAAACGCAAGCCCGGCGTCTATGTGCTGACGGCTGTTGCACCGGAGAGCGGCGGCCACGAATGGGACCCGCAGGCGACACAATGGTTTGTCGTCTCCGACATCGGCGTCACCACCTATGCCGGCACCGACGGCTTGAATGTCTTTGCCCGGTCGCTCGGCAGCGCCAAGCCGCTTGCCGGCATCCAGCTGCAGCTGCTCGCCAAGAACAATGAAATCCTCGGGACCGCCAAGACCGACGACAATGGCCGCGCCGTCTTCAGCGCCGGCCTGATGCGCGGCACGGCGGGCATGACGCCGGCCGTCATTACCGCTGAGAACGGCGATCAGGATTATGTCTTCCTCGACATGACGCGCGCCGGCTTCGATCTTTCCGACCGCGGCGTGGCAGGCAGAACCGCACCGGGCGCGATCGATCTGCTCACCTGGACCGAGCGCGGGATCTACCGCGCCGGCGAGACGGTGCATGCCTCCGCACTTGCCCGCGACGTCAGCTCGACGGCGGTCGAAAACCTGCCGCTCACCTTCGTCTTCCTGCGCCCGGATGGCGTCGAGGATCGTCGCATCGTCACCGATGGCGGCAAGCTCGGCGGCTATAACGTCGACCTGCCGCTGCAGCAGACTTCCATGCGCGGCACCTGGACGATGAACATCTACACCGACCCGAAGGGTTCCTCCATCGGCTCACAGACCTTCCTCGTCGACGATTTCGTGCCGGATCGCATCGAATTCGACATGAAGAGCGATGCCAAGGAGATCGAAGTCGGCAAGCCGACGCCGGTCAACGTCGACGGACGTTATCTCTATGGCGCACCGGCAGCGGGCCTCAACCTCGAAGGCGAAGTGACGCTAAAGCCGACGCGCCAGAGCGACGCCTTCAAGGGCTATCAGTTCGGCCTCGCCGACGAAGGCGCCGGCAAGGCAAGCGCAAACAATGACGATGACGACAGCAGCAGCGGCGACAGCACGGCGGAAAGCACGCAGGTGTCGCTCGAAGACCTGCAGGCGCTGGATGAAAACGGCAAGACCACGTTCAACGTCACGATCAACGATACGCCTTCGACCACGCAGCTCCTGAACGCCAACATCACGGTGCGCATGCAGGAAGCCGGCGGCCGCGCCGTCGAGCGCTCACTGACGCTGCCCGTCAAGGCGGATGGACCGCGCATCGGCATCAAGCCGGAATTCGACAGCGATCTCGGTGAAAATTCCGTCGGCAACTTCCATGTCATCGTTGTCGACGCCAATGGCCAGAAGCAGGCCATGCAGGGCCTGACCTGGAAGCTGCTGAGCATCGAGCGCAATTATCAATGGTATCGCGACGGCAGCAGCTGGAAGTTCGAACCGATCATGTCCACCAAGCAGGTGGCAGTCGGCACGGTCAACGCCACGACGGACGGCGCGGCGATTTCCATGCCCGTGACCTGGGGCCGCTACCGGCTCGAAGTCTCCACAGCCGATGCGAACGGCCCGGAATCGAGCGTCGAGTTCAATGCCGGCTGGTATGTGGCTTCCACCTCGACGGAAACGCCTGACGCGCTCGAGATCGCACTCGACAAGGAAAGCTACCATGTCGGCGATACCGCCAAGCTGAAGGTGACCTCGCGCTATGCCGGCCAGCTGATGGTGACGGCAGGCTCGGAAACGCTGATCTCGGTCACCAATGCCGATATCGGCGCGACGGGCGGCGAAGTCGACGTTCCCGTCACGGCCGATTGGGGTGCTGGTACATACTTGACGGCCACGCTGTTCCGGCCCGGCGATGCCCAGGAAAGCCGCATGCCGATGCGCGCCATCGGCATCAAATGGGCACCGGTCGACCCCGGCGAGCGCAAGCTGCAGATCAAGATCGACGCGCCGCAGAAGACGCTTCCGCGGCAGCCGCTTAATATCGGCCTACAGGTCGCCGGCGCTGGCGCCAATGAGGACGCCTACGTCACGATTGCCGCCGTCGATGTCGGCATTCTCAATCTCACACGCTACCAGCCGCCGGCACCGGATGACTGGTATTATGGCCAACGTCAGCTCGGCCTCGAAATCCGCGATATCTACGGTCGCCTCATCGATGGCTCGCTCGGCGCGACCGGCAAGCTGCGCACCGGCGGCGACGGCGGACAGGCGGCTTTACAAGCAAGCCCGCCAAAGGAAAAGCTGATCGCCTTCTTCTCCGGTCCCATAAAGCTCGATGCCAATGGCAAGGCCAATGTCAGCTTCGACATTCCGCAGTTCAACGGCACGGCGCGGCTGATGGCGGTTGCCTGGTCGAAGGCCGGCGTCGGTCATGCGACGCAGGACGTGATCATCCGCGATCCGGTCGTCGTCACCGCCAGCCTGCCGAAGTTCCTGGCTCCCGGAGACAAGGCAAACCTGCGTCTCGACGTCGCCAACACGGACGCGCCCGCCGGCGAGTACACGCTCGCCGTGACCGGCAATAACGCCGTAACGGTGGATGCAAGCGCCACACAACAGAAGATCAACCTTCAGACCGGCGACAAATACGCTATCACGCTGCCGCTGACCGGGGGACAGCCGGGCGACGGCACGGTTTCGATCAGGCTCTCGAATGCGTCGGGCATGTCGCTCGATCAATCGGTCGATATCCCGGTTCGCCCGTCGCAGCTGCCGGTCACCGAACGGCGCGTCATCGCGCTGGCACCCGGCAAGAGCCTGACCGTCAATGCCGATCTTCTCGCCGACAGTGTGCTGCCCGGCGCCTCGGTCAGCGTCAATGTCAGCCGCTCCAGCGCCTTCGATGTGCCGGCGCTCTTGATGAGCCTCAGCCACTATCCCTATGGCTGCGCGGAACAGACGGCGAGCAGCGCCATGCCCCTGCTCTACTTCAGCGACATGGCGGTCAAGAACGGCCTTGCCGACGATGCTGAGATCCAGAAGCGCGTGCAGGACTCGATCTATCGCGAACTATCCTACCAGTCTTCGACCGGCAGCTTCGGTCTCTGGAGCCCGGGCTCGGGCGATCTCTGGCTCGACGCCTATGTCATGGACTTCCTGACCCGCGCCCGCGAGCAGAAGTACAACGTGCCGGATCAGGCGATGGTGCAGGGGCTCGAAAACCTCCAGAACGCGCTCAGCGCCAACACCAACGTCAAGGACAACGGCAACGAGATCGCCTATGCGCTCTACGTGCTGGCGCGCAACAAGAAGGCTTCGATCAGCGATCTGCGCTACTATGCCGACACCATGCTGAACGACTTCCCCACGCCGCTTTCCAAGGCGCATCTGGCCGCTGCTCTCGCGCTCTATGGGGACGCACAGCGCTCGCGCAACATCTTCGTGGACTCGCTGCAGATGTCGCAGAAGGCGGCGGTCACCAAGGTCAGCTTCGTCCGTTCGGATTACGGCTCGTCGCTGCGCGACGGTGCCGCCGTGCTGGCGCTGGCCGCCGAAAGCCGCCCGGTGCCGCCGATCATTCCGGAACTCGCCAGCGTCGTCGCCAAGGATTGGCAGAGCCGGAAATATACCAGCACCCAGGAACAGACCTGGATGCTGCTCGCCGCCCGCTCCCTGCAGAATGGCGATGACGGCCTGACGCTCGACGTCAACGGTGCTGCCCATAGCGGCACCTACATGGCGCAGATGTCGGGCAATGCGCTTATGGGCCATCCGCTGACCGTCACCAATACGACGCGCCAGCCGCTCTCGGCTGCGGTGACCACGGTCGCGGCTCCGGTTGCGCAGCTGCCGGCCGGCGGTAACGGCTTCAAGATCGAGCGCAAATACTACACGCTCGATGGCGAGGAGGCGAATGTCAGTCAGGCACAGCAGAACGAACGCTATGTCGTCGTGCTGCATGTGACCGAAGACAATGACTGGCCACAGCGCATCCTCGTGACCGATCTCCTGCCGGCAGGCTTCGAGATCGACAATCCAAGCATCGTCAACAGTGCTCAACTCTCGAATTTCGACTGGCTCAGCGAAATTCAGCCGGCCCATGTCGAATTCCGCAACGACCGCTTCGTCGCCGCCTTCGACCAGGGCTCCGGTGCAGACCGTGACATGACCTTCGCCTATGTCGTGCGCGCCGTAACCCCCGGCGTCTACGATCATCCGGCCGCAAGCGTCGAGGACATGTACCGTCCGCAGTTCTCGGCCCGCACGGCGATGGGCCGCATGGAGGTGCTGGGCGCCCAGCAGTAAGAAGCAGACATGAAGGCGCGATGGAAGATTGCAATCGGCTTTGGAGCCACTGCCCTAGGAGCGGTGGCTCTGGTCTTGGGCCTGGAAGCCGCGGACCGCGCCTATCCGCCGCCGCTCGACAATGCCCGCGTGGTCTCGGCTGAAGTGCTCGACGCCAATGGCGATCTCCTGCGCGCCTTCGCGACCCCCGAGGGACGCTGGCGGCTGAAGACCGATGTTGTCGATGTCGATCCGCAATATCTGCGCATGCTGGTCGCCTATGAGGACCGGCGCTTCTACGACCACCACGGCGTCGACCCGATGGCGATCGGACGCGCCTTCCTCCAGCTTCTCACCCATGGCCGCATCGTCTCCGGCGGCTCGACGCTCTCCATGCAGGTGGCGCGCCTGATCGAGCCACGCAGCGAGCGCTCGATGACGGCGAAGCTCCTGCAGGTCATCCGTGCCATACAGATCGAACGCCGGCTGACCAAGGAACAGATCCTCGATCTCTACCTGACCCATGCCCCCTATGGCGGCAATCTGGAAGGCGTGCGCGCGGCGAGCCTTGCCTATTTCGGCAAAGAGCCGAAGCACCTGACGGTCGCGCAGGCTGGCCTGCTTGTAGCACTGCCGCAGCTGCCGGAAAAACGCCGGCCGGATCGCAATCTTGCCGCCGCACAAGCCGCCCGCCATCGTGTGCTGCAGCGCGCCGCGGTGGCAGCTGTTATCGGTGAAGGGGAAGCGGAGCGCGCTTCGCTCTCTCCCATTCCGGCCCAGCGCCGGCAGCTGCCGGCCTATGCCGCCCATGTCGCCGAATTGGCACTGCGCAAACAGCCCGGCATCATCAAGCACAAGACGACGTTGCGACGCGACGTGCAGCAAGGCCTCGAAGCCGTTGCGGATGCGGCGGCGAAGCGGCTTGGGCCGAAGGTGTCTATCGCCATGATCATGGCCGACGCCAAGACCGGCGAGATCATCGGTGAGGTCGGCTCGGCCAATTATTTCGACTCCTCGCGCGCCGGTTGGGTCGACATGACCCGCGTACTGCGCTCGCCCGGCTCGACGCTGAAGCCCTTCATCTACGGGCTTGCTTTCGAGCAGGGTTATGTGGCGCAGGAAACGATCATCGAGGATCGCCCCGCCGATTTCTACGGCTATCGCCCGCGCAATTTCGACATGAGCTATCAGGGCGATGTCAGTGTGCGCCAGGCGCTGCAATTGTCGTTAAACGTGCCGGCCGTACGGCTGCTCGATGCCGTAGGTCCGACGCGGCTGCTGGTGCGCTTCCGCCGCGCCGAAGTAAAGCCGAAGCTGCCGCCGAACGAGGCGCCCGGCCTTGCCATCGGGCTTGGCGGCGTCGGCGTGACGCTGAAGGACCTTGTGCAGCTCTATGCCGGGCTTGCCAATCGCGGCAAGCCGATGCGGATCGGCGACGGCGTTCAGGACGAGCCGGGGCCGATCGACGGCGAGCCGCTGATGGAGCCGATCGCGGTGTGGAACATCACCGATATTCTCTCCGACATCATCGCGCCGCGCGGCAGCAAGCAGCTCGGCATCGCCTACAAGACCGGCACCAGCTACGGCAACCGCGATGCTTGGTCGATCGGCTATGACGGTGCTCATGTGCTCGGCGTCTGGGTGGGCCGTCCGGACAATGGCGCCGTGCCGGGTTTGGCGGGCTATGTTTCCGCCGCCCCTATTCTATTCGAAGCCTTTGCGAAATCCGGCGTTGCCATAACTCCCTTCCCTGCCGCTCCGATGGGCGCCGTGCGCATCGCACCAACCGAACTGCCGATCAGCCAGCGGCGCTTTTCCGTCACCGCCGCCGGGCTGCTGGCCGCCTCCAGCCGCGAACCGGCACCGCAGATCGTCTATCCGCCGGAAGGCGCACGCGTCGATCTCGGCGCCAGCACCGGCAACGACCAGATCATGCCGCTGGCGCTGAAGCTGCAGGGTGGACGGGCGCCATTCCGCTGGCTTGCCAACGGCAAGCCGCTGCCCGACATGTCGCGCCGCCGCACCAACCAATGGACGCCTGATGGCGCCGGCTATTCGACGCTGACCGTAATCGATGCCGCCGGGCGCGCGGCAAGCGTGCGGGTTTTTGTCGAGTAATATCCGTCAAATCATTGCGATCGCGCCGTATGCATTTTTGTCAGCCGCCGGCGTCTATGATATCTTAGGCATAACTCAAACGAGGAATGACGAGATGTCGGAAGAGCAGGCAATCCGTGCGGTCGTTCATCTCTATGTCGATGGAATGGCATTCGCGAACGAGCCGGCACTGCGCAAGGCCTTCCATCCGCGGGCAGCGATCATCGGCAATTACCAAGGCGCGGTGGAATGGATGACGCGGGACGAATTCATCGCCGCGATCGTCGAGGAAGGCAGTGCGCCGCCCGGAACCATACCGCTGATGGAGATCGAATTGATCGACATCGAAGGCGATGCGGCCAGCGTCAAGGTCGTCGACGAATTCGCCGGGATGCGGTTTTCGGACTATCTATCGCTGGTGAAGATCGATGGGCGCTGGAGTATCGTCAATAAGGTCTATCATCTGCATCGGTAGGTGAGGCGATCCGAGGCGTGCGCCTTTTATGCCGAGGGTTTGATACCCCGCTCTGTCACTTCGTAACATCTCCCCCACAAGGGCAGGGCTATCGCATATGGAGACGGGCGAGCACCATAAGCTCCTTCTCCCCTTGGGGAGAAGGTGGCCCGAAGGGTCGGATGAGGGGGTTATCTATTTGAATTCATGGATTTTGGTGGTCTTGGCGAGCACCCCCTCATCCGCCTGGCGGCACCTTCTCCCCGCTGGGGAGAAGGGGGACAGCGGCGATCTCCGCTCATATGCGATACCCCTCCCCACAAGGGGGAGATCGGTTAACTCGCGGAATCCCTCCTGCCTCAATCAAATATCGAAGCTGCAGACGCTGAAGCTTTTTAGGTTTGAATGAGCGTGCGGCATACTCCCAACAATCTCCCCCCTTGTTGGGGAGATGTCACGAAAGCGACAGAGGGGGTAACTCACTCTCCGCGAACTCTGCAGCCGCAGCCGATTACGCTCTCAGCACCCCACCCGTCGACTTCGTCACATTCGCCACGATCTTCTGCGTCAGCGCCTCGAAATCCTCATCCGTCAGCGTACGCTCTGCCGGCTGGATCTGCACTTCGATGGCGATCGACTTCTTGCCTTCGCCAAGCGATGCGCCCTCGAAAATGTCGAAGACGTTGACGCCGGTAACCAGCTTGCGGTCGGCGCCGGCAGCCGCGCGGATAATCGCTCCGGCTTCCACCGACTTGTCGACCACGAAAGCGAAGTCGCGCTTGACGGTCTGGAACGGAGAAAGCTCCAGCGCCGGCTTGGTACGGGTCGCCTTCTTTTTCGGTTCGGGCATGGCATCGACATAGACTTCGAAGCCGGCGAGAGCGCCTGAGACGTCGAGCGCTTCCAGCGTCTTCGGATGGAATTCGCCGAAATAGCCGAGCACGGCCTTCGGACCCATCTTGATGGTGCCGGAGCGGCCGGGGTGGTACCAGGCCGGGCCACCCTGCTCGATCTGGATATTGCCCATCGGCAGGCCGCAGGCCTCGATGACGGCCAGAGCATCGGCTTTGGCGTCGAAGACATCGACCGGCTTGCCGCCGCCCTTGGTGGCGTTCGACCACATCCGGCCGGCGCCGGCAAGCGTTGCCGTGCCACGGCGGATGCCGCCGGCAACGCGACGCTGGCCCTCGGGCGTATCATTTTCATAGGTGCCGGAAACTTCGAAGATCGCGACGTCGCCATAGCCCTTGTCGGCATTGCGCTGCGCGGCCGACAGCAGGCCCGGCAGCAGCGAGGGACGCATGTCGGACATATCGGCGGCGATCGGGTTCGCAAGCTTCAGCGCGTTGGAGCCGCCGCCGAAGAGCTTCGCCTGATCTTCCGAGATGAAGGACCAGGTGACGGCTTCCAGCATGCCGCGCGCAGCAAGCGCTCGCTTGGCAGTGCGCGTGCGGATCTGCAGCGTCGTCAGGATCCTGCCGTTGACGGCGGTGTGGCTTGCCAACGGCTGCGGCTTTATATTGTCGACGCCGTGGATGCGCATGATCTCTTCGACAAGATCGGCCTTGCCATCGACATCCGGACGCCAGGAGGGAACGGCAACGGAAATACGCTCGCCGGAACCGGAGACCGAGAAACCGAGCTTCGTCAAGATGGACTTGCTCTCATCGGCCGAGACTTCGAGGCCGGTCAGGCGCTTGACTTCCGACAGCGGAAAATCGACGACCTTGGCCTCATAGTCCTTGTAGCCTTCGACGCGGGCCTTGGCGGCCGTCCCGCCGCAGCAAGCAAGCACCAGCTCAGTCGTGCGCTCGAGGCCGGGTACCATATATTCCGGATCGACACCGCGCTCGAAACGATAGCGCGCATCGGTGATGATGCCGAGGCTGCGGCCGGTCTTGGCGATGTTCATCGGGTCCCAGAGCGCCGATTCGATCAGCACGTCCGTAGTATTCTCGTCACAGCCGGAATGCTCGCCGCCCATGATGCCGCCGATCGATTCGACGCCGTTGTCATCGGCGATGACGACATTGCTTGGGTTGAGCTTGTATTCGCGCTCGTCGAGCGCCAGCACGGTTTCGCCGTCCCTGGCGCGGCGCACAACCAGATTGCCCTTGACCTTGGCGGCGTCGAAGACGTGCATCGGGCGGCCCTGATCGAAGGTCATGTAGTTGGTGATATCGACCAGCGCGCTGATTGGACGGAGGCCGATCGCGAGCAGTCGCTGCTGCATCCACTTCGGGCTCGGGCCGTTTTTGACACCGCGCACGAGGCGCAACGAAAAGCCGGGGCACAGGCGCGCATCATCCAACACGATCTTGAGCTCGGTCGGCGTTTCGCCTTGGACAAGGAAGGTTGGCGTGAGGCGAGGCTTCAGGGTGCCAAGGCCGGAGGCGGCGAGATCGCGGGCGATGCCATAGACGCCAGTGCAATCCGGGCGGTTCGGCGTCAGATTGATCTCGATGACCGGATCGTCGAGGCCGGCATAGGCGGCGAAACTCGTGCCAACAGGCGCATCTTCCGGAAGGTCGATGATGCCGTCATGGCTGTCGGAGATTTCGAGCTCCTTTTCCGAGCACATCATGCCGCGGCTCTCGACGCCGCGGATGTTGCCGATCGCAAGCGTCACGTCGATGCCGGGAACATAGGTGCCGGGGGCGGCGAAGGCGCCGATGAGGCCAGCGCGCGCATTGGGAGCGCCGCAGACGACCTGAACGGGCGCACCGCTGCCGGTATCGACCATCAGCACCTTCAGGCGATCGGCCTGCGGGTGCTTTTCGGCCGAGAGAACCTTGGCGATGACGAAGGGCTTGAACGCCGTCTTGTCGTCCACCTCTTCCACTTCCAGCCCGATCATCGTCAGGCGGGCGCAGATCTCATCGAGCGAGGCGTCGGTTTCCAGGTGCTCTTTCAGCCAGGAGAGTGTGAATTTCATGTGCTTTATCCCTTCCTTACGCGCTCAGACCGCCGAACAGGGTCGGCATGTCGAGCGGGCGGAAGCCATAGTGGTTCATCCAGCGGACATCGGCGTTGAAGAAGTCGCGCAGGTCGGGCATGCCGTATTTCAGCATGGCAATGCGATCGAGGCCCATGCCCCAGGCAAAGCCCTGATACTCGTCCGGATCGAGGCCGCCATAGCGCAGCACGTTCGGATGCACCATGCCGCAGCCGAGGATTTCCATCCAATCGGTGCCTTCGCCGAACTTGACGATCGGGCCGGAGCGGTCGCACTGGATATCGACCTCGAAGGACGGCTCCGTGAAGGGGAAGAATGACGGGCGGAAACGCATCGTCACATTGTCGACCTCGAAGAAAGTCTTGCAGAACTCTTCGAGCACCCAGCGGATATTGGCGACATTCGCTGTCTTGTCGATGACGAGGCCTTCGACCTGATGGAACATCGGCGAATGCGTGGCGTCGCTATCCTGGCGGTAGGTCTTGCCGGGGATGATGATGCGAATCGGCGGCTTCTGCGCTTCCATGGTGCGCACCTGCACCGGCGAGGTGTGCGTGCGCAGCACCTTGCGCTCACCTTTTTCATCCGGCTGGAAGAAGAAGGTGTCGTGCATTTCGCGGGCCGGGTGTCCTTCCGGGAAGTTCAGCGCCGTGAAGTTATAGTAGTCGGTCTCGACATCGGGACCTTCGGCGATCGAGAAGCCCATGTCGCCGAAGATGGCGGTGATCTCGTCGACGATCTGGCTGATCGGATGGATGCGGCCGCGCTCGGCCGGCGAGGAGCGGACCGGCAGGCTGACATCGACGGTCTCGGCCTTGAGCTTCGCCTCTATCGCGGCATCGCGGAGCTCGCTTTTACGGGCATTGATGGCATCGGTGACGGAATTCTTCAGCGCGTTGATCGCAGCACCGCGTGTCTGCCGCTCTTCCGGCGACATCGAGCCCAGCGTCTTCAGCAGTTCAGAAACCGAGCCCTTCTTGCCGAGCGCAGCAACCCTGACCGCCTCGATCGCCTGCTCGTCGTTCGCCGCGGCCACCTCGGCCATGAGTTGGGTTTCAAGTGTTACGAGTTCCGTCATCTGGTCCTGCCTTGCGGACCAGGGGCCATCGGGCTCTCAGTCCACGGAATAAGTGGTGAACGCATGCATCAGAAAGCTTGTCGCAACGATGAAGCGCTGGAGATCACTACCCATGTGCACGCGGCCAATCAACCGGGCAAGGAACAAAAAACCGCCTAGAAAGCGAATCATGCGCTGAAGCTCGGCGCGCGCAGCCGCTGGTGCCTGCTCCGACCAGGCTTCATAGGCTCTGTTCTGCGTTGAAAGCCCGAGGCGGGCGCCGGTTGCGATCTGCAGGAAGAGCAGCCAGATATCACGGGCCTGCGCCGCGGCAAGCGGCATGACTGTCTGCGGGTCCTCCTCGAAATCCATGAAGCCAAGCCGATCGCCGGCGAAGAACATGTCGCGCGGATAGGGCCTGCCATGGCAAAGCCCCTTGGCATGCAGCCGACCGAGCTCGGCAGCGCAGGCGACCATGAGTTCGTCGTGAGCGGCGGGATCGCTCTCCTTCAGCTGCGCAAGGCGACGCTGAACCGTGATTCCGGCGTCCGCAAGAACAAGCGCGCCATTCGAGGCGTAGAGAACCTCCGGAACGGCTACACCCCGCTGCCTGAACAAGGCTATGCGCTGCATTTCCCGCTCGGCCATCTGCCGCGGAGACAGATAGGCACAGGGGCGCAGAAAGGCGACCGGGACAATGCGTGAAAAGACTCTCTGCAGATGACGCCAGGCAGAGGGTTTCTTCGTGCCGTATCGCTTGATCCAGACCTGACACACAGAAAGGGCAACTCGCTCGACACGGCTGGAGCCGTTCACCAGCACTGTCAGCAAGGTCTCTATGTCCTTACCGTTCAGATTGGGTATGAAGTTCAGTTCCGCAGTCTTGCCATTCAACAATTTCACCCATTCCCGATACCGGGAATCCTCAAGGTGACTATCGCAAATTGATTGTATTGCAAGAAATACAAAACCCGCGCTGGTTACACAAGCGCGGGTTTCATAAATATGACAAAAACTGTCTAGTAGACGCTCTTAGCCAACAGCGGCTTCGAACTCGTTCTTCGTGCCAGCGTCCTTGAGGTACTCAAGTGCCTTCTTAGAGGCAGCGACGAGGGCGCCGAAAGCTTCCGGCTCATGGATTGCCATGTCGGAGAGAACCTTGCGGTCGACTTCGATGCCAGCCTTGTTCAGACCGTCGATGAAACGGCCGTAGGTCAGGCCAAATTCGCGGACGGCAGCGTTGATGCGCTGGATCCAGAGGGCGCGAAAGTTGCGCTTGTTGACCTTGCGGTCGCGGTAAGCGTACTGCTTTGCGCGGTCGACAGCGGCCTTGGCGGTACGGATGGTGTTCTTGCGACGGCCGTAGAAGCCCTTGGCTGCCTTCAGAACCTTCTTGTGCTTGGCGTGGGCGGTAACGCCTCTTTTTACGCGTGCCATTTCATGATCTCCTTAGTCTATAGCGTTACGAATAGTCTTAGAGACCGTTCGGCAAGTAGTTCTTGACAACCTTACGGCCATCCGGTTCTGCGAGAACCATGGTGCCGCGGGCATCGCGAATGAACTTGTTGCTACGCTTGATCATGCCGTGGCGCTTGCCAGCAGCGGCTGCCTTGACCTTGCCGGATGCGGTGATCTTGAACCGCTTCTTGGCAGAGGACTTCGTCTTCATCTTGGGCATTTTGCTACTCCTTCGATGCTTCCTGGCGCGCTTTGCTTAAAAGCCCTTCCCACAGATCCGGGCTGGCCGGGCTGCAACAAGGTGCCGGAGCGTTTGTTGTTGAACGGCAGATACGGTGACGAACCGCTCCACCAGCATTCTGAACTGCCACGGCATGCCCTGCCGGTCAGTTCGGACGCGCGCTTATAACCGCACTTGCCCTGAAGTGCAACGGTGCGAATACAGGAATCTTTGCAGATCGATGACAGGCATCGACCCCTGCCGCAGAAAAGGAAAAAGCCGTCCAAGGGACGGCTCCGGCCTCTCTACTCCGACTTGCGCCTCACTTGGGCGCAAGCACCATCATCATCTGGCGGCCTTCGAGCTTGGGCTCGGCCTCCACCTTGGCAATCTCGATCGTATCTTCCTTGACCTGCTGAAGCAGCTTCATGCCAAGTTCCTGGTGGGCCATTTCGCGGCCGCGGAACTTCAAGGTCACCTTCACCTTGTCGCCTTCTTCAAAGAAACGACCGATCGCCTTCATCTTCACCTCATAGTCATGGGTGTCGATGTTGGGACGCATCTTGATTTCTTTGACTTCGACGATCTTCTGCTTCTTGCGCGCCTCGGCGGCCTTCTTCTGGTTGGCATATTTCAGCTTACCCAGATCGAGGATCTTGCACACAGGCGGTTCAGCATTGGGGGAAATCTCTACCAGATCGAGACCGGCCTCCTCTGCCATTCTCAATGCCTGGTCGGTCGGGACGATGCCCATATTCTGGCCGTCAGCCGTAATGAGCTGAACTTTGGGAATGCGAATTTCCCTGTTGGAACGCGGCCCGTCCTTTACGGGCGCGTCGGCTTTAAAAGGTCTGCGAATGGTCGTATTCTCCACGAATTGTTTCGGATAGCTGCAGCCTCTCGCTCCCCGTCGGCGCAACTGACGGAAATGTCGTAAAAGCTGTGTTGAAGTCAATAGCATGACAGCAGGAAAAAAGCACCTCCCGCGTGTCAATAGAGTGTCCTGGAAGCGCGAGATGCGCGAAGGACACAGTATCCTTCTCCTTTTATATAGAAACCACAGCGAAAAGATCGAGGATTTTTCAGGTCACGCGGACGCGAATCTGTTCTATAGGGCAGAAAATCCGGGAGTTTTCCATGTCCGAGACCGCCACACCCATCCAACCGACCTTCCTTCCCGTTGGCACGGGCGAGAGCGAGCGCCAGATCGCCATCATCGAGCGCACAGCCGGCAAGGGTGCCAGGAATGTCAGCTTCGTCTGGCTGTCCGGCTATCGATCCGACATGAGCGGCACCAAGGCGGTGGAGCTGGATTCGCTGGCGGCGCGACTTGGTATCGGCTGCATCCGCTTCGACTATTCCGGCCACGGGCAGTCCGGCGGCAAGTTCACAAACGGCACGATTTCACGCTGGCTGGAAGAGGCACTTGCCGTCATCGATCATACCAAGCCGAAGAAGATCGTTCTCGTCGGCTCGTCGATGGGCGGCTGGATCGCGCTCAGGGTCATCCAGGAACTGCGCAAACGCAAGAAGACAGCCGCCATCGCCGGCCTCGTGCTCATCGCACCCGCGCCCGATTTCACCATCGATCTCATCGAGCCCAACCTTTCCGATGTCGAGCGGCGCTCGCTGGCGGAACGCGGCTATTTCGAGGAGCCTTCGGAATATAGCCCCGAGCCGAACATATTCACCCGCGCTCTCATCGAGGACGGCCGCGCCAATCGCGTGCTGACCGGCATCATCGAAACCGGCTGCCCGGTACATATATTGCAGGGGATGCAGGATGCAGACGTGCCTTTCTCGCATTCGTTAAAGCTGGTCGAGCACCTGCCGGCGGACGATGTCGTGTTAACGCTTGTGCGCGACGGCGATCATCGCCTGTCGCGGCCGCAGGACATCGAGCGCATGCTCGCTGTGGCCGAGACATTGGCACTGCATAATACGCCATAAAAACAAATAGATATTTGTGAAATGCTCAACACGCGCCTCCTTTTCCGGTCGCCGCGAGCGCGCGCTTGCGTAATCGCAGGCAGCAGGAAATTATGGCAACTATCTCCTTGATTGTGCCGAAATTAACCATATGAGCCGGTTCCGGTGTTAACACTTAAGTAACGATTGACTTCGCGCACCCCCCTACATTAACAATTTGTTAACAAATGCAGGGACGATACAAGGACAGTGGGCGTGCGTATTAAGGGCTTGTTGATTGCCTTCGCTGCTATAGTTGCGATGTCGTCGGCGGCGATGCCGGCACCTCAGCAGGGTGTTTCGATGACCGTCGGCAACGTGACCTCCCAGCCGATCGGACACTACGACTTCTGCCAGAGACATACCGACGAATGTGGTCCGACCCGCAATATCGGTCCCGTCGACATGAACGCCGCCTCCTGGGCTCTCGTCAACCAGATCAACCTGCGCGTCAACAAGACGATCCGCCCGGCGACCGACATGGAAGTCTACGGCCAGGAGGAATATTGGGAATATCCGAAGACCGCCGGCGACTGCGAGGATTTTGCTCTGCTGAAGCGCAAGCTCCTGATCCAGAGCGGCATCTCCGCCTCCAACCTGTTGATGACGGTCGTTCGCAAGCCTGACGGCGAAGGACATGCTGTGCTGACGCTGCGCACCAAGCAGGGCGATTTTATCCTCGACAACCTCGAGGACGAGATCAAGGTCTGGACCAAGACTCCCTATTCCTATCTGAAGCGTCAGGCGAGCTTCAATGCCGGCCGCTGGGTCACCATCGAGAACGGCAACGACGTCCTGGTCGGCGCCGTCAAGTAAGCGCGAGCCAATTTCTTGTTACGCAAGAAGGCCGGCCCATCGGACCGGCCTTTCGCTTTTCATCACGTACGAAAACATCCCTTACTTTCCGGTAAGGGCGAATTGGTCATCACCACGAACGTCAATGGTTCTTATGGCTCTGCTGGCCTGCCTTGACGTGTTGCTCATGGGAACCACCTCGGGAGCCGCCAGAGTGCTGCTCGCGGGAGCCAGAGGAGGCATTCCGGGTGTTGCTCTCCATGTTCTTGTGGCTTTGCTGGCCAGCCTTGACATGTTGTTCGTGGGTTCCACCTTGGTTTGCCATTGGATATCTCCTTTGGTTTGCTGTCGAGGCCAAGAGCGGCCTCGTGTTGCTAACCGATAGCAATAGAAGGCGTTCCGACTTTTAACATTTCGTGATCCGAGCGTGTCTTCGCTCCGTCGAGGACAAAACATCGACCATGCCTCATTGCCCGCCTTCGCTTGGGCATCCTGAGCCTGCCGAAGGGGCGTTCGACGCTCGAAACGATTCACCGGATCGTTTCGTCGGCTATGCCGGACGCGTTTCACCCATTTCCAATCAGAATGCCGGCACCCAGCACCAGCGAGCCGCCGAGGACGACCTGGAAGGCTGCCCGTAAGAACGGCGTCTCCATATATTTGTTCTGGATGAAGGCGATGACCCAAAGTTCGAAGAAGACGACGATTGCGGCGGTGATCGTCGCGGTCCAGAAATGCGGGATGAGGTAGGGCAACGCATGGCCAAGGCCGCCGAGCGCGGTCATGATGCCGCAGGCAAGGCCGCGCTTGATCGGCGAACCGCGACCGGAGATCTTGCCGTCGTCATGGGCTGCCTCGGTGAAACCCATGGAAATGCCGGCACCGACAGACGCCGAAAGGCCAACGAGAAAGGTCTGCCATGTCTGCTGCGTCGCAAAGGCGGCGGCAAAGATCGGCGCGAGCGTGGAAACGGAGCCATCCATCAGGCCGGCGAGACCCGGCTGCACATAGGTCAGCACAAACTGGCGGCGTGCCTGTGCATCCTCCTCGTGCCTGACCTCTTCCGGCGTATGCTTCTCGCCAAGCATGCGGGCGACGTCTTCATGGCCCTGCTCGGCAAGCGCGAGATCGCCGAGAAGCTGGCGCGTCGAGGCGTCGGAGACCTGCTTGGCCGCCTCGACATAGAAATTATAGGCCTGCTGCTCCATTGCCTCGGCTTCGTCGCGCATGGCATCGAGGGAGAGGTTCTTACGCAGCCAATCCGGCTTGCGCTCGTAAAAGCCGCGCACATGCTCGCGCCTGATCAGCGGAATTCGCTCGCCGAAGCGGCGGCGATGCATGTCGATCAATGTCTTGCGATGCGTATCCTCGACCTCGGCCATATCCTCGAACACCTTGGCGGACTCGGGATAATGCGGGCGGAGCGTATCGGCATAGGCGAGATAAATGCGTGAATCGTCTTCCTCTGCCGCAATGGCAATCGCCAGAATCTCCTGTTCGGAAAGAGAGGTGAAGGGACGTTTCGACGGGCGGAATAGGCCTAGCAGCATCGGGGCAACCTCATAACTTTAGAATTATTCTAATTCTAAAGTCGACAATTGCACTGGTCAAGCACGGAGACGTCATTGCGGAGGGAAAATCGCGCCGAAAAATTTGTGGCCCGCCGAACGAGGCCGCGGAAAATAGCAGCGCCACTTTGACAGATTGCCGCAACATCTCCATGACGTCTTGGTCGCGCTGAGAAATTGCATACATAGAGACCTAAAAGACGTCGGAACAGCGGTTTCCACGCGCCGGCACCCGGAGAATATTATGGAAAACGAGATACGGGCCCGCGCTGCCCATCTTGCCGGCATCCGCGAAAGGGCCGAAGCAGAGATGACGCGGATGGGCATTGATCCTGCCTTCATCGACAGGCTGGTCGACACGTTCTATGGGCGCGTTCAGGCGCATCCCCGGCTCGGACCGGTCTTCGACGGGCGCCTTGCCGGGCGCTGGCCCGACCACATGGAAAAGATGAAGCGCTTCTGGTCCTCCGTTGCCTTCAAGAACGGCGCCTATGGCGGCAAGCCGGTGCAGGCGCATCTCGGCGTCGAGGGCATGGCTGCGAACCTCTTTCCGGAATGGCTGGCGCTTTTCTCCGAAACGCTTGCCGATATCGCGCCTTCCAAGGAGGCAAGAGACTGGTTCATGGCGACGGCCGAGCGCATCGCCAAGAGCCTGACGCTCTCACTCTTCTATAATCCAGCGCTGGACGATCCCGCGAAGACGACGGCTTAAGGCAGGCCGCGCGAAAATACGGCGGCAAGTCACTTCAAACTCGCCGCCGCAAGATCAGGCAGCGCCTATGCATGTGCTTTGCGATGGGCCGCGACCGCAAGCCAGATTGCGGAAAGCAGGAAATAGAAGGCCCCGAACGCCACGTAGGGGATGATATCTAGAATCGTCGGCTCGACCGTGCCGAGGGATCGGCTGAGCATGAAACCGCCGGCAAGCGCCGACTGCGCACCGCTCAGGACCATTACCCATTGAGCGCCATAGATACGCCAGCGCCTTACGCCGGTGTAGAGTTGCAGCAAGCCCGAGAGTATTGCCCAAGCCCCAAACACGGCCAGGACGGCATAGGTGCTATTGTAGGCGGCCACAACAACGGCGAGCGCCGTGACGATGCTGACGACAACATTCAATGCTTGCGACGGATTGACCTTCAGGCCGCCGTTAACCCGCGCATCGACCAGATTGGCGAGGGCATCCCATACAGGATAGATAACCAGCAGAAACGCGACGGATGGCGGTTTTGCGCTGAGAACGATCGCGGCTGAAATCCAGGCGATCGAGAACAGGGCACGTGTAAAATAATAGGACTGCAGCCAGTTTGACTGGGATGAAATGCGGCTTTGCATCGGTAGGCTCCTTGTATTTGCCTACCTACTAGTAGGAAGATAAACTCACTGAGTCAACACGGGTTCGAACACCGTTTCGTGAGAGCCAGAAGTGGTGCGGCAATCTTGACAACAAGCCTACCAGAAGGTAGGCAGTGATATGAAATCAATAACTTCCACTTCAGAAAAAATTCTGGACATCGCGCAGGCTCTCATCGTGGCCGGAGGCTACAACGGCTTCAGCTATGCCGACATCTCCGCGGCGATCGGCATCCGAAAGGCAAGCATCCACCATCACTTTCCGACAAAGGCCGAACTGGTTTCGGTGCTGGTGGACCGTTACAGGCAGCAGACGGAAGCGGGTCTGAAGTCTTTGCGCGAAGGCATATCGAGCCCCGCGGAACAGCTGCAGGCCTATGTGAGCTACTGGCACTCATGCATTCGGGACGCCTCGCTGCCTTTCTGCGTCTGCGCAATGCTCGCTAGCGAGATGCAGATGCTGCCGGAGGATGTCGCATCCCAGGTGCGTGGCCACTTTCATAGCCTCGCCGGGTGGCTTACGTCGGTGCTGCAGGCTGGAACCGAGAATGGCCTCTTCCAGCTGGACAAGCGACCTGAGGAAGAGGCGCAAATCCTGATGGCCTCGGCTCATGGGGCAATGCTCTCGGCGAGAGCTTTCGGCGATCGAGGACTGTTCATCGCAATCGTTGCACCCCAGATCGCCAGGCTTCAAGCCCCGGATTGACGGAGAGTTGCCGGGCCAAACTCGAGGCAACGACGGCTTACGCCCACCAGTCTCAGCCTTTAGCAGCGAAGATCGTCGCCCCGATACTGGCTGCAACGACAAGCGCTGTGCCGAACATCTGAGACGGCGTCATCGGCTGCGACAGGATGACGAAGCCGGCAAAGGCGCCGATGGCGGGCTCGAGGCTCATGAGGATGCCAAAGGACGAGGTGGGCATGCGCTTGAGCGCCACCATTTCCAGCACATAGGGCATCAGCGGAACGAGCAGCGCCAGCCCGGCTATTTCGAGAAGGCCGAAGGCCGTCAGATTAGGGACGGCCGAGGCAAAGCCGAAGGGTGTGGAGACGACCGCCGCGACCAGCAGCGACATGGAAAGACCTTCAAGACCCTGAAAGGCATTGCCGACCTTCTTCGTCAAAAGGATATAGCAGGCCCAGCCCGCGCCGGCTCCGATGGCAAAGAGGATGCCGGGGAGATTGCCGACCCATTCCTCGCCATCATAGGCCAAGAGCAGAACGCCGATGGCGGCGAAAATCGGCCAAAGAAGCTGACGGCCCAGCCCGAAGCCGAGGGTCGCGACCAGCAGCGGCCCGAGAAACTCGATGGCGACGGCAAGGCCCAAGGGAATACGCGCGATCGCCGAAAAGAAAGAAGTCGTCATCAGCGCCGAGACTGTACCGAGCGCCAACACGCCGAACCATTGCGAGCGGCTGTAGCTCATGATCTTCGGGCGAACTATGATCGCCAACGCGATAGAGGCGAAGACAAGCCGCAGCCACGTGGCACCCGCCGGTCCATAGGCGTTGATGACCGGAGCCGACAAGGCCGAGCCGAACTGGATTGACGACATCGACATCACGCACATCAGCACGCCGGCGGCGATGCTGCCGGTCGATGGCGGAACATCCGAATGCGGCATCAGCGCCGCGCCGCCATCCGATCCGCTGTCGACAAGCTTCTGTTCCATAAACACCCCCAACTAGGCGGCGTATGTAGAGGCGTGGTCATGCACTGGCAAATTCAAACTTTTCATCCTGCGATCAGGCGCTTTGATGCAAGGCGCCTCAGGATTCGAGACCCTTCAGCACATTAGCGACGTTCAGGCCGATCTCGGGCACGCCATAGCCACCCTCCATACAGACGAGGACGGGCAGGCCTGCGGCAGCGACCCGCTCGCCCATGCGGATGAAGTCCTGCGATGTCAGCCTGAAGAAGGAGATCGGATCGCGCTCGAACGTATCGACACCAAGCGAGAGCACGACCGCCTCCGCGCCGAAAGCCTCGATGCGGGCAAGCGCATCGTCGAGTGCCGCCGACCAGTCCTCCCAAGGCGTACCGCGCGGCATGGGGTAATTGCGGTTGGCGCCCAAGCCATCGCCCTCGCCCTCCTCATCGGCATGGCCGAGGAAATAGGGAAAGGCATAGATGGGATCGCCATGCAGCGAGGCGGTGAAGACATCGCCCCGCCGGTAGAAAATGTCCTGCGTGCCGTTGCCGTGATGGAAATCGACATCGAGCACCGCCACCTTGGCCGCACCGTGGTCACGCAGGCGCTGAGCGGCAACGCCGGCATTGTTGATGAAGCAATAGCCGCCGAAGAGATCGATGCCGGCATGATGTCCGGGCGGGCGGCAGAGCGCGAAAGCGAAGCCGTTGCCGGCATGAAGCCAATCGGCGCCGGTCAGGGCACAACGCATCGATGCGATCGCCGCCTCATAGGAGCCTTTGGTGATCGAGGTATCGGCGGCATTGGCATAATGGCCGATCATGCCGACGATATTGTCAGGCACGCGCTGGCTGGTGCGCCTGACGGGAAAGGAATTGGCAATCGCCTCCCCCTTGTAGCCGGCGGCGACCCAGCGCTCCCAGACCACGCCGAGGAAATCGAGATAGGCCGGGTCGTGCACCTTGCGCGCCGTTTCCAATCCGTGGGCATGAGGTGCAACCACATCGGTAAAGCCGGCTTCCTTCACGGCGGCGAGGATCCATTCGGCGCGGAAGGGTGCCTCGAAGGGCGTGACGAGCTGGCCATCATGCAGCTCGGTCTTGGCATCCCTGAGCTTGTGATCTTCCGAGTAGATGACCCGCATGTTCGTCTCCCCATCGCCCGCTTTGCTCTGCTGATGACACGAAGGCTTACATGCATCGCGTCCGAGAAAAAAGGGTGACATGCAATCTTGAATGCTGCTGCAAACAACTGCACCTTCCGCCCACGTTCGAGGAATTGGAGGCGGCGGCATGAAACTCCTGATG
Organism: Rhizobium pantanalense; assembly: GCF_030182525.1. Taxonomy (NCBI): domain Bacteria; kingdom Pseudomonadati; phylum Pseudomonadota; class Alphaproteobacteria; order Hyphomicrobiales; family Rhizobiaceae; genus Rhizobium; species Rhizobium pantanalense. The sequence goes on from NZ_JAQJCH010000003.1 coordinate 456,738, forward strand.
GTCGATGTCGATGGCGTGTTGGTGCACGGCCGCCCAGGCGACGGATTGCCGCTGTTCACCTATCTGGAGCGCGATCTGGGCTTGCGGCTCGAGGTACTGCAAGAGGCATTCTTCAAAACCTGCTGGATCGATATCGTCACCGGCCGCGATGCGCTGGAGCCGAAGCTTGCGGAGGTTCTTGGCAAGATCGCTCCCCATCTCGGCGCCCGAACGCTGATCGACTACTGGTTCGAGAATGACTCCCGCCTGGACCACGGCCTGCTCGATGATCTCGCCGCGCTGCGGGCCGGGGGAACGAAGATGTTCCTGGCGACCAATCAGGAGCATATGCGCGCCGCCTATCTGATGAACGAACTCGGGCTCTCCTCCCGCTTCGACGGCATCTTCTATTCCGCCGCCCTCGGCTATCAGAAGCCAGCAGCCGAATTCTTCCGGCTGGCGACCGAACGCGTGGGGATATCCGCAAGCGAAATCGGCTTCATTGATGATGTAGAGGCCAATATCGAGGCCGCACGGCACTTCGGCTGGAAGGCCATGCAATGGACAGCGGGATCGACATTGCAGGATGCCGTTGACGCCTTCTCAGCCTGAGCGATCTGCCTCAAGCCGCAATACGCTTATAGAAAATGGTCGTGTCGCAAAGGCCGCCCTCGGGCCACATCGCATAATCCGGCACTACACCGACGCGCTGCCAGCCGAGACGCGGATAGATCGCCTCGGCATCGCTGCCGGTTGCCGTATCGAGCACAAGCAGGGTCTTGCCGATACGGGCTGCCTCGCGCTCAGCCGCCTCCATCAGGAAGCGGGCAAGTCCCTTGCCTCGCGCGGAGCTATGCACCAGCAACTTCTTGAGATCGCCGCGATGCGGCTGGTTCGGCATTTGCGCCGCGCCCACCTGCACGGTGCCGACAACCCTGCCCTCGGTCAGGGCGACGAAAAGCAGCGTTGCGCCGCTTTCGACGCTATCGGCAACACCTTGCCAGTAGGGCAAGGCATCCCTCGTTCCATAAGGCTGCATGAAGCCGACGGAAGCGCCGCCGTTGACGCAATCGGCGAGCACATCGCAAAGATCCGGCAGGACAGTGCGAGCCTCAACAGCGGAGAGAAGACGAATATCAGGCATGAAAAGATCCTTGGGTGTTATGAACGGCCGCGATCGAGGATGACGCTGTAGCGCGCCGGCACCTCGCCGGGATTATGGAAGGCGTGGCCATCACCGACGCCCATGAAGAGACAATCGCCTGGCATGAGGCGATGGGCGACATCGCGATGCGTCACCTCCATCTCGCCCTCGAACAGCCAGACATGCTGGGTCATGCCGGCGCTTGCCGTATTCGGCGGGAAGATGACGCGCGCACCGGCGGGGAAGATGACTTCGACGACATCGACCTTCGATTCGGTTCCCGGGGGGGAGACGGCGCGTCTGACATAGCCGGTTCCGGGGTCGCGCCAGATCGCCTGCTGTTCGCGGCGGGCAAGCGGCGACACCTCATTCTCTTCCTCGGCAAAGAAGGCCGAGAGCGAAAGGCCGAGCGCTGCGCAGAGCCGCGACAGCAGCGATGCCGTCGGGCTCGCCTCCGCCCGCTCGATGCGCGAGATCATGGCGCGGCTGACAGCCGAAGCATTGGCAAGCTCATCCAGCGTCAGGCCGCGGGCGATGCGCAGCTCCTTGATGCGCGTGCCGATAGCCAGTTCCAGATCATCATCCGCCATTACTCATGTCTCACGCTTCCTGATTCTACTATATGAGAAATACAGGATCACATGATGGAATCAAGAGCATTGTAACACTCGGCAGCGTCGGGCCTGAAAAGGCTAACATAACGTGAAGATACCAGCCAAAGCCCCGCTTTTCCGCTTTGCGGCGCCGGGCGGCGCTGCTATATGGCGCGCATGAGCACCAATTCCACCACTCCGCTTTCGCATATCCGCAACTTCTCGATCGTGGCCCATATCGACCACGGCAAATCGACGTTGGCCGACCGCCTGATCCAGACGACGGGCGGCCTTGCCGAACGCGAGATGTCGGAGCAGGTGCTTGACAATATGGAGATCGAGCGCGAGCGCGGCATCACCATCAAGGCCCAAACTGTGCGCCTGCACTACAAGGCCAAGAACGGCGGAACCTATATCCTTAATCTGATCGACACGCCCGGGCACGTCGACTTCGCCTATGAAGTCTCGCGCTCGCTGTCGGCCTGCGAGGGATCGCTGCTTGTCGTCGACGCCTCTCAGGGTGTTGAAGCTCAGACGCTCGCCAACGTCTATCAGGCGATCGACAACAATCACGAGCTCGTCACCGTCCTCAACAAGATCGACCTGCCGGCCGCCGAACCCGACCGCATCAAAGAACAGATCGAGGAGGTGATCGGCATCGACGCCTCCGACGCCGTGCTGATTTCGGCGAAGACCGGCCTCGGCATCCCCGATGTTCTCGAAGCCATCGTGCACAAGCTGCCGGCGCCGAAGAGCGCGGGCGGCGAAAAGGCGCCGCTGAAGGCGCTGCTGGTCGATAGCTGGTACGACACCTATCTCGGCGTCATGGTTCTCGTGCGCATCATCGACGGCACGCTGACCAAGGGCCAGACCATCCGCATGATGGGCACAGACGCGAAGTACCAGATCGAACGCGTCGGCGTTCTCACGCCGAAGATGGTCGCCGTCGACAGCCTCGGCCCCGGCGAAATCGGCTTCATCACGGCTTCGATCAAGGAAGTGGCAGACACACGCGTCGGCGATACCATCACCGAAGACAAGCGCCCGACCGCCGAGGCTCTCCCGGGCTTCAAGCCGGCGCAGCCCGTCGTGTTCTGCGGCCTCTTCCCGGTCGATGCCGCCGATTTCGAAGATCTGCGCTCGGCCATGGGCAAGCTGCGCCTCAACGACGCCAGCTTCTCCTTCGAAATGGAATCATCTGCCGCTCTCGGCTTCGGCTTCCGCTGCGGCTTCCTCGGCCTGCTGCACCTGGAAATCATCCAGGAGCGTCTGGAGCGCGAATTCAATCTCGACCTGATCGCGACGGCGCCTTCCGTCGTCTATCAGCTCACCATGACCGACGGCACCGAGATCGAGCTGCACAACCCGGCCGACATGCCCGACGTCGTCAAGATTTCCGAATTCCGTGAGCCGTGGATCAAGGCGACGATCCTGACGCCGGACGATTATCTCGGCTCGATCCTGAAGCTCTGCCAGGACCGCCGCGGCATCCAGACCGAGCTGACCTATGTCGGCAACCGCGCCATGATCACCTACGACCTGCCGCTCAACGAAGTCGTCTTCGACTTCTACGATCGCCTGAAGTCGATCTCCAAGGGCTATGCCTCCTTCGACTACAGCCTGACCGATTATCGCGAGAGCGATCTCGTCAAGATGTCGATCCTCGTCAATGCCGAGCCGGTGGATGCGCTCTCCATGCTCGTGCACCGCTCCGCCGCCGAAAAGCGCGGCCGCGTCATGTGCGAGAAGCTGAAAGATCTGATCCCGCAGCACATGTTCCAGATCCCGATCCAGGCCGCGATCGGCGGACGCATCATCGCGCGCGAGACGGTGAAGGCGCTGCGCAAGGACGTGACCGCCAAGTGCTACGGCGGCGACGCCACCCGCAAGCGCAAGCTGCTCGACAAGCAGAAGGAAGGCAAGAAGCGCATGCGGCAGTTCGGCAAGGTCGAGATCCCGCAGGAAGCGTTCATTGCCGCGCTGAAGATGGGGGATGAGTGAGCGACTCGAAGAGCAGTACCTCACGTCCCATTGAAGATAAGGCCGCTCGCATCAGCAAGATTGAGCGCGAGCGTCTCTGGTTAAGTGAAATGCAGAGGCGATTGTAAAGGCAAATGCCTATGTCGAAAGACATGGTCTGCCTTTCGCATAATACCGTCAGCTCTGACAGCAGGCCCCACCACGTCAGCCTTACCCCTGCGCCATATATTCCTTCGTCAGCCCCTCATACTCCTCCATCCCCGGGAGCGCTGCAAAGCTGTGCTTGGCGGGCGTCGTCACCCATGGCAGCTTTTCGCTCGTCCAGGTCTCAATGAAGGGCGTGAACCAGCTCGTGTCGTCAAGGATGGTGGCGCGGACATTGACGAACCAGTCGACGCCTTCGAGCTTCGTGAACAGCCAGCTCATGCAATGCGGGCAGAAATAGTGATGGATGACATCGCCGTGCAGGCCGCCGATGACAGGCTCGCCCTCAGTCACCTCGAAACCCTGCGTGGGGATGGCGGCGCTCAGCGAATAGGGGCCGGCCGTCATGCGCTGGCAGCCTGTGCAGTGGCAGGCCATGGTGAGGAGCGGCTTGGCATTGATCTTCAGCCGCACCTGTCTGCAACGGCAACCGCCTGCGCTCGGTAGTTTCAGCGTGCTCATGATGTCATTTCCTCCCATTTCAAAACCGCCGGTGTGTAGCACATCGCCATCGGATTGATCGGACGTGTTAGATCATCAGCGACCCTCAAGCCTCTGCTGCCTGAGGGCGCTGCACCTGCACTCTTATGGTTCTCACCCAGGCGCGTGCGATCGCAAGACCGGCCGTTTCCGCCGCTGCAGCATGCCTGGCCACAAGCTCCGGATAGCGATCGAGCCAGCCCGGCTCCTTGTGCTCGATGGTTTCCCTAAATTCGCCGCGCCAGCGCTCGACGACCGCGGCATTGGCCTCGAAATGAAACTGCATGCCATAGGTGGCGCGGCCGATGCGGAAGGCCTGGTTCGGCGTGACGGCATTGGCGGCAAGGCGCGTGGCTTCCACAGGCAAGGTAAAAGTGTCGCCATGCCATTCGAAGATGGTGAATTCGTCGCCGACATCGGCGAGCAACGGGTCCTTTTTCCCCTCGTCAGTCAGGCCGACTGTTTTCCAGCCGAATTCATGGGCGGTACCGAGAAGATTTTCGGCCTCGTAGGCGCGCGCCAAAATCTGGCTGCCGAGGCAGATGCCGAGCACGGCTTTGTCCTCACCCTCGAAACGGCGCATCAGCCCCGCCAGCTCCGGCAGATAGGGATGGGTGTCGTCGTCGCGGGCGCTCTGCTCGCCGCCGAGCACGGCTAGTGCATCATAGGCCGATATGTCCTTCGGCAAGGCCTCGCCGCTCCAGGGGCGAAACCAGTCGATCTCGACTCGGGCCTCCTCCAGCGCTATGCCAAGCGCGCCGAGCGGGGTGTTCTTCATATTCTCGATGATGGCGACGCGCATACCGTTGATTCCCGAGCGATGTTACCACCGGAGATGAACATGAGGCGGCGGGAGAGGCAAGTGGCCAGAGCGTTTCAGCGCTCGACGGAAATGTCGAACCACTCTGGCCGTCTTTCCCCGCGCAATTCCGGAGGGAAAACCGCCTGGTGCCTTTCCTGGAAGTGCTTTGGCTTGCAGCGGACTAAAGTTGAGCCTAGATCTCAGCAAACAACGAAGGATCAGGACGATGAGCGACAAGCCCCGCATCACCATTCTCTATTGCACCCAATGCAACTGGCTGCTGCGCTCCGGCTGGATGGCGCAGGAGTTGCTGCAGACCTTTACCGACAGTCTCGGCGAAGTGGCGCTGATCCCCGGCACCGGCGGCGTCTTCGAAATCCGCATCGACGGCGAGCTCTTGTGGGAGCGCAAGCGCGACGGCGGCTTCCCCGGCCCGAAGGAGTTGAAGCAGCGGGTACGGGATATCATCGACCCCGAACGCGATCTCGGCCATACCGACCGCGCATCGCTGGAGAGCTAGGCCCTGCTGCTCGGGCATCAGTCGAAGGGCGAACGGCAGGGCCTTGTGCCGTTGTTGATCGTCGTATAGCTGTTGGTGCCGGGATTGTAGGTGCGATAGCGCTCGGCGCACCAGGTTTGATGCTGTCTCAGTTTCTGGGCCGGCGAAGGATAGAGAGCCCTCGGCGGCGGTGCATAGGTTTCACGCGGAGGAACCTGAACTCGCGGACTGCCAAAGCGATTGAGGCCCCCATTATAGGGCGGCGTGATCGGAAGCGGCTGACCTGGGCGGGTGTAGAACTGCCGCTCGCCGAAACCGAAGCAGCCACGGGAATCGCAGATGACGGTATTGGTGCGCGGCGGAGTGATGAGCTTCCGAGAGTCCGAAGCGGCTGTCGCGAAATCCGCCTGCGACAGCGAGGCAAGCGCGAGGACGCAGCCAAACGCGATCCTATGAAAAACAGCCATGACATACTCCTGTTCCGGACGCTGCGAACCTATGGCGGGCCGCCGCATCTCTTATCTTAGTTGGGGTCATGACGATGGCAAAACCAGTGCTGCCGCAACCGGAACCTATCGATCCACGATGAGTTGATCGCCGCCACCGCTTGCGCCATAACAGCCCGACCATTGCAAGGGAGATTGCCTGTGAGCAGCTTGAAATTCGGCACCAGCGGCCTTCGCGGCCTATCCGCAGACCTTACGGGACGGGCATCGGCGCTCTACGCGACAGCTTTTGCCCGCCATCTGCTGAAAAACGGCCATGCCAAGCCGGGCGACCTCATCCTCGTCGGCCGGGATTTCCGCGAATCGAGCCCGGCGATCTCCGCCACCTGCATCGGCGCGCTGAAGCGGGCCGGCCTGACGCCGATCGACTCCGGCACATTGCCGACGCCGGCGCTGGCGCTTTACGGCCTGCAGCTGAAGGCGGCCTCGCTGATGATCACCGGCTCGCATATCCCCGCCGACCGCAACGGCATCAAATTCTATCGCCCTGACGGCGAAATCGACAAGGGCGACGAAGTGGCGATCAGCGAGGAGGCGCTTGCGATCGGCGATTCTGTGCTCGACGAAACCCCTGCCGAGACGGAAAACCGCACGGCCGAGACGGAGGCGCTGTTCCTGGAGCGCAACAAGGGCCTGCTGCCATCAGGCAGCCTCGCCGGCCTCACCATCGGCGTCTATCAGCACAGCACGGTGGCACGCGATCTCTTCGGTCAGGTACTGACTCATTACGGCGCCCGCGTCGTGCCACTCGGCCGCTCCGAGAGCTTCATTCCGGTCGATACGGAAGCGGTCTCGGCCGAAACCATCCGCCTCATGAAAGCCTGGGCGCCGGAACATGGCCTGAATGCCATCGTCTCAGCCGATGGCGACGGTGACCGGCCGCTGGTTGCGGACGAAACCGGCGAGCCCCTGCGCGGCGATCTGCTTGGTCTCATCGCGGCAAATTTCCTCGGCGCCGATGTTGTGGTGACGCCGGTCACCTCCAATTCCGGCATCGAGGCCGCCGGTTCCTATGCCGTCACCCGCACCCGCGTCGGCTCTCCCTACGTGATCGCCGGCATGGGCGAGGCCATCGCGGCCGGCAAGGCCAATGTCATGGGCTTCGAGGCCAATGGCGGCACGCTGACATCAAGCCGCTTCACCGTCGATGGAAAACCTTTCGAGCCGCTGCCAACGCGCGACAGCTTCCTGCCGATTCTCGCGACGCTCTACGCCGCCGCCAAAGCACGCAAACCGCTTTCGGCCGTTGCCGGCAGCTACCGCCTGCCCTTCGCCGCCGCCGACCGTCTGGAGAATTTTCCCGTGGAAACCAGCGCCGCGCTGATGGCCTATCTGCGCGCCTCCGACGCCAATCTTTCGGATTTCCTGAAGCCGATCGCGACGGTCGCTTCCAAGAGCGATATCGACGGCCTGCGGGTGACACTTGTGGATAACCGAATCATCCATTTCCGCCCTTCCGGCAATGCGCCGGAAATGCGCTGCTACGTGGAAGCATCGAGCGAAAGCGAGGCAAAGGCCCTGCTGGAACAGGGACTTGGCCTGATCAGCGCGTGGGCGGCAGCCCGGGTTTGACCCGGGCTCCAACTGCTTTTTTCACGATTGCCACGAAAACTTCAAAAACCCTGTTGACACCGGACGGCCACCCCCTTACATGCGTGTCCGTCGCCCAGATGGCGGAATTGGTAGACGCGCAGGTTTCAGGTACCTGTGCCGCGAGGCGTGGAGGTTCGAGTCCTCTTCTGGGCACCATTTCCTTTGTTGAGAAACACGGATTTCTCAAATAATTCAAGATTTAGCGAGCTCGTAGGATGCCGCTTCCGGTTCGCCGGAAGTTCGCAAGAACTTGTCTTGAAATCGGCTGTCCGGATGAAAACCGGCCTTTCGATATCTCTGAATAATTGCCCTTTAAATCATTGACTGCCGAAGAAGAGATCGACCTAATGGGACAAACCCTGAGGGACGTTTGATGAACCACAAGAGCGACTGGTACGATCTTATTGTCGGCAACGGCAATGTCAACGAAGGGCTCGGGAGGATGGTGGGGTTCATCCTCGCCGTCATCATAATCCTCAGCCTGATCTTCTGGGCAATCTGAGCGCCTCTCGCCGAGGGAGGCCATCGCCCTGTCTTGCATCGACTAGTGAAGGCTCTCCGAATCCGGCCTGACGCTCAGCCCGGCCTCACGCGCCGCCTCCAGAAAAGCCTTTCGCGACCGCTCGGCGGAAACCTTGCCAAGAACGGCATCGAGGCAGACCAGCACGGCCTCGTCCATTGCCGGGCCGCCATTGACCGGCCACTCCTCGCTCATGCAGTTTGCCGCGTCCAGCGCGTTGGTGATGATCGCGAAATGGCCGATGCCATCGAGATCGACTATGACGGGGTTGTTCCAATCACCATATTCCATGGCAGCCCTCCTCACCTTTACGCTAAAAGCCCATAACGGGGAGCAGCGGCGAGATGTTCCTGAGCTCTGCGCAGGGCGTTAAGATTTTCTTGCGGCGCCTCATCGGATGTGACCGGATGCGAGACGCTCTGTATGGAAACCGCCATGGGCAACCAGTCAAATACCCCGATCAGGCAGAGGCCGAGATCCGCGCTTCCCGCTGTGTGCAAACCTCCATCCCGTTATGGCGCTACCTCGCGCACCGTTATCTCGTTAGCTTTTGCCGAAGGGAGGAAAAGACGAATAAGGGGAACAATAAATGGACCACGTCTGCAACCTGCTCTGGCTCGCCTTCAGTGTCGCTCTTCTCTTTGCCGCGTTGAACCGGCGGCTCGTCGGTGATTACGTCGCCATGTGGTATCTGCTCGTTATTACCGTGGTGACCGTGATGGCATGGGCGGGTTTCTTCCCGACCGACATGGCGACGTTGCGCGCCGGCTAGCACGCTCCAGCGCCACAACCATGCAATCCTGCCACCTTTGCCTCGATAACGGTCAGCAAGAAAAGCCGCCGAAAATCTATCTCGGCAGCCTGAAGCATGAATAAAGGTCTAGCCGGCCCTCCAAAGCGTGTCCATGTCAGCCGACCATGCTCCCGCGCTCGCGAGACCAGGTGTTTTGGGGATGATAGGGGACGGCTGGGTTCCATTCCCCTTCGGCGTACCCCGTCAGTAGTGTTCGGACTGCGAGAAGGTATGGGCGAGCTCCGCCTGCCCCGCCGTCAAGCCGCAATCGACGGGCAGACAGACGCCTGTTATCGCGGAAGCAAGCGGACTTGCGAGGAAAGAGACGGCATTGGCGACATCGGCCGGATCGACGACGCGACGCAGCGCATACCAGCGCTTCGCCTCCTCGAAGACATTCGGATTGGCAGCGGCGCGGACTTCCCAGGCTTGCGTGCGCACCGTGCCGGGCGCGACCGCATTCGAGCGGATGCCGAACTTGCCGTATTCGACCGCGACCAGCCGGGTGAAATGCAGAAGCCCCGCCTTGGCGGCGCTGTAGGCAGGATGCCCAAAGACGGCCATGCCGTTGACGGAGGCGATATTGATGACCGACCCCTTCGATGCCTTCAGCATGTCCTCGACGGCGCGGAAGCAGAGAAAAGCCGCTTCAAGATTAAGGGCATTGTCGGCACGCCAGATGGCCGGCGTGGTATCATGAAGGCTGACGGCGCGTGCGGCGCCGGCATTGTTGACGAGCGTCTTCACCCCGCCGAGTTTCGACGCGGCCTTCGCCATGGCGGCAACGTCGGCATCGCTGGTGATATCCGCCTTGAACATGACGAACCGCTCCGCCGGGCCGAGTTCTCCGGCAGCCTTCTGCATGGCCGCCTCGTCGATATCGACGAGCAGGATGATGTCATGGTCATCGGCCAGGCGTTTTGCGATGGCACGGCCGATATCGCCGGCAGCCCCTGTGACGATGGCAACGGATTTGCTCATATCATATTCCTTCGATCGATTCCCCAAGCGGCTTGATCCGCCACCCTGTGTTGTCGTTTTCGGCGGAGCCCAACGCGATAAGCGTCGCCGACTTTCGCGAAACTGCTCTAGTCTCCAAGAAGCTGGCGGTCGTCGCCATCCCGATGGGTGACGAGCTGCTGCTTGATACGGCGCAGCGTCACCGTTGCCTGCGGCTGAATGCGGTAGGCGACCAGGCTAGCGAGAATGTCCACCACGGCCAGATAGGCGATGCGCGTCGATGTCGGCCGATAGATATTGTCCCCTTCCGGCAGGTCGACGGGCACCGTAATCTCGGCGGCGCGGGCCACTGGGCTTTCACTCTGCGTCAGGGCGATGGTCGGCACCTTGGCTTCGCGTGCCAGCGCAAAGGCGCGCACCAGCTCGGCATTGCGTCCGGAGAAGGACGAGCCGATCAGCACATCCGTCGGCTTGGCGGCCGCAGCCATCATCAGCTGCATGCTGTGGTCGGAACTTGCGGTAATGCGGAGACCGAGACGGAACAGGCGGTTCTGCAGCTCGGTTGCGATCATCGAGGAATTGCCGCCGGAGCCGAAGGCATAGATCATCTCTGCGCTGGCGAGCCGGTTCGCCGCCCGCTCGATGGCGGCAACATCCAGCCCGCGATGCAGCAGGAAGAGCGCGTTCTGCGCCTTGGTAATAATATCCTGGGCAACGTCGGCCGGTGCGATGCTCTTCGGCTCGGGCTTCAGATAGCGCATGCCGACATAGGCTGTCCGCGCAAGCTGCACCTTGAAATCGGAAAAGCTTTCGCAGCCCAGACGTCGGCAGAAGCGCGTCACCGTCGGCGGCGAGACATCCGCCTTGCCCGCAAGCTCGATGATGGAAGCATTGACGGCGAATTCGAAATCATTGAGGACGATGTCGGCGATACGGATTTCAGATTGCGAAAGCCGGCCTCTCTCTTCCTGCATGGTCGTGAAGATATCCATCAGCCCCCCTTATCGCTGGTTCACCCACGTTTGACACGTAGTCAGCGACGCGATCCATCTCAATCTGCCCGATCCCGCCGGTGCCTGTGGACAGACGTGTGCGCAGATGCGGCTTGTCATTCGTTCCCATTTCGCCGGAACCGTGACATGCGATGGTCACCATGCGGTTCCTGCAAATTATTTTCTTGATACGTTGACAAATGACCATAGAAAGCGGAATTTGGCCAGTGAAAATCGCAAATTATGAAAAGAATTTAAATGACGGCGGATGCCATGCGTGATCCTTTCAAGAATCCCTTCCCTGCCAGCGATACCGCCAGGCATTCGATCTGGGAGATGCTCGTCCCGCGCGATATCGATGCTTTTCTTGCCGCCGACTGGTCGATCGTCGCGGGCGATTTCGTCGAAGAGGGCTTTATCGGCATCGATGGCAAGCGCGCGGTCAGCCCGGACAAATGGCGCCTCGCCTTCCCGACGCTATCGGCCTATCGCGACGAGTGGCTGCGCCAGGCACGCGACTTCGCCACACAATCCTTTGCCGAAGATCCGCGCACGGCCATCTTCACGACAACGACCCTCGAAGACATCGAGATAGAAGGCGATATGGCGCTGGTGCGCAAGAAGTTCGACGGCAGCCTGAAGAAATCGGATGGCGGCATCGACGTGATGAAGTGGCAGACACTTTATTACTGCCGCCTGCATGAAGGACGCTGGAAGATCTGCGGCTTCACCGGCTATCTGCCGAATCCCATGGAATAGAGGCGAAAGCGTTGCGCATTTTCACGGCGGCCCTTGCGACCGAGACGAATACCTTCTCCCCCATCTGCGTCGACCGGCGCGCCTTCGAAGCCTCTCTTTATGCGCCGCCGGGCACGCATCCGGAAACGCCGACGCTGTGCTCCGCGCCGATCACCGTAGGACGCCGTATCGCGGTGGAAAAGGGCTGGGAGGTGATCGAGGGTACCGCCACCTGGGCCGATCCGGCCGGGCTTGTCAATCGCCGGACCTATGAGGAACTGCGCGACGAAATTCTCGAGCAGCTGCGCGCGGCCATGCCTGTCGATGCCGTCGTTCTCGGACTGCACGGCGCCATGGTTGCGGATGGTTACGAGGATACGGAAGGTGATTTCCTGTCACGCGTGCGCGAGATCGTCGGGCAGGATATCCTGGTCTGCGCCGAGCTCGATCCGCATAGCCATCTGACGGCGAAGCGCCGCGCAGCCGCAAATTTCTTCGTCTATTTCAAGGAATTCCCGCATACGGACTTCGTCGATCGCGCCGAGGACCTCTGGCGCATCGCCATCGATACGCTGGAAGGCAGGGTCAAGCCGGTCATGTCCGTCTTCGACTGCCGCATGATCGACGTCTTTCCGACGTCGCGCGAGCCGATGCGTTCCTTCGTCGACAAGATCATGGCGATGGAAAAGAGTGACGCCGATATTCTTTCGATTTCGGTCATTCATGGTTTCATGGCCGGCGACGTGCCGGAAATGGGTACGAAGCTGCTCGTCGTCACAGATAATAAGCCGGACAAAGGTTCCGCAATTGCCCGCGATCTCGGTCTGGAACTCTTCTCCAAGCGCGGCACCTTCATCATGCCGCAGATCGACGAGAAGCAGGCGGTAAACGAGGCCATGGCCGCCGCTTCGGGTCCGGTCGTCATAGCCGATCTTTGGGATAATCCGGGCGGCGGCACGGCAGGCGACGCAACGGTCATCCTGCAGGAATTGCTCGATCGCGGCGCTACCGACACGGCGATCGGCACGATCTGGGACCCGATGGCGGTGCAGATCTGCATGGCGGCCGGCGAAGGTGCCGAAATTCCTTTGCGCTTCGGCGCGAAATCGGCGCCGGGCACGGGCAATCCGATCGACGGCCTCGTCAAGATCATCCGCCTTGTCCCCAATGCCGAGATGCGCTTCGGCGAGAGCTTCGCGCCCTTCGGCGATGCTGCGCATATTCAGCTCGACGGCATCGATATCATCCTGAACTCGACGCGCGCCCAAAGTTTCGATCCGAGCCTGTTTTCCGTCATGGGCATCGACCCGACAACGAAGAAAATCCTGGTCATCAAATCGACCAATCATTTCTACGCGTCCTTCTCCAAGATATCATCGCAGATCCTTTACTGCTCCGCGGGAACGCCTTATCCCAACAATCCGGCGCGCACGCCCTACCGTCGCGCGCCGAAGGATATCTGGCCGATGGTGGCGGACCCCTTTGCAGAAGAACGGAAAGGCGCCTGACATGGCACATGATATCGCCTCGGAAATCAGCCCCAAGCCCAGCGACAGCATCGAGAGCCTCTCCACGCCGCGCCCGGTCATCGACGAAGACCGGCTGGCTGCGAACATCGCCCGCGTACAGTCCTATATGGATGCGCATGGCCTGAATTTCCGCCCGCATATCAAGACGCACAAGATCCCTGCACTGGCGCATGCCCAGGTCGCCGCCGGCGCCAAGGGCATCAACTGCCAGAAGATCACCGAGGCGGAAGTCTTCGCAGATGCGGGCTTCGAGGATATTCTGATCACCTTCAACATTCTTGGGGTTGAAAAGCTCTCGCGCCTCGCCGCTCTGAACGACCGGATTTCGGGCCTCAAGGTCGTGGCCGATAGCGCGGTGACGGTTGACGGACTTTCCAATTACCTCGCGGCGCGCAAGCCGCTGACAGTGCTGGTGGAATGCGATACCGGCGGGGCGCGCTGCGGCGTGCAATCGCCTGCGGAGGCGGCAAAGCTCGGCAAGCATATCGCCGGCAAGCCAGGTCTCGTTTTTGGCGGCCTAATGACCTATCCGAAGCCGGATAGTGCTGCCGCGACACAGGAATTCCTGTCGGAAGCCGTAGGGCTCCTGAAAGCGGACGGTATCGAATGCCCGATCGTCAGCAACGGCGGCACGCCGAGCCTTTTCGAGGCGCATCTGGTAACTGCTGCGACGGAACATCGTGCCGGCACCTATATCTATAATGACCGCTCGATGGTGCGTGCAGGCCATTGCCGGGAAGAGGATTGCGCCATGCACATCCTCGCCACCGTCGTCTCCAGACCGACCGAAGACCGCGCCGTCATCGACGCCGGCTCGAAGGCACTGACCTCAGACCTTCTTGGTTTTGCCGACTACGGCCAGGTGGTCGGCTACCCAGACGCCGTCATCAAGGGGCTATCGGAAGAGCATGGCGTCATCGATCTGTCGAACTGCACCGGCCCTCGTCCTGAGATCGGCGACAAGATCCGCATCATCCCGAACCACACCTGCGTCGTTTCCAATCTCTTCGACCAGATGGTGTTCCACCGCGATGGCGTCGTGACCCGCGTCGAAGACGTGGAAGCTCGCGGTCTGGTCTGGTAGGGCGATCCCTCACCCGCCCTCGTGGTTCGAGACGGCCCTTTGGGCCTCCTCACCAAGAGGGCTGACTCTCTGCACTGTAGCCAAAGAACGATAAGCCGTATTGAGGACCAGGTTTGCTCCATCCTCACCCTGAGCTTGTCGAAGGGCGAGGATGACCAGCAACCACCTCTCGTCAGGAGGCAGCCTGGTTCAGCAAGTCCATGTCGATTTCGGTCAGTTCCACCCGCCGCTCGAAAGCCTGGCCGTTTTCATCGAAGAGATGGCAATCGCCGAGGCGGATACCAGTCTTCAGGGGTGCGTCCATACGGATGGGGGCACTGCCGGGCAGCGTCGCACAGAAATTCTCGTCGATGCCATCAGCCGTGGCATAGGCAACGGTTTGCGCGCCAAGACGCTCCACGACCGTCGGTACGATCGTGAGGGTCAGATCACCATCGCCAAGCTGGACGTGCTCCGGCCGGATGCCGAGCGTCAATGCCTTCCCTGCAAAGCCTGGACGCGGCGTGACGGGCAGCACGGCCTTCTGGCCCTTGTAGTCCACTTCCACACCGGCATCGCTGACATTGGTACAGGTGACGGGCAGGAAGTTCATCTTGGGATTGCCGATGAAGCGGGCAACGAAAGTATTTGCCGGCCTGTGATAAAGCTCCAGCGGCGCGCCGACCTGCGATATCTCGCCGGCGTTCAGCACAACGATGCGGTCGGCCATGGTCATGGCCTCGACCTGATCATGTGTCACATAGATCATCGTCGCCTGCAGCTGACGATGCAGCTTGGCGAGTTCGATACGCATATCGGCGCGCAGTGCGGCGTCTAGGTTCGACAGCGGCTCGTCAAAGAGGAAGATCTTCGGCTCGCGCACGATGGCGCGGCCGATGGCGACACGCTGGCGCTGACCGCCGGACAACTGACCCGGCTTTTCCTGCAGACGTTTATCGAGGTGCAGGATGCGCGCAGCATGCTCGACCTTGGTCTTCAGCTTCTCTTCCGGCATCTTTTCGACCCGCAGCGGAAAAGCAATGTTCTCGAACACCGACATATGCGGATAAAGCGCATAGGACTGGAAGACCATGGCAATGCCGCGCTTGACGGGCGGCAGATCGTTGACGCGGGCGCCATCGATCTTGATGTCGCCGCTGGTCACATCGTCGAGGCCGGCAATCATGCGCAGCAAGGTCGACTTGCCGCAACCGGACGGGCCGACGAAGACGATGAACTCACCGTCATTGACGTCGAGCTCGACGCCCTTGATGACCTCGAAATGACCATAGAATTTCTTGACCTGATGAAGGTGCAGCTTTCCCAAACTCTGTCTCCGCGCGGCGCCGCCATGGGGCGGGCAGGGCTCCAAAGGCCGCGCACATTGCGCGCGGCCCGGTGACTTGCAGGCTTACTTGTACTGCTCGAGATCGGCAGCGGCCTTCTTCAGCGCATCCGCCGGCTGAGCCTGACCGGTGACGACCGACTGGACCATGGAGATCATGACGTTCTGGAAGCCTTTGTAGTCCTTGAAGAGCGGCTCGGGACCACCATAGGCGATACCGTCGATAAACGGCTTCCAGGAAGCATCCTTCTTGACGAACTCGTCAACCATCGGAGACGGGCGCAGCGGCGTGAGGCCGGCGCCGCCCTGGAGTTCGTATTCGCCCTGCGGGCCGGGAGACGTGATGAACTTGGCGAATTCGATCGCCTTGTCCTCGACGCCGCTGCCCTTGAAGACGGCAAGGCTGTCGGTGATGAGCAGCGTGCCCTGACCCTTGGCCGAAGGACCGAGCGGCAGCGGTGCCACGCCCCAGTTGATCTTCGTTTCCTTCAAGCGAGCGGCAGCACCGGAGCCGGCCTGGATCATGCCGACCTTGCCATCGAGGAAGATGGCGCGCATTTCGTTCTGCTCGTAAGCCGTCGGTCCTTCGACCGAGTAAGGCGTGATGTCCTTGTAGGCCTGGAGAGCTGCCAGAACTTCGGGGCTGTCAAGGGTGATCTTGTCGCCGTCAATAACCTTGCCGTTGTTGGTGTAAACCCAATGCAGGAACTGATGCATGGTGTTGTCGAAGGTTTTGGCCGAGAGGCCGTATCCGGGAATGCCGGTCTTTTCCTTGATCACCTTGGCGTCGGCGATTTCCTCGGCCCAGGTGGTCGGCGGCTTTTCCGGATCAAGACCGGCCTTCTTGAAGAGGTCTTTATTCCAGTAAAGCGCCTTGGTCGAGAAAGCGATCGGCGTACCCCACTGCTGTCCATCGATGGTGACCGTATTCACGATCCCCGGATAATAGGCCTTCTTCTCGTCGTCCGTCATCGGGATCGGAACGATCAGATCGTTGTCAGCGAACTGCTTCAGCGTCCGCGAGCCGACATAGGCCATGGCGACTGGCGTGCCGGCTGCGGCAAGCGTCGTCGCCTTGTCCTGGCACAATTCCCAACCGACAAGCTCTGGCTTGACAGACCAGCCCGGATTCTTGTCTTCCCACTGCTTGATATATTTCACATGGATCGGATCGATGCTGTCACCGCAATAGATCCAGCTGATCTCCTTGTCGGCGGCCTGGGCGTTCACGGCGCCAAGCGCGGTGGAGCCGAGCAAAGCAAGGGCGAGAAGCCCTGTCTTGAAATGGAATGTCACGTTTAAGCTCCCGTTCTCTCTGGTGGTTGATTGATTTTATTGCTTCACCGCGCCGGCGGTCAGACCGCTGACGAGATACCGTTGCAGGAAGAAGATCACGACCAGAGCCGGCGCGATGCCGACGAAACTTGCGGCCATGAGTTCGTTCCAGACGACCTCCTGCCGGCCGAAATAGGCAAAAAGCCCAACCGGCAGCGGCATGTATTCCGTCTTCGAATTGAAAGTAAGAGCATAGATGAACTGCTGCGCGTAAGCCTCGATGAACGAGGAAATCGCAACGACGACGATGCCGGGCATGGCGATCGGCAGGATGACACGGCGCAGCGTATAGAACTGGCTCGCACCATCCACATAGGCCGCCTCATCCAGCTCGCGCGGGATGCGGCGGATATAGGTGTGCAGCAGCCAGATCCCCGTTGGAATGATGAAAGCCACTCCCGGCACGATCATGGCGAAATAGGTGTTCAGCACACCGAAGGAACGCATGAGCCGGAACAGCGGGATGAGCAGCACGGCGCCGGAAAACATCTTGACCGCGAGGAACGCGCCGAGCAGCAGGCCGGAACCCTTGAATTCGAAACGTGCGAAGGCGTAGGCGGCCGGCACGACGAGGATCAGCACTATGATGGTGATCGTACCGGAAACCAGAAACGAGTTGAAGATATACCAGCCAAAGCCAGGCACGCTCGTCCACATTGTCCGATAGGCCGCGAACGAACCGTTCTCGGGAATGAACCGGTAAGGCGAAGAAAAGAGCTGGCTAAGCGGCTTCAGCGAAACCAGGAACCCTTCGATGAAGGGCGCCAGCACGAAAGCCAGAAACAGCAGGATTCCGGCATAGATGCCGATCAACTCATACCATTTGTAGCGATGGATCATCGAAGGGTGGCTCATCGCTGCTTGGCTCCCGTTGAAAAGCGGCTCGTCAGGCGGAAATAGGCAAGGCAGAAGAGCGACAGGAAGATGCAGATCAGCACCGCACGCGCAGCACCCTCGCCGTATTTGTAAGACCCGATCGCCGTTCGGTAGGTGTCGATGATCATCGTCGTCGTTTCGCCGTTCGGACCGCCCCGGGTTAAAATCCAGATGATGTCGAAGGAATTGAAGGTCGAGATCAGCGAGAGCATCGACATGGTGACCAAGGATGGCACCAGCAGCGGCAGAGTGATGCGGCGGAAGCGATAGAAGCGGCCGGCGCCATCCGTCCACGCCGCCTCATAAAGATCGTGCGGGATCGCCTGCATGGCCGCTAGCATGTAAAGAGTGACCATCGGCACGCCGATCCAGACGTCAGTGACGATCGTCGCCCAGAAGGCCGAGCTTCCATAGGCGAGGAACGCGACGGGACCATCGACGATGCCGAAGCGCTGCAGCAGGCCCGATATCATGCCGAACTGGCCATTATACATCCAGCCCCACATGAAGATGCCGATCGCCATCGGCACGATCCAGGGCGGCATGGTCAAGACGCGGAAAAGCGCGCGGCCCGGAACGGCCGAGTTCAAGAGTGCGGCCCCCAGAGTGCCGATGATCATCTTGATCGACACGGAGAAGAAGGTCCAGATGAAGGTGCGGACGATGACGCCTGCGAAAGTGTCGTTGAAGATTTTCGCGTAGTTCTCGAAACCGACCCAATTCGTCACCTTCTTCAACGACGCATCGGTGAAAGACAGGATTATGGTGTCGACCAGCGGATAGGCGACGATGACGGTGACGTAAAGGAGAGCCGGAAAAAGAAGGAGCCAGGCGAAGATGACCGTGCCGCGTTGAACACCCATCCTGCGCCCCTCCCTAGGCGGCTCTTGAATGAAGCGCTTCGTCGAACTCGTCCCAGATCGGCCGGAGATCGACGACAGTCTTCTTCATGCGGGCCTCGTCCATCGAGAGCGCGAGAATGCCGGCTTCCAGCGCATTCTGGGTCGACACCGGCAGGTGCAGGCCCGTCTTGACGTGCGCGATGATGTCGGCGGCCATCTGTTCGTCGGCGCCATAGTGCTGCGAAAGCGTGGTGGCGGCGTAGGTCTTCTCGATCACCTTCTTGCCGGTCAGCATCTCATGGACATTGAAATAGCCGCGGATGAAATCGCCCTCGGCCATACCGCGCGAGCCCATGATGGCGAAACGGCGGAACTGGTCCGGCACGTTGAGATTGGTGTGGAAGTTCATGCCGACGCCATTGGCATATTCGATGATCGCCACCTGGTAATCGATGATATCGCCGTCGCTGTCGAAGACCTTGTCTGATCCCATCCAACCGCTCGGCTTGCGATGGAAGAGCTCGAGATCGTTGATGCCTTCCCTTGCCGGATCGTTTTCCGGAATGAAGCTCTTGCGGCCGCCAAAGCTTGCGACCCGCTCCGGCCGCGCGCCAACCACGCCATTATAGAGATCGAGGTCGTGGCAGCATTTTTCCAACATGAAACTGCCGGAATAATGTTCGTAGCGGCGCCAGTCGCGCATGAAGAAGGCGCCGTGATAGGGTTCGATATGCTCGGCAGCCTCAATGGAAACGACATGGCCGAGTTTCCCCTCGGCCTGGGCGGCCAAGAGATCGCGATACATCGGCGAATAGCGCAGCACGAGGCCGACATTCAGGCGCTCATGACCGAATTTCGCCATCAGGCGGGCAAGCTCGATGCTGTCCTTGATGGTCGTGACGATCGGCTTTTCGCAGAAGATCTTGAGGCCGGCCTCAAGGCCGATGCGGATGTGATCGAGATGCATGTGGTTCGGCGAACCGATCATCAAGAGGTCGATCTTTTCGTTGGCGATCAGATCCTGGGGTGTTGCGTAGGCTTTTCCGGCTGAGATGCCCCGTTCGAGCAAACCTGGCAAGCCCGCGGGTTCCGGATCGACATATCCTGCAATCTCGAAGCTCTCGTCGATCGCCTTGAAGACATAGCCCAGATAGCCCAGGCGGAATCCCAGCCCAATGATTCCAACGCGCATGCTTTTATGTTCCCATTACGTAATTTATTTTCGTAACCTTGGGGCAAATTTTCGCATTCGTCAACGACGTTCGCGCATTTAACCAAAAACATGAAATTTATTTTCAGATCGCCAACAAAACCTACCGGCGCGAACATGAAGCCACGCTCGCCTGGATTGCGCTGCCGCTTAATTCGGCAGAATGCCTAGGACTTATCTATCCGGCCCGTTATATTGCCAATATTGGTAGTTCGGCTTTCTGGTGCTGCTGGAAATGACGCCATTCTGATCGCAAACGTAACCGAGGCGCGGCAGGCCCCGGTAGAACGGACCTTCATGAAAATAATCGGCGTACACGGTGGCGGTGCGGCATTGAAACTTCTCGTCATCAGCCATTTTCGGCGCGGTTACTCCCGGAAGGTTCTTGTAAGGATAGACGGGAGCGACATATGGCTTGGGCAGGAGCGGGTTATCGGCAAAGGCGGCCGCCGGCATCAAGACCGCAAGGGATAGGGCAGCAATGGCGATTTTCGACTTGATCCACATATACTGCTACGCTCCTTCACAAATGCGAGCGCAACGACCACACGCCGCATATCACAGATATAATGGGGCTGGGGCCATGCGCCAACGGGTTGCCCGATCAAAATCACGCGCAAGCGATGCTTTCCGCATCGCCGATACGGACCATTCACGCTACGTTACACCAAAAAAAATGCTTTTATCTGCAAATACAATGCAGGCGTGCGCAAGCGATTTGCGACAAGTCATAAGCATGTTATATAGTATGAAAACTGTGATCTTGGTTGTTGTCGGCGCGATTTCTGTTTGAAGGAGTAACAGTCATTCTCGAACAGATTAATCGTATCCCGCCCCTTGCTGACCCGGAGATTGCTGACGATGCCGCTCAGCAGGTTTCCATCTATGTCATCAATCTCGATCGCTCGCGTGATCGCTGGGAACGACTGTGCAACCAGGCCGTCGAATATGATCTGCATATCACGCGCGTTCCTGCCGTCGACGGCCGTCTCATCGCAGAGGCTGACCGCGTCGATTTTCATCCGCATTCGTTCATCTATCACAACGGCCGCAAGCTCCTACCGGGAGAGTACGGATGCTACCGCAGCCATCTGATCGCGCTTGAGCAATTCGTCGCCAGCGGCGACAAGATGGCGATCATCATGGAAGACGACGTCGAGCTCAACGAGAGGCTCATCCCACGTGCGATCGCGACGATGGAAAGCGTCCAGGGGGCGCGTCTCGTCAAGCTCGTCAACCATCGCCTCGTCGGCTTCAAGTCGGTCCGCGAAACCAGCGAAAACGATGTCGTCGGCCGCTGCATGCATGGTCCGCAGGGATCGGCTGCCTGTTATATCGTCAACCGAAAGGCGGCCAAGAAGCTGCTGACGACGCTGAAGCCCATGCTTCTTCCCTACGACGTCGCCTTGGAACGCGGCTGGTCAACCGGCGTCGAGACATTCACGACCTTTGAAAACCTAGTCGATTTCAGCCCGCACCGCGCCCACACCACAATCGGCAAGCGCGTGCATTACCGCGCGGTAAAGCGGCATCCCCTGTTGCGGCTGACGGCACATTGGTTCCGCACCTGCGATCAAGTGCGCCGCTGGTACTACGCCATCGCGATGAAGCAGTAGCTGCGGCAAAGCTGCGAGGCCAAGCCCGAAAGCATTAAGAGGCGCCGGTGTCGTAACAGGACACGCGCCTATAGCTGTGCAACATTATCAAGGTTCGGCTGATCGACCGTCAGATCCGTCTCGCGCTCGCGATAGACCAGATCGACCACTTCGCTGCTCGGCGCATAGCCGGAAACGAGCTTTTGCAGCAGGGCTCTCGCCAAGGGAATGTCGTTCTCATCCAGTGCCGCCTCGAGTGCGGCGAGCCGCTTCGACAGCTCCGGCCAGGGCAGGAAATCCTCCTTGGCCTGCATGATGCGAGGATGGCTGGTCGGCTGCGGGTTGTCGCCGATCAACAGTTCCTCAAAAAGCTTCTCGCCCGGTCGAAGGCCGGTGATTTCAAGCTCGATATCGCCATCCGGCTCGTCCTGGTCCCGCACGGTCAGGCCGGAGAGTTCCACCATGCGACGCGCGAGATCGGCAATGCGTACCGGTTCGCCCATGTCGAGCAGGAAGACATCGCCGCCGCCCGACATCGCGCCCGCCTGGATCACAAGCTGCGACGCCTCGGGAATGGTCATGAAATAGCGGGTGATATCGGGATGCGTCAGCGTGATCGGACCGCCGTCGCGGATCTGCTGGCGAAAAAGCGGCACGACCGAACCGGATGAGCCGAGCACGTTGCCGAAACGCACCATGGCGAAATTGGTACTGTCGGTGCCGGGCTTGCGATCGGCATCCATCGCCTGCAGCACCATTTCCGCCAACCGCTTGCTGGCGCCCATGATGTTGGTTGGACGCACGGCCTTGTCGGTGCTGATGAGGACGAAATTCTCGACACCATGATCACGCGCGGCTTCGGCCGCTATCCGCGTTCCCTGCACATTGTTGCGGATGCCTTCGACGGGATTGTATTCGACGAGCGGCACATGCTTGTAGGCAGCGGCATGATAGACGGTCTTCGGCTGCCAAGCCTGCATGATCTGCCTGATCCGCTGGCCATCGCGAACGGAAGCCAGGAAGGGAATGATGCGCACATCGGCATAGCCGGCGGAAGCGGCCGCCTTTTCCAGCTCGCCGTGAATGGCATAGAGCGCGAACTCGCTCTGCTCGATCAGCAACAGGGAGGACGGACCATTCTTCAGGATCTGGCGGCAGAGTTCGCTGCCGATCGAGCCGCCGGCACCTGTGACCATGACGACCTTACCGCGAATGTTCTTCTCGATCAGACCGCGATCGGGAGCGATCACGTTGCGGCCGAGCAAGTCTTCGATATCAAGCTCGCGTAGATCCGAAACCGCGACGCGGCCCTGCGCAAGCGCCGTCAGATCTGGCATGGTCCGCACGGTGACGCGGGCCTTGCGCATGTCTTCGAGGATTTCGTTGCGCCGCTGTCGCGTGGCATTCGGCAGGGCGAGCAATACGCCCTTGATCTCGCCCGAGAGCACGAGCGCCGGCAGATCGGCCGGATCGTAGATCGGCAGCCCGCCCATGATGCTGCCATGCAGGTTGCGATCGTCGTCGAGATAGCCGACGACGTTCAGCTCCGCGCTGTTGGCAAGCGCGCCCGCAAGCTGACGCCCTGAAGCACCGGCGCCGTAGACCAGCACCTTGGCAAGCTGATTGCGATTGAGAAGGCGCTGATAGGCGTTGCCGAGCCAGTAGCGTGTCCACATGCGCGACAGGCCGATCGCGATCAGCAGCAGCAAGGGCTGCAATATGCCGACGGTGCGCGGCACGCCCGGCACGCTGATGGCGGTAAAGATCGTCATGAAAGCAAGGGCATAGATCGCCACCGCCTTGACGACCGTTACGAAAGCCGAAAGACCGGCATAGCGGAAGATGGCGCGATAGAGACCGAGGACGATGAAGATCGGAATGGCGAGTAGAAGGGAGACGATCGCCGGCAGCCACTCGACGCCTTCGAGGATGACCCAATCGTCAAGGCGAAGACAATAGGCAAACCACACCGTCAGCACGCACAGGCTGGCATCGACCAGCAGCGCAAGCGCGCGCTTGGTAGAGCGCGGCAACGCAAGAAACGGCAAAACGAGTTTATCCGCGGGCACCATCGATCAGCTTTCCCTGGCGCCAGTCATCGGAGCAACGCACCGCTTTTCTCGCATAGATTGTCTCACAAAGTATCGCACAACGCTTAATGACCGTATCGCGCTTCTATTAGCAAGACCCAATCATCCCCAGCGCCGATTTACATTTAGAACAGTCGGCGCGCAATTGCATCCTCAATGCTGAAAAAGGCGGCCGATGCGAAAGGGTAAGACGATGGTCACTTGCCGAAATAGCCGCGGATGACGGGATGCCGAAACAGGCCAAGGAAAACGGCAAACGTCATGCCAAGACCGGCGCCAAAGATTGCGCCGGCGATCAGCCCGGCCACCATCATCACCTTGCGGCTCGGCCCATCCGCCTTCAGTGGCGGTTCCGCTTCCGAGATCACGCGGATATTGCTCTGCGAAAGGTCCTGGGCATCGCTCGCCTGACCGGACCGTTTCAGCAGCGATTCATAGAGATTGCGGGCCGCGGTCGCCTTGCGCTGCAGCTCGTTCAGGCCGACAAGCTTGCCTGAGGTATTGACCTGCGAGGCCTTCTGTACGGCAAGTTCCTTGGCGATATCCTGCTCTGCCTTCTGTGCCTGCTCATAATCGGCGCGGGCCGAGGTCATCTGCCGCTGCAGTTCCGCGCGGATTTCCGCGGCGAGGCTATCCAGCGACGATTTCGCGGCGAGCAGGCGCGGATGGCGGGCACCGAGCTGGCTTTGAAGGCTGCCGACATTGGCCGCCATCGTCGCATATTGCTGCCGCAGGCTGCTCAAAGCCGTCGATGTCACGCCTGCGGATGGATTGTTGGAGACCACATCTTCAAAGCTGAGCTTGCCGGCAGCGTCCGCGCGAGCTCTTGCCTCAATCGTCTTCTGCTGGGCCGTTACCAATAGGTCGTTCAGAGCGGTCAGACGTTTGTCGGAGATCAGATTGCCCTCAACGGCCACCATGTCGTTATCGGCGCGATAGGTTTCGACGGCCTTTTCGGCTGACAATACCTGCTGGCGCAGATCCTCCAGGCGGAAATCGAGTGCCGTATTGCTGTTCTTGTAAGTACTCGCAGCCGCCTTGCTCTCTTCCTCCATGAAGGAGGTCACAAGCTGGTTGGCGATCTCGGCCGATTTTTGAGGATCGCCCGTCGTCACCTTCGCATTGACGACGTAGGTGCTGGATTCGCGGGCGATCTGCACTGCTTTCGCCAAGGCGGCGGTGGCCACATATTTTGCCGCCTCGCCAGTGGCGCCGCCATTGAATTTCGGATCCTGATCGAGTTTCAGCGCATCGACGACGCGCCCCAGCACCTTGCCGGAAGACAAGATCTGCGTCTGGCTGTCGATCATCGTCGTGATCAATTCCGGTGGCGTCGGCGCCTGCTGGGCGGAATCGGAGCCCCCGACCGGTCGAGGATCGAAATAGAGGCTGGTCTCGGCGGTGAATTTCTGCGGAATAAGGGGAATGACCGCTCCGCCCAGAACGGCGCCGGCGCCTGCCAGGGCAAGAACCACAAACTTCTTCGCCCAGATCGAAGCGATGGCCGATCGAAGATCAAGCAACGGCAACTTTGCCGCCGGGATCGATGCCGTCGGAGTTACGACAGATACTGGTAAAACCGCAACCTGCTCGACGCTAGGCACCGCAGCAGTGACAACCGGTTCGGCAATGGGGCGCGGGACCACCGGCTCCTCGACATTGGATCGCTTCGGCGGGCTTTGCGGAACGGCGGCATCCGGAATGGGCGCCTCAAGCTCTTCGGAATGGGCTATGGGCTCGGCAGCGGCGACGAAATCCCGAGGGCGCAAGACAGGACTGCGCGGGCGCATACCGTCGCGCCGTATGTCAGGCGGCTCGGTATCGCGCCAACCCGCAAGTCGGTCCGATCTCTTGCTTCGTTCCATTGAGCTCATGGCAGACTTTCAATGCTCCGCAGACGCATTCCACGCAGCAGGTGCCGGAAGTTTAGAAACGTTTGGCTAACGGAACATTAAGGACGCTCTCAGGAAATCGCGTGGCGGGCGCGCGCATGATCCATCCCTTCATCATTGCTCAACACCATCATCCCTATGAAAAGCCACATCCGCACGGAAGGCAGGGCCATGCAATGACCGCATCGATGACGAAAATTCTGCGACGCCTGCTGGCCGCCACGGTCATGCTTGCTTTCACGGCGCAGGCGGAGAGCCCCCTCGCGGCGCAGCAACTATGCTATCGCGGCGTCAATCTGTCCGGCGCGGAATATGGCGAGCGCGGCGGGGTCGCGAATGTGAATTACACATATCCGTCCGAACAGACCGTGCGCTATTTCGCGGAAAAGGGCATGAATACGGTCCGCCTTCCCTTCAGATGGGAACGGCTGCAGCCCGTGCTCGGAGCGCCCCTCGATGGCGACGAACTGCAGCGGCTGAAGGATGCTGTCGATCTTATCCAAAAGCATGGAATGACAGTCGTTCTCGATCCCCACAACTACGCCTATTACGACAAGACGCAGCTCAAGCAGGCTCCCGCGACCGATCTTGCTTTCGGCGATTTCTGGGCGCGCCTTGCGGTGGAGTTCTCCAATCGAAAGGGTGTCGCCTTCGGACTGATGAACGAGCCCCACGATATCAAGGCTCCCGATTGGCTCGAACTTGCCAACACCGCCATCCGCAGCATCCGAACCATCGGCGCGCGTAATCTCATTCTCGTGCCCGGCACGAACTGGACGGGCGCGCATAGCTGGTCGGCCGACGTTCTGGGCGGCGGCGCCAATGGCACGGTCATGCTCGGCGTCAAGGATCCGCTCGATTTCTACGCCTTTGAGTTTCACCAATATCTGGATTCGGACAGCTCGGGCACGCACCCGGTCTGCGATGGCACCGACAAAGCCGTGAAGGGCATGAACGACGTGACCGACTGGCTGCGCAAGAACGGAAAGCGCGGATTCCTCGGTGAATTCGGTGTCGCCGCCAATGATGGTTGCCTCGACGGTCTCAAGCAGGTTCTCGACATCATGAACGCCAACAGCGACGTGTGGCTCGGCTGGACCTATTGGGCCGCCGGCGACTGGTGGCCGCCGGAGGAGCCGCTCAACGTCCAGCCGCACAACGGCCGCGACAAGCCGCAGATGAAGGTTCTTACTGAGGGGCTTAATCGAAAAGTGTCACTGGCGGCCTCCTGTGCGCTGGTCAAGCCTGCGAAATGACCGCTAACGGAGGGGCGGCTCTTTGTCGCGAATCATCGGGCTGATATGTTGCCGTGGCCAGTGAAGACGCCACGACCTCGGATATCTCATGCAACGTTCAGGCGAAAAGCAGCCGATCAATTTCGTCATTCTTACGATTTCGCTGCTTGCGGTCTGCTACAACTGCATCCTTGCCTTCATCAATCACAATGTCATGCCGCTGACGCCGAGCTCCGTCGTGCTGTCCGAAGTGCTGTTACAGGTCGCCGCCTTCACCTACCTGCTGACGAAGGGCATATATGAAGAGGACATAGCACCGCTCCTTTATCTGCTGCTGACCATCGTGCTGACGGTTTTCGTCATCGCCATCAACAAGCAGGCCTACATCGATCATCTCCGCAACGTGATGATCATCTTCGCTTTTTCGATCATGGGGCGGCTTGCTAACGAGCGCACTGTCAAGCTTGCCTTCAAGATTTCATGCTTCATCGTGCTTGCCGTGCTTGTCCTGGAAATCGTGTCGGTCAAGCAATATGTCGCGCTATTTCATCCGGCCGAATATTTTCAGAATACGCGCGGCGTGCCGCCGGCGACCTATAGCGATATCGGCCTGTTTCGCGGCGCGCTCGGCTTCGAGGGCCGGTTCTCCTTCGGCCTGATCGACCACCGGTCGTCCTCCATCTTCCTGGAGCAGGTCTCGCTCGCCAATTTCTGCGGCGTTATGGTGCTGTATCTGATCAGCTTCTCCAATCGCCTGGAATTGCTGGAACGGCTGTTGTTCTTCTCGACGGTCGTGCTGATCCTGTTGACGAACGACACACGCACAATGCTGATCTTCAGCCTCATCTGCGTGGCCGGCTATTTCATCTATCCCTGGCTCCCGAAGACGCTCGACCTGCTGACCATGCCGGGGATCATCGTTGTCGGCTTCGTCATTCACGCGCTCGAGCCGAGCGTGACGGGCGATAATTTCGTCGGGCGCATCAATGGCACGGTCAAAGCCTTCCTCGGCATGGACCTGCAGAGCACCATCGGCCTGCAGCTCGATCAGGTCGGCATCTTCTTCGACAGCGGATACGTGTACATCATCTACGGCGCCACCATCTTCGGCTTGATCCTGTTCTGGCTCTACGCCTCGCTCTATCCGGGCGGCGAAACGGTCAATCAGCGACGCCTCGGCCATGCGCTTTCCCTCTTCCTGTTCCTCAATCTGATGATCGGCTCCACGGCCATCTTCTCCATGAAGACCGCCGGATTGGTCTGGCTTCTTGTAGGATTCCTGAAATTCAACGAGGGAACCCTGGCGAAACCGCCGCAAAAGCTTTCGCTGGCAACCGGCGGCTGAGGCGGGGATACGCCGTTCGAAGACGCAACGGGAACGGCTTTTTGCCCGCCATCCTGCCTAAATATCCGTCGAAACATGGCTGGGGGGGAGGTATTTCCCA
The DNA here is from genome assembly GCF_030182525.1 of Rhizobium pantanalense. Taxonomy (NCBI): domain Bacteria; kingdom Pseudomonadati; phylum Pseudomonadota; class Alphaproteobacteria; order Hyphomicrobiales; family Rhizobiaceae; genus Rhizobium; species Rhizobium pantanalense. The sequence goes on from NZ_JAQJCH010000003.1 coordinate 484,978, forward strand.
GACCTCTGATTTCATCTAAGCAGGCGGACATCCTCGGGATAGAAGAGATAAAGACATGACGAGCTATGTATTGACAGTGACGTGCCAATCGACGCGTGGGATTGTTGCGGCGATCTCGAACTATCTGGCCGGACAGGGCTGCAACATCGTCGA
>NZ_JAQJCH010000021.1:0-45483 GCF_030182525.1 Rhizobium pantanalense
GTTATCGGCATTCTGCTTGATGTTGGCGGCCATCTCTTCCATCGAGGCGGAAGCTTCTTCGGCAGAAGAGGCCTGTTCGGTGGCACCTTGAGACAGCTGCTCGGACCCGGCCGAGAGCTGCTGGCTGCCCGACGAGACATTGTCGGAGGCCGACAGTGCATCGGCAACGACACCACGCAGTCGTTCGATCATCGAATTGACGTGGCCCAGAAGCTCGCCGATCTCGTCCTTGGTGGTGATCACGGCGAATTCAGTCAGATCGCCGTCGGCGACGGTCTGGACGGTCCTGACTGCGCGGCTGATGCCCTTGTTGATCGAAATGATGATCCAGACCGCCGAAAGAAATGCGAGGATCGATGCCGTCGAGGCGATGACGATGAGGATCAAGCGTGCATTCGCATAGTCGTTGGCGGCATCCTGGTCCGCCTGTTTCAGTCTCGCCCGTTCGGAATCGAAGACTTGTGCAAGTACATTGTCGATTTTGGTGCTTGTGTCGCGCGCGTCCGTCGTTGAAATGTTCAGCGCACCGGCAGTATCTCCGGCAAGCATCATCGCACGGATGCGGTCGTCCGCATTGCGCCAATTGGCGGATAGATCCTTGATCTGTGCCCAGAATGCCATGTCCTGAGCAGTGGTATTGGCCAGGATCTTCGCAAGGTCGGTGTCGAACTCCGCACGCGCAGCGTCGCTCTTGACAATATAGTCCTTGGTTTCATTGACCGATGCGGATGACAGCATGTTCTTTTGCTGCCGCAACTGCTGCAGGACGGCAATGTCGAGATTCTGGGCGAGCCGCAAGCGTTCGGCAGGCCCCGTCAACGTATCGGACCAGTTGTCGTTGACCTGGCCGAGGGTTGCGATGCTGTAGACGGCCGTGCCAAGAAGCATGGCGATCACGACTGCAAACGTTAGTAGCAGCTTAAGCTTGATCGTAAAGCGCATCTGATGGCCTCCTTGTCCTGGAAATTCATGCTGTTGCCCTGATCGCAACCGCCCGCTGCGAGGAAAAGATCGCTTGGAGGTTCGGCAGGATGATAAATTCGCCGCCGCGTTTGACGAGGGCGTGGATATAGTCGGCGCGCCAGCGCATGCCGATGACGGGCGGCGGTTCGCTTGCCGCCTGCGGAAGCTGGGTGACTTCATGCACCTTGTCAGTGCGAATGCCGATCAGGGTCGTTTCGCCATCGAGCTCGAGTTCGGTGGCGACGATGCGGCTGTCGATGGTGACATTGGCGGCCTCCATGCCGAAGGCGATGCGGATGTCGGCAAGGGGAATGACCTTGCCGCGGAAGTTGATGACGCTGCCGACGAAGGGCAGGCTGCCGGGAACGCTGGTTTCGGGCAGAAGATCGAGGATTTCCTGTACGACGACCGCCTCGATGGCGAAGGTCTCGCCATTGAGGCTGAAGGTCAGCACGGAAAGCTCGTCATCACCCTTCCATATGGCGCGATGGTCCGATTTTACGTCTGCTTCGATCATCCTGCTGCTCGCAATTGCGCCTCCTGATGCTGTCCGGCGGCGATGAGATGGACGACGTCGAGGATCAGGGCGACATTGCCGTCGCCGAGAATGGTCGCGCCGGAGAAGGTGGAGACGTGGTCGTGAAGCTTCGACATCGATTTGATGACGGTCTGGTGGTCGCCGATGATCTGGTCGACGACAAGGCCGACGCGCTCGCTGCCGGTCGAGATCACCACCACCTTCTGGTAGGGATCGGGCTCCGTGCCGGTGCGGAAGAGCTCGCGCAGGCGCAGGAACGGCACGAGATCGTCGCGCAGCGAGATGAAGCTACGGCCGCGCGAGCGCAGATCCTGCTCGACAGAGAGCTCCAGGCATTCTTCAACGGCGGCGAGCGGGATCACGTAGCGACCGTTGCCGACACGAACCAGAAGGCCGTCGATGATCGCGAGCGTCAGGGGGATGCGCAGAGCGATCTCTGAGCCCTTGCCGAATTCGCTGGTAATATCGATCGCCCCGCGCAGCGTCTCGATCGTCTTCTTGACCACGTCCATGCCGACGCCGCGGCCGGAAAGATTGGTGACCTTTTCCGCCGTCGAGAAGCCCGGCTGGAAGATCAGCTGCAGCAGTTCCTTGTCGCTAAGTTGAGCGCCGGGCTGGATCAGACCGTTGGCTTCCGCCTTGGCGCGCACCCTCTGGCGATCGATACCGCGCCCGTCGTCCTTGATGGAGATGACGACCTCGCTGCCGGTCTGGTGCGCGGAGAGGAAGACGCGTCCCGTCACCGGCTTGCCGGCCGCAATACGATCCTCCGGGCTTTCCAGGCCATGATCGATCGAGTTTCGGACGAGGTGAACGAGCGGATCGGCGAGCCGATCGATGACCGTCTTGTCGACCTCGGTGCTCTCGCCCTCGGTGACGAGTTCTATATCCTTGCCGGTTTCGCGGGCGAGATCATGGACCAGCCGGCGGAAGCGGCTGAAGAGGCTCGCCACCGGCATCATTCGCAGGACCATCATCGTGTCCCGCAATTCGCCGGCGAGCCGCTCGATTTCTTCCGAGACCGATCGCAGGCCGAGATCGGCGGCGGAATTCGCCATCTGGCTCAGCCGCGATTGGGCGATGACCAATTCCCCGACCCTGTCCATCATCTCATCGAGACGGAGGGCAGGCACGCGAACATTGTCGGCTTGCTTCTGCGATTTGGCATCGACAGGCTGAGCCTTGCCCGCATCGATCGGCGAGGTGACGGTCCTAGACGCCTCATCTTCTGCAAGCTGCTCGATCCCGGCGGCGACGAGCGTAGGAGCCTGCTCCGCTGCTGTCTGAAGTTCTTTCAGCTCCATCGTCATGTCGTCCATGACGAAGATGAAGACGTCTTCGATGTGCGAGCGCGGCTTTTCCGTCGTCAGGTGAACCGTCCAGCCGATGTGGAGATCGCGGGGCTCAAGGTCCGCCAGCAGCGGGATGGTATCGATGTCGGCTTCGACGCGGCATTCGCCGAGCTCGCGCAACTCGTCCAGCAGCCCGAGCGGATTGGTGCCGTTGATCATCGAATTGGCCGACAGGCTGAATTTCAAATGCCAGGTCTTTGCGCCACCGGCATTTATAGCAGGAGTCGCGACCGGCTGCAGGGTGGCAGGGGCTACCGACGAAGCGTGCGATCCGGCTGCACCGACGGCCTGGCGCAATTTTTCCAGGAGAACGGAACTCATGGTCTCGTAATCGCCGTTCGGGTTTTCCAGCAGCGCCTGCATGTGACCTTGCGCATCGAGAACGGCGCCTACCAGTTCCTTCGTGGCTGGCGCTTCGCCCTTGCGAACCCGATCGAAGGCGGTCTCGCAATGATGGGTGAAGGCGGCCAGCTGATCGAAGCCGAACATTGAGCCCGATCCCTTAAGCGTATGGAGGCCCCGGAAGACCGCATCGATCTGAGCGCGGTCGCTCAGATCGCGCATCAGATCGAGGAGGCCTGCCTCGATCAGCTCCAGCTGTTCGGCGGCCTCCGTCCTGAAAACGGCGATCGGATCGAGCTCGTTCATTTGCCGAGAACCTTGCGCGCGATCTTGATGAGGGTTTCGGGATCGAAGGGTTTCGTCAGCCATCCCGTAGCGCCCGCGGCCTTCGCCTGCTGCTTGAGATCGCCGTCCGACTCCGTGGTCAGGAAGATGACCGGAGTTCCCATATAGGCCGGCAGCTGCCGCAGGCTGCGGATCATAGTCAGGCCGTCCATGTTCGGCATGTTGAGATCGGTGACGATGAGATCGAAATTGCCCGATTTCAGCTTGGTGAGGCCATCGGCGCCATCGACCGCTTCGGTGACGGAATAGCCGGCATTGGTCAGAGCAATGCGCGTGGTCAGCCGAATGCTGGCGGAGTCATCGACGGTGAGAATATTGGCGCTCATGCTGCTTTTCCTTTTAGCCAGAAACTGTCTTCTTGCCGGTCTCCACCAAGGAGGCCAGCACGTTGCAGGACGGTCAGAAAATTGCCGTCCGCTGGTTTGCTCAAAGTAACTGCAACGCCAGCACGAGCGGCTGTTTGCCGCGCGGACAGAAGCAGTTGCGGTAGGGTGAGGTCGATCTCTTCGCCGCTGTCAATATCGATGATCAAGGCATGATTGCGCAAAGCTGCTTCCTGCAGATAGACCTGAACGATGTCTCTGACATTGGTGATCGTCTTGATCGTCAGCGGCCCATGCAGGTGGAGAATTTCAGACTGTTGGCTCATGCCGAACCTCGGGATAACTGAAGTGTGGAAATCTGCGTTGCGGCGTCGTCGCTGTTCTGGGACTCGAAGAGAGCCTTGATATCCGTCCAGCGGCGACAGAAGGCGGCAACGCAGGCCGGATCGAAATGGGTGCCGCTGCTGTTGACGATCTCGCGAAATGCGTCGGCGATCGGCCAAGCGGCCTTGTATGCCCGCTTCGAGCAGAGGGCATCGAAAACATCGGCTATGGCGACGATGCGAGCTTCGATCGGGATGGCGGCAGCCGAAAGACCTTTGGGATAGCCCGCACCGTCCCATCTTTCGTGATGGCTCTCGGCGATCTTGCGCGCGATCTGGATGAGCTCGCTCGAGCTGTCGCTCAGAATCTCCGCACCGAAATCCGCATGCTGCTGCATTTGCCGGCGCTCGTTCGGGCTCAAGGGACCCGGTTTGGAAAGAATAGCGTCCGGCAGGCCGATCTTGCCGACATCGTGCAGCGCGCTCGCCAGAAAGATCATGCGGCAGTGGCCGGCATCCAGGCCGACCTCTTCGGCAATCATGCGCGCGACAATCGCGACGCGGTCCAGATGATCGGCCGTTTCGCCGTGGCGGCAAGCGATCGCCTTGGAAAGACGCCAGATGATCTCTTCCTCGTGCCGCTCGATCCTTCGCATCGCGGCGTCGAAATCGCGCTGCAGCGTCGCGGCCTTGGCGGCCAGCGCCAGCCGCTCCTCTCCGATATTCAAAATGTTGCGGACGCGCAGCGTCAGTTCCATCTCGTCGATCGGCTTGTTCAGGAATTCGGTGGCACCCGCTTTCATGGCAGCCAAACGGATATCGGTCTCCCTGCGAGAGGTGATCATGATGGTCGGCACATGGGCGGTAAGTGCGTTCTTGCGCACATGGCTGATCACTTCGATGCCGTTCATGTCGGGCATCATATAGTCGACGAGAATGAGGTCTGGCGTCCGGTCGTCGAGCCGCTTGAGGGCATCGCTCGGATGAAGGAACGACAATACCTCGCTGCCCTTGATGGCTTCGACCACGCGGCAAAGCGTGGCCACAACGGAAGGACTGTCATCGATTACGAAGACGCGCATAGCTACCCCGCGGAGCGCCCGCGGTACGCCCGCGGATCTACTCAGGATTTTGGCTGGAAGATTGTTGGAGGCCTTTCTCATGAAAGGGCCGCGTCACAATGATTGTGAATCTTGGCTGAGGTAACGAAATCGTTAAATGGCTAACGGTGTGTTAAACTTATGCTCAACCTGTAGCTGATTTCATAATTAACTGCGATTAAGTGATAGGATTGCGTTTTTCTGATATCAAATCTTGTCAGCCGCATCGAAGTCGTAACGGCTGGTGCGTGTCGATGACGGGGATACGCCATACATGGCACGATAACGTGCTGCGAAATATCCCATGTGAGTAAATCCCCAGCGCGTGGCGATCTCGGATATGTTTTCGTCCGCATCGCCGTGAAGCAGATCGTAATGGATTTGCTGCAGCCGGAGGCGCTGCACGTAATTCAGGGGATTCATACCCATGTTCTGCTGGAAGGAAATCTGCAGGCTGCGCACGCTCTGGCCAGCATTTCTGGCAATATCGAGTACCGTGAACTCGTCGCCTAGATGGGTCTGAATCCAGTCCAGCGCCCGCTTCAGATTGCGTGGTCGCGCGCTCTGGATCACGGTCTTCTGTATGGATTGCGGCCATGATTGCATAAAGGCGGTAATCAACGCCTCCTTGAAAAGGGAGGCACCCAATGGCGAGCCGGCGAAGGGATGCTCATCCGCCTCGAGCAGCAAGGCCGCCATGCGGTGAACCGTTCTTATTCCGGTTTCGTCAATGTCGGCCAGCATAGTGAAGCGTCGAAAAAACAACTCAGGATCGTCTTTTCCGATATCGATCAGTGGCAGGCAATGAATGCGGGGTATGGCAAGCGCAACCTTGCGGGCATTCGCGGACGCCCTGATTTTCGTCGAGCCGGGAGACAGCAGCATGAATGCGGCTCCCGTGGCGGCCGTGAATTCCTGGTCCTCCGTTTCAACCTGAAATTCGCCGTTTTCGACGAAGTGCAGCTCTATCCGGTCGGTAGGATCAAACAGATAGAGGATTTCGTAACCCGTTTTCGAAAAAATCTTCCAAGCCGCCATCTTTCGGATTGTGGCCAGTGTGACATCGATATGGAAGTTTGGATTGCCCAGCCTTCGTTCGATGACGACCGATATATCCGCGCTTTTCAATCTCTCCTGTAACTCGGCAGGTTCGCAGGATGACCAGGCGTATTTCTCGGTAGCTATCTTCATCTTGTCTTCAATCAGCGTGAGCAGGCCCGCTTGCGCGCGGAATTGCAAGCAGAGGCCGCCGGTGGCCTGCACAATGGCGAGGCGTGCTGATTGCCAGTTATAAGACGTGGGTCTTGCCCAGGGCTTTCCCGGCGGCGCAAGGGTGACGGTCGCAAGCAGGCGGCCCGTTTCGTCACCGCGTTAACTCCATGTTTTTTTGTTCGCTTTAGTTTGCCGAGGATAATCTTGGGCGGGGTCCTAACAGTATGGCGTATGCAGCGACAAGCCGGCAATTTATCCCATCGACGGATAGCTTCGTCGATCGCTTGGAGAGCGCCCGATTGCAGATCGAACAGCGCTTCCTGGATGGTGGCGCAGTGCTCATCACGGTCACGGAAGCGCTTGCCAAGCTCGTCAGCCTGCTGGAGCATATCGGCAATTCGCTGAAGGAGGAGAATGCGACCGAAGCCACGGCGCGGCTGCTTCAGACGGTGGATCTTTTGAACAAGCTGCCGCCTGCCGAAGCGCAGCGCCAGGAGAGCGTCGCCGCCATCGGGCAGACTGGACAGCGGCTTGCCGAACACGTCCTCTCGATGGAGGAAACTCTGCGCTATCTCAGGACCTTTGCCGCAACGGCGAAGATCGCAGGCGCGCGCATTCCCGACTTTTCGAGCTTCGCCAGCGAGATCGTCGAGCGCATCGAATTCGCCGCGAAGGAAGTTAAGGCGCTGTCCTTGCAGATCCGCTCGCTGGAAGGGCAGATCGAATCCGCCACGGCAAATGAGGACGGTTCGCTGGGGCAGCATCTGAACGGCATCCCGTCCATCGTCCAGCGCCTCATATCGAACGCCGAGGAAATCCAGCTTCAGCGCCGAAATCTTTCCGAATTGGCGGATAGCGTCGCCGGCTTGGCGCGCAAGATCCAGAACAAGGTTGCCCATACGCTGTCGGCTATGCAGATCGGCGACATCACAAGGCAAAGGGTCGAGCACTGCCAGACGGCACATGCGATCGCGGAGGCCTATCTCGCCTCGGAGGTTCCGGCCGGCCTTTCCGCCATCGATCGCCAGCGCCTGTCGCAACTGGCCATGACACTGATCTTCGAGCTGCTTGGCGAAACGACCAAGGGTTTCGACCGCGAGACCGCCAAGATTGTAGACAACATCCGCAGTTTCAGTGACGATATCGGCACTTTGCTCGATCTCTATCGGACAATGATGTCGCAGAGCGGGCAGGATGGCAAAAGTCCGATCAATTCGCTGCGCGGCGATCTTGCCGCGGCGCGGATCGTTGTTGATCGCATCGACGTTGCCGCAGCCGGCGCCAATCGGCTTAGCGAAAAGACCTCCGAAATGGTCAAGGAGCTGACTACGAGCATCCTGACCATCCAGCTCGTGCGGCGCGACATTCAATACATGGCCCTCAATACCAATCTGCGTTGCGGCAAGCTCGGTGAGGAAGGACGGGCGATCAATGTGGTTGCCGGCGAGCTGCGCTCGTTCGCATCGCTGCTCGATGAAGATGCCGAGAAGATCCTCGTCGGCCTCGGCAAGCTCGAAATACAGGCAACCGGCCTCAAGGATTGGCGACAGGCCGGCGAAGAGGAAAGTTCTTCCGGGCTCGGCACGCATATAGACGCGGCGCTCGCCCATATCGGCGAAGCCGGCGCGGCGATGGATCTCAATGTGCAGGAGCTGCGCCGTTGCGGCGAGGCCATGACCTCGCAAGTGACCGATGTGATCAAGGGTTTGGACTTCCGCGCCGGGATCGGCGAGACCTTGGCGTCCTGCACGAAGGAGGCCGGTCATATGCGGAGCGCATTTGTCGATACGACCGGGCTCGAGGCTCCGGCGGCGACGATTTCCGAACGCATCTTCAAGATCTATACCATGGCAGCCGAACGCGAGATTCATGCTGCCATTTTCGGTGCGGTGAACTCCGCCGAAAGCACACCGGCGCCGGCCAGTGACGAGGATCTTTTTGCGGATGCTCTCTTCTAATCTCCTGGCAGCTTAGGGCGGCGGGCAAATATCCCATCGCCTTGCAAGCTGGCTTCAGCCTTTCATGACACGGCCCACGAAAGGCTGACCCTGCCTTGACGCTGCCTTGACAATTCCAATGCAGATGGTTCGGCGAAACCATATTCGCCGGGCCTTTGCATGAACCGAAAGACATCGATCGTCGTGACGCCAGAGGGCGTCATATCCAGTATTTCTCCTTCCACGATGGTCGTGCGGGCAGCTGCCAGATCGCAGAGATCTCAGTACGCCCTGCTCTGGAGAATATTGACCTTCAGCCTGCGGGTGCGCTGGAAGCGCGCTGTTCTTTTCTGGTGCCGCTTTGCCGCCAACCCGCTTCTGACCATCCGGTGGTGGCGCTTTACTGCTGCATTTGCGGCTGCGCGCGAATTGCCGCTGCCCCATGACGAGCTGCTGCAGAAACCGCTGTCGAAATTTCTGGTCCACGGAATGCCCAACGCCCGGCGGCTCTCCCTTCTCATCGAGCATTTTTCCATTGCGGAAGTTATTTTCTCCAGGGACAGCATGACGCGGCTCTGGCGCGGCGAATGGCTGGAAATGGGCCTTGTTCAAGGCAGGAGCGAAGCATACGCATGCTGCATCGCACTCGCCGACCGCAGCGGTGGCCGGCATGAGGGCGCTTTCGCGATCAAACTCCTGCGCGTGAGCGATCAGGCACTTCTCTGCACGGCAAGATTCACCTTCGTCAATCAAGGGATGGAGGGGCGCTATACATTCGTCGTCGGCAGCATGCAGGGGCCGCGCAATGCCAAGCAGCGTATCGTCGAGGTGACCCGCGATCTTGCGGGCCTGCGCCCGAAAGAGGCAATCCTCATCGTGCTGCAGGGCCTTGCGGCGGAAGGCGGGATGCAGCACTTCCTGGCCGTCTCGCAGGCAAGGCATCCGATCCAGTATCGCCGGCGCGCCCGGCAATCGATGTTGCTATCGAACATCGATGCTTTCTGGCTCGAGCGCTCTGCCGAACCGGAAGGGGTCTACGGCTTCAGGGTTCCCTATTCGACGATCCTCGAAACTGACAGGCGCAGCCAGAGCAAGTCGTGGTTCTACAATATCGGCGAACTCTTCCATTGATCGTCAGCCGGCCTTTTCCGGCGGCGATGACTTTGGTCAACAAAGCCGGCATTGCCCCTGCTGTCCGGAACCGTGCGCTTCTTCCGGCATGCTGCCCGTCAAATGGATTGCGACCATGGCGCCGCCCTCGGGCCGATTTGCGAATTCAAGATGTCCGCCGTGGGCAACCGCGATTGCCTGCACCACGGATAGTCCCAGTCCGGTGCCGCCGGTCGCCCGCGAACGCGAGGGATCGCCGCGCCAGAAAGGGTTGACGGCGACGGCATCCATATCCTGCGGAAATCCGGGACCGCGATCGAGAACGCGAATGACGATGCTATCGTCCGCCAGCTGCTCGGTTTCGCATCGCAGCCATCCGCCTTCGGCAGCGTAGCGGCACGCATTTTCGAGCAGCGCTAGCACGGCTTGGCGAATGCGGGGGGAGTCGGCCGAGATCCAGGCGGGTTTCAGCCCGGTTTCGACCTGCAGCTTGCTGGCTTCCAGCATGGGTTTTGCCGAGGCGATGACAGTCGCGACCAGCAGGGATGCGTCGATGCGCTGACGGTCCATCACGAGTTTCTGACCGATGGCGAGCGACAGGGTGCGCAGATCCTCGACAACCCGTCCCAGGCCTTCGACCTGCAGGAGGAGGTCGGAAATGATTTTCCGATCCATCGGAAACACGCCGTCGAGCATGCTCTGCAGGGATCCCTGCAGGATGGTCAACGGCGTGCGCAGCTCATGTGCAACCGCCATGTTGTTGAAGCGCAATCTTTCTTCCATCGTCTCCAGGCTGGTCGCAAGGGCGTTGAAGGTTTCAACGAGGCTCGCGACTTCGCGCGTGCTGCGATAGGAGGCTGCGACGCGGACGGAGAAGTCGCCGGACTTCAGGCCCTCGGCGGCGGAAGTGAGATCTTCGAGCGGGCGCGCAAGCCGCCGTGCCAGGAAGACGCCGATTACGGCGCAGAGCAGAGCCGACAAGAGTCCGAAAACGAGTACGGAAAGCTGCACCTTGAGATCCGTCGGCTCCGTCAGCGAATTAAGATGTTCGACGAGCAGCTTAAGCGAATCCCCGTCGGGAATCTTGTTTTCGCTCAGCATCTTGTAGGCTGTCGCGGCTCGCGGCGGCAGAGCATCGCTGATACCCTGCTCCAGATAGGTCGCATACCAGTCGACTCCCAGATAGGTCAGGCCGACACTGAGCAGCAGCATGATCGTGGTGACGACGGCCGTGAGCGTTGCAAGCGGTGCGCTCGGAAATCTCGGTTTCTTCATCTCGGGTCCGAAAAGCGATAGCCGATGCCGCGTACGGCAGGAAAGAAACCGATCAGTCCCATTTCCTCCAGTTTGCGCCTGAGGTTGGAGATGTGCGTATCGACCGTGCGCACCAGGGCATCGCTTTCCGGCAGGCAGGCATCGAGGATATCGGCGCGCGCGAAAGCCTGGGTCGGATGGCGGATCATGTAGGCGAGGATTCGGAATTCGCTCAGCGTCAACGGCACTGCAACACGGCCTTCGTCCCTGTTGATGAAGACGGTATAGCTGCCGAAATCGACCTCCAGCGCGCCGAAGCGCTTGATGGCTTCCGCGCGCTCGCCCTGCGTCCGGCGCAGGACCGCTCTGACGCGAGCGACGACTTCCTGCGGGTTGAACGGTTTGACGACATAGTCGTCGGCACCGAGGCGCAACCCGCTCAGTCGGTCGATGTCATCAGCGACGGCTGTGACCATGATGACCGGCGTCGAGCCGGCCTGGCGCAGGCGGCCGAGCACGCCGAAGCCATCCAGTTTCGGCAAACGAACATCCAGAAGCACGAGGTCGGGCTTCAAAAGCGCATGATGCTGCAGCGCGGTTTCACCGTCGCCGGCGCGAACCGTGCGAAAGCCGTCCCGGGTCAGATAGCCCTCGAGTATCTGTGCGATTGCCGGTTCATCCTCCACGATGAGAACGAGACTGTTATCCACCCCTAGCGCCCTGTGTTTCTTCTGTTTTTCCGTTCGGCTTTGCCGCCCGAGTTCTACTATTGCGAACAAAGCCGGCTTCCGCAATTTCCAAACAGCTTTCCGATCGCCTGATGGCCGATTCTGAACAGGGCCTTGATGCGATCTTCGCCATTTCTTGACAATCGGGATTCAGCTTGGCGCCGTTCCGTCTCTGGAGATATGGCATGTGGAAATTTGCATCGAATTCCTGGAGCTCCGATTCCGGCCAAGCGCGGCTGCGCCGGCGGCAGGAGCACGCAAAGGCAGATGGCGAGTTGGCAGCCATCGGTATGCTGATCGTCTGGAGCAGTTTCGTCTTCGTGGTCTTTCCGAAACTCGATCTGGCCGTTGCGCGCTTATTTGCCCACGGACATATCTTCTGGCTCGCGGAAAACCTCTGGCTGAAGGCGGTGAGGGATATTGCCCGTCTAAGTCAGCCTTATATCCTCGGCACCATGGCTGTCATCATCGTCCTGCATGTTTTTCTGCCGCGGCGACTGCGGTTCTGCTCCCCTCACAAGCCGCTTTTCGTGCTCCTGAGCTTTGCCGCCGGGCCGCTATTGGTGGTGCAGACGCTGAAAGCAGCGATTGGACGCGTGCGCCCTCGTCAGCTGATCGAGTTTGGGGGCACAGCTGATTTTACCCCGGTGTGGCAGTTTTCGGCGGCGTGCAGCCGCAATTGTTCCTTCCCTTCCGGCGAAGCAGCCGCGGCTGCCGCGGCGCTGTCGCTATTGATATTCGTGCCTGTGGGGCGCAGATGGATTGCTGCGGTGATCCTGGTACCATGCTCGCTGTTCGTGGCGTTCAACCGCGTGATCTTTGGTGCTCATTTCCTGTCGGATGTCATGCTCGGATGGCTTTTGACCATGTTTGCCATGGCCATGGTCTGGCGCTGGATCGAAGCGAATTCGCGGATGATCGATCGCCATGTCACGCGCCTGATGTTCAGATGACCCTATCGCCAGGGTGTCGCCGCAATGCGACAGTCCCAGGCAAACCCATGTTACAAACCTTAACACAACGTTTCTTCACCTTTCCTTCGATCAGCGTTTACCTATTTAGCGTTGGCCATGCCATCGGACGCGATTGAGGCCGGTAAGGCGGATGATAAATGGACCTGGTCAGGGTGAGAGTGATGGGATGGGGTTGGTAGATTGGGCATTGCGGGGAATGCTCGACACGGATGGCCGACGCTGGATGCGCTCCCGCAGAGACCATTACGAGCCATGGGTCGTGCTTGCCGTTGAGAGTTTTGAGCGGGAAATGCTGGCCTTCTACAGGCGTTCGCAGTTTACGGTAGTCAAGAAAGCCGCATGAAGGGTAATTCGTACCGGGTATGGTTGCGCTTCTCCCGCAGCCTGCCTGACGGATTTCCTGCGCCGCCGCATCAAGCGCAAGGATCTCGAGAAGGATTTCAATGCCGCGCTGGAAAGGGCGCACGAGCTTGCCAAGGGCAAGGAGGCCGATTACCTGCCTGGTTGGCGCGGTCCTGTGCCCGAGTGATCGCCCAGCTTTGCGAGCATCACGTTGACAGTCGTTCGGCAAGCGCCTATTGGAATGGCAGCCGGCGGTGCCGGCCGTAAGCGTTTGACGTCAAGCAACGCACTCAACGATCCTCGTCGGTCGGAGTGCGTTTTTTTATGCCTTCGCCCATCGAGGAAAAGCCTGGAGATCAACATGGCTTTTCAATCGACACCCGATCCGGCGCGCGGCCGGCTGCTGCTGCTGAGCGCCATTCTCTTCATTTCCTATCTTTGCATCGGCATCTCGTTTCCGATCGTGCCGCTTTATGTGAGCGAGCAGCTCCGGCTCGGCAATGTCTGGGCCGGGCTCGGCGTCGGCATCGCCTTTCTGGCAACCATACTCACGCGCGGCTATGCCGGGGGACTCTCGGATCATTGCGGCGCCAAGGTCGCTGTGACGCGGGGGCTTGCATTCTATGTCGTCGGCGCTTTGACGGCTTTGGGTGCCGGCGTTCTCACCCAGATGCCGTTAGCGTCCTTTCTGCTCCTCCTTCTGGGACGCTTGGCTTTGGGGCTGGGCGAAAGTCTGGTTGCCGTGGGCATCATCGCCTGGGGCATCGGCGTCGTCGGCCCGGCGCGTTCGGGCAGGGTTCTGGCGCTGGTCGGCGCCGCCATCTATGGAGCGTTCGCTGCGGGCGGGCCGATCGGTCTGACATTGTTCAGCCGGCTCGGCTTTGCCGGGACAATGGCGATCAGCGCTGTCCTGCCACTCCTGGGCCTGGTGGCAATCTGGCGGGTTCCCGCCATTGCGCCTCATCCCGGTGCGCCGCGCCCGCCATTCTGGACCGTCGTCGGCAGGGTCTGGCTGCATGGGGCGGTCGTGTGTTTTCAGGGCATAGGCTTCGCCGCGATCGGTGCCTTCTTCACGCTGTATTTTCTTGATCGGGGCTGGAGCTATGCCGGGCTGGGTCTGACCGCCTTCGGCGTCGGCTTCGTTCTGGTACGCGTGCTCTTCGGCCATCTGCCTGATCGTATCGGTGGCTTGCCGGTCGCGCTCGGGTCACTGGCCGTAGAAGCGGTAGGCCAATTGCTGATCTGGAGTGCCGCCGATCCCACGCTCGCCCTGGCGGGTGCCTTTCTGACCGGTCTCGGATGCTCACTGATCTATCCTTCCATGGGCCGCGAGGTCGTCCGGCGGGTGGAACCGCATCTGCGCGGTACCGCGCTTGGAGGCTTCTCGGCCTTTCAGGACCTCGCCTACGGGCTGACCGGGCCATTTGCCGGCCTTTTGGCCGACCGGGCCGGCTATGGCAGCGTCTTTCTGGCAGGCACCGTCGCCGCGATCGCCGGCCTGTTGATCGCACTCTCGCTCCGCAGGATACGCACTGTTGCGTTCAGCTGATTGATATGGCGGTCCCTGCGTTCGGCCGGGACCGCCAGAAGCGCTTGGCAATATGCCCAGCGACATCCTTGGACAGCTATAGGGCAGCGAAAACCACGCCAAGAGGTTACGGCCCGCGCGACGGCACAGCGGGGTCAATCCCTGCGTGTTGGCGAGCTTAGAGAGCTTGCGGCGCATCCTTCCGCAGGTTTTTGAGAGCCCAGGACGCGATGGCCTTGTCGGCCAACCGCTCCGTGACCTCGAATTCGCTGATCATCAGGCTGGGTAGAAGCGAAGCGCTGCGTGCCTGTGCGGCAAAATTCCTTTCGTAGTGCGCCGGCTCCAGCACATATGTGGCGAAGGCGGCAACCTTCCGCCCTCCGAAATCCGTCCGTTCGAGGAAACTCATGACAGGCGGCGTGATGGTATTCCACCACACCGGGCCGCCGACGAGGATCAGATCGTATTTCGAAAGATTGGGAAGGCCGTCGAGCAAGGGAGGAAGCTCGCCCGTTTCCAGCTCGTATTTGGACTGCTCGGCAGCACGCTGCATGTCGAGAGGATAGGGGTTGCGCATCTGGATTTCGAAGAGCTCGGCCCCCAGGAGCGCGCGAAGCTTTTCGGCAACCGCGCCGGTATGGCCGGTATAGGAATAATAGACGACCAGAAACCGTCGCCCGTCTGCGGCGAAGCTCCAGTTGGGTGCGGCGGCCGCGGCCACCATCGATGTCAACACGGTGCGGCGGGAAATGTGCATGGGTTTGCCTTCCGATTTCAATGAGGCTTTTGGGTGCGGAAGATGACCGGACAATTTCGACGGCGGAAAATCATTGCTGCCGCGCCGATGAAGCGCCCATCGATGCCACGGCCCTCCGGGCCGGCAGCATAGGTCCGCCGGAAGTCTGCATTGCCTCGTCGAGGCGCTGCTCGAGAACCAGGGGATCGGTTTCGCCCTCGTCGGCGAATTTCATGAGCTCGCGGGCGGCGATGATCGCCGTTCGATCGGCAAACTCCAGTTCGTGCCGGGCGCAGAAGATTTCGAGAACGCGGCGAAGCGTTGCGATCTGTGATAATTCCATGGCCAATTCCATATCCTCCTGTCAGCGTCGATAGTCTCGACCGGGCAAGTGATCTTCGAGCAGGAGGTTAAGACGGTCATGTCGCAGCTTTGTGCCGGAGATGTAAAAGCCTGTCGCCGGCAATGGCAGCGCCGGCCATCGGCTCTGGAGCGGGCCGGCGCGGCAATGATTGTTGGGCGGCTACCGCAAGCGGCCTATTTTTCAGAGAGCGCGGCAGGATTGACCTTGATCGAAGCCGGTCGATGCCGCCGTCGCATTTCGCCGATACAGGGCACATCGGCGGTGCGAAAGCTGCGACAGCTTGTTACAAATTTGCCTGTCCGCGGCACATCCATGTGACAACAACCTTATAGTTTGTCAGCTGCAGGGGACCTCTTCGCGCAAAATATCAATTGGATTTCGAGGACAGTTTCGATGAAATCCGTATCCTCTCGATGCGGCTTGCACCGGCTGCCGCTAGGTTTTCAAGTGGGAGCGCCGCTTGCGGCGCAACCCTCCGGTCTATGTGAAACTTTGATACACTTTTTTCGATGCGGCTCGGAGCGGCCTTCTGTAGAATGACTTGAGATCGTGGAAACCGTCATGCAAAAAGCTGCGCACATCGCCGTCGTCGATGATCATTCGGACATAAGGGACCTTGTCGGCCAGTATCTCGAGCAGCAGGGCTACAAGGTCAGCGTTGCCGATAGCGGGCTTGCCCTGAGACGGATTATCGAACGCGGTGCGGTGGATCTGATCGTTCTGGATGTCATGATGCCGGGCGAAGATGGTCTCTCCGTCTGCCGTCATCTCAGGGCGACGACGGATACCCCCATCATCTTCCTGACCGCCATGAGCGAGGATACCGACCGCATCATCGGCCTCGAACTGGGGGCTGACGATTATCTGGTGAAGCCATTCAATCCGCGCGAATTGCTGGCACGCATCCGGGCTGTCCTGCGTCGGGCCAATGGCGTGCCGCAGCAGCAGCGGGAAACGCTGAAAAAGGCCAGGGTGGTCCGCGTCGGTCAGTGGCGCGTCAATATGGGGCGGCAGGAGCTTTCGGGCGACGATGGTGTCGGCATCCCGCTCAGCACCGCCGAATTCCGACTTCTGAAGGTCTTCCTCGAACGTCCGGGCATGGTGCTCAGCCGCGAGCAGCTTCTCGATCTGACGGTTGGCAGGACCGCCGACATCTTCGACAGAAGCATCGACAACCAGGTGAGCCGCCTGCGCAAGAAGATCGAGCCGGATCCGAAGAACCCTTCGGTCATCAAGACGCATTGGGGCGGCGGCTACAGCCTCTCGGCTGATGTGGGGTTCGAATGATCTACTGGTGGAGGAGGAGCCTTGCTGCGCAGTTCATCGGCTTTACCCTGCTTGCCCTTGTCGTCTCGCAGTGCCTGACATTTTCGATTTCCTGGGACGAGCGCACCAAGGCGCTGCACGCCGCGATGAAGAGCGAATTCTTCAGCCGCTGCGCCTCCGTCACGCGCTTGATGGAATCCATGCCCAAGCCGTTGCGTGAACAGGCGCTGCTCGCAAGCGAGACCAGCTATTCCCGCTTCTGGCTTTCGCAGACGGAACCGACGGATGAAAGCGCATGGCGCTTGCGTGCGGCAAACGAACTTGCGCGGCCGATCGAGAATTTTATCGATCTCGGCGCGAAGTACGGCATGCGCTCGAATTCCGATGTCGATCATCTGATGTCGAAGGGAGCAATGACGGCAAATGCTGCCGAGGGCTGGGCCACCCCGCCGCCTGTTCTCTGGAGCCTGCCGCAGCCGGCAAAATTCGTTTATTTCGGGGATCGCAACGGATACGGCCTTGTCGTCAAGCTCAATGACGGCATGTGGCTGAACACCGCGTTCTATAAGAATGTCGGCGATCGCTGGTGGGATATGAAATCGCTCACCTCTCTCGCGACCACCGCGCTTATCCTGTCGCTCATCGGAGTATTCATCGCCAGCCGCATCGCACGCCCGATGAGACGGCTTGCCGTTTCGGCGGAAGCCTTGGGGCGCGGCGAAAATCTTCCGCCGCTGCCGGAAGAAGGACCTGATGACATCAGGCGCACGGCCGAGGCGTTCAACAGGATGCAGGAACGCCTGCATCGCTTCGTCGACGATCGCACCCGGATGCTGGCCGCAATCGGCCATGATCTCAGGACGCCGCTGACTTCGCTTCGGTTGCGGGCGGAATTCGTCAAGGACGCCGATATCCAGCAGAAGATGCTATCGACCATCGACGAGCTTCAGAACATGACGGAGGCCGCCATTTCCTTCGCACGCGGCGAATCCACGGCCGAGGAAACGCGAGCCATCGAACTGGAGGCACTGGTCGGCAGCATCTGCGACGACCTTGCCGATCTCGGCCTGCCGGTGGAATATCTCGAAGGGCCGAAGACGACCTATCGCTGCCGGCCCGATGGCTTGCGCCGCGCCGTCCGCAATCTTGCGGAAAATGCGGCACGCTACGGCGGCTATGCCAAGGTCCACATTCACCACTCGGCCAGTACCATCGATATCGTCGTCGAAGACAATGGCCCGGGCATACCGGAGGATATGAAGGAAAAAGTCTTCGCGCCCTTTTTCCGTCTGGAAGCTTCGAGAAACAGGGGCACGGGCGGCGTTGGATTAGGCCTGTCGATTGCCCGCGCTGTCGCGCGACAGCATGGTGGCGATATCCTGCTTCAGCCCAACAATCCCGGTCTGAGAGCAATTATTTCCTTGCCCCAGGAAGGGCAGGTCAAGACGCCGTCGTCGCGGGTGAGCAGGAGAAGAAAGCGGGCGCAAGCTCTCAAGCTTGCCGGGCAGGAACACTAAGGTCTCTGCCCCTTACGGAAAGACCATGCCGGGCAGAGTCATTCAGAGCGGTTCGGCGCAAACACTGAACCGCTCGCTGTCCGAAATCCCGTATGCCGCGCCTTTGCCCTTTATCGTTGCAACAAAGATCGGGCGCGGCGGAAGCTACCGCATCTGCAATATGATCGGGCTGCTGCTTGCCGGATCCGTATGCTCGCGCAAGGCCTTCACATCGTTTGCTGCAACAGCTCCGCCATGATTCCCCCAGGACGAGCGCACGAATGTCAGGACATCGGCAATCTGCTGGTCCGAAAGCTGCTGACGGAACGGCGGCATGCGATAGGCATCCGGGATTCCATTTGCGACGACGCGGCTGGAGCCGTTCAGCGTTACATTGATCTGCGACGCATTTTCCTTCGCAAGCGAAGCGGCAGAGCCGGCGAGCGGCGGAATCCATTGCTGCTTTCCGCGGCCGTCGACGCCGTGACAGAAGCTGCATTTCGCAACGAATGTCTGGGAACCCGGGATCTTCTCGCGGTTGGAAAGCGACACGTTCTGGGCGGTACCTTCGTCATATTGCCAGGGGGTGCCGTCGCGGGCGGGATCGCCGGGCAGGGATTTTAGGTAATGGCTTATTGCCTTCAGGTCGTCATCGCTCATGAACTGCGTCGAATTGTTGAAGGCATCCGCCATTGAGCCGAAGACGACCGCGTGACCGTTCCTGCCGTTCTTGAGGAAGGCATAGATATCGTCCTCGCTCCAGCGCCCAAGTCCGGTATTGGGATCGCCACGCAGGCTCGGTGCATACCAGCCGTCGAGAAGGGCGCCGGAAAGATAGAGCGGACTGCTCTCATCCAGCGCCTTTTCCGCCATGGTGATGGCGCGCGGCGTATGGCAGCTGCCGCAGTGTCCCGGCCCCTGCACAAGATAGGCGCCCCGGTTCCACTGGTCGTCGCCGGCCGTTTTCGGCTGATAGGTGCCGCCTTCGGTGAAGACGGCATTCCAGAGCGCCAGAGGCCAGCGCATGTTCATCGGCCATTTGATGTCGGAGGGTTTGTCCGCCTGCTTCACAGGCTCGACCCTATTCATGAAATAGGCATAGAGCGCACGAATGTCGTCGTCGCTCATCTTCAGATAGGAGGGATAGGGCATGGCCGGATAGAGGCGATGCCCGTCGCGGGCAACACCCTGGCGCACGGCGCGGTCGAAATCGGCGAGCGTATAGTTGCCGATCCCGGTTTCCTTGTCCGGGGTGATGTTGGTCGTGAAAATGGAGCCGAGCGGCGTCCCCATCTCCAGCCCGCCGGCAAAGGGGGCGCTCTTCGGCGTGCTATGGCAGGCGACGCAGTCGCCGAGGCGCGCGACATATTCGCCGTGCTGCAGCAGGTCCTCCGAGGGCGCCTGTATCGCGGCGACATTGTCGAAGGGAGATGCCGGCGTGCGGGTCACGAACCATGCGACGCCGCCGGTTACAAGCACGATGATCAGGAGAAGAACCAGAAGAAGTTTCTTCAAGGAGGTGCCCTCATGTCTTTGCTTCGGGATTTCGTATTCTATCAGGCGGAAGCCAACCAAGCCGGCTCTCGGACCAGAAATGAGCCGAGAGCCGGATATGTGCCTGGCGCAGCGAGTGCTGCGCCTCAGCTTTCAAAGGTGTAGTTGGAGAGAGGCATGCTGCGTATCCGCTTGCCAGTCAGCGTGGAAACCGCATTGGCGACCGCCGGAGGGACGGCTGGCAGGCCCGGCTCGCCGATGCCGCCCATTTCCGCCCCGCTTTCGACGATGCGGACATGAACGCGCGCCATGCGATCCGGCGGCAGGATCGGATAGAGGTCGTAGTTGCGCGCCACCGGCTCGCCATTCTTGTAAACGGCCTCCTCCATCAGAACCTGTGACATTCCGAGCGCGGTCGCCGAATTGATCTGTGCTTCGATGATCGCCGGATTGACGATGCTACCGGGGTCGATCGCTTCCCAGACGTCATGAACAACGACTTGGCCGTTGCGGATCGATACTTCGGCGATGGCAGCCGTGTGGCTGCCGAAAGGCGAAGCCATCGCCACGCCGCGCGCGCGCCGCGAACCGTCGTCTGCCGTGAAAGGCCCCCGTTTCCAGCCACCTGAGAGGTCGCCGGCCGCTTTCAGGAGATTGCTCAGCCGCTCGTTCTTCTGCAGCAGCTTGAGGCGCAGCTCATAGGGGTCCTGCCCACCCTTGTCCGCCAACTCGTCGAGGAAGGTCTCGTAGAAGAAGTCATTCATGGAATTGCCGACGGAGCGCCAATAGGCGAGCGTCGTCGGGTTTTTGACGTAGATCTGCGCGATGCGGTAGTTCGGGATTGCATAGGATTTGCCGGCGAGGCCTTCCAGGGCCGTCGGATCCAGCGAATCCTCCTTGTGACCGTAAACGCCTTCCGTCGGCCCCTCGCAAGCGCTGATGGCTTCGAGCGCCACTGGCATGCCGTTAGCATCGAGTGCACCGCGGAAGCGCACTGCCGCCATTGGGCGCATCGGATCGCGCAGAAACTCTTCCTCGCGGCTCCAGATGAGCTTGACCGGCCGCCCTACTTCCTTTGCAAGCTGGATGGCCTGCGGATAGGGATTAGCCGACGGGTACAGGAAATGCCGGCCGAAGAAGCCGCCAAGAATGGGGCTGTGAATTATCACCTTCGATGGATCGAGCCCCGTCAGCTTGGCGATGTCAGCCTGGAATTGCTCGGGTGCCTGGTTAGGCATCCAGAGTTCGAGACTGCCGTCCGGATTGAAGCGGGCCAGGGTCGATGGCGGCTCCAGCTGCGCATGATGCAGATACTGGCTCCTGTAGGTGGCGGAAACGACGGTCTTGGCGCCGTCGAACGCTTTGGCGATATCGCCGACATTCTCCGCTTCCTTGCCATTGCCGGGTTCGTTGGCGAGCTTGTCATTGAAAGCTGTGGTCGAAAAATCGGCGGGCATATAGCGGAGCGCAGGATTGGCGTCCGAGCCGGGCTCACGCCAATCGACCTGGGCGGCCTCGGCTGCCCGCTTGGCATTCCACCAGCGTTCGGCGACGACGGCAACAGCGCCGGGCAGGCTATGGACGGAATGAACGCCCGGCATTGCCTTGAGCTGATCTTCGTTGCGAATCTTGCCTATGGTCAGGCCGAGGCGCGGTGCGTGCTGGACGGCGGCATGCAACATGCCGTCAATCTTGCAATCGATCGCGTAGATTGCCTTGCCCGTTGACTTGTCATGCATATCGAGCCGTTCGACCGGCTTGCCGATCCAGCGGAATTTGCTTGGGTCCCGAAGCGCCACGCTCTCAGGGGCAGGAACCGGCAGATCCAGTGCTTCACTCGCAACATCGCCATAGGCAAGGCTGCGCCCTGACGCGGCATGGATGACCCGGCCGGGTTCCGTCGTCAGTTCAGTGATCGGCGCATTCAGGCGCTTTGCGGCGGCTTGCAGGATCATGTTGCGGGCGAGCGCGCCGAGCCGGCGCATGGTCTCATAGCTGGTGCGCACCGACATGCTGCCGCCGGTAATGCGCATCTTGCCGTGCACGACCAGATAGTCGCTGCCCGTCGGCGCATTTTCGACGACGAAGGTTTTCGGATCCGCATCGAGTTCCTCGCCGACGATCTGGGCCATCGCAGTGAAGACGCCTTGCCCGCCTTCGACGAAGGGGCTCATGAAGCGGATGGTGCTGTCCGGGCGGATTTCGAGGAAGGCCGGGACGCGTGTGCCTGGAGGCATTGGGCTTGCCGCCTGCTGGGCTCGCGCGCGGCCAACCGGAACGCCAAAGCCGAGGACGAAAGCGCCTGCTGCTGCACCCGCAGATGTCAGGAGAAAATGCCGGCGTGAGATGTTGACCGGCGATCCTGTGGGAAACTCATCTTCAGGAACGAGGTTGCGGCTGGTCTCGGTCACAGCGTTTCTCCTTCTTTCGACGAGAGATCTTTGACTGCCGCCTTGATCGCGTTGTAGGTGCCGCATCGACAGAGATTGATCATCGCCGCGGCGATCTCGTCATCGGAGGGGTTTGGCGTTTGTTTGAGGAGCGCAGTCGCCGCCACGACCTGCCCCGATTGACAGTAGCCGCATTGCGGAACCTGATGCTTGACCCAGGCGGCGACCACACGCTTTCCAACCGGATCCGTTTCGATCGCCTCGATCGTCGTGATCTGGCGGCCGGCGACGCTGTCGAGCGGCGTGACGCACGAGCGCACCACTTCGCCGTCGACGAGGACCGAACAGGCGCCGCATTGTGCCAGCCCGCAACCATATTTGGTGCCGGTCATGCCCAGCTCATCGCGGATGATCCAGAGGAGCGGCGTATCTCCCTCCGAATCGACTTGGTAGGACTGGCTATTGATTTGAAGATTCATGAGGCGCCTCCTGAGGCTTTCGATCGCGAACCTTCATTGCAAGTGCTGTTCGATGATCTGGATGCTCAACGAACGGATGACACGTAGCTCAGGCCCACAACTCGGACTATAACACTGAACCGACCGCATCAAAAAGATTAGTGTGTGAAACGCGATAGACGTTAGGAACCAGATTCATAAATCTGGTTTCCAGGCTCATTTCGCTTGCACGAAGGGAGGCGGCCGGATCGAAGAGGCGATCGATGCGTCCCTCGCACTAACTCCTAATATGCTGATTCTAATGCGTAATCGCGCAGCTATGGTCCTGCACGTCCTCGCCGCCCATGCCGGGCGCTGCGACATCCGTCAGGACGATAAAGCCGGGTCCATCGGCGAAATCGGCGCCGACAACCACGAGATTGTGATCGCCCATCTCCTTTGCCGGATCCTTCAATGTCTTGGCAAGCGCCAGGAACGGATTGAAGTCGCCCAATGTCTCGCCCTTGACCCGGAGCGCCGTGAACTTATGCCCCGCAATGGTATCGGGGAGGGGTGCCCAGTCGGCACCGATCTTGTCGGCATCGGCCTTGAGGGTAGCCCGTGCGTCGGCGCTCAGGCAATCGACGTGGATATGCAGCTGGTTCTGCGAACGTGCCTGCTGCGCGTTGACGGCCAGGCTGAGGCCGTCGCGCGGCAGCGCATGTGGCAACCGGGCATCGACGTCGCCCTGCTCGGCCCAGGCATCGGCGAAGAAGTTATGCGTTGCAGGATCGAGGAGTGCCGGACTCTCCATGCCGGTGATCTTGTCGGTTGGAATCAGCAGAACTTGCGCAACGCCCCGCAGATCCTTCAGCATTGCGTAGTGCTCGGTCGTATTCACCGAAAGGCAGGGTGCAGTCTGCACCACGCATTTGTCATGAACGATCTTCCAGAGAACGTCGGAGTCGGCGAAGGCCGACGAGAAAAGGAAGGGGAGGAAGGATGCGGCAAGAGCAGTAACGCGGCGCGAGAATGTCATGGCAGGAAATCTTCCCAGTTCAAACGGTTTGGCATTGTCCGAAATTCTAGAGGGCTTAACACAGGCCTATTAGGCTGATGTGACGGCTTGACGGCGGCAAGTGTCAAACGTGGGCAGGCGCGTGCCGTAGAGATTGCGCAACATCAGCTTCGCTTCATCTTGGGCTAAGACCGCTTTCAGTTTGGTTCCCTAAATGGCAGGAGCCGGGGAAAACCATGCCTCGCCCAGGGAGGAAAAGGTCGCTTGCCGTGACCTTCCAAACATCCGCTGCGAGGCGTTCGCAACGCTCGATCGCCGCAACTTTGCGGCAGACAAACAACGATCAGGAGCTTGAAATGGGTATCGGAAAGCTGATTGAAGAAGTTGCAGGTGCCGTGGCTGCCGACGAGGCCGTTGAGGCTGCCGACCCGAATGCCGGTTTCCTGACGAAGGCCGCCGCTGCCGTCGCCGGCTTTGAAGGCGTCAACAAGCTGACGGACGTGCTGAAGGAAAAAGAACAGGAGCCGGCTGCCGACAATAGCGGCGACCAGAACGGCTGACAGGAAGCGGCAAGCACGCCTGCCGAAAAGATTTTGAAAGCCGGGCATGTCCCGGCTTTTACGTCAGGCCCATCAATCTTCCATCGGTTTTCAGTCATTGGCCTCAACGGGGATAAAGGGGCGAAAGAATCCAGTCGGCTGCAGGATCGAACTGGCGATATTGGCAATGATCGGGCCTGCCGTCTCGCTCCTTGCCAGAGCCTCCTTCCAAGCCGGATCAGCCACGAATGCTGCCCATTTCCGCTGGCGCTCCTCTAGCGATTGCCATTCGAGGAAATAGATGAGGTCGTTGCTGGACGGCCCGATCATTGTCGTCCAGAAGCCGATGGGGCGGATCCCGAGCCGCTCCCAGATCGCCAGCGTCGCCGTTTCGAAGCGCTCCTGGAGCGCTGGCAGCTTGCCGGGCAAGCAAGTATAGATGCGCATTTCATGGATCATAAAAATTCTCCTTGAGTGAATTCAGAGCAGGCCGAGCCTGCCCCTGAGAGCCCGATTTAAAAGTAGTTGAGCGATAACAGCGGGTTGTGATTCTTTTCGGCGTTGAAAAAAGATGGGTTTCGATGACGCGCGCTACTATTGCTCAATTTGAGCATAATTGAAGCGGGCTTCATGTTTCAAGTGATTTTACGGACCGCGAGCGGGCGTTGATCGATCCCCTGATCCCGCCGGCCGCAGTGGTGTGCGATCGAGGACAAATAGCACGGGCTCTTTCGGTCCCACCCCTTGCCATCCTCTATCTCGACCGGTTCAAAGCTAGATTCGCCCGTCTGTCGGGGCTTGACGAAAATAAGCCAGGCATTAATTTAAACGGAGGCGCCTCCGTTTATTTATGGTGTCCTTCACTTCCCAATTCAGATGAGAGCCGATCATGACGTCAGAATTCCACCGGCCCATCTTTTCAACAGAAACCATAGCAACCGGTAGACCGGCGGATAGATTCCACTAGATTCCGCAGGTCTCATCTTCGTGACGATGGCAGGAGCTTATCATGACACGAACCATCCATATCGCGCTCGACATCAATGGGCAGCGCCACGAGCTCGATATCGAGCCGCGTGTGACGCTGCTCGATGCGCTGCGTGAGCATCTTTCCCTTACCGGCACCAAGAAGGGCTGCGATCAGGGACAGTGCGGCGCCTGCACCTGCCATGTCGACGGTAAGCGCGTGCTATCCTGTCTGACGCTCGCCGCGCAGGCCGAAGGCCGCGAGATCACGACGATCGAGGGGCTGACCGGCGAGACCGGTGATCTGCATCCGGTGCAGGCAGCGTTCATCGAGCATGATGCCTTCCAGTGCGGTTATTGCACGCCGGGCCAGATCATGTCGGCGGTTGCCTGCATTCGCGAAGGGCATGCCGGATCGGATGCGGAGATCCGCGAATACATGTCCGGCAATCTCTGTCGGTGCGGGGCCTATAACAGCATCGTTGCGGCGGTGCGCCAGGCAGCGGAGGTGGCATGATGCGAAACTTCTCCTATCTGCGCGCCACATCGACCGCGGAGGCAGCCCAGGCGGCGCAACAGGCCGGCGCCATGCTACTTGCCGGCGGAACGACGCTGCTCGATCTCGCCAAATGCGGTGTCGGCGAGCCCGATACCGTTATAGACATTACTCATCTCTCCGGCATGAGCGGCATCACCGTTACCGGCGATGGTGCAACGATCGGCGCGCTTGCCAGGATGAGCGACGTCGCCGATCACAAGGATATCCGCGTGGCTTTCCCGGCCGTTTCAGAATCCTTGTCTCTGGCCGCCTCGGCGCAGCTGCGCAATATGGCGACGATCGGCGGCAACCTCCTGCAACGGACGCGCTGCTCCTATTTCCGCGATCCCGGTGCTTTTCCCGCCTGCAATAAGCGCAATCCCGGCTCCGGCTGTTCAGCGATCGGCGGCGTCACGCGCAATCACGCCGTGCTCGGAACCAGCGAGGCCTGCATCGCCTCCTATCCCGGTGATTTGGCGATTGCTCTCCTCGCATTCGACGCCGTAGTCGAGACGGATAGCCGCAAGATTGGCATCGACGATTTCTTCCTCGTTCCCGGCGACACGCCAAACATCGAAACCGTCCTGCAGCGCGGCGAGATCATCACCGCCATCACCATTCCTGCGTCCGCCGCCTCCCGGAACTCCACCTACCTCAAGGTCCGTGATCGGCAGTCCTATGAATTTGCTGCCGCGAGTGCCGCGGTCGGCCTGGAGCTTGAGGCCGATGGAAGGACCGTCCGCGATATTCGCGTGGCAATTGGCGGGGTTGCCACCAAGCCCTGGCGGGCGCGCAATGTGGAGCAAGCACTGATCGGCAAGGCTCTCGTTCCGGAGGCTGTGGAAAAGGCTAGCAGGCTCGCCATGGAGGGTGCCGTCGATCATGGCGGCAACCATTACAAGATCGAACTCGCGCCGCGCGTCATCGTCCGCGCCATTCAGAAGATGGGAGGTCTCGCATGACCATGATGGAACCCCGCAAGCACGGCGATGCGTCCGACGGCACCGTCGGCGGTCGTCAGTCGCGCTTCGAAGGCAGTATGAAGGTAACGGGTGCGGCGACCTATGCGCTGGAATATCCGGTCGAAAATCTAGCTTATGCCGTGCTCATCCAAAGTACGATTCCGGCTGGCCGCGTTGTCGAGATCGATGCTTCGGCAGCACTTGCGATGCCGGGCGTGCTGCTGGTGCTGACGCCGGAAGATGATCTCGGTCTCAAGCTTTCGGCTGATTGGGGCGGCAACAAGCCCGCCGACGGACCGTACTATCCGCTGCCGCGTGAAGTGGGTTTCAACGGACAGTCGATTGCCGCTGTCGTTGCGGAAAGCCGCGAACTGGCGACGGAGGCCGCCAGGCTGGTGCGCGTCACCTATGAAGAGAGCGAGCACGTCGCCGACCTAAATGACCCGAATGCCGGCGAGGGCAAACTCATGGAGCCGCTCTCCTCGAGCTGGGGCGATGCCGAGGCCGCACTTGCCTCTTCCCCGGTGCAAATCGAGGCTGAATATTCGACGCCGCGCGAATATCACGTCGCGATGGAGCCGCATGGTCTGACGGCGAAATGGGATGGCGACCAGCTGACGATCTGGGAGCCGAGCCAATGGTCCCATGGCATGGCACGCATGTATTCGGAATGGTTCGACATGCCCTATGACAATGTCCGGATCATCTCGCCCTTCATCGGTGGCGGTTTCGGATCGAAGGGGGTGCCGCTTGCCTATGGCGCGGTCGCCGTTGCGGCGGCACGAAAGTTAAGCCGGCCGGTGAAACTCGCGGTCACCCGCCCGCAGAATTTCACCAGCTATGGCGGGCGCGCCGCGACCAGACAGAAGATCGCGCTTGGCGCGACGGAGGACGGTATCCTGCAGGCCATCGTCCATCGTGGCGCCAGCGAAACCTCGGTCGATGCCGACTGGCCAGAGCAGACGGGGGCGGCAACGTCGATCCTCTATAAGGTCGAGAATTTCTCCTCGCAGCATCGCGTCGTCCCGGTCAATAGCGTGACGCCGGGCGCCTTGCGTGGTCCGGGCAAGAATCCAAGTGCCTACGGCATCGAATGCGCGATCGAGGAGCTTGCCTACAAGCTCGGCATGGATCCGCTCGAGATAAGGCTGAAGAACTATGCCGATCACGACTATCAGTCCGGCAAGCCGTGGTCGACTCGCCGGCTGCGTGAAGCGCTGACTGAAGGTGCGGAAGCCTTCGGCTGGTCGCGGCGCAGCCACGCGCCGCGCTCGATGCGCGACGGCAAGACGCTGATCGGCTGGGGCATCGGCTGCGGCACTTTCCCGGTCATCCGCGCACCGAGTGAAGCGATGATCCGTATCCTTGCCAATGGCCGCGTCGAGGTCGTCAGCGGTTCCATCGACATGGGGCAAGGCACCTATACGATCCTTGCCCAGAGCGCCGCTGAGGTCTTTGGTATTCCGGTTGATCAGGTGGAGGTCTATCTCGGCGATTCACGCCTGCCGGGTTCGGCGATCGCCGGCGGCTCGATGCTGGCAGGCTCGATCATGGGAGCCGTCCATAAGGCGGCGGTCGCAGCCCGTGACGAGCTCATCGGCCTTGCCCTCAGCGATGCCAATTCGCCCTTCCGTGATACGGGTGCGAATACGCTGAATTTTGCCGAGGGGCGCATCGTGGCGCCACGCGGCGAGACGCCATCGCTGACGCTGGCGGAACTGATGTCCGCGCTGAAACGTGAGGAGATCGAAGTCCGGCGCAATACCCTGCCTGACGGTGCGAACGCGCAGGAGCAGCTTCAGGCCTGGACCACCATGGCTAGAGTTCAAGGGCCGACCATGGGCGATTATTCTATGCACAGCTGGTGCGCCCACTTCGCCGAAGTGCGGGTCGATGAGGACTTCGGCACGGTGCGCGTCTCGCGCATGGTTTCCGCCTTCGATTGCGGCCGGCTCTATAATCCGAGGCTGGTCGAAAGCCAGTGGCGGGGCGGCATCATCATGGGCATCGGCCAGGCACTTCTCGAAGAGGGGCTAGTCGATCAGCGTAACGGACGCACCGTCAACAACAATGTCGGCGATTACCTCGTGCCGACGAATTCCGACATCCCGGATATCCAGGTGATCTCCGTCGGTGTGCCGGATTTCAACGCTTCGGCGCTCGGCGGCAAGGGCGTCGGGGAAGTCGGTATCGTCGGCGTGGCGCCTGCCATCGCCAACGCCGTGTTCCATGCCACCGGCAAGCGTGTTCGCGATCTGCCGATCACGCTGGAAAAGTTGCTCTAACGGCAGTTCGGATTGAGCCGCATTGTGTAAATGCATGCGGCTCAAATGCCTCAAGCCTATCTCAACTCCGGTGCGGGGGTGTCTTTCAACAGATTTCCTCTCACCGGAGCGTTGCCGTTTCGGCAATCAAAAGGCCGAAAATCGGCGCTTCTTCAGAACGCTCCCTTTTGCCATAGTTCATTGAAAGCGCCCTTGAGAGCGCTGCGAGGCGAGCGTCGTGGCTTACGTAATCACCGAGCCCTGCATTGACACGAAGGATGGCGCCTGCACTGTCGCCTGTCCGGTCGATTGCATCTATGAGGGCGGGCGGATGTTCTACATTCACCCGGACGAGTGCATCAATTGCGGCCTCTGCCTCTCGGTCTGTCCCGTCGATGCCATCCTGTGGGACGAGGAAATGCCGGCGGAGCGGCTATTCCTGCGCGACATCAACCGCGATTTCTTCGCCGACGGCGTGACCGGCTGGGGCGCCCCTGGCGGCTGGGACAAAAGCCGCACGACCAGCCTCGATCATCCCTTCGTGGCGGCTTATGATGGTGCGCCCGAAAATCGCTTGTGATGCAAAGCATGCCTTGATTGGGTGTCTCCGCTGCCCTTTGTGCAGTGGTTGTGCCTCTCGCGATATCAGGAAATGCCGGGCCAGCTCGCATAATAGGCGCGCGTCGCTTCCGACAATGCGTTGACGAGAGGCCGTTGCCGCTCAAGTCTCGGCAGATCGGCTCTTGCCTGAGCCAGGAGTTCGGCAAGGGCGGCGTCGAAGTCGACGCCTGTCAGTTTACTCCCGTGCATCACCTCGCGGCCAGCCACGACAAGTCCGCTGGCATATTGCGCGCTCATGCGCGTCAATAGGACCTCCGCCTCGTCGACATCATCGAACAGCGCATCGGCGATTAGGGCTTTATAGTCGATGATCGCAAAGTCTTCCGCACCCTTGGCATTGATAACCTGCCTCCCAATCCGGATTGCTGCGTCGAATATATTCTCGGCCGTCAGCCGCCGCGTCAGGTTGCGTCCTCCATGCAGCAGATAAAGGAGACGCATTTCCCGCCACAAATCCTGATCGTCATCCAGCCCTGTGCCGTCGAGGCCGATGGCGAAGGCGGGACCGCCGAGTTCGGTCATGGATGCGATCGGAGCGATGCCCGAGCGAAGGCGCAGATTGGCTGAGGGATTGCTGACGAGCTGCACGCCGCGCTCGGCAAGCAGTTCAAGTTCGTCGGGGCGCAATTGGATGCCATGGGCGATGGCGAGTCGCGGCGACAGGAAGCCCATTTTGTCGAGATAGCTGACGACGCCCTCGGGAAAACGACGGTCCAGCCATAGGCGCTGGCGCGGACTTTCGAGCAGATGCATGTGGATGCGTCGATTATGATGCGCGGAAGCCTCCGCAATCGCCTCCAGAAGCGCGTTCGAGCACCATTGCGGCCCGATCGGCCCATACTGCACATCGACCAGCGGGCTGATGTTGGTCGCAGCAACCGCCTCGACGGCGGCAAGTTGGGTCGAAATCGGAGCGTAGGCCGGAATCGTTGATTCCAACGCCTGCCAATCACTTGCGGACAGAAACGGCTTCAGGCGTTGCGGCCCGCCATCATAGGCCCAGGCATCATGGTCGAGCAGCGGACAGGAGAGCGCAAGTCGAATACCGATATCGCTGGCGGCCCGCATGACGGCGGATGCCTCGTCGACCAGACGATCGACATTGAGCGAGTTGTGGCAGTGCATCGTCGCGCCGACGCCGGTTTTGGCCAGTCGGCCGAAGGCGACAAGCGCCTCGAGATAGGGATCGGTGCGCGGTCGCAGCCTCAAGCCGGGTATCCACACCTCGAGCGCCTCATCGACGGCGCCAAAATCGAGCGTGCGAATGCCATAGCCATGGTCATGGGCGTTGACGGGCGAGGGCAGGATGAGGTCGCCGGGCTGCAGGCGCAGGGATTGGGCTGCCGACGGCAGTTCAGCCTGTTCAGCGACCCGTTGAGCCGGCGCATGGCCGGGAGTGAGCAGCAATCGCACGGCCATGATCGCCTTTCCTATCGTGAAACCAGCGCGTTGATCTTCTCGCCGAACTTCGCCAGTTCCTCACCCATCGATTGAGCGACGACTTCTGTCGCATGCGTGAGCTGGCGGCGACGAGAGACGACGATGCCGACCTCAAGATTTTGCAGCTTCGATCCGGCGATCGGCAGGGCGACGGCGTCGCCTGCCTCCAGTTCGCGCAGCAGCCCAAGAGGTGTGAAGAAGGCAACGCCTTCGCCGGCGAGGATCATCGGCTTGAGCATCATCTGATTGTTCGTCGCGACAAGCGTTCGCCCGACGCGATTGAGCGCGCCAAGTTCCACTGCGATCATCGAACTCATGACTTCGTTGTCGAGCTGCAGCAGCATGTTGAACTGGGCGCATTCCTGCAGTGTCACGGACTTCTGCCGCGCAAGCGGGTGGGTCTTGGCGACGATCGCCATCAGCGGCATGCGCACGCCGTGGATCAGCTTCATGTCATGCGGCCGGGCGAGATCGAAGGTGATGCCAATATCGACGTCGCCCTCGGCGAGAAAGCGGAAGATGTTGTTGTAGTTATCGGTGCGGATGCGAAAATCCACTGCCGGATGCTTCTTGTGGAAACTGGAGACGAACTCCGGCAGAAACTGGATCGCGAGGCTGTCCAGGGCGGCGATATGGACGCGGCCTGTGCTCTTGCCGTGGAGATCGCCGAGATTAGATTTCATGATCTCATATTCGTGCAGCGTTTCCTTGGCGTGGCGCAGCACGATTTCGCCGGCGGACGTCAGCCGCAGCCCGTCGGAAAAGCGTTCGAAGAGCGGTGTTCCAAGCTCGTCTTCGAGCTTTTTGATCTGGCGGCTGACGGCGGAGGTCGCCACATGCAGCTCGTCGGATGCCTTGCGGATCGATCCGGAGCGTGCGACCTCGGCGAAATACTTCAGGATGCTGGCATGCATGAAAAGTCCTCGGCGATCTCGCAGCTATAGCATGCCTATCTGCCGCGCCAAACGGGCGCCCGCTTCTCGCGGAAAGCCGCCACACCCTCCAGGGCATCCTCGCTTTTCAGCGCCTTGATGAGCGCCGGCGTGCGCAATGCCTGAGCCTCGGCCGGGCTCAAATGGGCGGTGCGATTGACCGTCTGCTTGATGGCCCGGAGCGATAGCGGCGCACAGGCGACGATGTCCGAGACCCAGCGATCGACAGCCGCATCCAGCCCTGCGGCCGATACGACTTCGTTGACGACGCCATAGCTTGCCATCTCATTCGCACTGAACTGCCGCCCCGTCAGCATAACGGCCATGGCGCGGTTGAACGGGATCTTGCGCTGTAGGAGCACCATGCCGCCATCGAGCGGCATGCGGCCGACGCGGGCTTCAGGTAGACCAAAGCGGGCCGTTTCCACCGCAATGACGATATCGCAGCCGAGCACCATCTCGAAACCGCCGCCCAGCGCGTAGCCGTTGACGCGGGCGATGACGGGTACGTCGAGCGAGCGGCGGAACGCGAGGCCGCCAAAGCCGTTTTCCCGGCCGACAGTCCAATAATCCACGCCGGAACTGCCGCTGCCACCCTTGAGGTCGGCGCCTGCACAAAAAGCCTTTTCGCCTGAGCCTGTCAGGACGACGCAACTAATATCGTCGCGCTTCTCGATCTCCGCCCAGATCGACTCAAGTTCGGCTTCTGTCTCGGCATCGACGGCGTTCATCCGGTCGGGCCGGTCCAGCGTGACGCGGGCGACGCGGTCTCCTACGGTGAAGGAGACGCTCATGCTGCGTCTCCCTGCACCTCGGAAAGCGAAGCCAGAATTTCGTCATTGTGCTGGCCGAGCTGCGGCGGAGAAATCCGCACGGTCACCTGTGCGGCCGACATGTCGATCGGCGAGCCGATCAAACGGATCGGACCGGCTGCGGTCTCGCCTGCCTCGAGGATCATCTTGTTGATGATCGTCTGCTCGTCCTTCAGCGCCTCGGGGAGTGAACGCACCGGCGCGCAGAGGATGTCGACGCCTTCCAGCCGTGCAATCCAGTGCGCAGTGCTGTTCTTGGCGAAGTTGTCGCGGAAGATCGCCTGCAATTCCGGCCGCCGCGCCATCTGGGCATCGAAATCCTTGTAGTGCGGATATTGCGAGAGGTCCTCGATCTCCAACGCCTCGCAGATGTCGCGCAAGGGGTTCGGCTTGAAGGCGCCGACCATGACGATCGCACTGTCGGTTGTCTCGAAAACACCCGTCAGCGGAAAGGCGCCCCAGTTCAGATCCTTCTGGCGCATCAGATGCGTCGTACCCTCCTGCATCTGCATGGCGATCATGGAGTTGTAGAGGCTGACGGCGACCTGTTGGCCTTCGCCGGTCTTGTCGCGTTGCAGAAGAGCAAGCAGGATACCTTGGACGAGGTGCATGCCGGCAGAATAATCGGCAAGCGGTGTGGCATAGATCGAGGTCGGGTGGCTGTTGTCCGACTTGCGGCGCATGACGCCGGAGACGGCCTGCGCCAGCACGTCCTGGCCGCCCTTGTGCTGATAGGGGCCGGTCAGCCCGAAACCCGTGCCGACGGCATAGATCAGGCGCGGATTGATCTTCTTGAGATCCTCATAGCCAAAACCCATGCGTTCCATGACGCCGGGCCGGAAGTTGTTGACGACCACGTCGGCAGTCTCAAGCAGCGCCTGGACGGTCTTGCGGGCGCCGGCATCCTTCAGATCGAGCGCCAGGCTCTTCTTGTTGCGGTTCAAAGAGCAGAAGACCGGGTTGTTGAGCCCGTCCGGATCGGAGCCCAGCGACCAACGCGAGAGATCGCCGATCTTCACCTTCTCGATCTTGATGACTTCGGCGCCGTAGTCGGCCAAAACCTGCGTGCAGGAAGGGCCGAGCATGACCTGCGTGAAATCGATCACGCGGATTCCGTCGAGTGGCAAAGTCGTCATTCTGCAGCCTCCAAATATGTTGCGTTCTCTGAAGGGATGTCGCCTGGATCGGCTCCCTGAGCCCGCATCTGCTTCTGAATTGCCCGGATATCGGCCTTGCGAACGGTCGTTCCGGCATTGAGGGCAACCGTTGCTGCGACACCCGCCGCTTCGCCCATCGCCATGCAGGGCGGGATCTCGCGGCTGGATTTCTGTGCCTGCGGCGTTGCCGAATAGTGCCGGCCGGCAACGATCAGCTGATCGACCTCCCTGGGCAGCATGGCGCGGTACGGCGTGTAGTAATCGCGGCCGCGGCAGACCGTGTCGGCAAAATGGCGGCGGGTCATGACGTCGTCCTTCGTCACGACATAATCTCCCTGCAACAGCCGCGTCTGGCGCACGCCGGTCTGCGGCGCGAAATCGACGATGTAGGCATTCTCGAAGCCGGGCATTTTTTCCCGCGCGAAATCGAGCAGCTTTGCGATCCGCGAGCGGCCTTCCATCTCCGCCTTGGTCAGGTCGTCGACCTTCAGACCGCTCAGTGTC
This sequence comes from Rhizobium pantanalense, assembly GCF_030182525.1. NCBI lineage: Bacteria > Pseudomonadati > Pseudomonadota > Alphaproteobacteria > Hyphomicrobiales > Rhizobiaceae > Rhizobium > Rhizobium pantanalense. The sequence continues at coordinate 34,308 of NZ_JAQJCH010000021.1, forward strand.
GGCATATGCGGGCAGTTCAGCCAGACGACGCCTGGCAGCGGCGTCTTCAGCCACCAGAAGGACCAGCAGCCGCCGATTAGCCGCTTGGCTTCGTGATCGAGCGCCTTGAAGACTTCCGGCTCCTGCTGTTCGAAACGCTCCGCCGCTTCGGTATCGACGCCACCCCAGCGCGAGACCGTCGTCAGGATGAAGTTGGATTCGACATGGGAAGCACCCGCGCTTGCAGCGACATCGAGATCGCCCGTCGTGTCGATGACGACATCGCCGAGGATCGCCTGCATGCCTTCCTTGGTCTGGCAGATGACGCCCTTGATAGCGCCACCCTCGACGATCGCCGAGGAGAACCAGCTATGTGTCCTGAGCTTGATCTTCGCTTCGGCGATCATGTCATAGGCGGCGCGCTTGAAAGCGTCGGGATCGAAGGCGGCCGAAAAACAGATCGGATGCGGCATCGACTGGGTGTGGAAATCGAAGAGGCCCCAGCGCGCCCAGCGCTGCCAGGCCTCCGGCGTATCGCGGAATTCGATAAGGCGATCGCGATCGGTCGGGGTCACGCAGAGTCCCCAGCGCTTCATACGCTCGATCATCTCCATGCAGATACCGCGCACGGTGATTTCGAGCTCGTTGATCATGTCGTCGAGCACGAGCACCATCCCACCGGCGGCAAGTCCGCCGACATAGGGATAGCGTTCGAGAAGCGTGACGCTGGCGCCGTTGCGTGCGGCCGAGACGGCTGCGGCAATGCCTGCCGGGCCACCGCCGACGACAACCACATCGGAGCGATCGACGACACGGATATCCCGTGCAGGCTGGTGAATGACCTGTTCCATTGGTGTTCCCTCGATGTTTTCTAAGCTTTAGTGCTGGCCGGCCGGCTTCCAGCGGATCATCTTCGCCTCGGCGATCGAGACGATGAAGAAGAGGATCACGGCCAGCAGCGCGGCAATGACGACCGTTGCGTAAAGCAGCGGCGAGCGGAAATTGTAGGTCGCCTCGATGATGAGCGCGCCGAGCCCGAAGCTGGAGCCGATCCATTCCGCGACGATCGCGCCCATGACACTGCTTGTTGCGGCGATCTTCAGCGCGGCGAACAGGAATGGCAGCGAGCTTGGCAGACGGACCTTCCAGAGGATCTCCGAATTGCTGGCCGAAAGCACCCGCATCAGGTCGAGCATTGCGGGGCTGGCGGAGCGAAGTCCCTGCACCATGTTGACCAGCGTCGGGAAAAAGCAGATGAGGCCGGCAATGATGATTTTCGGGGCGACGCCATTGCCGAAGATCAGGACCAGGATCGGCGCAAGCGCGATGATCGGGATCGCCTTGACGAAGACGGCAATCGGATAGAAGGCCTTCTCGGCCGTCGCGCTATGGACGAACCAGATCGCCAGCAGTATGGCGACGAGATTGCCGAAGACGAAACCGAGAACGGCCTCGAGCACGGTCGGCAGGAAGTTTCGCATCAGTGTCGCGGCATTGTCGCGAAAGGCGTAGAGCACATCCAGCGGGCTTGGCGCCATGAAGGTCGGGATCTTGAAGATCCAGATGACCGCCTGCCAGAGCACGATGCAGCCGAGTGCTGCAAGGATCGCCGGCATGTGCGAGGAGAGAACGCCGACGGTGGCGTCGAGAATGGCGACCTTGCGCGGCGTCTTGGCAATACGGCCGAAGTCGGAGTGCACGGCGTTGCTCATATGCATTCCTCCAGCAGCGCGCGCAGATGCGCCGTTACCTTGATGAAGTCGACCGTGTCGCGCATCGCAAGGGCGCGGGGATAGGGAAGATCGACCTCCATGAACTCTTTCACGCGGCCGGGATGGGCCTGCAGCATCAGCACGTGCTGACCGAGGAAGACCGCCTCAGGAATGGAATGGGTGACGAAGACGATGGTCGTGCCGGTTTCGCGCCAGATGCGAAGCAGTTCTTCATTGAGCTTGTCGCGGGTGATTTCATCCAGAGCGCCGAAGGGTTCGTCCATCAGCAGGATGCGTGGCTTTGTTATCAGGGCACGGGCGATGGCGACGCGTTGGCGCATGCCGCCGGACAATTCGTGCGGCAGGGCATTTTCGCGACCCTTGAGGCCGACGAGAGCGAGCAGTTCCATGGGATCGGCGTAGGAGCTTTTGTCGTGCCTGCCGACTTCCAGCGGCAGGCGGACATTGTCGATGACGCTCCGCCACGGCAAAAGCGTTGCCTCCTGGAAGACGAAGGCAAAATCGCGACCCTGGCGCGCCTCTCGTGGCGGTCGGCCAAAAACCGAAACCGAACCATCGCTGATGTGAACGAGATCGGCAATACAGCGCAGCAAGGTCGACTTGCCGCATCCGGACGGCCCGAGCATGGTGACGAACGACCCCTCCGGAATATCGAAGGAGACATTGGAGAGAGCGGTGAACTCGTTGCCCTTGTCGCCGAAGCGAATGTCGAGATCGCGAATGGAAACGGCAAGCCTTGCCGTTTCGACGACCGGCAGCGGCTGCTGCTTGATGGTGGCGGCGCTCATCATGGCATTCATCCGATCTGCTTGCGGATATCGGTCGTCGCGTCGAGAATCGCCATGGTGGCGACGTCGTCGACGGTCGGTATTGCTCCCGTAAACTGCTTGAGATCGGCGTAAGCCTTGATCTGCGCTGCCCAATTGTCCTTGTTCATCGCGCCCCAGCCGGTCTGCTTGGTGCTATCGCCGAAGGAGAAATCGATGACCGGGTGGACGGCTTCAAGCTCGCTGGCCTTGTCGAGATTGGGGTATGCCTCGACCAGCATGTCGACGGCTTCTTCCGGATGGTCGCGGACGTAGCCCCAACCTTTGGCGGCAGCCTTGGTGAAGCGCACCAGCACGTCGGAATGTTTGTCGAGCTGTTCGTCGGTCGTATAATAGACGTTGGCATAGAGCTGCAGGCCGGCATCCCAGAGCATCATGTCGACACGCTCGTCGCCGAGCACCTTCAGCGCATTGGTGTTCGTGACCCAGCCGGTGACGGCGTCGGCCTGGCCGGTCATCAGCTGGTTCATGTCGGAACCCATGTTGACCATCTTCACCTTGTCTTCCGGAATACCGTTTTTGGCCAGCAGCGCGCGCAGCAGGATGAAGGCGGTCGGCTGGGTAGCGATCGTCTTGCCGATCATGTCCTTCGGCTCGCGAATCGGCGCCTTTTTCGGCGAGAAATATGTAAAGGGATGCTTGCGGTATCCCGCCAGAAATGCCTTGACCGGCATGCCGGCCGAGCGGGCGAGCATGACGGACGGGCTGGAGGAAATCTGCCCGATGGTGGATTGGCCTGCTGCAACGCCGGCGACTCCATCGACATTCGGGCCGCCGGGGACGATGGTGAGATTGATGCCCTGCTCGGTGAAGAAGCCCTTCTTCTGTGCTGCGACTTCGCCGATGAGTCCGTTGGAAGCAAGCCAGCCGAGCTGCATGCGCACTTCGGCAACATCGGCGGCCTTGCCCGCACGGATGCCAACGAAGGTCTGGGTCGCAGCGAGACCTCCGACCAAGGCGGCATTGGACAGGAAACGGCGACGATTCATCATGAATTGAGACATGCTGATAGTTCCCCTGTTGATTGGGCGATCGGACTTTTCGTCTCGTTATCCACCAATGCCAGGGATGATGGGGGAATTCAGCGTTCTAATAAAGAACAATTATGCGTACTATCGATTGCCGAAAAGGCAACGGTTAAGATGGCGCAAGTCATGCCTTAGCTGCTGTGTTCGTCGGGAGAATGCAGCCGCCGACGATCGGCGGACTTTGCGAGATCGGCGGCGAATAATGATGCATCAATGCTGTATGGGATATTCGAGCTGCAGCGCGACGATATCGGATGTTCGCGTGCCATACCGCGCGGTAATCTCGAACAGCGCCTGATCCAGCGCCTGCGCGGACGGGCGCGCGGGAACCGTCACGACCGAGGCATCGGTATGGGTCGAAAGGTCCGGCACGAGCACGAGGCCGTTGCGCGAACGGATGGATTGGGCCGGCTCCGCAATGACAGCCTTCGAACGATAGGTTCTCGACCACGCATCCGCTGTCAGCGCCAAAGCGATTTCATCAAAACCCTCCTGAACCGGCAGGCGGATGATCTCGTGGTTCCAGAAGGCAAGGGTGTTGCCGGCAAAGCGCCAGAGGCGGCTCGTTGTCATGTGAAACGGTGTGGAATCATGCGCGCTGCTCCAATCGATGACACTCAGCCGGGCGGCGGCCGAGCGCGCCTTCTGCGCGCCAGCAATGGCCTCTACCAGAGTGAGGGAAGCGGGGATCGATGCCGTGACGCCCGTGGTGCTCATGACATTGCCGTCGACGATGTAACGCCGGTTATGAACCCACTCTGTCCGCGGAAAGCCACGGCGGATCTTGTCGAAGGCGTACCAATGGGTGGTGGCGCGCTTGCCGTCGAACACGCCGGCCCTTGCCGCAAGCCAGGCGCCCTCACAGATCGAAACGACCATCGCTCCCTTCGATGATTGCTCGCGAATCCAGGCAATGACGTTGCGGCTGCTGTCATCATGCATGGCGGGGACGATGACGATGTCGGCGCCTTCCGGATGTACACGGTCAAAGTCCGGCATTGTCGAGTCCGGCTTGATTTTCAGCGCCGGCATGAGGTTCACGATGCCGGCCTGGGTCGAGACGATCACGACGTCGGCGACGCCGGCACTGCGCAGGACGCCATAGGGGACAACGAGATCGGTCGTCTCCGTGCCCTGGTTGTCGGCGGCGATCGCGATGAGGGGCCGTGTCCGCCCGGCTTTGAACGTCGGGAGCCGGATGGCATTTTCTGCCGCTGTTGCAGGTTTCTCGAAAGGGAAAATCGCAATGAAAAATGCGAACAGAGCGAGAAGCAAGGTTCTGAGGGAATGGCGATCCATGGCACGTGTCCGGATTTTTGATGTCATACCTTCGGAAATATTTGGTTCGCAGGCTGGCGAAAATGACAAAGATATCGCATTTTCCGCCAATGCAGGATTCTGGACATTCCCCGCGGCGCATCGCCGTTATCGGCTATGACGGCGTTCAGGCGCTCGATATCGTCGGACCGATGGAGGTCTTCGCGATGGCCAATCTCCATCTGCCTGAGCGCGCGCGGCCTTATAAGGTTCTGCCCGCGTCCCCAGCGGGCGGGGCCATAAAGAGCAGCTCTGCCGGTGGGCTGGTCTTCGGCGAGACCGCGAGCCTGGAGCAACTGCCTGCCGATCTCGATACGATCATCCTCGCGGGCGGCAGCGAGGATGGGCTTCGGCAGGTCATATTTCAAACGGATCTGCTTGCCTGGCTGCATTTGCGAGCGGGGCCTACCCGTCGCATGGCCAGTGTCTGCACCGGAGCCTTCATTCTCGCGGCCGGCGGTTTCCTCGATGGCAGACGAGCGACCACGCATTGGAATTCCTGTTCCCTTTTGAAGGAGTTGCGGCCTCAGATCGAGGTCGAGCCCGATGCCATCTTTGTGGCGGAGCCGCCTGTCTTCACCTCGGCCGGCATTACGGCTGGCATCGATCTATGTCTGGCGCTGGTCGAGGCCGATTGTGGTCCGAAGACCGCTCTTGCCGTTGCGCGACAGATGGTATTGTTCATGCGCCGGCCGGGCGGTCAGTCCCAGTTCAGCACGGGCCTCGCCCTTCAGGCGAACGCCACGCCGCGCTTGCGGCAGCTCTTGAGCGAGATCGTCGATGATCCGACAGGAGATCTATCGGGACCTGCTCTTGCCAGCCGGGTCGGCATGACGGAGCGCACCTTTTCGCGCAGTTTCCGAAAGGAAACCGGAACAACGCCGGCGCAATTCGTGGAAGCCGCTCGGCTGGAGCGGGCAAAGGCGCTTCTCGAAAGCTCTGACTGGCCGCTGGCCCGTATCGCCGAGCGTTCGGGTTTTTCAAGCCTCGACACTCTGCATAGGGCCTTTCTCAAGCATCTTGTCATAACACCCGGCTTTTATCGGGCGCGTTTTGGCCCGGCCGCCTGACGGCAAGGTCGGCCTCGGCACTCACATGTCGACTCATGCCGTGCTGGAAAAAACTTCTCTTCTTTCGTCGATAGAGAATATCGATTGGGAGCTAAGCTCGCGCATCAGCCGCCATATTCGATGATCTCAAGTCCGGCGTTGTAATCCGTGGCATAGATCAGACCATTGGCGTCGACAAAGACGTCGGCGGACTGGATGACCTTCGGACGGCCGGGACGGCGGTCCGTCATGACAGTTGGTCCCGTGGGCACGAGAGCGCCCGTTTCGACCGGACGATAGGGGTCGGAAATATCGAAGGCGCGAATGCCGGCATTCTGCCAAGTCGCAAAGATCAGCGTCTCGGAGACAAAAGAGCCGGGCCGGTTTTCGTGCAGATTGTGCGGTCCGAAATGACCGCCCTTCTTCGTATAGTCGATTTCGGCCGGGATCGGGAAAGTCGAGATGCTGATCGGATTTTCGGGCACGCGGATGTCGAAGACCCAGGTATGTTTCCGACCGTCTTCCTCATTGTCCAACACGGCTTCATCCGCCACGACAAGAAGATCGCGGCCGGGAAGCGGCAGCGGCGAATGCGTGCCACCGCCATAGGGCGGGCACCAGTTATGGTGTTTGATGAGCCGGGGGGCGGAATGATCCTTGATATCGAGGAGCGTCAATCCGCCATCCCGCCAGCAGGCATAGGCGGTGTCGCCATGGACAAGCGCATGGTGCAGGGCATAGCGCTTGCCGTCGCCCCAATTCGGTGTCTCGCCCGCCGCCCTATTCATGCCGGGAAGCCACCATTGGCCGACAAGTTCGGGCCGGGTTGGATCGGCCATGTCGATGGTCACGAAGATATAGTCGGTAAAACCGTCGAGCAGCGCCGAGGCATAGGCATAGCGGCCGCCGACATACCACAGCCGATGAAGGCCGACACCTTCGACATCCAGTTGGCCGATCTTGCGCGGCCGGTCGGGAACGGAAACATCGAACACGCTCATGCCCGCGGTCCACGCGCGCTCACGCTTTCTGGCGGCGACCGTCTCGCCAACGGACTGCGTGTAATACGCCTTCTCGTCCGTGAAGGTTTCCACATCGGCAAAGAGGTCGAGCGCGTTGATGACCAGCAGCAGGTCCTCATGCGTTTGCAGATGGATGTTCCAGGTGTTGGCTGGCGCCCGCACGTAATTGACTGTCCGCGGCTTTTTCGGATCGCGCACGTCAATGATCGAGAAGCCCTGCGACCAGGGATGGGCGACATAGGCGTAGCCTCGATGAACCATCAATTGCAGCCCATCGCCACGGCCACCGATATCGCTATGGCCGATCAGCGTCATGTTGCGGGCAAAGTCGGGTTTGGGCAGGTCGGTCGATGCCATGGGACGTCTCACGGTCAGGGGAACGAAAAGGGCCGCCCGTAGGGGCGGCGCCTATGAAAGCAATTGATAGGGCTCAGTTTTTAGCTGCCGGAATCCAGCTGGCTGTTGCAGCATCGCTTTTCAAGAAGGCCGGGAATTTCTGCTGCAGTTCTTCGATCGTGCCGATCTTGTTGTTGATGAGATCGTCGCGGGTAATGAGCGTCGGCTGCAGAAGAACGGAGTGGCCCGGGGACTGGCCGGCAATGGCGAGCGAAACGGCGCGGACGGAAACCTCCCCGACGACCGCAGCGTTCGTGGCAGCCGTCGCGACCCAGGTGCTATCCGGCTCGATCATCAGCTGGATATCGGCGGTCGAGGTGTCGACGCCATAGATCTTCACCTGACCGGAAAGGCCGAGCTCATCGATGGCGAGCTTCACGCCTTTGGCGAATTCATCCCATGGCGTGAAGATCACTGAAATATCCGGATTGGCGCGCAGCACCGCCTTCGTCTGGTCGGCGACAGAGGCGGGAACGGTGTCGTTGACGACACCCCATACGGCCTTTTCCTTGATATTGTGCTTGGCAATGAAATCCTTCCACACCGCATAGCGGCGATCGAGCGGCGCGAAACCGGCAACGTAGACAGCACCGCCGGTGAAGCCATCACCCTTATCCTTCACGGCCTGGTCGAGCACGAGCTTGGCCATATCCTTGTCGCTCTGTTCGATCTGCGGAATTTGCGGATTGTCGAGGTTGACGTCATAAGCGACGACCTTGATGCCCTTGTCGAGCGCCTTCTGCGCGACATCCTTCAGGACTTCGGGACGGCCATTGTTGATGATGATGCCATCGACACCGAGATTGATCGCCTGCTCGACGAGATTGCGCTGCGTGTCATTGTCATTGCGGGCTTGCGAGACGGTGAGGTTGACGCCAAGCGCATCAGCCTGCCGTTTGACGCCAGCCTCGAAGGCCTGCAGCCAGTCGCCGCTGCCAAGGAAGCTGATGACGGCAATATTGACGGTTCTTTTATCGAAAGGAGCGGGCGCGCCGCTGAGTCCCGCCGCGGAAGCCGTGGTCATGAAAAGCGAGCCGGCGACAACGGCCGAAGCGATGATTTTGAATAATCTGATCATTGAAAATCCATTGAGTGTTGAGTGGGGACGGATGGCGGGATCATGCTCTGCCGCGGCTGATCCCATAGGTAAGTGCGAGCGCACCGACGAGAACGGCGCCCTTGATGAAATCCTGCGTGTAATAGGGCGCGTTCAGCATCGTCAGCCCGTTCAGGAGCACGCCGACGAAGACGGCACCGATCGTCGTGCCGAGAACGTTGGGACGGCGCAGTCCCAGCACGGCAAAACCAATGAGCGAGGCTGCGACGGAATCCATCAGCAGCGAGGCGCCGGAGGAAACGTCTCCTCGACCGACGCGGGCGGCAACGATGATGCCGCCCAGCGAGGCGAGAACGCCCGAGAGCACATAGGCAAAGGTCTTCAGACGGGCGATATTGGCGCCGGCAAGCCGCGTCGCGGCTTCATTGCCGCCGGTTGCGTAAAGAAGGCGACCGAGACGCGTACGCTCGGTCAGCACGAAGAGCACGAGCGCCACGACGAGCATGAGAATGACGGGGAAGGGGACTGTGCCGAACAGGCTTGAACGTCCTATCGTCAAAAAGGCGGGATCGACCTTGCCGATCGCCTTCGTCCCATCGGGAAGAATCAAGCCCACCGAGATCGAGCGCCCGGCTGTCGGGATCAGCTGCAATCCCGTGAGCAGGAACATGGTGGAGAGGGTCGCGAGCAGATCCGGCACCTTCAGCCGAACGATCAGCAGAGCATTGACGAGCCCGACGATCGCTCCGAAGGCGAGTACCAGCGGTACGGTCTCATAGGCGTCGAGGTTCCATACGATCATCGCATAGCTGGCGGCCATGACGCTGGAGGCGGCAACTGCGCCAACGGATAGATCGAAACCGCCGATGGCAAGCGTCACCGTGACGCCGGCACCGATGATGGCGACCACCGAAACCGCCTGCAGGATGCTCATCAGATTGTTGATGTTGATAAAGGCCGGCTGGGCGAAGCTGAAGATGATGACAAGGGCAATGAGGAGAAGAAATACCGCTCCCCGCCGCACGAATTCCTGCGGCGAAATCGTATTGCTTGCTGGCCTGATCTGTTCGGGGATTTCTGCGGTACCTTCACTCATCAGGCATATTCCTTGTTCTGTCGGTCGCCTGCGGCCGCGTCAGCGACGTCTTTGAGACCATGATGTTCCATCACCAGCACGCGGTCGGCGACCTCGAGTGCCTCTTCCGGATCGGATGTCGCGATCAGGGTGGCGCGGTCGGTATGGGCGCGTATGGCCGCGATAATGTCCTGGCGGGCGCCGACATCGACCCCCTGAAAGGGCTCGTCGAGAAGCAGGAGGCGGCTTGGCTCGGCCTCCCAGCGCGCGAGCACGACCTTCTGCTGATTGCCGCCGGAAAGCGACCAGACGGATGCTTCGGGACTGGAGGCCTTTATGCCGAGACGCCGAATGGCCCTTTCTCCTTCGCGGCTCTCCCGCCCCGAAAACAGGAAGCCCGACGGATACCAGCGTTTCAGATGCGGCAGGCTGATCGTTGCCGCAATACTCTCTCCTGGCCAGTCTGACGGCATGAGAGAAGAGCGATGCCGGTCGGCGGCAGCCATGACGACGCCGCGCGCGATTGCATCCGCTGGCGAGCCAGGCTGAAATGCAATGCCATCCAGAAGTGCCGTGCCGGAGGCAAAGCGCTCAAGGCCGAAAAGCGTAGACAGAAGCCGGCTCTTGCCGGCGCCGAGAACGCCGGTGATGGCGACGACCTCGCCGGCATGGAGCCTCAGATCGATCGGGGGGCTATCGGCAAACAGCTGTATGCCTTGAAGCTCCAGTATGGTTCGGTCGAATTGTTCACGGCGATGCGGGCGGGCCGCCTTCATGGAACGGCCGATCATGGTTTCGATGGCGGCGTCGAAGTCAATCGGGCGCGAGAAGGCACCGACGTTGCGGCCGCCGCGCAGAACAACCACGCGATCGGCGAGCGCATCGAGATCGGCGGTGCGATGCGAGATATAGAGAATGCCAAGGCCGCGCGCTTTCAGGCGGCGGACGATGTCATAGAGCCGGGCCGTCTCGCGCGCGGAGAGGCTTGCCGTCGGCTCGTCGAAGATCAGCAGCTGTGCCTTGTTGGAAAGGGCGCGGGCGATGGCTACCATCTGCCGGTCGGCAGTGCCGAGATCGCCAAAATCCCGGTCGAGCGGCAGGTCGAAGCCGGCTTCCGACAGGATCGCTTCTGCCTTCCGCCGCACTGAACGCTTCGACAGAAAGAAGGGCTGGCGTCCGTCAACATATTGGTTAAGCAGCAGCGCATCCGCGACGGAGAGTCCGGCGACGCCGACGACATCGGTCGATTGATGCACGGTGACGATGCCCCGCGCCGTCGCATCGGCTGGGCTTTCGGGGCGATAATCTGCGCCATTCCATAGGATGATCCCTGAATCGGCGCGGTGGATGCCCGACAGGATTTTGACCAGCGTCGACTTGCCGGCACCGTTCGCTCCCATCAGTGCCACGACCTCGCCGCGATTAACGGTTAGAGACGCTGCCGACAAAGCCTGTGTCGAGCCGAAAGCAAGCGAAAGATTTTGGGCATCCAGCAAGGTCATGGGCGTGGGGTTCGATGATTGTCAGCGGTACTCGTAAGCCACTGGCGATCAATTAAAAGGACGCGCCTTGCTTTGTTTATTTAATCTATAGAATAAATTTTTCCCAGGCTCCGGCAGGCTCCGGTTCGCCTCCATCTGGAGCTCGTGGATGTGCGGCGAGACCGAGCAAGTCTTGCCGAACGCCTGTCGAG
>NZ_JAQJCH010000022.1:0-37006 GCF_030182525.1 Rhizobium pantanalense
CGCTCTGAAGCAGGTGGGTGCCGATCTGATCCTTCTCGGCTTCCTGCATTTCCAGGAAGAGGTCGAATATTTCGGCAAGCACGTCATTCCGCTGGTGCGAGAACTGGAAGCATTGCAGGTCGCGCAACCGGTCGCGGCGGAATAAACATCCCGAGAGAAGCGGGCCACCGAAGCGGCCCGCAATCGGCAAAGCATAACGGAACCTAGCCGGCTCCGACGGGAACCTGTGCCTCGTCAGCCAACGAATGCTGTGAGGGGCCGTGAGAGGGAAGGACATACAGGCGATGACCTATGCGCTCGAGGGGTACGAAACATCCCCTCCTCCGCCGGGACTCCAGGGCGGTCGGATCGAAATTGCAGCTCAAGCGGATTCAGTTGCCAATGCGGCGATTGCTTCTGCAGAGGTTCTGCTTACGCTTGATGACGTCAGCCTTTCTTTTGGCGGCGTCTCGGCTCTTGCCGATATCGACCTCAGTGTTGAGCGCGGCGAGATCCGCGCCATTATCGGACCGAACGGCGCCGGAAAGAGCTCACTCGTCAACGTCATTTGCGGCGTCTATCGGCCGGATCGGGGCCATGTCCGGATCGGTGAAAAGCGCTATCGCAATGTCCCCACGGAAAAGCTCGCACACCTCGGCATTGCCCGGACATTTCAGAATCTTGCGCTTTTCAAGGGCCTGAGCGTCCTCGATAATGTCATCTCCGGTCGAGCCTATACCGTCCGCTCGAGCTTCATCGGCCAGATCGCACGCATCGGCACTGCGCGCCGGGAGGCAGCGGATGCCCGCGAGCGCGCACGGCAGATCCTTTCTTTCCTTCATCTTGACGATATCGCCGACCGGCTTGCCGGCACCCTGCCTTATGGCCTGCAGAAGCGGGTCGAACTTGCCCGCGCGCTGGTCGCGGAGCCGGATATTCTGCTTCTGGATGAGCCGATGGCCGGCATGACCGCGACTGAAAAGCAGGAAATGGCCGGCTTCGTGCAAGCAACCCGCAAAGCCCATGGCACCACGATCATTCTGATCGAACACGACATCGGCCTCGTGATGGAACTGTCGGATCGGGTCGCCGTGCTCGACTACGGCCGCAAGATCGCCGACGGCACGCCGGAGGAGGTGCGGGCCGATCAGCGCGTCATCGATGCCTATCTGGGCGTCGCCACGGAAAATGAAGATGGAGCGGGAATCTGATGGCGGATTTCGATTGGCTTTTCTTCATAGAGGTGCTTGTCGGCGGACTGCTGTCGGGCGTGATGTATTCGCTCGTCGCGATCGGCTTCGTCCTGATCTACAAGACCTCCGGCGTGCTCAATTTCTCTCAAGGGGCACTGCTGCTGTTCGCAGCCCTTACCTTCGTCAGCCTGGTCGAGAAAGGCGTGCCGTTTGCGCTGGCGCTCGCGCTCACCTTCGCGCTGATGGTCATCATCGGCATCGCCATCGAACGGATCGTGTTGCGGCCGCTCACCAACAAGCCACCCATCACGCTGTTCATGGCGACGCTTGGCCTCTCCTATGTCATCGAAGGCGCCGCCCAGCTGATCTGGGGAACGCAGGTGCATGGCCTGGATCTCGGCATCGAAGACGTTCCCTTCGATGTCGGCGGCGTTCTCATCAGCCAATTCGACATCTTCGCCGCGGCCGTGGCGGCCATCATGGTGGCGCTGCTGTCGATCTTCTTTCGTTTTACCCGCGTCGGTCTCGCTTTTCGCGCCGTCGCCGATGATCAGTTCGCGGCACTTGCCGTTGGCCTGCGCCTGCCCTGGATCTGGGCCACGGTCTGGGCGACCGCCGGTCTGGTGGCGCTGGTGGCGGGGCTCCTCTGGGGCGCTCGGCTCGGCGTCCAGTTCTCGCTGTCTCTGGTCGTCCTGAAAGCCCTGCCCGTCCTGGTGCTTGGTGGGTTCGATTCCGTTGCCGGGGCGATCGTCGGCGGGTTGCTGATCGGAGCGACCGAGAAGCTCGCCGAAGTCTATCTCGGCGACTATTTCGGCGGCGGGATCGAAAGCTGGTTCGCCTATGTCGTGGCGCTCGCCTTCCTGCTCATCCGCCCCTCCGGTCTGTTCGGCCAGAAGCTCGTCGAAAGGGTCTGAACCATGGCGTCCATCACACATGATCTGGCCAGCAGCCCGACGCTTCCGCGCTGGCTCGCGCCGGCAGCACTCCTTGTCGTGGCCTATCTCGTCGTCCCCTTCGTCGGTACCAGCTATCTCTTCGAAGCGATCCTGCTGCCGTTCCTGGCACTCAGCCTTGCCGGCGTCGGCTTGAATATCCTGACAGGCTATGCCGGACAGGTCTCGCTGGGCAGCGCTGCCTTCATGGCGGTCGGCGCCTTCGGTGCCTATAATTTCAATCTGCGCATCGAGGGACTGCCGCTGATCGCAAGCATCGTGCTCGCAGGTCTGTCGGCGGCGGCGATCGGCATTGTCTTCGGCCTGCCGAGCCTGAGGCTCAAGGGCTTTTATCTCGCGGTCTCGACGCTCGCCGCACAATTCTTCGTGCAATGGGGACTGACCAAGTTCAGCTGGTTTTCGAACGACTCCGCCTCGGGCGTGATCGACGCGCCGCCGCTTCGCATCGGCGGCTTAGCTTTCGATGGCGCGATCGGTCGCTATCTTTTCGCGCTGACGGTCGTCACTGTGCTCACCTTTCTGGCGCTGCGGCTCGTGTCGTCCCAGACAGGGCGGAATTTCATTGCTGTGCGTGACAACGAAACCGCCGCCCGCATCATCGGTGTGCCGGTCTTGAAGACCAAGCTGCTCGCCTTTGCGATCTCCTCCTTCATCATCGGCGTTGCCGGCGTCCTCTGGGCCTTTACATATCTGCGCACCGTGGAACCGGCGGGTTTCAACCTCGATCGCTCCTTCCAGGTGCTGTTCATCATCATCATCGGTGGGCTCGCCTCCATTCGCGGCGCCTTTCTCGGGGCAGCGCTGATTGTGGTGTTTCCGCTCGTCCTGTCGCGATTGGGAGCCTTCTTTCTCGGCGACATCTTTGATTCCGGCGTGCTCGACATGAGCCAGCGCATCGTGCTCGGCAGCCTGATCATCCTATTTCTCATTCTCGAACCGGACGGCCTCGTCGCCCTCTGGGACAGAAACGTAAGACGAATCGGCAGCGCTCTGACACGGCGCTGAACTGAACCCGGAGCGCGCGCTCCCAAAAGCAAGAAATCCATTTTCGATCAATGCAGGTCCGGTCATCTCGCCGGCCATCACCCGGAGTGTATCCAGAAATGACAATCTTCAGCAAATTCAAGATCGCGGCGCTCGCTGCCGGGATCGCCTTCTCGGTGGCGCTTCCCGCCGCACATGCCGACGAGCAATATTTTCCGCTGCAAAGCTATCGCGTCGGCCCCTACGCGGCCGGCGGCACCGGCTTCTTCGGCGGCTTCATCGATTACTTGAACCTGATCAACACGCGCGACGGCGGTGTAAACGGCGTCAAGCTGACCTGGAACGAGTGCGAAACCCAGTATGAGGTCGAACGTGGCGTCGAGTGCTATGAACGGCAGAAAAGCCACCCCAACGCGGCGGCCTGGAACCCGCTTTCCGTTGGCATCGCCTATGCCATGATCGACCGCATCAGCCAGGATAAGGTGCCGCTGATCACGATCAATCACGGCCGCACCGATTCCACCGATGGCCGCGTCTTCCCTTACGTGTTCCCGCTGCTGCTCAATCCCTACAGCGAAACGTCAGGCATCGTGAACTACATTGCCTCCAAGCTCGGTGGTCTCGACAATCTCAAGGGCAAGAAGATCGTGGTCCTCTACCACGGCTCGCCCTATGGCAAGGAAACCATTCCGATCTACGAACTCCTGTCGAAGAAATACGGCTTCGACCTGCAGCAGATCGAAGTTCCTCATCCCGGCAACGAGCAGCAGTCGCAATGGCTGACGATCCGTCGTGCTAAGCCGGATTATGTCGTCCTGCGCGGCTGGGGTGTGATGAATCCCGTTGCGCTGAAGACCGCCGTCAAGGTCGGTTATCCGGTCGATCACATCATCGGTAATGTCTGGTCGAATTCCGAGGAAGACGTCATCCCCGCCGGCGAAGCGGCAAAGGGCTACACCGCGATTACCACACAGGCTTCCGGCGCCGAGTATCCGGTCGTCAAGGAGATCGTCGAGACGCTGTATGACCAGGGCAAGGGCAATCTCGAGGACAAGAGCCGCATCGGTTCGGTCTATCACAATCTCGGCATCGTCAACGGCATCCTGAACGTCGAGGCGATCCGCATCGCACAGGAGAAATTCGGTAAGCGAACGTTGACCGGCGATGAAGTGCGCTGGGGCTTCGAGCATCTGCGGCTCGACCCGGCTCGCGTCGAAGCGCTGGGCGCCAAGGACCTGTTCCACTCCATCAACGTCACCTGGGACAACCACGAAGGCAACGGTTACGTGACCTTCCAGCAATGGGACGGCAAGAAGTGGAAGGTGGTTTCCGACTGGATCGCGCCGGATTGGGCTCTGCTACGTCCCATCATCGAAAAATCCTCCGAGGCCTATGCCAAGGAAAAGGGCATCAAGCTGCGCACCTCCCAAGACGCGGAAGCCGCCACCAACTGATTGGCGGCGAACCCAACCTGGCGGCGGCATGCCTGCCGCCGCCAGGGATCGGTCCCGTCCGCGACAAGTCCGAGGAAAATCAAATGGTCTTTGCGGATATCCTGCTCAGCGTCGAAGGCGTGAAGGCAACCTACAATCACACAATCAGGGCACTGAGCGAGGTGAGTCTCACCGTCAAGCGTGGCGAGATCGTCACCCTGCTCGGCGCCAATGGTGCGGGCAAGACGACGACGCTCAAAGCCATATCAAACCTTTTGCCGGCAGAACGCGGCCAGATCGTCGCGGGACATATTCGCTTCGGCGGAATCGACGTGACGACGGCAAGCCCATCGGAACTTGTTCGCGCCGGGCTCGTGCAGGTGCTCGAAGGCCGTCACTGCTTCCGGACCTTGACCGTGGAGGAGAACCTGATCTCCGGCGGGCTTGGCCGCAGCGCGACACGCTCTGAAATCACAGCCGATCTCGAAAAAATCTACGCTTTGTTCCCACGCCTCAAAGAAAAGCGCCGCGTGACCTCCGGGTTGACCTCTGGCGGGGAACAGCAGATGACGGCAATCGGCCGCGCCCTGTTGTCGCGGCCGCGCCTGCTTGTCCTCGACGAGCCTTCCATGGGTCTGGCACCGCTTGTCGTCCAGGACATTTTCCGGACATTGCGCCACCTAAATGAAGAGGAAGGGCTCTCCATTCTTGTGGCCGAACAGAACTCCGCCATCGCGCTCAAATATGCCGACCGCGCCACGATCCTCGAACACGGTGTCACCGCCATTGACGGGACAGCCGCTGATCTGCGCCAGCGCAAGGAGGTACAGGACCTCTATCTCGGCCGTAAGGCCGCAATTGGCGGCCACGTCATATCCACACTCCCGGCAGCCAATCCCTAATCCATTACATCTGAAGAGGAGAGTTCCACATGACAATTTCGCAAGTGAAGACCGACAATGCCGCCAACGCGGTTCCACCCGTTGCAAGACCAACCGAGCCAGCTCACATCATCAAGAACGACGCCGAGGCAATCGCGGTTGCCAAAAAATTGGCAGCGGAATTCATCAAGGAGTCCGCCAAGCGTGACCGTGAGCGGATTTGGCCGGCGGCCGAACTCGATGCATTTTCCCAGAGCGGGTTATGGTCGATCAACGTGCCCAAAAAATTCGGCGGACCTGAAGTTTCCTACGCTACGCTCGCCAAGGTGATCGAGATCATCTCTGCCGCCGATTCCTCGATCGGCCAGGTTGCGCAAAATCACCTGGGCGTCGTCGCCGCCATCCGCACCGTCTCCGATGAGGCACAACAGAAGCTATTGTTCGACGAGGTGCTGAAGGGCACGCGTTTCGGCAATGCCTTCTCGGAGTTCGGCTCGAAGCGGGCCGTCGACTTCGAGACGAAGTTTACGGACGCCGACGACCATGTGATCGTCAAGGGGCAGAAGTTCTATTCCTCCGGCGCTCTGCTTGCCCATTTGGTGCCGATCGTCGCGCTCGATGACGAGGGTCGTGCCTGGTACGCGATTGCCGATCGCGCCGCACCGGGGCTCACCGTTATCGACGACTGGTCGAGCTTCGGTCAGCGCACGACGCTTTCAGGCACGGTGATCATCGACAACGTCAAGGTGCCCAAGACCCATCTGGTGCCAGGCTACAAGGGTTACGACAAGCCGACCGCGGACGGCGCCATTTTCCAGATCATCCAGGTGGCGGTCGATACCGGCATTGCGCAAGCCGCCATCGACGAAACCATCGACTTCGTGCGCACCAAGACCCGCGCCTGGGTGGACAGCGGGCTCGAGCGCGCCTCCGACGATCCCTATACGATCCAGGCCGTCGGCGATCTGACCTTGCGCCTCCATGCAGCGCAGGCGCTCTTGGAAAAGGCCGGCTATGCGATCGATCGGGCGGTGGCGGACCCAACCGAGGAAACAGTGGCCGAAGCGCAGATCGTAACAGCCGAGGCAAAAATCCTCTCCACGGAAATCGCGATTGCCGCCGCCAATAAGCTGTTTGAACTGGCTGGGACCCGCTCGACACTTGCCGAACACAATCTCGATCGGCATTGGCGCAACGCCCGCACGCACACGCTGCACGATCCGGTGCGGTGGAAATACGCCATCCTTGGCAAGTACTTCCTAAATGGCGAAAAGCCACCGCTCCATGCCTGGAGCTAGATGCGTTGTAAACCGGGCGTGGGCGAGATCCCGCGCCCGCTCTAATCCGTTGGATAGGCCAACAAGATATTTTTGGGACAGATCCCCATAAGTAGGCCAGAATTTCAGCGGCTGTAGTAAGATCTCTGTCGAAGAGAAAAGAACCTCGTTTGCAGTCGAAGGGAATAGGACCCCACCAACCGAGGCCGTCAAATTGCTCGCTCCTTGTCTCCACCGCCGCAAGACGCTATATAAAGCAACGTATTAATTGCGGTAAAAATCGATGACGTTCGTCACTATGACAGTATTAGCCACGGTAAACGCCCCTTACGGGACGAGCCTTTCGGCTGAACAATTGGCGTCGAAGATTGTCGACCCGGCAAGCGCCGACCATTACGACGCATCTGCGTTTGCGTTCTTTTCTGAAGTTTGCGAAAGCCTTCAGCATTCGTTTCTGGATGAAATGCACGTCAATCTTACTGATGCCTCTGTCGTTGCCCAGCGGTTTTCGGACATGGCCGGATACGAACTGCCGCTTGCCCGAGCTGCCTAGTGACACAATCGCAAAATAGTCATTGGGCAGAGCTCTTTGACCAGGCCCTGAAAATAATCAGCCAAGTTAATTCGAAGTTCCCCGTTCTCGACAGCTGGAGTTTCGGCGGCGGCACTGCGCTGATGCTTCAAATCGGCCACCGTGAAAGTTTCGACGTCGATATCTTCATCGACGATCCTCAGGTGCTATCTTATCTCAATCCACAAACGCAGGGCTTCGCTCTCGACTTGTACCCTGACGCTTACACTTTCGACGGCACGCATGCTCTCAAAATCGTGTTCAAGGATATCGGAGAGGTCGACTTTATCGTCGCAACGCACCTTACATCTGAGCCCACAAGGGAAAGAGAAATACGTGGGCAGAGGGTTCACCTCGAAACGCCAGCCGAGATCGTCGCGAAGAAGATTTTCTATCGCGGGGGCTTAATGCAGCCACGCGATATGTTCGATATCGCGTGCGTCCGCGAGAGCGAAGGCCATGATTATCTCGTAAAGGCGCTCATTCCATTCAAGGACTCATGCACGCGCGCGCTGAAAACGGCGCGCGTGATGGACGCACGGCTCGCCGAGGCTGTTATGTCCAAACTTCTGTACCAGTCAAAATACTCAAGGATTCCATCGCAAGCACAGCAGGTGACAATTGAGATTTTAGAGGCCGTTTGTGGCTATGAGCCAACAACCGAGGTTTAAGCGGGACTACTTGCTCTTGAACAGATTCGATCCGTCGGCCTTCCTATCTTCATTTTGTTCAAGCAGGTGATCGTAGAGCCGGGGGAAATGCCAGACTGTTCCTGGAAAGCGCATAAGTCGGTATTGCGGTCGTCGGCATGTTGAGCGGTACTCGATGATTCTCGTCGCCTCGCTCTCACTATGTGCTCACGGCGTTATATCCGCGAGACTATCCCCATGCGACAGCGACGGGATTTGCGCCTCCGGCGAAGCATCTAGACCTGCGCGAACCCGCCGTCCGCCTGAATGTCAGCTCCATTTATGTAGCTGGCGGCATCCGACGCAAGGAAAGCAGCAATGTCGCCCATCTCATCAGCTTGGCCTGCGCGCCCGAGCGGAACTGCGGCCACCACTGTCGACATGTAGGCTTGCTTGACTTTCGGATCGGCAAAGGTCTGCTCCAGCAAGGGCGTAAGGATCGGGCCCGGGCTCAGGGTGTTGACGCGGATGCGACGGCCCTTCAGCTCATTCGCCCAGGTCCGGGTGAAGCTGCGAATAGCTGCCTTCGTCGCAGAATATACCGTGCGGTTTGGAATACCCTTCACGCCCGTTGCAGATCCAGTCAGAATGATGGAAGCGCCATCGACGAGCAGCGGCAGAGCCAGTTGAACCGTAAAGATCACGCCCTTGAAGTTGATGGCGATCTGGCTGTCGATACCCTCTTCGGTGATAGACCCGAGAGCTTCGCGAGTTTGTACCCCGGCATTCGCAAGAAGAATGTCGATCTTCCCTTTTGATGATCGGACGATTTCGTAGGCGCGTTCAAGTTCGGCGATTTTCGAGACGTCGGCTGCGATGCCTACAATATCGCCGCCGATGCTCGCGACGGCGGCATCAAGGATGGCTTGACGACGGCCCAGTATGAACACCGATGCCCCTTCCTCGACCATCCGCCGAGCCGACGAAAGGCCGATACCTTCGCCACCCCCGGTTATAAGCGCCACTTTACCTTTCAGAGACGTATCCATAAGCTTTCTCCATTACGTGATGATTGGGATTTAAATGCACGCCGTACCGAGCGATTGCCTTCGATACGGAAGCGGTTTTCTGACTTGGTCAGTTCCTTACGGGACGCATACTTGTAACGAAGAATCCGCGCCGCGCTGAAAAACCGGGCTTTTCGTAGAGTGCGATTGCGCTGCGGTTGTTTGTAAAGACATGAAGGAAGGGGATGATTTCCTCTGACCGGAGCCGCTCCGCCAATCCAGCGATCAGGAATGCGGCAAATTCCCGGCCCCGGAATTCAGGTGCAACGCAGACGGCACTTATCTCCACGAATCGTCCGAACCGGAACCGCTCTCCGGCCATCGCGACCAAAACCCCATCGATCTTCAGCCCGTAGTAGCGGCCGAATGCGGTGTACGTTCTGCAAAGGGGCCGGGACGGGTGCGGGCTGCGAGATCGAGCATCGCGCCGACATCCGTCTTTCCAAGGAGGGTTGGGACGATGTCCAGCTTCGGGACCGGTATCGGCTTTTCGAGAACCATCTGCAGAAGCGGCGCTTGCATCTCGGTGACGAGCCCAGCCGGTGCGAGCAGCTGGCTTGGAGTAACGAGCGCAATCCGGTGCGCTTCTGTGGCGAGGGCGGCCAGGGAGCGCAGCGAAGCCGGCTCTTGTTCTCCGACTGCCGCAAATGGAGCGACGTCGGGAAAAACCGCTTTGCCAGCAGGCCGCCAAAGGCGAGCGTTTTGTTGCTGGTGATCAGCGCGGACCATATCGGGTTGTCCAACAGGCGGACATCGGCTGTGTCGAGCATGGCGGGTCTCTGTGATGACCGTCAAGGTGGATGAATTGGCATGTGCGATTGGCGCGGGGCGCCAACGATGCGCCCACACGAACTGAGCCTGAAGCCTGTGGCGCCCTACTCCATCGCCGGCGCCAGTTCATCGTCCTTGGCGGCGCCGTTTGGCGTGGTGTCTGCGGCACGTACCAGCGAGTAGGTCAGAATTCCAAAGAATGCCGCGGCGAATGCGGCGCTCAGGCTCGCATCGCCAAAGCCGCCGGCAAAGGCGCTCTGTGCGGCAGAGCGAACAGCCTCACGTGCGCCATCGCCGAGGACGGAGATGACGCCGTCCAGATCACCGGATGCGACCCGCTTGGCAGCCTGGGCAAGAAGACCGGCCTCCATTCCACTGACCGCGTCAGCCGAGACAAAGCGGGCATTCACACCATGCGAAAGAACTGCGCCAAGTCCGGCAACGCCGAACAGCAAGCCGACGAAGCGCGTCGTTGCCGAGATACCCGATCCCATGCCGGCGCGCTGGGGTGGCACAGCCCCCTGCATGACTTTCGCCGTTTCGCTGTTCAGGAGCCCGGCCCCGGCGCCTGCAAGCACCATGGCAACGGCGAAGAGCGGATACGCGGCGCCAGTCTCCGCGAATAGATAGAGAAGCAGGTCGCCGAGTGTGGTGACCGAGAACCCGAGCGTCAGCAGGGCGCGACCCGAATATTGCGAAGCCAGACCGGCGCCGAAACGCGGTGTGAGGAACATCGGCAGCGCGAACGGCAGCATGGCAAGACCTGCGACAGCGGGTGCAAGCCCATAGGAGTTCTGAAGAAACAACGGCAGGAAAAAGATCAGGACCTGAGCGCCGATCGCGTAGCCGAGCATAGCAAAAGCCGAGCCCAGAAAGGTTGGCTGGCGGAACAATCCGAAATCGATCATCGGACGCTCTTCCTTCGTCTCTATCCAATAGAATGCGATCAGAAAGACAAGAGCCCCAAGAAGACGCAGCAGAATGGCCTGGCTGAACCAGCCAAGATTATTGCCGTCGATCGAGGCCCAGATCAGCAGGAACAGACCGGCGCTGAAGGTGACGATCCCGGGAAAGTCGAGCTTCTTGGCCTCATGATCACTAGACTCCTCGACAAACAGGCAGGCCGCGACGATCAGAACCGCGCAAATCGGCAGATTGATCAGGAATGCCCAGCGCCAGCCGAAGAAATCGGTGATGACGCCGCCAATGATCGGTCCGCAGGTGATCGCAATGCCGAGACATGCGCCCCAGAACGCGTAGGCCCGTGCACGCTCGGCGCCCGTGAACGTGTGATTGATGACGGCGAGGGATGCCGTCAGAAGAAGGCTTGCTCCGACGCCCTGAACCGCTCGCGCAAGATTGAGCATCAGCGCCGAGGTCGCCAGTCCGCAAATGGCGGACGAGATGGTGAATATGACTAGGCCCGCGAGCATCGCGAGCTTGCGGCCGTGCCGGTCCGCGTAGGAGCCGGCCGCCAGCAGCAATGCGGCGAAGGCGAGAACGTAGGCGCTCACCACCCATTCGATCTCCGTGAATGTCGCTCCCAGCGTTCTGGCTATCGACGGCAAGGACACGGCGACGATATTGGAGTCCAGCATGATCAGCGATGAGGCGAAACCGGCGCTCATCAGAACGAGAAACTTCCTTGTCTCTTCCGATCCGCGTGACGAACTGCGTGTCTGTCTCTTCATCGTTCTCTCTGGGGTTGGCTGTGTTGATGACGGATCGGGTGCAGAAGGCTCCCGGCTTGCGCGCTTCCCGTTTGTCAAAAGTCTTCTTGGCAAGGCGTGTGGAGCGGCCTCCATTCGGCATTGCGCCAAACTATAGTATACGCTATATTTGCCAAATCAGGGGTCGTCAAGGCTTTTCTTTAGCGACCGATATATTTGAACGGAAATGGAAGGGCGGCTCGCGATGGCGCGGCAGAGAGAGTTCGATATTGACGAGGCAGTCTCCAAGGCGACGACGCTTTTCTGGGAGCACGGATATGACCGCACCTCGCTCGCCGACCTGACACGCATCATCGGTTGCAAGCCGCCAAGCTTCTATTTTGCCTTCGGCAGCAAGGACGGTCTGTTTCGGATCGTGCTCGAGCGCTACTACAAAACCTACCTCGGCGCCGCTGAAGAGGCGTTGAAGGAGCAGACGTCGCGCCGGGTCGTCGAGAGCATGCTGACTAGGCTCGCCGACATCTATACCGACCCTTCACACCCTGTGGGCTGCTTGGCGATCAAGTGTACGATGTCGGGATCTCTGACGGTAGAAGCTGTGGAGCAAAGGCAGGCAGAGCTTCGCGCCTCTCGTCGGGGCCGCCTCATTCGACGCTTTGAAGCCGCGGTTGCCACCGGCGATCTTCCCGCAGGTTCAGACGCGGAAGAGCTTGCGCGCTACGTTCTCGTGCTGGGAACGGGAATGGCCTTGGACGCACAGGCGGGCGCAACAAGAGCGCAGCTTCAGCAGGTGATCAACAGGGCTTTGGTTGCGTGGCCTTCCTGACTTCGCCGTTGACCTTCGCGATGGGCCATCCGGCGCAAACCCGCCGGATGGCCCCATAAAATACGTCAGCCTTCTCGGGTTCTGGCAACTGCCGAATCCAGTTCGGGTTACGCCGGAAGGAACTTGATGAGCAGCTCGGCGGTTTCGGCCGGGTTCTCTTCGGGGAAGAAGTGGCCGCCCTGCATCGCCCGCCCTTGAACGTTATCGGCCCACTTGCGCCAGATACCAAGCGGGCCGCCGTCCTTTTCATAAAAAGTGTCTAGCGGACCGCCCGCGCCCCACAGATGCAGGACCGGGCAGCCGATGCGCCGCGAGGCCTCCTGATCCTTCCTGTCGTGCTCGATATCGATCGAGGCGGCAGCTCGAAACTCTTCGCAGACGGCGTGGATGCGGTCCTTGTCATGATAGGTCGCGGTATACTCGGCGCGGATATCGGGCCCAAACGACCCATGTCCAAAAGTGTTCTCGAAGATCGCATCGGGATCCCCCGCAAGGTATCTCTCCGGCAGCGGCGCCTTCTGGGCAAGAAGTGTCCATGGCCAATAGGCAAGCGCGAATCGCGCGTCGGCATGACCCCATCCTTCCGAAATCGGAATCGCGTCGAGCACGGCTAAGCGCTGGACCTTTTCGGGATGATCGAGTGTCATCCGATAGGAGACACGAGCACCACGATCATGACCGACGACGGCGAATTTCGAGAAGCCGAGCTTGTCCATGACCTCTACGAGCTCGTCAGCCATCGCCCGCTTCGAATAAGCGAAATGATCGTCTGTCGATGACGGAATGCCGCTTTGCCCATAGCCGCGAAGATCGACGGCGATAACGGTGTGATTTTTCGCAAGCAACGGCGCCACGAAGCGCCACATCAGGCTGGATCGCGGGAAACCATGGACCAGAAGCACGGGCGATCCACTGCCGTAACGCCTCAAGAAAATGCTGTTGTCCTTGGTTTTGACCTCGACCGGCTCGAAGTCGGAGGGGCCGGTGACCGCCTGTGTCTTGCCTGTCTGCGCCGAGGCGGGCTTTGCCGATACTGCGGCGGCCAGCGCGATACCCGAGGCAGCGGTAATGGCGCGCAGTACGGTGCGGCGGTCGAGGTCTGTCTTTCCAGTCATCTGTCGGATCTCCTGAGGGGGATAGCAGGGTGAATTTGGATTCTGGCTTTCATGAAGAGAAGGCGGTGCATTGAATGGCCGCACCGCTCGGGAGGTGCCGATTGCCGCGCCTGAAGCTGCCTGGGGTCCTGGACAACAGCTCGAGCCGGAAGCACGAGGGAGATGTTGTTCTTTTTCTTCGCGCAGGGCCGCGCGCGACGTGAGGCACCCGGAAGCAGGTTCTCGGGTGCCTTGATGTCAGAGGGACGGATATAGGTTGCGAAACTGGCTTACCGCTTCCAGGCGCGCCGCCGCGTCGAACATCGTCGACTCTGCGTACCAGGCAGACGATAGCTGAACGCCGATCGGCAGACCGTTTCCGCTGGTCCCGAACCGCAAAGTCATCGCCGGCAGACCGGTCAGGCTGAAGGGCGAGGTTCCGTTCATAACCTGGAATGGCGACCAGGCCTTTCCGTCCACGATCACATCGTCCAGGCCGTGTTTTGTCGCCGGGAACGGCGTGACAGGCGCAAGCAGCACGTCATAACGCTGGAAGAAGCCGGCGAACTCGTCGCGCAGGCGCTCTACCGTCTGCTCGTGGGCGACGAAGTCCTTAATCGGCGTGTCGGCGCCATCGAGGACCAGCTTGGCATGGCGGAACACCAGATCCTCGTGGCCGGCGATGGCTGCGGCAAAGCCGGGAGCGGCTTCCATCTGATGAAGCTGCCACAGGACGGTAACCGTATCGGTGTCGCGCAGAAGCGGTAGATCGACCTCCTCGACCTCGGCCCCAACGCCGGCCAGCGCCTGTGCCGCGGCCTTTACCGTTGTCGCAACCTCGGGATCGATCGGCCCGAAGAAGCCGTTGTCGGCGATCCAGCCCACGCGCAGTGGACGGATCTGCAGCGTGCCGAGATCGACAGTCGGCGGGACGGTGGAGAAGCCATCGGCACCATCAGGACCGGCGATGATCGAATAGGCCACTGCCACGTCACGCACGCTGCGTGCCATCGGGCCGATGTGCCAGAGGCGACGCGGGGCACGCGGCCAGTGCCCGGTCAAAGGCACGCGGCCATGCGTTGCCTTGAGGCCGACGATGCCGGTGTGGGCGGCCGGGCCACGGGTCGAGATCGACAGATCGCTGCCGATACCAAGCGGGGACATGCCGGCTGCGACCGCGGCGGACTCGCCGCCACTCGAACCGCCAGGTGTGTAGTCGAGATTCCAGGGGTTGTTGGTCCGGCCGGTCAGAAGGTTGTCGGTCTCGATCGAGGTGGCAAACTCGGGCGGATTGGTCTTGGCGATAAGGATGCCTCCGGCAGCCTTGACGCGGGCAACCGCTGTAGCGTCGGTGTCGGGCACACGTCCCTTGAAGATCGGCGAGCCACGTTGGGTCAGGACACCGGCGGTATCGATACTGTCCTTGACTGTGAACGGCACGCCATGCAGCGCGCCGAGCTTTCCGCCTGACATGACCGCAGCCTCCGCCTTCTTTGCAGCCTCGAGTGCCCCGCCGGCCATCGTGACGATGGCGTTGACCTTGGGATTGACGGCCTCGATACGATCGAGATGCGCCTTGACAACCTCGACCGGCGAGACCTGCTTGGTGCGGATCAGGTCGGCCAGTTTGGTGGCATCCGTGTAGTACAGTTCATGTTCTTGCATTTTTGCATCCTCTAAACTAACTAACGTTAGGTAGATAACGCTAAGAGCAAACTTTCCCTTGGTCAAGCCCCTGTTTTCGATTAACTGGAACCGACCAGAAAGGCCGTAAAATGAGCTCGAATGCGCGTGAAGATATTCTTGAGGCTGCGAAGAAATCGGCCCAGGCCCATGGCTATGGCGGCCTCAGCATGCGCGATCTCGCCGCCGAAGTCGGCATCAAGGCGGCCAGCCTTTATTATCATTTCCCGAGCAAGGCCGAGCTCGCCACGGCAGTCGCCAAGCGATATTGGGAAGACGCAGCCGCCGATCTCGAAAAGATCTCGCACGAGAAGCCCGATCCGGTTGAGCAGCTGCGGTCTTTCCCGGAGACCTTTCGCAAGGCGCTCGAAAACGAGAACCGCATGTGCCTCTGCAGTTTCATGGGAGCCGAGTACGATGAACTGCCGGATCCCTTAAAAAAAGAAGTTCAAACTTTCGCTGACGTCAATGTCGCGTGGTTGCAGAAGGCACTTGTCGCGACTGGAACGGTCAAGCCGGAAACTAGCGAGGCGCACGCCAAGGCCGTGTTTGCCGCGGTGGCGGGTGCGCAGCTCATGGCACGGAGCCGCGCAGATATCGCCCTCTATGATGCCCTGATTGAAAGCTATCGTGCTGCAGGCTTGCTTCCAGCTTGAACCCTAGGCGCAGAAAGCCGAGCTCCAGGGGTGTTGCTCTTCGGGGCTCGCGCGCGACATTGTTTCTGTCAGACCGATACGTTCGTAAGAACCTTTGCGGCACTGACTTCGAGACTGGGTAAGAAGACTGGACGAGTTTAAGCTCTTGAAGAGGTACGAACTGGCGATACGATTGTTCCAGCGCTAAACCTTGCGCTTACAGCTAAAGCAGAATCTCTGCGCCGTGATCCCGACTCGAGGCAGGTATAACTCAAAACAGATCACCGATCGCGATGGTATACCCCTCTTCAAGACGCCTTTCGCCTGAATCGCCGCGATCACCGGCACATCGATCCGACAAGTGCCCAGTTCAAGTGAGCATCAAATAGTGCTGATCAGGCCCTTAGCCTGCAATACAGGCTCCAGCTTACTGACTTCGATAACGGATTTTCCTTGTTTGTAAGCCTCGATGTATCCGGCTTCGGCCTCGTCACGAGCCTGTGAGAGCCGCGCGACATCCCGCGCCTCCTCCCGGCGAACGATGACAAGCCCGTCGGCGTCGCCGATGATGATGTCGCCGGGATTGATGATCTCTCCGCCAACGATGACCGGGTCGTTGACCGCGGCGATCGTCTCCTTGACCGTGCCCTTGATGCAGACGCTCAGCGAGAACACCGGAAATCCAAGTTCTCTCAGTTGCAGCGTGTCGCGCACGCCGGTATCGGTCACCAGGCCGCCAATGCCCTTGGCTAGGCAGGCATTGGCCAGAACATCACCGAAGGAACCGGCTTCCTCATATTCGCCCGCGGAGACAACGATGATGTCGCCGGGCTTGGCGTAGTTGATCGCAAGCTGCAGCATGATGTTGTCACGCGGCGCGCACTTGACCGTGAATGCCGGGCCGCAGAGCTTCATGCGATAATCCACCGGCTTCAGCCGTGATGACAGCGCGCCGCGGCGTCCCTGCGCCTCATGGATCGTTGCGGGTGAGAATTTGGAGAGTGCCTCGACGTCTGCTTTGCTCGGCCGCTCGGCGATATCTTTGATGTGGGTCACGAAAACCTCCCATGCTTAGGCCGGTGGGGGCGCCCACCGCCTGTTATCGATGATAATTTTGATGGATGAACTGACCGGCTAAGCGGCCCGTCGTCAGGGGATAGGTTCGAACTTCAATTCGGTGATCGGGACGACCTTTTCGGTACGCGTCATTTTGTACTCGGTGTTCGGACCCAGCCATTTCTCCCAGATCTTATTGATCTCGCCGGCACCGTCGAGCTTATGAAGGATTTCGTTGATCTTTGCGGTCAGCGCCGGCTGATCCTTTTGCATGCCGATGCCGACCGGCTCCAGCAGCATGGGTTCGTCGATCATGCGCATCTGCTTGCCCTTCGTCTCGGATTCGTTGACAAGCAGCGTCGTCGTCATGGTGTTGGCGACGAGACCGCGCGCCTTGCCCTGCTGAACGGCGAGATAGGCGGACCCGGTATCCTGGAAGGTCAGCGGGTCGGACTTGTTGAGTTTGATTGCCAGTTCCGAAGTCGAGCCCTTGGTCGAGGCAAGACGCTTGCCTTCGAAATCAGCCTTGGTCTTGCCGGCGTCATCCGCCGGAACAATCAGCATTTCCTTGGCGATATAATAGGGATCGCTGAACTGGATCTGTTCGGCGCGGCTCAGCGTATAGGCAAGGTTGGCAACCGTGATGTCGACGCGGCCAAGCTTCACTTCGGGAACACGCGCCTCGACCGAAATCGGCTTGATCTCGGCCTTCACGCCCAGTTCGTTTGCGATCGCCCGGCACAGATCGACATCGAAGCCGACCATTTCTCTGGTTTTCGGGTCGGGCGAGGAAAACGGCGGCACGTCGGCATAGGTCGCGCAGCGCAGCGTCTTTGCCGAGATGATGGTGTCGAGCTGATCCGCCTTGGCCGGCACGGCAATGGCGACGCCGGAAAGCGCCAATGTCACGGTGAAGCATTTCCAGTTCATTGCTGTTCTCCTTGTTATCCATTTTAGGTGCTTAGTGGCGCAGATCCGAAAGAAAGCGCTGAGCTCTGGGATGACGGGGGCTCTTGAAGAATTCCTCGGGAGGTGCGGTCTCCAGGATCTCACCGGCGTCGATGAACCAGATCCGGTCGGCCACATCGCGGGCAAAGCCCATTTCGTGGGTAACGCAGAGCATCGTCATTCCTTCGGCCGCCAGATTTTTCATGACGCTAAGGACTTCGCCGACCATTTCGGGATCAAGCGCGCTCGTCGGCTCGTCGAAGAGCATGACCGGCGGCTCCATCGCGAGCGCGCGGGCAATGGCAACGCGCTGCTGCTGGCCGCCTGAAAGCTGGCCCGGATAGGCATGCGCCTTGTCGGCAAGACCGACGCGATCAAGCAGTGCGAGCGCCTTGTCGCGCGCCACTTTCGCCGACACACCCTTGACCCGGATCGGCGACATGGAAACATTGTCGACGACGGACAAATGGGGAAACAGGTTGAAATTCTGAAAGACGAAGCCAATCCGGCTTCGCAGCCGATTGAGCTCGGCAGCGCCCATCGCGGCGTGAATATTCCTTCCTTCAAAATCTATCGAACCGCTATTGATCTCCTCCAGCCGGTTGATCGTGCGGATCAGTGTCGACTTGCCGGAGCCGGACGGTCCGCAAATGACGACGACTTCGCCGCGGCTGACATCGGCATTGATGTTGTTCAACACCTGGTAATGTCCGTAGCTCTTGCAGACCGCATGAAGACGGATCTCCCGAGCGCCGTCCTGCGGTGCGGAAACTGGGATGCTCATAGCTGCTCCGTGAATGTTTTTAAGGGAACAACGTCGCTGCGCAGGCGTATCTTCCGTGGCCCGGCTCGCCGGCGGGCAATTCGCCGTTCGACACTGTTTGCGACATGCGTCAGGCTCCAGCAGAGCGCATAGTAGACAACGGCCAGGATGAAAAAGACCTGGAAGGGTTGCGACAGCAACTGGTTGTTCACCTGACTTGCCGCAAAAGTCAGATCCGGCACGTTGATGATGTAGCCGAGCGTCGTGTCTTTGATCGTCGAAACGAAGGTCGAGATCATGCTCGGGATCATGTTGTAGAGCGCCTGCGGCAGGATCACGAAGCGCATCGCGCCGATGTAACTGTGGCCGAGCGCTCTCGCAGCATCCATCTGCCCTTGGCCGAGCGAGACGATGCCGGCCCGTACGACCTCGCTCAGGAACGCGCCCTCATAGATCACAAGCGTTATCAGCATGATCAGGAAGCTTGGTACATCCGCCCCCGTCCAAAGCGGAACGATGAAATAGCACCAGAGGATCAGCATCAGCAGCGGAACGCCGCGCGTGATGTAGACGAGGCCGGTTGCGGGCCATCTGAGGACTGCCCATTTGGAGAGCCGGGCCATGGCAAGCAGGATGCTGACGGGAAATGCGAGTGCTATGGCCAGCGCTGAAAGGATCAGCGTATTGGCAAGGCCGCCCAGCGGGCCATTGGGATACTGGCCGATCAGCAGCAGAAGCCAATAATCATGGATAATCTTGATGATATCCTGGATCACGCGCGCGCCCTCCGCACCGGATCGCTGCGCAGCGAGATATATGCGCCGAAGGCCATGATGATGAGGGAGAAGAACAGGTAGATGACCGTACCGATCAGATAGATCTCAAAGGTTCGGAAACTGACATTGTCGATTTCCTTGACGGCGTGGGTAAGCTCTGACGCACCGACGACGATTGCGAGACTACTGTTCTTGAACAAGGAAACGCTGTGATTGATGAGCGGCGGCAGAGCATTGCGCACGCCCTGGGGCAGGATGACGAAACGCATGGCCGAGATGTAGCCATGCCCGAGCGCTTTGGCCGCTTCCATCTGCCCTGGGCTGACTGACCGCAACCCGGAGCGCAAATCCTCGCTGAAATAGGCGGCCTGGCACAGTCCCAGACCTATGATGGCAAAGATTGCCTCGGCATTGTGATCGGCCAGCCAGTCGGTGATGCCTTGCGGCATCAGCGTATAGATCCCGAAATACCAGAACATCAGCTGCACAAGCGTCGGCACGTTGCGATGATAGGAGACGTAAGCTTTCACGATCGGATCACTGATGCGAAGCGGCGAGACGCGAAGGGCAAAAAGCAGAATGGCCAGCGTCATCGCAAGGATCCAGGAGCCGACATAGATGACGAAAGTCATCTCGATGCCCTGCAAGAGCATCGCAACGTAATCCGGATTCTTCAGGATGGCCGACAGATCGAATCCACTCACCGCTTCGCACCTTCCGCATCGTAGGTGGCGGCGGAGCACTCGGGCTTTGCCGTTTGCAGGCCGCCCATCACCTGCAATGTCGGAGTGATCTCCATGTGGCCGATATTGACTGCGACCGGCGCTGAAATGGCAAAGGCGATCGCATCGGCGATATCGGCCGCCTGCGGCAGCTCGAACCCGTCGATGAAACGCTCGCGCACGCTCGGGTCATCGCCATGGACGTGGTTGAATATATCGGTCGCGACGCGGCCGGGGCAGATCTCGGTGACCCGGACCCGCTTGCCGAATGCATCGATGCGCAGCTGGTTCGACAGCATGGCAACGCCAGCCTTGACGGCATGATAGGTGGAGTTGCCGCCGAAATTGTAGTTTCCGGCGATCGAGGAGATATTGACGACATGCCCGCGGTCGCGGGCAACCATCCCCGGCACGACCAGACGGCAGATGTGCAACACGGCGCGAAGATTGACATCGATGAGGAGATCGATGTCCTCTTCGTCAGCCTGAAGGAATTTCTTCGGCCGGTCGACCCCGGCGTTGTTGACCAGAATGTCGAACTGAACCCGGTTGGCAAGATCGGCGATTGCGGCGCGATCCGTCACATCGATGACGT
Organism: Rhizobium pantanalense; assembly: GCF_030182525.1. NCBI lineage: Bacteria > Pseudomonadati > Pseudomonadota > Alphaproteobacteria > Hyphomicrobiales > Rhizobiaceae > Rhizobium > Rhizobium pantanalense. The sequence goes on from NZ_JAQJCH010000022.1 coordinate 20,507, forward strand.
GGGCAATGCATCCCGTGCGCTCGGCCAGTTCCTTCAGGGCGCCGGCACTGCGGGCAATCGCATGCACCTCGATACCCTCGCGGCAAAACCGCTCCACCACTGCGGCGCCGATACCGGAGGAGGCGCCGGTGACCAGCGCGGTCTTGTAGTCGGAGAATGGCATTCTGATCCCCTTTTTTGTTGGTGTGGACATTAGCGGAGCTTCAACTCCTTGCCTAAGACCGATTACTTTTGGAGTAATAAGCAAGTTTTATGGAGACGTGCCGGCCGCCGGCGAGCCGGCTAAAGCCGAAGGTCATCGCGCCACTTTTGCCGCGATCCGCAGGGTTGCCGACATTGGCCCGCGTTGCAAAACAGTTCCGTGTCTGCAAACATGCTCGGCAAGACAGAACAGTACGAATGCCATGGATATCAGACGCTTCAAATCCTTCATCGCCATCGTCGATAGCGGCAGCATCACGCGGGCCGCCGATATCCTGCACCTCGCGCAGCCGGCTCTAAGCCAGCAGTTGGCGGCGCTCGAGGAACATTTCGGCCAGAAACTCCTGATCCGAAGCCAGCAGGGCGTCAGCATGACTGATGCCGGACACGCGGTTTATCGGCACGCCCAGATCATTCTGCGTCAGATGGAACAGGCGCAAGCCGATGCCGCCGCCGCCGGCAATTCGCTTGCTGGACGCGTCTCGGTCGGTCTCGTGCCTTTCAGCAGCGCCGCCACGCTCTCCGTCGACCTTCTGGCGGAGACACGAAAGAGGCACCCCGGCATTCTGCTTCATCTGACGGAGAGCGTCGGTCAGACCTATAGCCAGATGATCATGACCGGCCGGCTGGAAATGGCATTGATCCACGGCACGGGGCCGATCAAAGGCGTGCGATTCGAGCCGATCCTGAGGGAGGAATTCTACCTCGTTGCCCATCGCAATTTCGCGATCGATTCAGACCAGAAACCCGTGCCGGTCAGCGCGCTCGATGGAATGCCGATGCTGTTGCCGCCGGCTTATAATTTCGTGCGCCGGGCCGTCGATGCCGCATTTACGCGCAGCCGCATCAATCTGAAAGTCGTGGCCGAAGTCGAGATCGTGCGCACCCTGGCGCGCGCCGTCGGAAGCGGGCTTGGCGCGACCATCATGCCGAAAGCGATCGCCGACCGCATCGTCTCGGAATCGAGCGATCCCCTCGTCTGCCGGCTGATTTCGCCGCGGATCGAGGAAACGCTGTCGCTTTGCACCTCCGATCAGAACTCGCTGTCGGAGCCGGCATTCGCCGTCAAAGACATCCTCGTCGAACTGACAGAGCAATTGAAGTTTTAGAGCTTCGGAACGCGTCCTTCCGACCCGTAAATCGGGTCGGAGGCGTGTGGAATCATCGGTCAGCGCATATCGCGGCAGAATTCAGCGATACGGGCGCAGCCCTCGCCAAGCTTTTCCATGCTTGTCGCGTAGGAGATGCGGAAATAGGGGCTCATGCCATAGGCGGAGCCCTGCACTGTTGCCACATGGTGCTCATCGACCAGCGCCATGACGAAATCGACATCCGTCTCGATCTTGCGTCCGGCCCTGGTGCTCTTGCCGATCAGGCCGGACATGTTGGGATAGATGTAGAAGGCACCTTCCGGCTTGTGGCAGCGCAGCCCATCGACCTTCGACAGTTGATCGAGGACGAAGTCGCGTCTTTCTCTGTAGATTGCCGCCCGCTCTTTCAGGAGATCCTGCGGACCGTCCAGCGCTGCGATTGCCGCCGCCTGCGTGACAGTCGCGATGCCGCCGCCGTTCTGGCCGTTGACGTTGCTGATGGCTGCAATCAGCTCCTTCGATCCGCTGGCGCAATATCCCAAGCGCCAGCCGGTCATCGCGTAGGCCTTGGAGACGCCGTTCATGGTCAGGACCCGGTCGTAGAGCCTCGGTTCCGCATCGGCGATCGTGCAGAATTCGAAACCATCATAGACCAGATGTTCGTAGATATCGTCGGTCAGGATCCAGACGTCCGGATGGCGCAGCATGACTTGTGCAATCGCTGCCATTTCCGCGCGCGAGCAGGCAGCACCCGTCGGGTTGTTCGGGAAGTTTAGAATTAGCCATTTTGTGCGCGGCGTGATCGCCGCCTCGAGATCTTCGGGACGCAGCTTGAACCCGGCCTGCTCGAAGCAGGGGACAGCGACCGGGACGCCGCCGGCAAACTTGACGATGTCGGCGTAGCTGACCCAGGACGGCGTAGGAATGACGACCTCGTCGCCTGGATTGCAGGTGGCCAGCATCGCATTGAAGATCACCTGCTTGCCGCCGCCGGAAACGACGATCTGGCTTGAATCGTATTCGAGATTGTTATCGCGCTTGAATTTTCGGCTGATCGCGGCCTTCAGCGCCGGCGTGCCGTCCATCGGCGGATATTTGGTATTGCCGCCGAGTGCGGCAGCATGCGCTGCCTCGACCGCATGGGCCGGTGTCGAGAAATCCGGCTCCCCGGATGAAAGGCTGACGACCTTGATGCCTTTGGCGGCAAGTTCGCGGGCGCGTTGGGTCATGGCGGCGGAAGCGGAGATGGAAACATTCTTCAGGCGATCGGCTGTGGAGGGCATTGGTGTGTTCTTTCGATGGAAATGAAAAACTTGGTGGGTGGCCGGGGCAATCAGGATGCAAGCTCAGCCGTGGGCGCGAGCACGGTTCCGGAGGCCTCGATTTCGCTGCGGATAATTTGAGCAAGCTCCAGCGAACCGGGCGTATCGGAGTGGACGAGGATCGATCTTGCCGGGATTTCGAGTGCGGTGCCGTCGATTGCCTCGACGGTTCCATCGGCGAGGAAACGGCGTACTCGCGCCCGTACCGAAGCTTCGTCCTTGACCAGCGCGCCCGGCAGACCGCGGGAAACGAGCGCGCCGCTGGCATCATAGGCGCGGTCGGCCAGGAACAGCGCAAGTGTCTTGAGTTTCGCGCGTTTTGCCGCTCTTTCGATTTCGCTATCATGCGTCACAAACACAACGAGGCGCGGATCGACCACGGCAATGGCATTCATCATCAGATCGGCGAGCGCTGGATCGCGATTGACCATATTGCCCATGGCCGCATGAAAGCTGAAATGTCCGACGGTCATGCCTTCGCTCCTGGCGATGGCGGTCAATGCGCCCAGCTGATAGAGCATCTGCTGCCGAAGCTCGTCCGGCTGGAACGGCATCTCGCGGCGACCGAAGCCGGCGCGATCCGGCAGGCCCGGATGCGCGCCGATGCCCACGCCATTCTCCTTGGCGAGACGAACCATGCGCGCCATCGTCTCCGGGTCACCGCCATGAAAACCGCAGGCGATGTTGGCCGATGAGACGATCTTCATCATCGCTTCGTCATCGCATAGCCGATAGGGACCAAAACCTTCGCCCATGTCGGAATTCAGATCGATCTTCACCGCTTCCTCCCCTTGATCGTTGAAATTGCCGTCAGGCCATCGCCTTCAAAGCACGCTTGACCATCTGCGACGTCCGCCTGATATCCTCGACGTAGCGGGCCACGGCCTGTTCAACCGCGCGCGCCTCCGCATGCGTCGAGCGGACGAAGCGGAGCCGGGTGCCGATCCGGGCCTGGCCGAGCCGCCACAGATCGCATTCGATGACGCCGGCAATCTTCGGATAGCCACCCGCGGTATTGGCATCGCTCATCTGAATGATTGGCTCGCCGCCGGGCGGGACCTGGATCACGCCTGACACGACGCCATGCGAGCGCATCTCGACTGTCGCCGTCGGTTTGATCGGTTCGCCGGACAGGCGATAGCCGGTGCGGTCGCTGCTCGACGATATACGCCAGACCTGGCTCCAGAAAGCCTCGCCATCGCCGGCAAACAGCTCATGTTCGCCGGCGACGATCGCGCGGATGGGTAGCACGCCATCGACCGAGGCCGGAAAGACATCATTTAGCACCACGGTCGGCTCGACCACCGCGAGACCGCTCGCCGGCAAGGGGAGCGCATCCGATGGTGGACCGAATTCAATTCGGTCACCCTTGATCAGCGGCCGACCGGCATTTCCGCCAAATCCGCCGCGCAGTGCGGTGCTCCGCGATCCCATCAGGACCGGCACATCCAGCCCTCCGCCGAACACGATATAGGCGCGGGCCAGCCTCGGCGGCTGCCGCAGCTCCAGGATCTGGCCCGGCTCGGCGACATAGGCGCACCATGGAAGCAGTTCCTGGCCATCCAGCACAGGATTGCCATCTGCACCTGTGACGGCAAAGACAGCATGGGCCGCGAACCGCAGTTTGAACGGAAAGGTCTGAACCTCTATTGCAGCCGCATCGTCGTCGTTGCCAACAAGGATATTGCCGATCTTCACCGCAAGAGAGTCCATCGCGCCGCTGGCCGTGACGCCGATGTCGCGATAGCCGGGGCGGCCGAGATCCTGGATCGTGTTGAATGGGCCGGTTTCGATAATCTCGATCATAGCTCGATCCTTGCCGGCAGAAAGCGGACGATATCGCCGGGCGCCATCAAAGCCGGCATCGCGGAGGTCGGATCGAACATCTGCAGTTCCGCGTGGCCGAGCGAATTCCATCCATTCGGACCCGTCAGCATCGCAACGCCTGTCTGCATTCCGCCGATCGTCACGCTGCCCTTCTCCATCCTGAGCGAGGGAACGGTCTTGCGGGGCATGTATATGCGCGGATCGAGCCCGTGCAGGTAACCGAAACCGGGGGCGCTTCCCAAGGCAAATACGCGGTAACTCGCCTCATAGTGGATGCGCACGACCTCACGGTCGCTCAAGCCGCAAAAGTCGCAGATGGCGGGAAGATCGATTGCATAGGCGCCACCATAGTGAACCGGGATCTCGATGACTTTTCCCGCGAGGTCCAGGCTCTCGGCGTTGTTCCATGCCTCAAGAAGCCGGAGCGTGACCAGATCGGGGTCCTCCGGCGTCTCCTTGAGGATCGCCAGGAGATTGGTCATCCCGGGGATTACTTCCGCTATATCGGTCCAGCCCCTCACCGTCCGCGCCAAAGCCCAGATCCATCGCTGCGCGGGCAAATCGAATTCGCCCGGCGCTTCCAGCAAGAAAGATCGCGTGCCGATGCAGGAAATCCGTGCCCGGCCCTTGGCGGCGGGAACGATTTCGCGCGACGAGGTGATGGCGTTCGACGTAGCAATCATGGCAGCGGCTCGATTTCGAACAGGGGATCACCGAATCCGACCAGGGTTTCGGGCTCCACCAATTGCCTGGCCAGCGAACCGGATCTGCCGGCGGGAATGGGAAGCAGAACGGAACTAATGCGGATAAAGCCGATCACATCCCGGTTTGAGACCCTGCGAGGCAGACGCTCGGCTGCATCGGAATCCGAAGGATGCAATGGATAGAAGTGACCCGCCATTGGCGCTTTGATGATCGCCATCGGTATCGCCGGCTCGGGCTGCGCATTTCCTGTCAGCTTGATTTGGGCGCCCGCAGCCTTCGAGACGATGATGCGTAGCTTACCGCCCGGTCGCGAAATTTCTATGCCATCTACGCCTGCCGCCGTCAGCGCATCAGCCAGAGCCGCGATGGTCGAAGGATCGCTAAAGTCGATCGCACTCATGCCGCTCTCCTCTGCTGAAGCCATTGCTCCAGATAGTGGATATCCGTCTCGCCGCGGGCAAAGCCTTCATCCCCGAACAATGCGCAAAGCAATGGCAGGTTGGTGGAAATCCCGTCTATCCGGCTGGCGGCAAGCGCCTCGCGCATTCTTGTCATCGCTTCCGCCCGGGTAGGCGCATGAACGATCAACTTGGCGATGAGCGAGTCATAATAGGGCGAGACGCGATAGCCGGCATGAATATGGGTATCGACCCGGATACCCGGCCCTCCCGGCAGCGCCAGATCGGAGATCGTGCCTGCCGAAGGCAGGAAACTTTCGGGGTCCTCGGCATTGATGCGGCATTCGAAGGAATGGCCGGTACATGCCACATCATCCTGGCGTATTTCGAGGGAATTGCCCTGGGCGACCATTATCTGCGCCTGAACGATATCGATCCCGCTGGTCATCTCGGTGACGGGATGCTCGACCTGCAGGCGCGTGTTCATTTCGATGAAGTAGAAGGCGCCGTTTTCGTAAAGGAATTCGAAGGTTCCGACGCCGCGATAGCCGATCTGCCGGCAGGCTTCCACGCAGGCCAGGCCGATGGGCTCGATCACTTCCGAAGAGATCCCAGGCGCCGGGGCCTCTTCCACGACCTTCTGATGCCGGCGCTGCATTGAGCAATCGCGATGCCCGAGCCAGACGGCATTGCCATTGGCATCGCAGAGCACCTGAATTTCGATGTGACGCGGATGCTGGAGGAACTTCTCCATATAGAGTGCCGGAGAGCCGAAAGCCTGACGAGCCTCTTCCCGTGTCAGGACGATCGCTTCGCGGAGCTCGCTTGCATCCGGAACCACCCGCATCCCTCTGCCGCCTCCGCCGCCCGCGGCTTTGATGATCACTGGATAGCCGATCTCCTGGGCGATCCGCTCGACCGATGCCGGATCATCCGGAAGCGAAGTATCGGGACCGGGCACGCAGGGCACACCGGCAGCAATCATTGTCCGTTTCGCCGATATCTTGTCGCCCATGATCGCGATCGAGGAAGCGTCCGGCCCAATGAATGCGAGGCAGGCTCTCTCGACGGCTTCGGAAAAGGCTGCGTTCTCGGCCAAAAAACCATAGCCGGGGTGGATCGCACCCGCTCCGGTCAGTTGCGCCGCAAGGAGGATCGCATTTTGATTGAGATAACTGCCAGCTGCGTTCGCAGGACCGATGCATAGAAAGGTGTCTGCGGTCTTGCCGTAAGGTGCCTGCCTATCGGCTTCAGAGCAAATCGCGACCGTCTTCAAGCCGAGCTCGCGGCACGCCCGCTGAATTCGCGCAGCAATTTCGCCGCGATTGGCAATTAGCACCGTATCGAAACGTCGGTCCGACAGGCACGCCTTTTCGAGAGCTTCCGCCATCATGCGATCTCCGCGAGCATGTCGCCCATCTCGACTTCGCCGCCATCTATTTCGGTGATCTGCCTGATGCGGCCGGCCTGCGGGGCTGCGATCTTGTTGAAGACCTTCATCGCTTCGATGATGAAGAGCGTCTGCCCCTCCTCTACCATGTCGCCGATCTTTACGAACGGCTCCTGCCCGGGTGCCGGCGCCCGATGTAGAACACCGAAGATCGGCGCCGTCACGGAGATGATCGAGGCTCGGGCGTTTGCCGAGGTGTCGTGACTGTTCTCGACGGAACTGACGGCCACCCCCTGCGGCGCTTGCACCGAAGCTATCGGGGCACCCTGATGCGGCACGCGGAAAATGCGGATCGTGACGTCCTTTTCCGTCACCGAGAGCTCGGTAACGTTGGATCGCCCAACAAAATCGATCAGCGTCTTTATCTTCGACAGGTCCATGCGGGAACTCGGTATTTCGGAACACCTCACGCAGCCCGGTTCAATGGATGACGACTGAGTTTGGCTGACTTCCTCCGTACACGATCACTCTGACGATGGGGTCAAAAGAACTTTTGATGACGTCGCCGCTCAATCAACGCGATAGCCGGATGAAAGTCACCTCCGACAACTTTCCGATCTGAGCTTTCAATTGCACGTAGGCGTGCAACGGTCCAAGCAAGACGGCTTTGGAGAATTTGCAGTTGAACGGATATGACCTTGTGATTCGCTACTTTCAGACTGCGCCGCCACTTTTAGAGATCACGACCCTGGGGTCAGCAAAATCGGATCCGTTAATGTGAGGGGATTCGAACCACTGTTTTCGTGTCGTACCCCACATTATCAACGACTTAGGCATCCGATCGGGCGTAGTGTAAATTATGGAACCATGTGCGATGCCCGTCATTGAACCTCGGCACTCATCATCTTGCCCTTCGCAGGACTAATGCGTCGGAGTATTAGGCACCCCGAGCAATTGTGGCTATGATCACATCGGAGATCACAGGAGGCGGCCCTCAGGAGCCGGTGATTGATGGATTTTGCGGATCACATTCAAGAAATCGAGCGCGTCGCGCAGGGAAGTAACACAGGGCGGGACGCTATCGTCGTAGAATCCTGGCGGCGGTGCCTGGACACCTACCGGCTCGATCCGGCGCAGGCGCGCGAGGCAGTGATCGTCTCCGAAACCCGGTTGCGAGAACATCGCCAGCAGGCGGAGGATCTCGTGCACATCGCCCGTTCTGGGTTGGAACGGCTCTACCGGCAGATCGCCGAACAGAATTACGTACTGCTGCTGTCGGACCGGCTTGGTGTCACCGTCGAATTCCTGGGCGACCCGTCCTTCAACAACAATCTGCGAAAGGCCGGTCTCTATCTCGGTTCGGAATGGTCCGAGCCGCGTGCGGGTACCTGCGCGGTGGGCGCCTGCATCGCCACAGGCGAGGCTCTGACGATTCATCAGACCGACCATTTTGACATCACCCACACGCCCCTGTCCTGCACCGCAGCGCCAATCTATGACACGCAAGGATCACTGGCGGCCGTTCTCGACATTTCGCTGCTGAGTTCGCCAATCCTGAAAGCCAGCCAGAACATGGCGCGCCATCTCGTGTCCTCGACCGTGCGGAGGATCGAGCTTGCCAATCTCATGGCAAACAGCCGGCATAATCTGGTTCTGCGCTTTGCGGGCGCACCGGAGTTTCTCGACGTCGATCCGGAAGCGGCGATATCCGTCGACGGAGCGGGGCGCATCACCGGCATGACCCATGGCGGCGCCCGGCTTCTTGCCGCGTCGCGGGGTCTCGACTGGCGCACGCCCGAGCTCCTGATCGGACAGCCGGTTACGGACTTCTTCCACGCGGGCCTTGACGATCTAGCCTCGCTGACCCGTGCCAGCCTGCCCCAGGAACGGCGGATCGCGGTTCGCGACGGCTCGCTGCTCTTTGCCCACGCCATCGAACCGCAGCAACGCACAGGCAGCGTGCCGCCTGTGCGCCCCCCCGACCGGTCGCCGGCGATCGACAGGCTCGGCGGCAATGTTCCGGCAGTCGACAGCCTCAGACGCAAGGTCATCAAGCTCGCACCCAGCAGGCTGCCGATACTGCTGCAGGGTGAGACTGGAACCGGCAAGGAATATCTCGCCCGCATCATTCATGAGATGAGCGGGCTCTCTGGCCGCTTCATGGCGGTCAATTGCGCCGCAATTCCAGAGCAGTTGATCGAGAGCGAACTTTTCGGTTACGTCCCGGGGGCCTTTACCGGTGCGCTGGCCAAGGGGAGGAAGGGGTTGATAGAGGGGGCCGAGGGCGGAACGCTGTTCCTCGATGAGATCGGCGACATGCCCTATGCGGCCCAGAGCCGGTTGCTCAGGGTTCTCGCAGAGGGCGAGGTGCTTCCGGTCGGCGGCTCGGTCGCACGCAAGGTCGATTTCCGTGTCGTCTCCGCTTCGCATCGCTCGCTGGCCGACATGGTCGCGGCGGGCGGATTCCGCGAAGACCTCTATTATCGACTCAACGCCGCCGTTCTGTCGCTACAGCCGCTCTGCGAACGCGAGGACCTGCCCTGGCTTCTGGAGAGGCTGCTTGATAAACACAGGACGAAGGACAGACCCTTGATGTTGTCCGGCGCGGCCAGACAGCTGCTTCTCAACCATCGTTGGCCAGGCAATTTCCGCGAACTCGACAATGCCATCGCCTTTGCCGCAGCGTTGTGCGACGACAGTGTGATCGAGATCAGAGACCTGCCGGACCGCTTGTCGCAGCCGGCCACGGTGCACACCGGCGGCAGCGCCGGGGCAGACCTGCGCGCCGTCTTGATGAATTGCAAGGGTAACGTGTCCGAAGCGGCCCGTCGCCTCGGTATCGATCGCACAACGCTTCACCGCAGGATGAGACGGTTCGGCATAGAGCGCCCGCACTGAGCCATTCACTACGGCATCCACCACACCTGTTGCGCCTCAGCTGTGGCGCAATCCATCGTCACCCTCTCTGAAAGCGCTGTGATTTCAGCCCGCGCGCCGGTCGAAGCGACTGGCACAGGGGTTGCTCCTCCTGACGGCATGAAAAGCAGCCTTAAGGAGGAAACATGCGCGCCCTCAGATTTCATGCCGCCAATGACTTGCGGCTAGAAGACATTCCGGAGCCGAAGAAGCCGGGGCCGGGCCAAGTTCTCGTTCGCAACCGCTTCGTCGGGATCTGCGGAACTGATCTTCACGAATACAGCTACGGCCCGATCTTCATTCCGACCGAGCCTCATCCCTTTACCGGCGCCCACGGCCCGCAGGTCCTTGGCCATGAATTCGGTGGCGTCGTCGAAGCCACCGGCGAAGGTGTGACCTCGGTTGCCGTCGGCGACCGCGTCTCGATCCAGCCGCTCGTCATGCCGCGCTCCGGCGACTATTTCGCCGACCGTGGCCTTTTCCATCTGAGCACGCAGCTGGCGCTGGTGGGCCTCAGCTGGGACGGCGGCGGCATGGCCGAAGCCGCTCTCGTGAACGAATACAACGTCCAGAAGATCCCGGACGAGATGACCGATGAAGAGGCCGCACTCGTCGAACCAACGGCGGTTGCCGTCTATGCCTGCGACCGCGGCGGCGTCACCGCCGGCAACAGCGTTCTCGTCACAGGTGCCGGCCCGATTGGCATGTTGACGCTACTGGCCGCGCGCGCGGCCGGCGCGACCAAGCTGTTCGTCTCCGATCTTAACGACGCCAGGCTCGAGCTTGCCAAGAAGGTGCTGCCCGACGTCATCACGATCAATCCGAAGCGCGACAAGGTCGGCGATGTCATCCGCGCCCAGACCGAGGACCAGGTGGGTTGCGACGTCGCGATCGAATGCGTGGGCAACGAACACGCGCTGAAGGCCTGTGTCGATGCCGTGCGCAAGCAAGGGGTCGTCGTCCAGACGGGCTTGCATCCGCATGAGAACCCGATCGACTGGTTCCAGGTCACATTCCGCGATCTCGAGATCAAGGGCTCCTGGGCCTATCCGACGCATTACTGGCCACGCGTTATCCGTCTGATCGCCTCGGGCCTGCTGCCGGCGACCAAGATCGTTACCAAGCGCATCACGCTGGACATGGCGGTGAAGGAGGGCTTCGACGCCCTGCTCGACCCGGCTGGCACCCATCTAAAGATCTTGATCGATCTTTCGAAATAAGCATCTCTGCCAACGCCTGTCCCGGGAGAGGAGCCCTGGAGGTGGCGGCTTGGACGCTTTGAAGGGATTCCCGGCAAGGGCGTTCCACCATTAACAAGCAGTCATGGAGGAGAAGTCATGCTTGATATCAGCCCCGGAACCAAGATCGACACGGCCCTTGCGAAGCTTGAAAAAGCGCTGGCGCATGGCGACGTCGATGCCGCCGTCAACCTATTTCAGGCGGATTGCTACTGGCGTGATCTGGTGACATTCACCTGGAACCTGAAGACCCTCGAAGGTCGCGAGCAGGTTCGCGACATGCTCTCCAGCCAGCTTACCGTCACTAAGCCGTCCAACTTTGTCCAGGATACCAAGGAAGCCGCTTCCGAAGCGGGCAGCGTCACCGAAGGCTGGTTCGAATTCGAAACGGGGGTTGCCCGCGGCTACGGCCATATCCGTCTGAAGGATGGCCTGATCTGGACGCTTCTGACCACCATGACCGAACTGAAAGGTCATGAGGAGCCAAAGGGTTTCCGGCGCCCGATGGGGGCGGAGCACGGCCATGACAGAAATCGCATGACCTGGAAGGAAAAGCGCGAACGCGAGGCGGTCGAACTCGGTTACGCATCCCAGCCCTATGTCGTCATCATCGGCGGCGGCCAAGGCGGCATTGCGCTCGGCGCACGCCTTCGCCAGCTCGGCGTTCCGACAATCATCATAGAGAAGAATGAGCGGCCCGGCGACAGCTGGCGCAAGCGCTACAAGTCACTCTGCCTACACGACCCCGTCTGGTACGATCACCTTCCCTACATACCTTTCCCGGAAAACTGGCCGGTATTCACCCCGAAGGATAAGGTGGGCGACTGGCTGGAAATGTACACCAAGGTCATGGAGCTGAACTATTGGGGCTCGACCACGGCAAAATCCGCGCAATACGACGAGACGATCGGCGAATGGACGGTGGTCGTCGAGCGCGACGGCAAGGAAGTGGTGCTCAAGCCGAAGCAACTGGTGTTGGCTACGGGCATGTCGGGCAAGGCTAATGTACCGAAGTTCCCGGGTCAGGAGGTCTTCAAGGGCGAGCAGCAGCATTCCTCGCAGCATCCGGGACCGGATGCCTATGCTGGCAAGAAGGTGGTCGTCATCGGTTCCAACAACTCGGCCCACGATATCTGCGCAGCGCTTTGGGAAGCCGGCGCCGATGTTACCATGCTGCAGCGCTCGTCCACCCATATCGTCAAGTCAGATTCGCTGATGGAGATCGGTCTCGGCGATCTCTACTCCGAACGGGCGGTCCAGGGCGGCATGACGACGCGCAAGGCAGATCTGATCTTTGCCTCCCTGCCCTACCGGATCATGCACGAGTTCCAGATTCCGATCTATAACAAGATCCGGGAAAAGGATGCAGAGTTCTACAAAGCACTCGAAAACGCGGGTTTTATGCTCGATTTTGGCGACGACGATTCGGGCCTGTTCATGAAATACCTGCGAAGAGGATCGGGCTATTACATCGACGTCGGGGCCTGCGATCTGGTCATCGACGGTTCGATCAAGCTGAAGTCGGGCGTCGACGTCTCGCATCTGACGGAGAACGCCGTCGTCCTTAAGGACGGAACGGACCTGCCGGCGGACCTGGTGGTCTACGCCACCGGCTACGGTTCGATGAACGGCTGGGCCGCCGATCTCATCTCGCGCGATGTGGCCGACAAGGTCGGGAAATGCTGGGGTCTCGGCTCCAACACCACCAAGGACCCCGGCCCCTGGGAAGGCGAGCAGCGCAACATGTGGAAACCGACGCAGCAGGAAGCATTGTGGTTCCACGGCGGCAACCTGCACCAGTCACGGCATTACTCGCAATATCTGTCGCTGCAGCTGAAAGCTCGTCAGGTGGGCATCGACACACCCACCTACGGCCTGACCACACCTCAACACCTATACTAGGATCATAAAGCGCCGGCGTGGCCGGCGCTCTCTTTTGTAACCGGAAGCTTCCTAGCTCTTGATGGGATGCGAACCCAACGCCCGTAAGCTTTAATTCGATCGCTTTGAATAGGTTGACTTTCTTTGACTGAGGCGATCCCCACCATCATCCCGTGAGCCATGACGCGAGAACCAGCCATTCCCATCGCTTTGCCAGTTCGAAGTCCAAGAGCATCGTAAAATTAACGGAGAAAAAGCAGGACAGTGACGTTTGGCGCGTGCATTGGTCACGCCAGTGCGATTTTCGTCCACATGTTCATGGCCGCTGCGCGCAATTTGCGGTGATGACTGAAAGAAATGTCGTGGCGAGAAATGCGGAACAAGCTGGCGATCGGATCATGGATGGAGACAAATCGCTGAAAATGGCGGCGTGACTCGAAGCGCTTCATAATCCGCTGTCGTCGACGGATTGGCTGATGGGAATTCTCGGCCTGAATATTTAGATCCTTGTGTGAACGATGTTCGACACCTGGCATGATCTCGCGTCTTGCGGCATGACTGATTATTTCGGCAGAAAAGCGATGGCGGCGACAGAGGGAATTTCGGTCGGTCATGGCCGAACATCGCACATGGCAGTCCGAGCTCGCTAACGTTACGAACCCGCCACGCGCCTTGTCGTACATGTACTTCAACAACTTAACCTTACATTACCCACGCTACCTCTATACAATCTGCGTTGTTGCTAATCTACAACATTTGATTGAATAATGGTCCCAAAAGAATCAATCTTTGGGATTCTCGAGTATGTGAAATTGCCTTTCAGGTTGCTTTATATAGTACTTCGATTGAGTAGAGGGGCGTCAGCCACAATGCAGACGGGCAAGCACAAGAGCAATTTCCTGCTTTTCGTGGTGGGGTTTGCTCGGTCTTTGGGTTGGGCAAATGAAAAGCGTCGAACAGCTGGCGACCAGGACCGCGGGAAGAAAACCTTGCGCTGGGAACAACGGTTTCGCATCGGAAAATGCTCTCGCGAAAATTCAAGTCTACCGTGCAATGCGGAACGCGAGGCAGCTCTCAAAAATAACGACGCAATCGATAGACCTCGGTGCGCGCGCTTGCGCACTGCTGATCAGGATAGTGCTGCTCGCTGCCCTATCCTGCACTGGTCTACTGCTGGCAACTCCGGACGCGGCGTACGCAGCATGCACTACCCTCAACTTCCCCGATTCTCATACGTCGCCGTCGACAAGCCCAATGACTTCCGGCGGGACGCTTAACGTCAACATCGGCACGCTGTGCGATCCAGTCGGTCTCAATCCCATTGGCGATCCAAGCGTAGTTCTTCCACAGCACGGCACGATAACGAACTACAACGCAGCTGCCGGCTCGTTCACCTACACGAACAGCGGCGACGGAGCGACCCAAGACACCTTCACCTTGGCCGATGCGAGCGCGCATCCCTTCACAGTAAATATTGCGATCGCGCCAGCGGGATTGACACCGCCTGCCGCCGGCCCGGTCAGCGCAACAGTAAACCACGGCAGCACTTCCAATACGATTACGTTGAACCTGTCGGGAGGAGCCGCCTCCTCAGTGGCTGTCGGAACGCAGGCGTCTCACGGAACCGCCACGGCCAACGGTACCTCGATCACCTATACCCCGACAGCAAGTTATTCAGGTCCGGATAGCTTCACCTACACCGCAACCAATGCGGCCGGCACATCATCGCCGGCGACGGTGACCATAACGGTCAGTCCACCGACGATTACCCTCGGGCCGGCGACGCTCACCTCGGGTACTGTCGGAACGGCTTATAGCCAGACCGTCAGCGCCAGCGGCGGCACCAGCTCTTACACCTATGCGGTTACAACAGGTGCCCTGCCCACCGGCCTGAGTCTGTCGGCGACGACTGGCGTGATTTCCGGCACGCCAACGGCAGCAGGCTCCTTCACTTTCACGGTTACCGCGACCGATAGTTCAACCGGGTCCGGGCCGTTCAACGGTTCGAGATCTTATACTTTAAGCATTTCAGCGCCGACGATTTCGGTCAATCCGGCCTCCTTGTCAGCAGGCACGGTCGGAACTGCCTATAACCAAACTATCACGGCATCGGGCGGCACCGGTTCCTATAATTTCAATGTCACATCGGGCGCTCTCCCAGCCGGCTTGACGCTCTCCTCCTCAGGCACGCTTTCCGGCACGCCGACAGCAGGTGGCACGTTCAACTTCACGGTCACCGCGCGGGATAGTTCCACCGGCACGGGCGCACCATTCACAGGTTCGAAGGCTTACAGCCTGACCATTGCGGCGCCGACGATCACGATCTCGCCGGCGACGTTGACGGCTGCCACCGTCGGTGCCAGCTACAATCAAACCATCTCCGCATCCGGCGGCACCAGTTCCTATAGCTTTGCCGTTACGGCCGGTTCGCTTCCGAACGGCCTGACACTGTCATCGGGAGGTGTAATCACCGGCACGCCGACGGCAGGAGGCAACTTCAATTTCACTGTCACGGCAACGGACAGTTCTACGGGTACAGGCCCCTTTAACACCTCAAGGCCCTATACCCTGACGGTTTCAGCGCCAACGATTGCGGTCGCGCCGACCACACTCCCTTCCGCAACCGTTGCTGCCAGCTACGGTCAAACCATTACAGCGTCAGGAGGTACCAGTTCCTATAGTTTTGCCGTCACAGCGGGCGCTCTTCCAGCAGGCCTGACGCTCTCATCGGGAGGCGCACTCACTGGCACGCCGACGGCAGGCGGCACGTTCAATTTCACAATTACTGCGACCGATAGCTCGACCGGGATCGGGCCATTCACCGGCTCAAGAGCCTATAGTTTGAGCGTTGCTGCGCCGACGATCACTATCAATCCTTCGTCGCTGTCAGCCGTAACGGCGGGAACGGCCTATAGCCAGACACTGACAGCCTCGGGCGGTACTGGCTCCTACACCTATTCGCTGTCGACCGGCTCGCTTCCGATAGGAGTGGCGCTTTCCTCGACTGGCGTTCTTTCTGGTACGCCGATCAGCGCCGGGAACTTCAGCTTCACTATCGTCGCAAGGGACGGCTCCACCGGCACAGGTCCCTTTACAGGCGCACAGGCCTACACGCTGGTGGTTGCCGCCCCAGCGATCACGATCGCGCCGGCATCTCTGCCGGGTGGCACAGCCGGGACTGCCTATAGCCAGACGCTGACAGCCTCGGGCGGAACCGGTCCCTACACCTACAGCCTCGCAAGCGGGAACCTTCCGGCGGGCGTGGCGCTTTCCTCGACCGGCACTCTCATCGGTACGCCGACGACCGCAGGGCCTTTCAATTTCACCATCACCGCAACAGACAGCAACCACTTTACCGGCTCGCAGGCCTATAGCATCACGATCAGCGCCCCGACGATCACGATCACCCCGGCAACTCTGCCCGGGGGTACAGCCGGAACCGCCTATAGCCAGACATTGACGGCCTCGGGCGGAACCGGCTCCTATACCTTTAGCCTCGCAAGCGGGAGCCTTCCGCCGGGCGTAGCGCTT
>NZ_JAQJCH010000023.1:0-31726 GCF_030182525.1 Rhizobium pantanalense
GCGAGGATTACTGATTTCGACGAGATTGTCGCCGGCTTTGACAGGAACGCCAACCTTTGCTGGTTCCCCCGAAATCACACCATCGATGGGAGCATTGAGCAGAGCCAGACGCGCATTGACGGTGCCGTCCCGGCTTGTATAGCCCGTGATTGCCGGTAGGGAGACGCCAATTGCAAGCGCCAGCAGCAAGAGGCCGACGGTGACACGGGTAATGCGATGATTCCAAATCATGTCAGCTTATTACAACAGCGGGTTAGCGGTGATCGGTCCGCCGACCTCGGTCGACAGAAATGCAACTAAATCTTGTGTAATTTAGCTTGAAGGAATTTAACGGGCAAGTGGTCGCGATGAGCTTGTGTTAATGAATCAGAACATGCTGTCTCATTAACGGTCGGCGGAAGGGCCATTGATGTCCACAGCTCGCCGCGCGGCCAGATTAAACTTCCATCGAACATCTCACCATGTCTGATAAAGTGCCTTGGGGAAGTTTTCCGCTCGCTCCAGCGGATCTATCACCAGACTGGGCAACGCCTTCAGCGACAGCGCGCCGGCATGATCGCGGCGTGAGTCTAACCTGCAACAGTCTTCAGACAATCTCACGCTAGGTCAATTTCGCGCTGGATCTGTTTCATTTCCGGAAGGTATTCATCAGTCAGCGGAGTGATTTGAACGCGCGCAGCGACCGTTGTCATTTCCGCACAAGGACACGTCATGACGGCGCAAAGTGTTGCTGCATGGGCAGTACAGAACGGATTCTATCTGCTGGATTCATGGAAGTATCGTCGGAGCGACGAGGCACGCACAATTACCCTCGAAATAAAAAAACTCTCGGTGGTATTGATCGACGAAAGGGCTGGATTGGCCCCGCGAGTTGCTTCAGCCTTATTCAAGGAGCTGTTTTCCGGGAGTCCAAACGGCAAACTCGACCGATTGTTATTGGATCGTTGAAAGTCGTCAAATCTCAGCCTTTTCCAACTATGCCGGGATCGTTGTTATTGAAGCGCGCAATTCAGGTGTCGCGGGCCAAGGCGCACGAAGGCCTCAACATCCCTGGCTGGCGGCGGGCGAAAGTAGATATCAGCCGCGCGACGGCTTCCGGCCGCTCTTCAGCGGCTTCATCGTGACGATATTATCGGCCATCGGAACGAAGAACTCCGAGATATCGCAAGACAGCGCCGCGGCAATCTTCGCAAGGGTCGTGACCGTCGGGTTCTTGTTGCCGCGCTCAAGATAGCCGACATAGGCGCGCTCGACATTGGCCTCAAGCGCAAGGTTGTCCTGCGAGATCCCCCGGGACCTAGCCACCGGCGCCGGGCGGCGCGTCGTTCTCTAAGTTCTCGGGGTACTGCACAACCTCATTTTCGTCCATATCCATCGCAGTACCGCCACCCGCATGCAGTGAGACGCCGGGAGCCGACGCAATGCCTCCGGCCTCGAGGAACGTCACGCCAGCTGTTTCGAGGACCGCGCGGACTGCGGCAACAACATTCCGCACGCCGGCAGCCTGGCCTTCGCTTGCTTCCATGCGTTCCAGCGTCGGCACTGAGATGTTTGCAGCGAGAGCGAGCGCTGCTTGCGACATGCCGACGAGCGCTCGAGCAGCCGAAGTCTGCCTGCCAGATAGCATTTTATGGTCCTTGAATCTCCGAGATATCCAAAGGTGTTGAACAGCACCGCTGGATCCCAACGATGCGCCGCGACGCGATTTGCGCTAGGCGCACTGCCATTTCCCATCACCACCATCGAGAACTATTTGACCAGGCATCGCGCCCGAGAACGTAGCCAATCGCGAAGGCGAGGGCGCCGATCGTGAGGACAATCCCGGTTGCTGTGTGCGGATGCTCAGCGGCGCCCGCGACTACTGCGGTGCCCTCGCGGACAACAGCGTCCTTCGCATCCTTTGCGACTTTCCGAGCACCTGTCAGTGGGTCGGCTGGTGTCCCTGTGAAGCCAGCACTGAGTTCGTCGGTCATGATGTTCCTCCTTCTTCTTCTTCTGTGGGAAGGAGAACCCCCGTGGGCCACGGAAGTTCCAGCGAAGTGGCTGGCTGGAACTGGTAGGTTAGCGGCAACTGCAAAAATCACTCGAAGCGCTAAAACCCCAGCGGAGCGCCTTTTCCGGGCGCTGAAAAGACCGACCTGCACTCAAGCGGATCGTTGGACGATAAGGATCCGCGGCAAATCCAACAGCACGGTAAAACATCGAGACATCCCTTTGGCAAGGAACGTTGCAGCTCCCGGTGGCGTTGAGCCGAAATTAGAAGGAGATCTGATGATGGACAGAGAACAGAAGGTTCGTGAGCGCGCCAACCAGATATGGGAGGAAGAGGGTCGCCCCGAAGGCAGTCACGAGGAACACTGGCGGCGAGCAGAAGAAGAAATTGCGGCAGGGGAGCACGTAGCTGCTAGAGAAGGCACCGAGAACTGGAAGGCAGAAGCCGGCCTGCCCAACGACCAGAAATCGCCAGGCATCATGCCGACTGTGATCCCACCGGACTGAGGATCGGGTCCCCTTTTATCAAAGGCTTACGACATTCCAGGACAGCACCTGAAACGACGCCGCCCAGGTTTGTCTGATGTTTGGGGGAAATATGACTGCTGGCCCAATTGTGCTCAAATTGCCAAGCACGGCTGTAGCGGAAACTGAATAGGCGGGGATGTAGAACTCGCCATCACGAGAGAACGACCAGATCAGGTTGGTGCCGTCGTAGGTCAAGCGCTGCCAAATGGGTTGAGCCGGCTGTGGGAATCCTGCATCCTGGCTCATGACGTCGTTGACGCGGTTGTCCAATCCAACGCCACCCGATGTGATGTAGTAGTCGAAACGGTAGTCTGTGGTGCTGTACGCGGAAACACCGAATTCGACCGCCTTATTGTTCACCAACCTTCGGCGCGATGTTGTCGAGCCATGACTTGAGGGCGTTCAGGACAGGCAAGCTGTGCTGTTGCCGGAAGCGGCGAACGCAACCGGCCTGCGTTTCACCGGCGTCGGGCTTGCTGTCTCGCGCCTGCTTTTCGATCCTGTAGAGCTGCTCGAAGAACCTGAGAGCCTGTTCCGGCGGGCCGCCACCATTCTTCCTGGTCTTGAGGGCTTCGACGAAGCGCCGTCGGGAATGGCCGCGGTGATTTGCACCGGAATAAAAGACGATGTCGAAGACGCCGGCGACGCAAGGGGCTGGGTATGTTTCCGTATCCATTTCCAAACGAGGTTCGCGTTGACCCCGTGTTCGCGCGCGAGTTTCGATACCGATGCGCCAGGTTCAAGGCAGGCCGCGATAAGGCGGTCTTTCGAACTTTGATCGAAACGGCGTCTCCCATTCCGACCGACCAGCCGCACGGCAAGTTTTTGATCTTGTTCCATCACTTGGTGTCCACCTATTTTGGTGGACACCTCATGCCAAAGCTCAATCAATTGCAGAAGGTGCGGGGAAAATCGCGCTTACGATCATCCTTGTAGTGAAGACGTGCTTTCCCGTTCCTTGGGGCACTTTCAAGGTATGCGGCTACACCCGGAAGTTGCAGTGCTTGCTGATGAAGCTGTTGACCCACGGTAAGCATACGGTGAAGGCCGTAAGTCACGCCGCTTGAGCGTCGATGGTCGGCGGTGTCCAGTTCCATGGAAGCAATTGCTCCAACCTGATGATCGGAGTGTCGGCTATCGGCGCGAAACCATTCAAGTCTCTATGACTTCGGCGACGGCTGGACGCACACCGTGAAAATCGAAAAGACCTTTCCGGCGACCGCTGGCTTCGATGATCCCTTCCTTCTCGAGGTTGTCGGACGATGTCCACCTGAGGATGTCGGCGGCCCGTGGGGCTACGAAGAGTTCCGCGAGGCAATTGCCGACACCGACCATGAACGGCATCACGAATTGCTCGAATGGTGGGGAAGTGCAGATTACGACCCAGGCGAAGTCGATGCCAGAAATCTCCGCAAAAACGTCGAGGCTCTAGCCGCAAAGTGGAAGCGCCGATCGCGCAAAAAAACCTGACCCTGCGGTCCGCGGCGAATGCTTACTCAAGAACGCGATACCTCAGCCCTTAAAATAGGTGTCACCTTACGATACTTATCAGAACCGCAATCAAGAAAATATGTTTGCCACCCGAGACCCTCGATGAGCGCCGTCGTCTCATGTCGTATAATGATCGACTGGAATGGGCTGCTTGGGCCAGAGAGAAACTCTGTGTAGAACTCGAAACCAGCTTTATCTATACTCAGGCCCTCCCATTCTATAATCAGAAGCGCCGGCGCAACCTTCGCTACGCTTTGGGCATAGCTGATCGCGAACTCTAGAAGCACACGGCTTTTCTCGCCGCTTGACAGCGCGCCATAGGGCAATCGACCACGTCCTGCCAGGCGGCAATAGAGGCTTTCTACGACCTCGCCGTCCTCGCTCTCCTCCACGATAAACTCGGATCCTTCTAGTAGCGCTACTCCGCCAACATAACGCGCAAGCGTGCGCGTGGTAATAGGATCAAGGTTTAGCGAGTCACAGAATAACGCGAGGTCGTCCAGATATTCTCGCTCTCTCTTATCCTCTAAAAAAACTACGCCAATGCGGTGGTGGTTCGAGACGACTTCCAACTGATCGAGACGCGTGGTCATCACATTATCTTTGATGTCAATCGAGAGTTGGTGCTCGCTAAGCAAATCAAAGGTTAAAGTGTAGGCTAGTGCATTAGGTTCAAGCCATCTTTTGAGCCGCCGCGGATCTTCTATTGCTGTTATCCAATCGCACAGAGCGGTTTTCCCCGATGAGTTTCCTCCGATCAGAAATGTCGTCTTCCCAAGCTCAATGGAAGTTCCAGGTTCAAAAAGGGGCGAATTGTGAACCTCTAGTTTGCGAATGAAACCAAATGTGCTGGTGCGCTCGCTATGCTCATACGCTGTTCTGAATTCGTGCAGTGCTTTCCAGCTCTTTATCACGGTTGGCGGGTAGCGTAGGCCAGATTTTTTATCGATGAGATCAGCGTGGTGGCCACACAACCAGATGCCATTTGAAGGATGGCGTAAAGCCTCTGAGTCCAAGTCGCCTTGTCCGCGTGGACCATTAGGAACCGCGCTGAAGATATGGGCCGCTTGACCCGTGTTTTCGACCTGATCAGATGCTAACCCTGGACCAATAGTCAGCTTTCCGCAATGTGGTGCCGAGCATCGATATGCAGCTCTCTGTCCAAGAATAAGTCGAGTTGCGTCTGAAAAGTTCTCACGTACTATTATCGGACCCTCGCATCCCAGCAGTAATCAAGCGCTCGACTTTCCCTGATTTTCCAACGGGATCAATACATAAAATCGCCGGGTCTCCGGTTCACATCCCTTCACATTAACGAATCCGATTTTGTTGACCGTGGGTCGTGATCTTTAAAAGTGGCATTGCAGCCCGGCAACCGGAATATCTGAGAAAGCGGATGAAGCAGCTTCTCGGCGTGCTTGAAGAGCCGGCGTCCTGGAAGCTTCAGGACGCACCGTTTGCTGAGGAGTGACGCTTTTATCGCAGATTAGTTAATCTGTTAATTATCTCAATTGACGATCGAGAGGAAGTGTAGCACTTTTCCTTTATGCTGGCACTGTTGGGAGGCAGAGTTGGATCTGTTGCAGAACCGCAGTCTTGTCGATCGGGCTTGGTCACCGACGCCTTACGACCAATGGGTGGACAACCTTCAAAGCATTTGCGGAAATTTCAATCCCCACACTATGAAGCACGGCGCCAATGTGATCGGTAGCGCCAGCCGTATCGACGTCTGCGGCATGGAGTTCGCCCATGTTGCCAATGATCTCGATTACGTCCACCGCGATTGGGATGACATCCGCCGCGATGCCAATGAGCACCTGTTCCTGATCCTGCAGTTGGAGGGTGCCTGTGGCGTCGAGCATTCCGGGCACCAGAATATTCTCGATGTCGGCGAATGCATTCTTGTCGACTCGACGCGACCGACAACCTTCTATTTTCGAGGTCGTTTTTCCAACCATCTGTCACTGCATCTGCCGCGTCAGCTGATGTATTCGAACAGCAAGATCGACTTTGACGTTGCCCGCAAACTTGAGGCCAGTGACCCTATGGCAATGATGCTGCGCGCGCTGATCGCCAAATTAATGACGACGCCGGAAAATGACATCGCATCCCCGCATTTACGCCAACTGATGTTCGACACGACGCGTCAGGCCTTCATCTCCACGGGTGGCCAGACGGCGAGCTTGAACTCGCTGCATGACTGCGCGAGCCGGCGGATGCAGATGGTCGACATTCTCATCGACAAGCATTTGACCGACAGCGATCTCAACGCAAAATGGCTGGCGACACGGCTCGGCGTATCGATCCGTACGTTGCAGCAGGATTTCCAGGGCATGGGCGTTACTTGCACGACCGTCATTCGGGACAAACGGCTGCGGTTTGCGCGGGAGAAGATCGAGCAGCTCAGGGAACAGCGCAACCCCACGACGATAGCGGAAGTGGCCTATTCCGCCGGCTTCAACGACATTTCCTACTTCAATCGCAGCTTCAAGGAACTGTTCGATTGTGCACCAAGCGAGTTGCTGCACACCGCTGGGACCGGTCGTAGATTGGACTGAAGCGCGAGACTGCGCTCCAGTCCAAGACGAGGCGCGTTTCTCCCCAAGACGGGCTTTAGGGCAAAGACCATAGTCCTCTCGAAAGTCACGGGAGGAAAATGTCGTGAAGCAGTATACCCTGCTCATCGGTGGCGAACCTGTTGCCACGTCTCATCATGCACCGGTTAAAAACCCGTCGAATGGTGACATTGTCGGCCATATGCCGCTTGCCAGCGAAGCGGACCTCGACCGCGCAGTTGCCGTGGCGGCCGAAGCGTTCAAGGGCTGGTCGCAGACCTCCAGCGAAGAGCGCGCCGCAGCCTGCCGCACCATCGCGGAGAAGATCAGCGAGCATGGCGAGGAACTTGCGCAGATACTGACGCGCGAACAGGGCAAGCCGCTCAATGGCCTCGGCTCGCGTTTCGAGATTGGCGGCGCGCTCGCCTGGACGCGCCACACCGCCGAACTCGACCTGCCGGTCGAGATCTTGCAGGACGATAATGAAGGCCGCGTCGAGCTGCATCGCAAGCCGGTCGGCGTCGTCGGATCGATCACGCCGTGGAACTGGCCCGTCATGATCGCCTGCTGGCATATCGTTCCGGCGGTGCGCGCCGGCAACACCGTCGTCATCAAGCCGTCGCCATTGACGCCGCTTTCGACCATCCGTCTCGTCGAACTCATGAACGAGGTTCTCCCGCCCGGCGTCGTCAATGTGGTCACCGGCGAAAACAGCATTGGCGCTGCCCTTTCCGCCCATCCCGGCATCGCCAAGATGACCTTCACCGGCTCGACGGAAACAGGCAAAAAGGTCATGGCTTCGGCAGTCGCCACCTTGAAGCGACTGACGCTGGAGCTTGGCGGCAACGATGCCGGCATCGTCCTGCCCGATGCCGACCCGAAGGCCATCGTCGAAGGCCTCTTCTGGGGTGCCTTCATCAATAACGGCCAGACCTGCGCGGCACTGAAGCGGCTCTACGTGCACGACAGCATCTACGAGGAGGTTTGCCGTGGGCTTGCGGAATATGCCGGCAAGATCGCCGTCGGTGACGGGCTGGACGAGACAAGCATTCTCGGCCCTGTACAGAACGAGATGCAGTTCAACAAGGTGCGCGAACTTGTCGAAGACGCGCGTGCCAATGGCGGCCGCATTCTGACAGGTGGTGCGCCGATGGACCGCCCAGGCTATTTCTATCCGATCACACTGGTTGCCGATGTCGATCATGGTGTGCGCCTGGTCGATGAAGAGCAGTTCGGCCCCGTTCTGCCGATCATCCGCTATAGCGACGTCGATGAAGTGGTCGCGCGCGCCAACCAGAACCCCGCGGGCCTTGGCGGCTCTGTCTGGTCCTCGGATGCCGAGAAGGCGAAGCGCTATGCGGTGCAGCTCGAATGCGGCTCGGTCTGGATCAACAAGCATGGCACGATCCAGCCGAATGCGCCTTTCGGTGGGGTGAAGCAGTCCGGTATCGGCGTCGAGTTTGGCGCGGACGGGCTGAAGGAATTCACCACAATTCAGACCGTATTGAGCTGAGCCATGACGACGTACGACTACATCATCGTCGGCGGAGGCTCCTCGGGTTGTGTGCTCGCAAACCGGCTTTCAGAAAATCCGGCGCATAAGGTACTGCTGATCGAGTCCGGCCGGCGCGATTCCGATCCCTGGATCCACATCCCCGCGACGTTCTTCAAGGTGTTGGGCAAGAGCATCGACATCCATCCCTATGCCTCGAACCCCGACAAGGGCCTGAATGGGCGCCCGAGCATCGTGCCGCAGGGCAATGTGCTCGGCGGCGGCAGCTCCGTGAATGCGATGATCTATATTCGCGGTCATCGCAACGACTACGACACCTGGTCGCAAATGGGCTGCCAGGGCTGGTCCTACGAGGACGTGCTGCCGGCTTTCCGCTCGCTTGAGAATAATGAGCGGCTGAACGGCCAATACCACGGCAAAAGGGGCGGTCTGCGCGTTTCGGACCCTCGTCATCGCCACCCTTTGAGCGAGGCCTTCATCAAGGCGGCAACTGAAATCGGCATTCCCCATAATGATGATTTCAACGGCGCGGATCAGGCCGGCGTCGGCTTCTATCAAAGTACGACCTATGGCGGGCGTCGCTGGAGTTCAGCCCAGGCCTTCCTCCGCGAAGCAGAGAAGCGGCCGAACCTGACCGTGCTGACGGAGCGCAGGGTCGCCCGTATCCTCTTCGAAGGGCAGAAGGCTGTCGGTGTCGAGCTGCTCGACGGCACGATATTCAAGGCATCCCGGGAAATCGCGCTGACCGCGGGAGCCATCGCAACGCCGAAGATTCTGCAGCTCTCGGGTATCGGCGATGGTGAGCACCTCACCTCGCTTGGCATTGAGGTGGTCGCCGATCTGCCCGGCGTCGGCAGCAACTACCAAGATCATCTGGAAGTGCCTGTGCAGGGCGAGACGCGCGAGCCGATCTCGATCCTCGGCCATGACAAGGGGCTGCGCGCCGCCGGCCATATGCTGCGCTACCTGACGGCGCATCGCGGTCTGTTGTCATCAAACGTTGTCGAGTGCGGCGGTTTCGTCGATACGTCAGGCACGGGGCAGCCGGATGTGCAGTTCCACGTCCTGCCTGTGCTGATCGGCTTTGTCGATCGCGAGCCGGAGCCCGGTCACGGTTTGAGTATCGGCCCATGCTATCTGCGGCCGCGCTCGCGCGGTTGGATACGATTGAGGAGCGCCGATCCAACCGAGCAGACGGATTTCAATGCCAACCTGCTGTCCGATCCGGCCGACCTTGAAACCTTGGTGCGTGGCGTCGAAACGGCAATCCGCATCCTCGATGCGCCGGCCCTTGCCAAACTGGTCAAGCGCCGCGTGCTGCCGAAGCCGGGCGTCGAGAAAGATCCCGAAGCGCTCCGCGATTACATTCGTCAGTCCTGCAAGACCGTGTTCCATCCGGCGGGAACGGCTCGCATGGGCCGGGCTGACGATCGCATGGCCGTCGTCGGGCCCGACCTGAAGGTGCGAGGGATCGAGGGGCTGCGCGTCTGCGACGCCTCCGTCATGCCGACCCTGGTATCCGGCAATACCAATGCGCCGACGATGATGATCGCGGCGAAGGCTGCGGCCTTGATGACCGGAAAGGCGATTTCCGGCTGAGCCGGACATCGGGGAAGCAAAGAGCCCGTGGGGAGCGGGACAACAAACTGGAGGAGACAATGCCTATCAATCTGAGAGGGCTGGCAATCGGCCTTTTGCTGACGCTCGCATCGGCGTTCAGCGCGCATGCGGCAGCATCCTGCGGCGACAACACTGGCAAGCCGGCAACGGGTGAGCCGATCATCATCGGCGCTATCACCGGCAAGACCGGGCCGGATGACTTTTCCAATTCCACCAAGGCGGCGAAGGCCTATTTCGATTGCCTGAACGCCAATGGCGGCATCAAGGGTCGGCCGGTCAAATATCTGGTCGAAGACGATCAGTGGAATCCGGAAATCGCCGCACAGCTCGCCGCAAAGCTGGTCAACGACGAGAAGGCCGTGCTGATGGTCGGCAACTCGAGCTATGTCGAGTGCGGCGCCAATGCCGATTTCTACAAGAAGTCGGGCATTTTGGTCGTCGCCGGTGTCGGCGTGCCGCGTGAATGCTACTTTGCGGAGAATTATGCGCCGACCAATGCCGGGCCGCGCGTCTCGATGCTCGGCGCCATGGGCTATGCGTTAGACAAGCTCAATGCGAAATCCGTCGTCTGCATCGGTCCGAATATCCCGAATGTCGGCACCTGGTCCTGCGACGGCGTGATGCTGCTTGCCAAGGAAAAAGGCTTTGCTGCTCAGACGATCCTCATGGATCCGGGCTCGGCCGACGCCACATCGATCATCCTGCAGGCGGCTTCAAGCAAGCCGGATGTCATCGTGCTCGGCCTGTCGAAGGGCGTGGCGGTGCCTTTGCTGACGGCTGCCGAAGAGCAGGGCCTCAACCAGACGATCACCTTCCTCAGTGCTGCCTCTGCTTACGATCTCTCGGTCCCAGCTACCATCGGTTCCGGCTGGGACGACAAGTTCTATGTCAACATGGAATTCAACGATCTGAACGCGCAGACGCCGGACAATCAGAATTGGCTTGCTGTCATGGACCAGTACGGCCAGAAGTCCGATCCGCGCGATACCTTCGCCCAGGCCGGCTATCTCGCGGCTCGCATCGCCGAGAAGGCACTGATGACGCTTGACCCTGCCAAGATCGACCGCGAGACCGCCTCTGCCGCCGTACGCGAAATCAAGGGTTTCAAGAGCGATATCTTCTGCGCTCCCTGGTACTTCGGCGATGGCCAGCCGCGCCACAACGCCAATTCGACGACGCGCATGGCCGTTGCCGAGGGTGGAAAGTGGAAGGTCGTTTCCGATTGCGTACCGTCGCCTGATCCTGAGCTGAAGGATATCCGCGCCTTCGAAAAGTCCGCCGGCATCAACTGAGCCCTGACGCTTGCCATCGGTTCCGCGGCAAGTCCGCGGGACCGAACGACCCGAAAGGATCGATCCGTGAATCTCTTACCCTTCGTTATCTCCGGCCTGGGCATCGGCGCCGTCTATGCGCTCTCCGGTGTCGGTCTTGTCGTCCTGTTTCGGGCGACCGGCGTTCTCAACTTCGCATTCGGTGCCTTCGGCGCGATCGGCGCGCATTGCGCCTGGCAGCTGCTGGAGTGGAAGATGCCGCTCGCCCTCGCCATCCTTGCCGCCGTTACCGTCTCGACGACGATCAGTTTTCTTTATGGTCGGGTCTTCGCGCCCCTGCTGTCGCATCGCGATATCGTCGTGCGCGCCGTTGGGACGCTGGCGCCGGCGCTGATTTTGATTGCGATCATGGGTGTCATCTGGGGCGAGCTGCCGCGCCGGCTGCAATTCCCGACCGACCAGATGTTCGTCTCTCTTTTCGCCGTGCGCCTGACCTTCACGCGTATCATCGCCATCATTCTTGCCGTCGTCATGGTCATTGCCATCACTCTGCTTCTGATCCGCACGCGCCTTGGTCTCGATATGCGGGCGCTTGCCAATGATCGCGATCTCAGCGCTATCCTTGGCGT
This sequence comes from Rhizobium pantanalense, assembly GCF_030182525.1. Classification (NCBI taxonomy): domain Bacteria; kingdom Pseudomonadati; phylum Pseudomonadota; class Alphaproteobacteria; order Hyphomicrobiales; family Rhizobiaceae; genus Rhizobium; species Rhizobium pantanalense. The sequence goes on from NZ_JAQJCH010000023.1 coordinate 11,600, forward strand.
GCGAATCCTTTACACGGAAACCGCCGCCTGGATAATGACTGGCATCTTCGCCGGTCTTGCCGGCCTGCTGCTTGCCGATCTCGTCCGGCTACAGGGTACCTTCCTGACCTTGCTGGTGATCCCGGCGATAGCTGCCGCCATCCTCGGTCAGTTGCAGTCGCTGTGGCAAACCGCCGTTGCCGGCATGCTGATCGGCATTGCCGAAGCCGTGCTGACGCCCGTCGCGTGGATCTCGCCCTATCGCGCAGCAGCGCCCTTCATCATCGCGCTTGTCGCGGTCACTATCTTGGGAGGCGCCGCGAAAGTCGCGTTGAGGGACCGATGACCGTTCAGGAGCAAACAATCGCCCAAACAGCCGAAGGCATATCGATGGTGCGTCTGCCCAAGCAGCTTCTTCATGTGCCCGTGACGATGGCGATCTTCTCGCTCGTCGTCGCCTTGCTTGCGAATTCCTTCTGGCTGTCCGCGGCAACCTCGGCAGTCGCGCTCTCTCTATCGGTCGCCGGGCTTGCCATCCTTTATGGCCAGCTTGGTCTCGTCTCCCTCTGCCAATTCGCGCTTGTCGGCGTTGGCGGCTGGGCGACGCTTCGTGTCGGCCATGCCTTTCATCCGCCATTCGAGTTGAGCCTGCTCGCCGGCGGCGTCTTTGCTTCGGTCGTGGGGTTGGCATTCGGCGTACCGGCCTTGCGCCTGCGCGGTCTTTATCTCGCGCTCGTGACGCTGATGCTCGCGGGCGCCTTCCAGATCGTCATCAGCGCCTGGGGCTTTCCGGACGGCGGTCCCGGCTTCCTGGGGCGGGCCGATGGCTCCGGCCGTGCAATGCTCGCAAGACCAATAGTCGCCAATGGCGAAGTCGCCTATTTCCTCTATGTGTGTGTGGTGGCGGCGCTCGGCCTGCTGATCGCACAATGGCACAAGCTTGCTCGCCCCGGCCGGGCATGGGCGCTGATCCGCAAGGGCGAGACGGTTGCCGTTGCAAGCGGCGTCAATGTACTCATCTACAAGGCCTGGGCATTCGCTTTGAGTGGCCTTCTCGCCGGCCTTGCCGGCGGATTGCTGGCGGGCAATGTCGGCCAGCTTGATGGGCGCGCTTTCGGCGCCTTCGAAAGCCTCAATCTCTTTGCGCTCGCCATCGTCGGCGGTGTCTTCAACTGGTACGGCGCCGTCATCGCCGGCCTGCTGCTGCGCGCAGTACCGGCGTTGCTCACCGATCTCGGCATTGACGGCTATGTGACAATCGGGATTTTCGGCGTCGCCCTGTTCCATGCGCTGGCGACGGCGCCCACAGGCATTGCCGGCCAAATATCGGCTCTCGTCACACGGCTGAATGCGGCACTTTCCAGGGGGAAGGCGCGATGATCAAGATCGACAACCTCATCGTTCAGTTCGGTGGTATCAGGCCGATCAATGAGCTCACCGCCAAGCTGACTGCGCCGGTTGCCGGTCTCATCGGCCCGAACGGAGCCGGCAAGACCACTTTGCTCAACGTACTTTCCGGTTTCGTGAAACCGGTCCAGGGCTCGGTCTCGCTCGGTGAGCAGGCGCTGCTGCCGATGTCGCCCCTGCAGCGGGTGCGTGCCGGCTTGCGCCGCTCGTTCCAGACCGAGCAGGTGGTGGAGGATTTGACGGTTGCCGGCAATGTCGCGGCGATCGCCGATCATGTCGTTGGCGCGGGACACCGGTCCCATACCGTCGATCAGGCCCTCGCCTTCGTCGGCCTCACCGATGTTGCCGATCGGCTCGGTCAATCCCTCAATCTCTTCCAGCGCCGCCTTGTCGAGCTGGCGAAATGCGTCGTCGGCGAACCGAAGCTCATTCTGCTCGACGAACCGGCTGCGGGCCTGACCGAGGAGGAGGGGAAGGCCTTTCGCGAGCTGGTGCTGCGCATTCCGGTGGAATTCCGGGCGCAGGTGCTGATCATCGACCACGATGTGGACCTCATCCGTTCGATGTGCAGCGAAACCATGGTGCTCGACTACGGCAAGCTTCTGGCGCTCGGCCCGACGCAGTCGGTTCTGGCCAATCCCAATGTGCGGCGCGCCTATCTGGGGGAGTTTTGACATGGACATCGCATCGGAAATCAGCGTCGAAAATCTCGTCGTCGAGCGTGGCGGCAAGCGCGTCATTCATGACGTTTCCTTTTCCGTCACGGCCGGGAAGATCACGACATTGCTGGGCGCCAACGGCGCCGGAAAGTCGAGCACGGTCATGGCCATGGCCGGCGTCCTGCCGCGCGGCGGTTCTGTGAGCCTCGGTGGCGCGGCGCTCGAAGGGTTCTCGCCCGATCGCGTTCGCCGCGCCGGTCTTGCGCTTGTGCCGGAAGGGCATCGTGTGCTCGGCCAGCTTTCCGTCGAGGACAATATTCTTGTGGCGGCGCTGGAGGGATCGGCGGCTGCCCGGCGAGAAGGGCTGGCCCATGCCTATGAGATCTTTCCCGAACTATCGGAGCGGCGGCGTCAATCGGCATCGGATCTTTCGGGCGGCCAGAAGCAGATGGTCGCGATGGCGCAGGCCTTCGTCGCCAAGCCGCGCTTCATGATCGTCGACGAGCTGTCACTCGGCCTGGCGCCGGCCGTCGTCAAGCGTCTGGCGGAAGCGCTGAAAATTGCTGCCGCGCGCGGCATCGGCGTTTTGCTGATCGAGCAGTTCGCCAATCTTGCACTCGATCTTGCCGACCAGGCGCTCGTGCTGGAACGCGGTCGCCTGGTTTTTTCGGGCACAGCCGCGACACTCAAGGCTCAGCCGGACATTCTGCACGGGGCCTATCTGGCAAGCTGACGCGAAGGAAATATCTCACCTCTTGAGGACACCTATCATGGCCGCAGCACTTCACCGGCATGTCGATAGCGCCAGCGGCCGGGCCTTCGCGGGGCTGGCGCGCGATCTCTTCGGCAATGTCCTGCTCGATTTCGGCACCGCGGATGAAGAAAAGAGCCGGATGATATCCGCCATGCTGGGCACATGCCGGCTGACGCGGCTGGAGGCGGACCGGCATGTGGTCTTCCGCGAGCATGTGACGACAGCGCCTGATGATCCCGATGCGATCAAGCTAATCGTGCAGACGGAGGGCAGTGCTTCGCTGACGCAGGGCGGATTGCATGCGCCCGTCTCGCGGAATGCGCTTGTCATCTACGATCCCAGCCGCCCCTATGTGCTGACCAACAGCACGCCGGTTCGTCAGTTGCTGCTGCAATTGCCGCGCCACGCGTTGCCTCATGCAGCTGTCGAACGATTGGCACAACCCTTCACGGCCAACGTCGAGCAAGACGGAATGTGCCGCATCCTTCTATCCCTAATGGACTCCACCATCCGTGAGATCGATCATCTTGACGAGGCCCGGCGCTTAAGCGTCGGCCAAACCATGATCGAGCTTGTGCGCACCATGATCGGCGCTGACCTGCAGCAAACAAAACCAGTCACCAATCCGCTTCATGTGCTGCTGCAGCGGATCAAGGATTTCATCGATATCAACCTGGAACGGCCGGACCTGAGCGTGTCGATGATCGCGCGCCGCATGGGCTGCTCGGTGCGTTACGTCTACCGTGCATTTGAGGTCGAGTGCCTGACGCCCTCGGATTACATCTGGGATCTGCGTGTGCAGAAAGCCGCGGCAAAGCTGCGGGAAGCCGGCGGTCATGCCGGAGAAATAGCCGAGATCGCCTTTGCGCTCGGCTTTTCCTCCAGCGCGCATTTTTCGCGCGCCTTCCGCCATCGCTATGGCGTTTCGCCGTCGCAATGGCGGAAGGCCGGGATGTCCTAGACGGAAAAGGTGGTCCCGCCGCAGCCAGACCACCTCAATTGCTCATCGCATGGATTCAGCCACTCTCAGCGTATCGGTGAACTGCTCAAAACGCCGGATCTTGTCTCCCGCCACGCCCCAGACATGCACGACGCGGGCCTTGAAAGCTTTCCCGGTCTGCTTGTTTGTGCCGCTATAGTCCCCCACGCCAACGACCTCGTCACCGGCGTCGAGCAGACGTTCGAGCTTGAAGGTGTATCCATCGAAGGCTTGTCCGAGCGCCTGGAAGACGTTCTTGAAGATTTCCTGCGGACCGACATAGGTGCCGGCGCAGGGAAATCCGTCCATCTCGGTCCAGCGGCAATCAGGCGCGATGTCGGCGAGCATGCCATCCATGTCGCGGCGGTCGTTGGCGTCGTAATGCGCCTTTACGATATCGAATGCTTTGCGCATGGCGTCCTCACACTGGTTCCTGGCCGGGCAGGTAATAGGTCATCGAGGCCTTGCGGATGAAGGCACCGGCCGGGCTGTTCTGGATGCGGCCGTCACCTGTGATGCCGAGGAACTTGCCTGTCGAGCGCATGTCGTTGAAATTGTAGAAGAATGTGGATGCGACCGCGATCTTGAACTCGCGGAAGGTGAAGATATAGAGATTGTCGTCGAACTTGTAGGTGGTGGTGAGGTCGACATCGCCGTGGCCGCGCTGCACGCCGACGAGGCATTGCCAGGCATAGCGCTGCGACGAGAGATAGGTGTGCTCGTAGACGTGGTTGGGGCTATAAGTGAAGTGCGCCCTGAGCCCAATCAGGTCGCGGCTCTCATGCGGTACCGGCCCGCTTGCGGCGCCACCTTCAATGACACCCGGCCGGAAGATCTGCGCGACTTGCGGTTCGCCGACGGAATCCTTGAGTTCGCGAACGACCGAGTAAATGGAAAGCACGCGGCGCGTTTCGGTGTTGAGGATCAGCGTCTCGGCTTCCTTGGGGCGCCCGGCAAAGATGATCTCGACGAAATAAGTCTTCGGCGCGACTTCGATCACCTCGGATAAATCGTTTCCGCCGTCCTTGCCATCCGACCATTTGACCTCGCCCTTGGCGAAGGCAAGCTCCAGAGTGCGACCGTCGTCAAACGCGATCTTGTACGATGAGCCGGTCAGAGCCTGCGTTGCGGGCAGCCGGTTCGTATCGATGCCATAGGCGAATTCGTCGTAGGTTTTCCAGTCCTTGGGATTCTGGTTCATGGATATCTTCTCCCGTCATTCTACAAAAGCCAGCGTCGGCAGGTCGACCGTGCCGGCGCCGCCGTCGACGGTCAGGACGGCGCCATTGATCATCGATGCTTCACTCGAAGCGAGGAAGCACACGGCATTGGCGACATCTTCGGCGGTTGCGGGGCGGCCAAGCGGCACGTCCTTGGTGACGAGCGCGTAAGCTTCCCCGATGCTCTTCAGCTTGTACTTCTCGACGATGAATTCCATCTGTTCGTCGGCCATGGCGGTCGCCACCCAGCCGGGGCAGACCGTATTGGTGCGCACGCCCTTGCGGCCATAGTCGCGCGCCAGCGATTTCGCGAGCCCGATGCAGCCGTGTTTCATCGTGACATAGCCGGCCGCATCCGGTCCGGCAAAGAGCCCGGCGATCGAGGCGAGGACGACGATATTGCCCTGGTTCTTGATGAGATGGGGCAGGGATTCGCGGGCGCTGACGAAGGCAGTGTTGAGGTTGAGGCGGACGGCGAGATCCCATGTCTCGTCCGACATGTTGACCGTCGGCCCGACGCCATGGCCGCCGGCATTGGCGATCAGCATATCGAGGCCGCCATGCGTCTCGACCACTTTTTCCACGGCGGCCCTCATCGCGGCGCCGTCAGCGGCATCTGCTGCGACGATGGTTGCGCCGATCTCCTCGGCAACGGCCCGCAGCGGCTCGGGACGGCGGCCGACGAGCGCGACATTGCCGCCTTCCTGCCGAATGCGGCGCGCAACTGCCGCGCCGATGCCTGTGCCGCCGCCAGTGATCAGGGCGGTCTTGTTCTTGAAACGCATGTTTCCTCCTCTTTGCATTGCCGCTCATCATAATGGATGTTCGAAGGGGCGTCGCGTCCAGCTGTGCAGTCCGTTTTGACTGAGCGTGCACAAGGAGTCCTCTCGGCCCATAGCATGCGCGACGAGTCACAAGTCACGCGAGGCCAACGACGTGGCCTTTGCCATAAATCGGCCATGATGTCCTAAAGCGACTTAGATCCGCCTTAGTTCATGAACACGATGCCTGCGCAGCCAGGGGGTTGGGGCCGGAGGTGGCGCAAGGTGTGACCGAGCTTTACAAGCCGCTTTACGAGGCAGCTTCGAAGGAGGGCGTAACCGTCACCAAGGACATTGCATACGGAAGCGGTGAGCGCCAGAAGTTCGATCTCTACGTGCCCTCCAATCTCCCGGCGGGGGCGAAAGTCCCTGTCCTGGTATTTGCGCATGGCGGCGGGTTCGTGCGCGGCGACAAGAAGGACGTCACCCATTTTGGTAAATATTTCGCGCAGCATGGAATCGTAACGGCCGCTCATCAACTATACCTATGCGCCAAAGGCGAGCTTCCCGTCCGGCGGCGAGGGCATTCAGGCAATGTTGGTTCGATCTTCGTTTCGGGCAATTCCGCCGGAGCCACGTACGCTGCGACCTATCGGTTTTTCACATCAGCCAGCAAGCCGGATGATGGTGTGCGTGGCTTATTTCGATACCGACAGCCGATGCGGAAGATCTCGCCCAGCACGACAAGGTCTACTACGGCGAGGACGCATCGCAATATCCCGGCATGTCGAATAGAGCCAGACAGCCTGAGCAATGATTTCAGCTGGAAATCGGTCGCGGCGATAACGTCTAGGCGAAGCTTGGGTCCTGCTCGCGGAATACAATACCCGTGGCCATCAAACCGTTAAGGCGACGCCACCTTCTAGTCGTGAGCGCGACGACAACCCTGCCTTTTCTTTTGGTGATTGAGGCCGCGAGATAAGCTCCTTCATCGATAGGAGCTGAATGGAATGGTTGGAGACCGCGCTGATGCCATGGTTGAAGTCATGGATGAAGGCATGCATGAAGCCAGGCATGAGGGAAAGTATCGTCGGATCGAGGTGATCACACGTCGGCGGCAGCGGCGGTGTGAATCGGCGAGACGGAGCGAACCGCCGAGATCAAAGATGTCAGTGGGTTATCGTGCCGATCGGCATCAGGACCCTCATGCCGATTCACATTCATGTTGACCTGCAAGCGGGATTGCGTGAAGTGGAGGCGGCGTCGATTAATCAAGTCGCAGACTATCGCGCATAGCGATGAAATCGGCTTCATAAGTCTGAAATCTCGCAAGTTGGGCCGTGTAGCTCAAGGATTGTACGGTGCGCGCCCCGATGGCGACGACGACCTCTTGCACCAGCATGTCCGCTTCGTCCTTACGCGCGTGACAGCGAGTCTGTCGGGCTTGAACGTCCCCAAGCATGGTTTTCTGTGGTGCATCGCAGGACGCCTCCAGGCCCTTGGCCGTATAGCCATCTCGTATGGTCGCGATCATGGATGCTGTTTGATCGTCCAGATTAGGTATGTCGCCGGTTTTGATCTTGAGGACCGTCAAATTCAATGCCGCTTCGATGTGGCCATTCTGATCAATTTTGAGAGCAAGTTGGTTCGACCCATCGAAACGCTCTCCGGCCTTGCTGCTCGGCGTGAGCGCACTACGCTGCTCCCAGCCTTGCGGCCATCGAACGACGGAACCTGCCAGTGCAGCAGAACCCAGAAGAATGGCAGGCAACAACAACGATGCTCTCCAAGCGACCCGCTTTAATGTAACGTTCATGGCAGCCCTATTCCTCACCATTCCGCAGATCCGTCTCGTAGTCCTGGCCGTGGTAAATGCCGAGAATGGACACGGTACGCCTGCCACCTCAAACGCAATCGTCGCCCGCCGCCGGTATCCGACAGTACGCAAGCCCTCCCAGATGTCATCGCGCCGGGTACCCCGGTGCGGAAACGTCGAAAGCGCTAGGCAATATCTGACAATGGCCGCCGTGTAACGCTCTCCGATCGCCGGCGACGACTTCTGTGCATAGCCACGTTTCAAGAGCCTTGTCGCGCGCCTGCAAGGCGCGCAGCCCGTCGCGAATGACCTCGCTCTCGCTGCCATATTCACCCGACGAAACCTTCGCGGTGTGAATTGGCGAGAGGTCCCGAAGCCGATCGGCACGATAACCCACTGACATCATTGATCTCGGCGGTGCGTTTCTCACGCGAACGATGAAGAGAAATTCATTCCTTTCGTCAGCCGAGGCGCATATTGCGCTGCAGGGATGATTTCGTTGTGAAATCGAGCTGCAGTGAGAAACACGGGCGTCAGTCACTTAGGCGTCAACGCCAACGTGTTGTCGGTTGGACTCTCTTAAAGAGCAAACCGTCGCAGCTTTCATGCATCTGGGAATATGTCGCAACCAGTCCTAACGGCCGGCGTTGTCGCGCCGGCCGTTAGGACTCAAGTTGGGATCGTTACAGAAGACTAACGTCTCAATTCGATGCCCCAGGTCTCTCACGCTCGAGTGCGTATGATCGTCTTACTCCTTGGGCGTTTTCGATCTCAACTAAGGCCATCTTCGCAGTCTTTTCGCCCAGCAAAAACTGGGCCTGTGATCGAATCTTGTCAAGCATTGGCCAGTGGCGAACGATGGAGCGGAAGTTGCGGACCGCTTTTGTTAGGGAGACGGAGTGACGCCAGCAGCCTCACCGATTGCCAATGCAATCTCGTCTTCGCTGCGTCCTCCATTTATCGCAATGCGACCGCCGAAGACGAAGTGAGGTACCGATCGGACCCCAGCCGCTGCGACTTGGGCAGCCTCGTGCTCGACACGTCGGTGTTGCTCGGGATCGAGCGCTATTGCCCGGGCTTCTTCTCGTTTGAACCCATAGTCCACGGCAATATCCGCGAGCACGTCTGCATCCGAGATATTCTTTGCTTCCAGAAAGTGGGCACCACTGATTGCGACCGCGAGCTTATGCTGGGTTCCGCGTGCTTGTGCGGCGAGGATCAACCCGTGCGCTGCCTGCGTCCTGTAAGTCCAGGGCTGGCGGCTCAGGTCAAGATCAAGGCCCGACGCCCGTGCCTCTGCTTCAGGCCGGGCGAATGACGCCTTCGGGTTGGTCACACCGTAGCGCTTGAGGAGAAGATCGGGAATGTAGAGACCGTCTGCAGGCGCATCTGGAAGCAGAAGAACCGGGTGCTGGCGGATATCCACGTCCAGTTCAGGAAAACGTTCCGCCAGGACGTTGTCGAGGCGGTGATGCCCGATGATGCACCAGGGGCAGGTGATCTCCGTGTGAAGATCGATTTGCAGCATTATCTCATCTTTCTGGTCATTGAACCGACAGTCTTGGATTCATCTGAGCCGTTTCGCGTCGACGGCGGCGCCTTCCATCCTTAAGTCAGGACGCGCCATCGACGGAGGGCAAGCCGGGGTCGATACCGGTCATCTTGACGGACACATCCCACAGTCGCTTGGCGAGCTGGGGATTTCTCGCCTCCTCGGAGGGAAGACCTTCACCGGAAGGACCGCGTAGTTCGGAGAACCCCCTCGGCCCATAGTAGCCGTTGGACTTTATCCGCCCGGTCGCTGCGTGCAGCGCGCCCCAGGCGCCCATGGCAGGTGTGGCGAACAGCAAGCCGATCAGCGACATCACTATGTTGCCCCACCAGCTGCTGCGGGCGAGGTTTGTTCCGACAAGACCCGGGTGGCAGGCTACCGCCGTTACCGGCGCGCCTGCCGCCCGCAACCGCCGGTCCAGTTCGAATACGAAGAGAAGGTTCGCAAGCTTGCTGGCACCGTAGCGTGGAAGCCATTTGTAGCTCTTCTGAGCGTTAAGGTCGTCCCATTCGATCTTCGCACCCTTGTGCTGCCCGCTACTCGTGACGACGATGCGCGATCCGGGTGTTTCCATGAGCTTGGGCAGCATGAGCGCGCTGAACGCGAAGCAGCCAAGATGATTGACGCCGAACGTCTGCTCGAAGCCCTGCGCTGTGTGCTCCAGCGTCGGCCCCTGCACGCCGGCATTGTTGATCAGTACGTCGATACGCGGCTCCTTGGCGGCGAGTTCAGCCGCCCGTCGCACGCTCGCCAAATCCGCTAGGTCAAGTGGCAGGAACGCGAGATCAGCGCCCGACGTCTTTTGACGAATGAGGCTCATCGCCTCTGTCGCCTTCGTTTCGTCACGGCACGCAAGCAACACGCGCGCACCCCGCGCCGCCAGCGCGCTTGCCACTTCGAAACCTATTCCCGTATTCGCTCCCGTAACGATGAAGCATTTGCCTGACTGATCCGGCACATCGGCCGTCGTAAATCCCTTGGATGTCACAAGGTTCTCCTCATTCGCAACTCGGATTGGGAAGTTTCGGCAACATGCCGGATCGAGTGGTGCAATGCGGTGGTCGCAGCGCGGATATTCGCCGAGCAAGTTTGATGAGCGATCCGCTGTCAGATGCCATTGGCTATCGCGGGCGCAGCGCGCACGTACTCCTTGCCTGCGACCCGATCGACCAGGAATTGCGCAAGGTTCCCGCGGGAAAGTTTCATCCCGAGTTTCGTCTTGCCATACCAGCCGACGTCCACTTGGCCGGTTGCGGGCCCGTCCTTGAGGTTCGGAATTCGAACCAGGGTCCAATCGAGATCTGAGTTGCTCACCAGTTCAGCGGTCGCCTTGATGTCATCCTGGGCGTTGGGAACGATTATCTTGAAGAGCATGACGAATGCTTGCGACTTGAAGTCGAAACCGTCCTTCGGATCACGATAGGTTGCCGTCGAGATCTGTATGAGGCGACGAACGCTCAGCTCTTCCATGACAGAGATGATCGTGGCGACGCCGCGCATGATCGGCCGCTTCTCGCGCGCTTTCAGACTGTTGGGCCCCAAGGCGCTGATCACCGCGTCAGAGCCCGCGACACACGCCTTGATCGCGCCGCGATTGCTTAGGTCGCCCTCGACGACTTCGATCTTGGTGCCAAAGGCCGAAAGCTTTCCGGCGTCGCGCGTGTAGACGGACAGCTTATATCCTTGCCGGAGCGCCTCTTCGATAATGTGTCTTCCGGTTGGTCCGGTCCCTCCAAAGAGAGCAATCTTCATCTCATCTTCCTCGTGGTCTTCTGGCTCGAAGCAACTGCTCTGGCTGCGAACGTGCTTCTTCGCGCTCACAGCCTGAGCCGTCGTGCCGCTTGCCTTTAGGCAGCATGTTCCAGGACCGCGCGGACCTTGGCTTCGGCGGCGGCGATGGCGGCCTTGGCCGCCTCGGGCCCGAAGACGGTTCCCTCCACGCGGACGATTTCGATGTCGGTCAGGCCGATGAAGCCGAGGAGATGGCGCAGATAGCCGGTCTGGAAATCAAAGGCGGCCCAGTCGCCCCGGGAGAAGACACCGCCTGCGGCAGTGACGAGATAAACCCTCTTGCCGGTCAGCAATCCCTGCGGCCTGCCGGCTTCGTCATAACCAAAGGTCACACGCGGCCAGGTAATGTGATCGAACCAGGCCTTGAGTTGCGACGACAGACCGAAATTGATCATGCCTGAACCCAAGACGATCACGTCAGCAGCCTTCACTTCATCGACCAGCACTTGGGCAAAGTCGACCGCCTCTGCCTGCTCGGGTGTGCGCGCCTCGGCGGCCGCGCCGCGGCCGTGAATATAGGCCGGTCCAATATGCGGCGGCGGGTTGGCCGCGAGATCGCGGGTCACAAGTGTGCCGCCCAAGCGAGCCACGAAACCTTCGGCGATTTCGGTCGCGAAGCGGGTGGACAGGCCTTCGGCGCCACGAGGGCTCGACGTCACGAGGAGTATGTTGGTCATGGTTGCTCCGATCAAACTGGGATGGTAACGTCTTGTTACCAACACTATTAAGGTGACTATCCCGTTCCTCGCAAGAAGGCACTTCAATGACACTTAGTGACATCGATTTTCCCGCCCCGACCCAAGGCGACGACTGTCGGATGGTTCGGGAAATACTTGATCTCGTCGGCGACAAATGGAGCCTGTACATCATCGCGACGCTCAAAGATGGACCAGTTCGGTTCAATGAGCTGAGGCGTCGGATCGACGGCATCTCGCAGCGGATGCTAACGATCACCTTGCGCGGACTGGAACGCGACGGGTTGGTGAAGCGGACATTGTTCCCCACTATTCCGCCGCGCGTGGATTATGAATTGACGGAGGTCGGGCGGACGCTTCTCGGGCCGGTGATGGCTCTCGTGATGTGGGCGAACAGCAATCAGGAGAACATCCGAGGCTCCCGCCTGCGGTTTGACGCAAGCTGAGGTTTGCACTTCGATGTCCGATTGGCGCGAAGGTGCCGATATCAAGCGTCTGGAGGGCGGATGCAATTGTGCCGCAGGAGAATTGCAGCGTTAGACTGCTACAGTGCTTCGAGAAGAGACAGCAGCTTATCGTCAGATTTAGATAGGCGGAAGGTTTGCTCGTTCAATGCATCTACCTTCGCTGGGGCCACCTCCTTGTCGCGAGATGTGCATGAAGGTACCCCCAAGTGGAGCGTCATGGTCCAGCCATCGCGAAATCGCCGAGCTGTCGACGCCAGCATCCAGGAATTTTATTCGAGCGCAGCACATCATTGATTTCGACAACGATCGCTGCGTCCGATCCCAGCTATCACGATGGTACGACAGCGCGACGCCTCCTAATCGGCTGGTCCAATGCTTCTCAATTGTCTTTGCGGCTCACATAACGTTCCCTTCAGCTGCTACTACTGCCTTGAGTTGACGGGCAAGCCTGACCAAAGCAGACGGGACATAACCGCCGCTGCGGGTCATGAATGCCAAGCTTCGATGCATTTGGATGTCTTTGCTTGGAATTTCGATAATACCTGCGCTTTTATCTCCCTTTAAAATCCGACGTGGTACAAAGCCAAGTAAGTCAGTGCCTTCAAGGAAGGCGGCCACCAGTTGAGCCGACCCGACCTCCACCTGCACCTTTGGTGGGCCAAATCCCCCCGCAATAAAAACATCTTCCAGCCAGTCTCGGCTCGCAACAGAGCGCGCGGCCAATACCCATTGGTATCGAGCCAACTCGTTAATTGATGCTAGCCCGCGCGCAGCGAGCGGATGTCCTTTTCGCGCGACGACGACGACATCATCTTCCCCCCAGTCTTCGCAGACGAGGTTCGACTGATCACCCCCTGGAGCGATGGTAATAATCCCATCCAAGTGATCGTCGATGAGCTCTCTGCTGAGCAAGTCATTTAAACCGGTTTGGAGTTTTAGGGTGGTCCTGTCGGACTCGGAGCGATGCCATTCCGCGATTACAGGTAAAAGGGTTTCAGCGATCGAGGTGCCGACTCCGAGCCTGACATGCCCTTTCTGGCCACCTGCCACCTCGCCCACCTCCCTCAGAGCATCGGCCATAGAGGCGCGCATCCTGACGGCATGAGACAGGAGCGTCTCCCCCGCCTCCGTCAAAACCAGGCGCCTGCCGCGCCTCTCGAACAATGCCCCTTCCACGCGATCTTCGAGGCGGCGGATACACTTGCTGAGCGCTGGTTTAGTACGTCCAACCTCGGCGGCGGCTCTCGTGAGGCTCTTCAGCCTGGCTATTGCTTCGAAGTAGGCGAGATCGCGGATGTCCATTTAGAAAGTTTCCTAAAAGTTTCCGAAAGGTGAAAATTAGAAACTAGACGGTGAACATAGTCCTGGGCAATGGTCATTTTGAAGAAACAAAAGAAGGATTGAGCCATGTCGGCAACGATCTTAGTCACCGCACCCACCCTCGCGGACGCGGGCTTGGATGTCCTTCGTGCCGAAGGTTGCCGAGTGATCTTTACCAGCATGCAGGGCGGGACCGACGAAATGCTTCAGCATCTCAGGCGAGAGGACGTAGATGGCGTAATTTCCCGCACACTGCCTTTCGATAAAGAAGCGTTCGCCGCCGCCGGATCGGCTCTCAAAGTCATCTCGCGCCATGGGGTTGGCTTCGACAACGTTGATGTGGCGATGGCCACTGAACGCGGAGTTCCTGTCCTGATCGCGCCAGCGGCCAACGGGCAGTCGGTAGCCGAACTGACGATGGCGCTGATGCTGGCTGCTGCCAGACGAGTGACGGTTCAAAACGCTGCGATCCGGGCTGGTAAGTGGGATCGTAGTGGCAGCGGGCTTCAATTGGGAGCTAAGACCCTCGGCCTGATTGGTTTTGGTGGCATTGGCAAAGCGGTGGCTCGAGCAGCGCTCGGGTTTGGCATGCGGGTGATTGCTTTCGATCCGCTCGCAAAGACAGAGCCCGGTCTATCGGTCGAAATTGTCGATAGCCTCGAGCACCTATTACGCCGCAGTCAGTTCTTGTCGCTTCATATTCCGCTCAACGAAGAAACTCGTCATCTGATCGGCACCACGGAGATCGCCGCACTTCCACAGGGCGCGGTGATCGTGAACACGTCTCGCGGTGGATTGATCGACGAAGATGCGCTGGTCGCCGGACTGGAAAGCGGTCACCTATTCGGTGTGGGTCTCGACACCTTTGCGTTTGAGCCGCTTCCGGCGTCTCACCCGCTTTGCAGCCGCCCCGATACCGTCCTCACGGCCCACATGGGTGGCTCGACGGATGCTGCCCTCGCGGCCACCGCTCAGTTAGCGGCGCAGCACGCATTAGCAATCATCCACGGCCGACCGTTCGACGAGGTGGCATGCTTAAATCCTGGTGCATTGAAGAGGGCCTTCCGATGACTGAAGCTAAACCGTGGCCGCCGGGCTACAAAGTCAATCCACGGGTCACGACGCTGGCCCCGGCCTTGGTCGCCGCCTTCAAAGGGGTTCCGGCCGCTCACGCAAGCGACAGCATGGGCCGCACCGTAGGCGCCGTCGGTCTGCAATTATATCATGCAGATCTGTCCCTGATCGTGGCCGGGCCCGCCATCACTGTCCGGGTGAGGCCGGGAGACAACCTGATGATCCACCAAGCCATTGCGATGGCACAGCCTGGCGATGTGATCGTCATCGATGGCGGTGGCGACGTCAGCCAAGCTCTGATCGGCGGTCTCGTCAGGACGTCTGCCATGAAAAAGGGGGTTGCTGCCTTCGTCGTAGACGGCGCTGTGCGCGATCTTGCCGAATGGGCGGAAGGGGGTATCGCCTGTTATGCCCGCGGCCACACTCACAGGGGTCCTAGCAAGGACGGTCCAGGCGAAGTCAATGTTCCGATCGCGTGCGGCGGAATGGCGGTTTCGCCAGGCGACCTTATCATCTGCGATGCTGACGGCGTGCTGGCGGTGCCAGCTGCGGACGCTGAAACCCTGCTTCCTCGTGCGAAAGCGCATGCCAAGCGTGAGGAAGAAATCCGCGCCGCAAATGCAGCGGGCACTACCGATCCCGAACGGTTTAACAATCTGCTTCGTTCGAAAGGATGTCCGGTGTGAGCTTGTCATCGAAGCAGTTCGCAGTCTCTCTTGCTGATGGCGGGCCGTCGTTTGTGTCTTTGTCCAAGGCTGAGCAAGACGGGATAGGTTGCTTTCACGATCTGCCCGTAAGCCTTATGATTCTCGCCGAAGACGCACTGCGCCACGGCGAGTTGGATCTGGCGGCGGCGATCAGCAAAAAGGATCGCTCACGAACCATCCATTTTCGCCCGTCGCGCATTCTCATGCAGGATAGCTCGGGCATACCTGTTCTAGCCGACCTGGCAGCACTAAGAGATGCGGCGCCGGATCCCAGGTCAGTCGAACCTCTGATCCCGGTTGATCTGGTTGTGGATCATTCGGTTGAGGTCGATCACTTCGGCACGTCCAACGCGCTAGCGGAAAATCTTGCTATCGAGTTCAAGCGGAACCGCGAGCGATATCGGTTCCTGCGGTGGGCGCAGCAGGCCTTCCATGCGCTTCGCGTGGTTCCACCCGGACGCGGTATTTGCCATCAGATAAATCTCGAAGTGCTTGCAAATGTCGTCAGCGTGATTAACGGGATTGCGCGTCCCGACACCATGCTTGGTACCGACAGTCACAGCACGATGGTAAATGCGCTTGGCGTTTTGGGGTGGGGAGTCGGCGGCATCGAAGCGCTGTCGGCAATGCTGGGACGGTCGGTCGCATTGAGAATCCCCAAAGTAGTCGGTGTTCGACTGCTCAATCGTCTCCCCCCTGGGAGCACCGCTACCGACTTGGCGTTAGCGTTGACAGCCTTTCTTCGAAAGCTTGGGGTCGTCGAAAAGATTGTCGAATTTCATGGTCCTGGGCTCCGTAGCCTGCGTCTTTCCGATCGCGCTACCATCGCCAATATGGCCCCCGAATACGGCGCCACCATGGGTTTCTTTCCGATCGACGATGAGGTTTTGGCGTATCTGCGGCTTACGGCTCGAAGTGCGGAGCATATCCAACTGGTCGATGCCTATTCCCGGGCACAGGGTCTCCGCCAAAGCGAAACGAGACGCCGTTTCGATCAGACGGTCGACTTTGATCTCGCGACCGTCGAGCCAAGCGTTGCGGGACCATCGCGCCCGAACCAGACAATGGGGTTGTCGGCGGTGCCATCCTCGCTCCCTCAGGGATCGGGCGATTATGATCCAGACGGGTTCATTCGCAACGGCGATATTGCGATCGCTGCGATCACCAGCTGTACAAACACCGCCAATACGGATGCCATGCTGCGTGCAGGCTTGTTGGCCCGAGCGGCGCGACAACGAGGCTTGAAGCCGCCAGCGTGGGTCAAAACATCCCTATCCCCGGGCTCGCAAGCCACAAGCGAATATCTGCGGGAGCTGGGATTGCTCGACGATCTAGCCGCAGTCGGATTTGATTTAGTCGGCTATGGCTGTATGACCTGCATGGGCAACTCCGGGCCGCTATCACCGGACATTGAGGCTACTATACGTCGAAAGGGATTGTCGGTAGCGGCCATCCTCTCCGGCAATCGCAATTTCGAAGGCCGAGTCCATCCGTTGTGTCAATCGTCGTATTTGGCATCGCCACCGCTGGTCGTCGCCTACGCAATCGCAGGCAACATGCGCCAAGACCTTTCGAGTGAGCCACTCGGAACAGATCGCGAAGGGCGTCGGGTCATGCTTGCGGACATATGGCCGAGCGACGAGGCCGTCGCAGCTGCTGCCGCTTGCCTGTCACCCGACGTCTATACAGCGAGCGCAAAAGATGTCTTTGACGGAGAGAAGGCTTGGACCTCGGTAGAAGCTCCGACGGCACCAATCTATCACTGGGAGCCTGAAAGCCAATTCATACGCCGGCCGCCATTTGCGAACGGACCGGTGGCAGCGCCCCTAATCAAGCAAGACATCTTGGGCGCAAGAATACTTGCCTTGCTCGGGGATAACGTCACCACTGACCATATTTCACCGGTGTCCCGCATCTTACCGCAATACGAAGCCGGGAAATGGCTCGTTGCACAGGGCGTATCGGCAGATGATCTGCAGTCGTATAGCGCGCGACGCGTGAACCATGATGTCATGGCGCGCGGCACCTTCGCAAATCCAAGGCTTCGCAATCGCTTAGCAGGGGGTGAAGAGGGTGGATTCACGAGACTGTCTCCCGACGGCAAGCTTGTGACGATTCATGATGCAGCCGACACCCTGAGAGCCTGCGGGACCCCTATGGTGATTATCGCCGGCCGGGATTACGGCGCGGGGTCTGCGCGGGACTGGGCGGCAAAGGGCACGCGCATCCTCGGGATTTCGGCGGTCATTGCAGAAGGGTTCGAACGTATTCACAGGTCGAACCTTGTCGCCCTGGGCGTATTGCCCTTGCAGTTTCCAGAGGGGGCCGGCGCCGCGTCGCTTGGTCTCGACGGATTCGAGACCATCGATTTCAAAGGTCTCAAGGACCTGCGGCCGGGCGGTCAAGTTTCGGCGCTATTTTATCGTAACGGGGAGCTGCTTGTCGAGCTCGATCTTCTTTGCCGCATCGAAACGGAGGAGGAAGCAGCAGACCTAAGAGGCGGAGGCGTTCTGCCCAGCGTACTGCAAAGCTTTGTTGAGACAGGCTGAGCAAATAGACAATCACCACGCCAGAATTTCGTAAGGGAGGAATCATCAATGCGTAATTTCAAACGATGGGCCTGGTCACAGGCTCTACTAAATCGGCGTGTCATCCTCATCCGGGAGCAATGACATGTCCACTACGCAGCCTATTGCATCCGTATCCAAGGCGCTCCCTCGTGCGCGCTGGTTCAGGATCCTGCCCCCATGCGTCATCATTTATATCATAGCTTACATGGACCGGGTCAACATCGGTTTTGCGATGGCTTCGGGCATGAACAAGGAACTCGGCATTTCGAGCACAAGCGCCGGTCTAGCCGCTGGCATTTTCTTTTGGGGCTATCTGGTATTGCAAATCCCAGGCGGCCATATCGCTGAACATCGAAGCGCCAAGAAATTCATTGCGGTCACCATATTGGCTTGGGGCGTGATATCGTTCCTAACAGGCTTTGTGCAAAACAATTGGCAGCTTTATGCAATGCGGTTTCTGCTCGGTGTTGCAGAAGGCGGGGTATATCCGGCAATTCTGGTCGTCGTTGGAAAGTGGTTTCCGCGCAGCGAGATTGGTAAAGCCAATGCTCTTTTCTTGATCAGTCTTCCCCTATCCGCCGTATTGACGAACCCCATTTCTGGCTTCATCGTCGATGCATATGGATGGCGAGCCTTGTTTTTCTTCGAGGGCGTAGTCTCACTTGCCCTGCTCTTGATCTGGTGGCCGTTGACCAGCGATGATCCAGCTGATGCGGAATGGCTCTCGAGCGAAGAG
This sequence comes from Rhizobium pantanalense, assembly GCF_030182525.1. Taxonomy (NCBI): domain Bacteria; kingdom Pseudomonadati; phylum Pseudomonadota; class Alphaproteobacteria; order Hyphomicrobiales; family Rhizobiaceae; genus Rhizobium; species Rhizobium pantanalense. Next base: position 30,087 of record NZ_JAQJCH010000023.1, read on the forward strand.
CGTGATTGTCTTCAGGAGGCCCTTGCTCAGGATCGTGCGGCGAAGGAAGCCAATTTTCTGAAGGCCGATGGTTCGAGCAAGGGCACTTACCGGCAACTTCTGCGCGACAAGAACCTATGGATCATGTCCTTTATATTTTGCTGCTTCCTAACCGGATCATATGGTTATCTCATATGGCTGCCGACGCTGTTGAAAGAGCTGATGAAGACCAGTCTAAGTTCTGTGGGATGGCTGAGTGTTCCACCACTGACCGCGGCTGTTATCGGACTTTACTTATTTGGCGCTTTGTCAGACCGAAAGGGCAACCGTCGAGGCTGGTGCGCCATAGCCCTGGCTGGATTTGGAATAGCTTTTGGACTGGCGGCGCTGATACCGGATCTCAAATGGATTTCGTTCACATTGATCGTGATTACAGGATTTCTTTCGAAAGCCAACTCGGGGCCATATTGGTCAATGCCGGCTATCATTTTCCCGCGTGGTGTTGCAGGTGGAGCGCGAGGCATCATCAATGGGCTTGGAAATCTCGGAGGGTTCATCGGGCCATTACTGGTGGGCTGGCTGACAACGTTCACTGGAACAACAAGTGCGGGTATCTATGCCTTGGCGATTATTCTCGTTGTCGGAGGACTGAGTTGCTGGATGCTACCAGACTCCACGGCTTGCGATACTGATCAGCAAAATACCTGACAGTTGTCCTGGGATACGCCCGAGCGCAAAGAGGTGTCTTCAAGGCCAGCACGAGGTTAACATGTCGACGCGCACCTGTCGCCTCACGCCACCTTCGCCCCGGACAATGCGACGCGAAACTTCCGCATCATCGCAGACAATTGCCTCTGAGCGGTGGTTCTGCCTCAGCTAGTCGGGAAAATTACACGCATGGCATCCAATGTCGGCGTCGATGCGTCCCACATACAGACGACCTTATCAGTGAGCTTGCGGACGAGTCCATCGATGCGGTCATCGGCAATTGGCCGCATCCGCCAGATTGGGGACATCCGCGTGCCAGATGGTGCCCTGGCTGTCGAAGCATATCCTGTCCGGCGGTCCAGGAAGTTCTTCCCAGATCCTTCGGTTCGAATGGCACCCGTCATCATATTGCCGGCGGGTTTCAGGCGTCGATCACATGCATTCGATTGCCTGTCGAAGGCATTTGATGTTGTTCCTCACTGGTTAACCATTGACGATGTCTTCGATGACAGATTGGAAATGCTCCGTGGAGGTCGCGCAGGGGTAATCCCCATTAGCTTCGATTATGGCAGCGATCGGTCATTGGGTTTGATGGTTCTTGAATCACGCGCGCCAAAGCCTACAGAGGGCGGGGGGACGGAGGGCACGCGGACGGCTCGAGCGGTGATGGAGCCCCGTGAGTTGCGAATTCAGATCAGACAGACCTTAGCATTTTTGGCGCTGCATGGCGTAGTTGTGTTGGAGATTGCCCAAACGTCTTCCGGAACAGTCTGGCGAAGTGAGATGCACTGTCAAACCCCACTTCAAGCGCAATTTCGATCAGCGGAGCCTCTGTCTGAAGAACCAACTGCCTAGCGCGCTCCATGCGAATGCGCGTGTAGACGGCCCCTGGTGGGGCCTTCATTTCTTCCATGAACAGACGTTCGAGCTGTCGCCGGGACAGGCCAACGGAG
>NZ_JAQJCH010000024.1:0-27502 GCF_030182525.1 Rhizobium pantanalense
GGAGGCATCGTCATTCAGGGAGGAAACCAGCCTTGCCAGCTCTTCCTGCGTCGTCTCCGCCGGCAGCGTGTGCTGGACCGACTTGAAGCCGCATTCCTTGGCCATCTTGCTCTTGGAGTTCACATAGGCGTGGCTGGCCGGATCGTCACCGACGATGATGACCGCAAGACCGGCCTTCACACCGGCCTCAGCTTCAAGTCCCGCCGCCGCAGCCTTCACAGCCTCGATCACCGAAGCCGCCGCTTGTTTCCCGTCGATCACTGTCGTCACGCTCGTCTCCCGATCATGAATTCGCTGGCAATCTACAGGCCATCCGCCCGAGGGAGTTGCCTGCCAACGCCCTATGGTGTCTGAAAGCGGTAATTGCAAGGGAAAACGATGCAGCGCTCAGCCGCGATCCTGATGCCGGCGCACCGCGTAGGTTTCGACTTTGGCACGCAGGGATGCAAGTTCCTGCTGGATGCGGACCCACTCGTCCGCCATATCGAGCTGATCTGCACCATCGGAAACAAGAGCAGCCGATGGCTCCCGCGCGATCGCCGGCAATGATGGGAGCTCCATATCATCGTCATGATGCAAAGCGTGAGCCATCGGCATGATGCTCTCCTCGTCCCCTTGGTCTTCTGCCAGTTCCGCGCCAGCCAGCCACTTGCGCAGGAATATGACGCAAAGTGCCAGGCCAAGCCCCGCAAAGAAGCCGGCAGCCTGATTGCTCGCCAGATGATCATCCAGCGGCGCGGCGGAAGCGACCGCCTGGGACAATACCGTCAGCGGCGGCTTGGCTTCCGACACCGTCATGGCGGCATTCTGCTGGTCCGTCTCATAACGGCTCTGCGCTGTCGCGACGGCATCCTGCAGCTGTGCGAGACGGCCGAGATCGATATCGCTCCCCGCCTGGCTGGCGGCAATCATTTGCGAAGAGAGAGAGGCCTGTTTCTCAAGAGCCGCTTTCACGTCCGCTTCGCTGCTGACGGCCAGACGTTGCAGCTGGCTGCGCATATTGGCAGCAAGATCATCGACGGTGACCTGCTGTGCAAGCAGGCGAGGATGGCGCGGGCCGAGCTGCACCGAGAGCTGGGTCAGCTGTGATTTGGCGGCGTTGTAGCGGCTGCGCAGATCGTCAAGTCCCGGCGACGAAAGATCGCCTGACAATGCACCGGTCAGCACCGATGCCGGCGTCGCCGATTTGACGGCCGCGAGACGGGCCTTGGCGGTGCGTACCGCCAGATCGGCTGCCTTTATCTGCACATCCAGCTGCTGACGTTGCTGCCGGAGCGCTTCCGCCGCAGCAATCCTGTCTTCGCCATAGCGCGCCTTGAATTCGGCAAGGGCGGCGGAGGCGCGATCGAGCTCCTTTCGGCTGCGATCAGCCGCCGTTTCGGCCCCAAGCGACGTACCGGCGGCCTTTGCAACAGCGGGATCATAAAGGGAAGCGATAACAAGCCGGTTGGCAATATCGGCCGATCTGGCAGGATCGCCCGACGTAACGCTCAGGCGCAGCAGACCCGTCTGATTATCGATATCGACGGCAATGTCTTTGCGCAGCGTTGCCTGCGCGCGTGACGGCGCGTCGGACGCGTTGCCGCTGCCGGAAAGCAGTTCGACGGCAATGCCGAGAGCGCCTGCGCGACTGCCGGTAAATTCCGGATCGCGGTCAAGCTTCATCCTGGCGACAATGTCGGACAATACGGATGGAGCGACGAGACGCGTCGCCGCGACATCCAGCAGGGCCTGACGCCCGCGACCTTCGCCCTCAGCATGCAGAACAGCCTGCGACACATAGAGCGGCGGCGGGGCAAGCAGGGTGGGAATAGCCGCTCCCATCAGCGCGGTCGCGGCAATGAAACAGACAGCACCAAAGCTGAGGGACCAGCGTCCGGCCCGGGATACCTGTTCAACGACAACCGGAGCGGGGACGGCCTGCCGCGGAAGCTCCTCTATGCCTTCAAGCAGATCTGGCACAAATTCCAGTAAATCGGGCGTAGGCTCCGATGCCAGCTCGGATATCTCGCGGCGCTCCGGGCGGTAGGCGTACGAGATATCTTCCGTCTGCTCGGCAGCCGTTCCGACCTCCGGTGATCTTCGTCGACCGGACACCGGATAGGGATCGCCATTCAACCGTCTGCGCAGGATGGCGCGCAGTTCCGCATCGCGCGGGTCATCGGAGTTGGCAGCGCGTAAGTTCACCGCGCTCCCCAAGCCATCATCTTCATCGTAAGGGGAGATATGCCGGACGGATCGCCGCGAAACCTTTTGGGTTTCCGCATCGTCGGGGTGGAATCCGGTCCTGGCTTTGCTTTCAAACATGGCGGGTTATCTCGCGCACATGGTCCGAGACCAATGCAAATGGTTAACCCACTCTAAAATTTCATGCCAAAGAAAGAGTTAACGCCAAGTCCGCAAATACTAGCTTGCTAATTTATTCGGCGGAGCAATGCGCCGCTGCGGCAAAGGATGCGGCTCTGCGCGAAGGACGCGCTCCTTGCGACCGAACTGATGCCTGACAACCTGATAGAAGAATAGCGGTATGCCCAGCATGTAACGCCGCCAGAGCCTGTTCGGCTCCAATACCAGACGGAACAGCCACTCGCTGCGCATCGCGCGCACGAGCCTCGGCGCCCGCGGCACCGTTTCGGAAATGAAATCGAACAGGGCGCCGACGGTCAGGACGAGGCGTGCATGCTGCGGCCCGACATGTTCGGCAACCCATTTTTCCTGCAGCGGCGTGCCCATTCCGACGATCAGGATATCGATCTTCTGGCGGCTGATTTCCGCGGTCACGGCGTTACTCCGCGCCGGATCGAAGAAACCGTCCGATACGACGATAAACTGGTGCCACGGGGCGTGCTGGCGAAACTTCTCCGCTGCCTTCTCGACGACGGAGCGCTTGCCGCCCAAGAGACCGATCCGCCTCGGCCGCTCCATGAATGTCAGCAGCGCGGGCACGAAATCCGTGCCGTTCAGATTGGCTGGGAAAGGTTCGCCATGAGCGACGCGCGATGCGATGTCGAGGCCGACGCCGTCGGGAAGAACCAGATTATGCTCAAGGACATTGCGGTAGCTGTCATCGCGCAGCATGACCAGCATGTTATGAGCGTTGACGAAGGAGATCGAGGTCTGTCCGACCGGCAGGGACGCAAGCTCGTTGACGAACGTCAGCGCGTCATCCCAGCCCAGATCGCACACCGGCAGATCGAAGATCATGCGGCGCGACGCGACGACGGCAAAATCGGCTACCTGGTTCAATCCAACACCCTCCTGCCCGGCATCGCTAACGCGCATGATGCCGGTACGCATAAAGCCCATGCCCCTCACCGTTCATCGGTGCGGCGACTGGCAGGCATGGCTTGTAGGAGTTTATAACAAGACAAATCCAACTTTCCGTTAGGAAGGAAGGTTGGATTTGCCGGATGTCAGCAGGGATCTGTTAAGCATATCTGCAGAATGTAAGATATTGCTTACATTCTGACGTGAATCGGCATCTTCCGGCCGGGAGACATCACTCGACCGGCACCTTGTCCTTGGCCGCATCCTGCACGATCTTGACAGGCTTGACCGTTCTCTTGCCCACGCTTTCCCCACCGTGGGTTTCTTCCTTGGAGAGATAGTCAAGCTGTTCGATCAGCACGTCGGCGACGTAATCGCCGCCGAGCCGCTCGTTCATCCGCTTCTTCAGATCGGCGCGGAAGGCGGCAACGTCGAAATTCTGCGCATGCGAAATATCGATCGTCTTATTGCCAATCAGCAGCGAAAAGAGCTCATCGGTCGTCAGCTCCGGCAGAGGTATCTGAAACGCATTCGCCTTGTCCTTTTCCATCATGAAGGAAATGCGCGTCAGGAAATAGCCGGTCACCTGGCCGTTGGCGATAACGGGAACGTTGATCGACTCGCCCTTGACGAGCTCCTGCTGCGCCTTCTTGGCGTCATCAGGACTGATCGCGGGCGCCGTCGCCACCTGCACCGAAAAATAGACCGAGCCCAATGTTACGGCGCAGACCCACAGGCCGGTGATAACGAGCTTGATCATCCGGCCTCACGGACGCGGAATTGCTCCTGCGAATAGGTGCCGTCCGCATCGGCATTCTGCACGGCATTCTTCAAAATCTCGGCGACGGCGCGCACGGCCTCAAGATGAGCCTCGACGCGGCGGGCGTTCAGAACCAGCTTCTTCTTCAAATCATGCAGCTGCTCGATATGGGCGGCGGCGAGATCGGCCGGATCGGTATCGCGAAACAGCATCGACAATTCGTAAAGGCAGCGGCTCTTGTGGGCATTCGATACTTTGAGATCGAATTCCGGGTCGGTGCCAATCCGGTTGTTCTCATTGTCGATAATCATCTCCAGGCGGCCAAGGACAGACTTGATCCGATAGTCCTGCGACATCATTTCCATGTTTGTTTCCTCGCTCATGCTTTCTGGGACGTCAACGAATTCTGGTTGGTGATGCTGTTGTTGCCGTCGTTATCGGCATCGGCGGCGGCCAGCGTCTTGCGCTGAAAATCGGTAATAGCACTGAGCGCCATCTTCTTGTCATTCTCATCGGTCGCGGAGTGGATGGCGCCGGTATTGCGCATCTTGTCGACCTGCTCCCTGTACATCTTCTCGGCGATGCCCACGCCGCCGTTCTTGGAGATCGTGTCGCCCAACTGCTCGGCCATCATGCCCTTCCAGATTTCGCCGGCGGAACCCTTGCCGTAGAGCGTCTCGCTGCTCGGCAGCATGTTCTTCACGAAGTTCTGCAGCACCATGGACTCGAACTTGCGATAGGCCTGCGGGACCTTGGTCCCGGCCACATGCGTATTGGCGTTGGCGAGGCCGGCCTGGGTGGCGGCGCTGTTCATCGCATCCACCGTCGCGCCGAAACCATTACCGTTTTCGGCCAGGCTGGTGGCGGCGAAAGCGGCCCGATTGGCAGCGAGCTTGGCCTGCGCGGCCTCGACATCGGCGGGATTTGCCGCCTTGACGACATCGAGGACCAAATCACTCGGAGGCGAAATAGCCACGTCACGTCTCCTTCTGCTCTCGCATATCCTGAAAATGCGCGGCTCAGCGCCCATCCCAGGACATGTCGAATCAAACTGTCAGAGCAGGTCGGCAACCCAACGCTGCGAATCCTGCTCCATGATCGCGATGATTATTATTTTTGAACCTTGCTGGAGGCTGGCGTTGCGCCGGCGAAACGCTGATCGATGATATCGTAGACGGCATTGTCGTCCGATTCTCGCAATTCGAGCTCGCGCGCATCCTTCATGTGTTCTTCCAGCCTGTCGGCCTTGGTGCGCTCCTGCTGGACTTTCATTTGAATGAGCGTCTGGATGCTTTCCAGCTGCTGATCGCGGATCATCAGGCGGCCGTAACGTTCGGCGTAATGGATCGAGAATGCCATGTGCACGGGATCGACCGAACCGATGGCAACCATGACCCGCTCCATCGCTTCCGTCACTTCGGCTCGCTGCCGGGTCGTATCGGCAAGCTCGTTTTCCGCCATCCGTTCCAGATGGCGCTGCACCGCGACCAGGCGCTTCAGTTTTTCGGAGCGGCTTTTCTCCGCCATCGTCCACCTACCCGCCGGCTGCTTTCGCCGGCTCTGCCCGAATCGGGCTTCGTCATCTGTCCGCCTACGGGCTAATGTCCGTTGAAGACGGTGAGGAACGCACTGGAAAACTGACTGACCAGGGCCGCGATGCTGAGATAGAGCATGAACAGCCCTCCCATCAGCAGATACGGCGTGGAAATGAAATAAATCGGGATCTGCGGTGCCAGCTTGTTGATGAAGCCGATCGAAATCTGGAACATCAGGCCGTAGAGCACGAAGGGGCTTGCCAGCCGCAGCATGATGAAAAAAGTCGTCTCCAGCGTATCCGTAATCGAGATCAGCGCGGCGCGCGGCTCAATATGGCCACCGAAGGGGATGACCGAATAGGAATCGACCAGCGCCTGCAAAACATAATGGTGAAAATCCATAATGAAGAGAATCATCAGCCCGCAAAAGCTGACGAGGCTGGTGAGCGATGTTTCGTTCGATTCCTCGATGATGTCGGCGCCGCCGGGCGCGTTGAAGCCGATCATCATCGATATGACCGTGCCGGTGAATTGCAGGCCCAGCGTATAAATCCTGGCCATCATCCCATACATCAATCCGATGACGGTTTCGGTAAAGATGAGGCCGATATAGTTCGCATCGCCCTTCGACACCTGCGGATAGATCGTGTTCCAGAGCAACGGCAAGATCGCCATCGTCAGTGCTGCGGAGAGAAGCAGCCTGATCTGCGGAGGAACGCGGCCGGAGGAAAATCCCGGGAGGACCATCATGCAGCCGCCGATGCGGCAGAAGGCGACGAACAGCGCCAGAATGGTCCCCTGGGGATCTGATATCATGAAATCGAACCTAGAATCTTGATCTCGATCCCCTTGGCCAATTCCACATGCGACAGGACCGGAAGCGTCGCGAACAGGCGTTCGATGATCATGCGTACATAGGAGCGCGTTTCCGGCGACGTGACAAGAACGAAGGGCATGCCCCGGTCCATGTATTCACGGATAACTTTGCCGGCCTGCTCGCTGAACTCTTCCAAGCTGCGCGGGTCGATATCGAATTCGACGATTTCGCCCTTCTGGTCGCGCTTCAGCGCCTGGTGGAAAATCAGATCCCATTTGCTGCCGAGTCTGAGGACGCGCAGCACGCCGTTATCGGCCAGATCGCCGCAGAGTTGCTGCGCCATGCGTACGCGCACGTGCTCAACGATCTGCTCGGTCTTGCGCACATGCGGCGCGAGTTCGGCGACCGCTTCGAGAATGAGGTGCAGGTTGCGGATCGAGACGCGTTCGGCGAGCAACAGCTTCAGCACGGCCTGCAGACCGGAATAGGACATGTGCGATGAGCAGATTTCGTCGGCGAGCTTCTTGTATTCCGGATCGAGACGTTCGATCAGGATCTTGACGTCCTTGTAGGACAGCAATGCCGGCAGGTTGTTGCGGATGACTTCGCTCATATGGGTGAGCACGACAGAGACGTTGTCGATCGGCTGGAAACCCTCGCGCTTCAGATCTTCGGTAAAGGCTTCGAGAACGGAGACGGCGGGCATGCCGAAAGCGGGTTCGCGAATCTCGTCGCCCGGAACGGTCGGCTTGCGGCCGGAACCGGTGACGACAAGCACTTCGCCGACACGCAGCATGTTGGAGGCGATCGTCGTGCCGTGGATGCGGATCTGATACGACTTGTCGGCAATCGCCATGTCGTCGATCACCTTGATCTCCGGTACGACGAAGCCGTATTGCGTCGCGAACTTCTTACGCATCTTGCCGACGCGGAAGGCGAGCTCCTGGTGAGCGCCGAGCAGGCGGGTGGAGACGATCTTGCCGAGCGCCAGTTCGATTTCGGCAGTCTTCAGAACCGATTTGACCGAATCCTTTTCCATTTCCTTCGTCTGCATCACCTTCTGCTCTTCAGCATCGCGACGAAGCTTGTTCTCGGCTTCGATCTGGCGCGGAATGAACCAGGCGCCGGCGGCCATCAGGCCGCCAAGGAAAACGAAGGGAAGGAAGGGCATGCCAGGCATGATGGCCAGGATACCCATGAGAACCGCCGAGACGGCGAGCGCGCGCGGATAGCCGCTCAGCTGATTGACGACGGCCTGGTCGGTAGAGCCGGAGGTGCCGCCGCGCGAAACGAGAAGGCCGGCAGCGAGAGAGACGATGAGCGCCGGCATCTGCGAAACCAGACCGTCGCCGACGGAGAGCTTCACGAAAACGTCGGCAGCCTGGCCGATCGGCATGCCATGACGGAAATAGCCGATAATGATGCCGCCGAAGACGTTGATGCAGGTAATGAGGAGGCCGGCAACCGCGTCACCGCGTACGAACTTGGAGGCACCGTCCATCGCGCCGAAGAAGGAGCTTTCCTCTTCCAGTTCGCGGCGGCGGCGCTGCGCTTCCTTCTCGTCGATGAGGCCGGCGGAAAGATCGGCGTCGATCGCCATCTGCTTGCCGGGGATGGCATCGAGAGTGAAGCGGGCGCCCACTTCGGCGATACGCGTCGCACCCTTGGTGATGACGATGAAATTGATGGTGATGAGGATCAGGAAGACGATCAGACCGATGACGAAATCGCCGGACATGACCAGGCTGGAAAAGCCGGCAATGACGCCGCCGGCGGCATCATGCCCTTCATAACCGTGCGAAAGGATGACGCGGGTGGTCGCGATGTTCAGCGCCAGACGCGTCATCGTCGCGATCAGCAGGATCGTCGGGAAGGACGAGAATTCCAGCGGCTTCTTGATCCAGAGCGCCACCATGAGGATCAGCACGGAGAAAGCGATCGAGAAAGCCAGTCCAAGGTCGATCAGAAACGGCGGGATCGGCAGGAACAGCACGCACAGGATGACCATGATACCGAGGGCAAACCCGATATCGCGTATGCTGGGATTGGCTTTGGGAAGTGCTATTGCGGGTGGTTGTGCCATCGACCGGTTCCGTCTCTTCATGAGAGGTGGCAAACGGGTGACCCGCCTGCCCTATTGGAACCGACCTCTAACGGTCGAAGCTTGCGCGAGCATGGCCGTTGCCATCGATGCGCGCGATCCGGAGGCCGAAATGGCCTTCGGATTTATCTTAGAAACCTGATTGGATGCGGGAGAAGACGAGATTGGTGAAGATCGAAATCTGCGCGCCGACGAACGGTGCCGAGATGCCGATCGTGACCATGACAGCGACGATCTTCGGCACGAAGGTCAACGTCGCCTCCTGCACCTGGGTCAGCGCCTGGATCAGGGCGATCACCAAACCGACGACCATCGCGGCGATGACAGCCGGTCCGGAAGCCACAAGTACCGTCCAGATCGCAGCCTGGAAAATATCCAAGGCATCGGCTTCATTCATGGCTTGTCCACTCCCGGTTCAGCGGCTCCTCATGAGCTGCTGGTCGAATCCGTGCTCGACGAATCGCTGCTGGTGCTACTATCGCTCGACGTGGCCGGCGGATCAATGGTCGTACCCGCCGGAGCGATCGTCACGCCGGCCTGGATCAGGATCTTGTCGCCGGCATCGGTCTGGGCGATGATGCCGTCCGTGTAGACGGTCACTTCCTTGATCGTGCCCGTCGTCTTACCATCGGCGCTCATGATCTGCTTGCCGATATAGTCGGACGCCTGCGAGATCCACTGGTTCTGTAACACCGTTTCCAGATGCGAGTTCGTCTGGATCTGCTGTTCGACCTGGGAGAAGCTCGCCAGCTGAGAAATCTGCTGGCTGGCGTCCATTGGGTCGGTCGGATCCTGATTCTGCATCTGCGCGATGAGAAGCTGCAGGAAGTCGTTATAATTCAGGTTGGCGCTCGCCGATGCGGCAGCAGCATTCTGCGTGGAGCTGCTAGTGCTGGTGCTGCTGTTGACGGCGTCTACCGTTGCCATGGAGCAATCTCCCGACGGATGTGCTCGATCGTCGCCGCCGGCATTTCCTGATTATTCAAAATATTGTCTTCGACCGGATAGAGACCGCGGATCGCCTTCAGCGCATCGAAGGCGCGGCCGGTGGCAACGAGACCGTCGATGCGCTTCAGCTCGGCCAGCACTTCCTCATTGTGGAAGCACGACAGCAGCATGACGATCGACTTGCGGAACATCGCCGTCGACTGTTCCTTGCCTTCCGGATTGATGAGAATCATCTGCGCGATGAAATAGAGCTGACGCAAGGGCGTCGTCGCGTCCTCCGGCTGGAGCACGTGGTTCTCGAGCAGGAATGTCACATCATTCAGGAATTCCAGAGCAACCTTGCGATCGACGCGCAGGACGGCTCCGTTGATAAAGATCTTTTCCCCGGCTTTAAGCGATATGCGAAGCGTACTTTTCATTTAAGTCCATCCCTGATGATGGTGGTGACATCGATGATGCCTTGATAGTTTTCCGACTGGCGCCGCCTGATCCGTTCGCATTCCTTCAATATCCAGATGGCGATCGAAATCAGATTGGCGCGCAGCTCGACGTTGAGCTGGTTCTCCGGGCTTTTGAGGTCCTCGACAAAGCTTACCCATAGGCGTCGCGTATAGAAGAGAGCCTCGATCGCTTCACGGCCGTATTTCCCCGCATCACGGGCCGCAGAGAGAAGGGCTACCGACCGGTCCAGAACTTGTCGTTCTCGTTCCTTGGCGTCGGCCACTGCATCCTGCATGACTTCCGCATATGAGAACTGATACATTCATGCATCCTTCCTGGTCATTACTTCCCTTTGATCATCAAAGGTAATTTACAAGGCTTAACTGCTGGATCTTGGAAACAATCGTGTAAGCCGTTTCGAGCTGGGTCTCGAGACTGTTGACCTTGGTCGACGCCTCATAGGGATCGACTCCGGTCAAGTCACCGATACTGGTGTTGAGAATAGTCTTCTGGGCATTCAGCGTCGTATTTGCGTCCGACAGTCGCGACTGCGAGAGACCGAGCTGACTTGCCTGGCTGTTCAACCCGTCGATCGACTGGCGCGTATAGCTGATGGCCTGCTGTGCGACGGCATTCACCGCGCTTTGATTGAGGCCGGGCGGCGTGCCCATCAGCGCATTGGTCACGCTGGTCGCCAGTGCCAGATATCGCATGCCGGACGAATTCGAGTTCGTCGAGGTTTCGATGACTTCCGAATTATTGATACGGCTCGTCATATTCTGATCAGACGCACTCGACCAGCTCGACCAGCTGCTGTCTGATGTGAACATCGGTGCGACGGTATTGGTGATGAAGTCCGTTATCTGGTCGGCTGATATGGTATCTGCAGTTACCGGCGGTGACTGATTTGCCATGTAAGTCGCAAGCTGCGCCTGAATATCCGCGTTCGTTGCCGAGGAATTATCCGTCATCGGCTGGACGTCGGTATTGGTTCCGGCAAAGAGATACTCGCCATTCACCATCGTATTGGCCGACGCAATGACGCTCGACAGGGTCGAGCTTGCAGTCTGCTGCGCTAGGGCGACGCTGCTGCCATCGGTGTTGCCGCTTAGCGCCACAAGCTGGTCCATCAGGTTCTGCGCCTGCGTGCCCATGCCGGTCAAGGCGGTTTGCGACGTTGTCATACGCTGGTTCGCAATGGAATTGCTGCTGAGAATGGAATCGATGCGCGACACTTCCCGCGTCAGATTCACATTGAGCGACGTGCTGCTGCCAAGCGCCACGCCGATGTCGGCATAGACGCCCGTGGTCGCCTCCGTCGAAGCACTCGTCATCTCATTCTGCGCCTGACGAATCGTCTGACGCATGGCGTTCTGAATGGCCGTGCTCGAAATGAAAGAAAGTTTCATGGCTTAGCTCGCAATATCCAGTACCGATTGAAGCATTTCATTGACTGCGTTCAATATCTTCGTTCCAGCCTTGTAGGACTGTTCGATATCCATCATCAGCGTCAGTTCTTCATCGAGATTGACGCCCGTCGCATTCGAATAGGCGCTCGAGGAGCGCGAGAGAGCAGCAGAGGTATTTTCCCCCGCCGTCGTTGCCGTGCTGCGCTGGCCCTCGAGCCAACCGATGGAGCTCGCCGAATAATCCATGAGCGTGGCATTGGTGTCGGAGCCAGCGGCGGGATCGAACGCCATCTTCGTATTCATGGCAGTGATGAAACCATCAAGCTGCGTGGAATATCCGCTATCGCCGCTGGTATTCTTGGTGTAACCGGTTTCACCAGTGGTACTATCGTTATTAATACCACCATCACGTAGCAACGTCGGGTCACCACCTTGAGACGTGATTAATTTCGAATTAACGGTTATCGAGCCCGCCAAGCCCGTGACTGCCGTACCGCTGGCCGGAACGGTGCCACCGCTCCAGGTGAACAGGCCAGGCAGAGTCGGTTTTGAAGAATCGCTGTTCGTTTCCGCAAAGACCGTAACCAGCCCTCGAGCCATTTCGTCGAGCTGCGTCTGATAGGTCGGCGCAACATCATCGCGAATCTGAAGTGCCGCCTGAAGTGTGCCTTGTGCTGTCGTATTCGCACCCTGGCCCGGAGTCAGGGCAACGCCATCGATGTAAACGCTGTTGCCTGTCGTATCTGCCGTGTAGGTGCTCGTCGGCTGGAACGTCACCGAGCGCGGAATGGTCTCGAAGAGGGTCGTTCCGCTCGTGGTGTAAAGCGCCATGTCGTTGTTGCCGCGCGTCACGGTTGTCACGCCGACAATCTTCGAAATCTGGTTCAGGATCGAATCGCGCTGGTCCATTGCATCGGCAAGGGCGCTCGATGTCGGGCCAGCCGTGGTCGTTGCCGATTTCACCGCGTCGTTGGCGGTCTGGAACTGTTTCAGCAGGCTGTTCAGCGTATCGACGTCGGAGCTGATCTGCTTGTCGGCGTCGGTACGGGCGCTCTGCACTGCCGTGGTGGCATTGTTGAGCGATGTCGCCAGGCTCTGAGCCGCATTGATCGCAGATTGCGCCGCCGTCGCGTTGGATGGCGATCCCGCGTAATTCTGCATCGCATCCTGAAATGCCGACAGATAGGTCGCCGGCGCGATCTCGTTGTCGTTGCCGCCGAGCGTGGCCGACTGAAGATTGCTGTAGGCATTCAGCAGCAGCTGCTGTGCCGAATCCGACGAGGCCGAGCTGAGATAGGCCTTCTGTAATGCCGGTTCGCTGCTGCGGGCAATCTGCACCACTTGAGCTCCAGCCATGTTGGTCGTCACCACCGCCTGACGACGCGAATAATTCGTGTTGTTGGCATTGGCGATATTGTTCGACACGACGCTGCTCTGCGTGCCGGTATTGTTGAATATTGCCTGCGCGTTATTGAGAGCTGTTGTGAGCGACATGACTGACTCGATACCCTATTCGTTTTAGCGCGGCAGATTGGCCGAAGGCGCGCAGGAAGTGTCGGAATAGCCTGTCAGAGCAAGGCCGGCGAAATAGACCAGATTGTCATTGGCAGATGGACGATCACCGGAACGAACCGGTGCCACCCTTCCGCAAACATGGCGCAAGACGAGAGCGCCGTCGCCTGCCGAGATAGGACGGCGAACCGACGTCACACCGACACGGCCGCCAAAAGCGGCGCCGAGGCAAACCGCCTGCGCATCCGCTTCCGCAAGTGCAGTCTTCATGCTGCCGAAATTCCTCATCTGGAATCCTCGTTATCCTTCATACGACTGAGAGTAGGTGGCGGGCCTTGCGTGAAGCTGTCTGAGAGGACGAAAAACCGATCATCACGAAAAGCTTCGTCAACAGCGCCATCGGGCGATCATGCTACGGACTGCTGTGCGCCGGAATGGTAAGGAACAACGTACCTTCCGGCACCGTGTCGATCCGGCAACCGAAAAGGAACAGGCCCGAGAATCAGCTGATTCTCGGGCCTGTTCTTGAATTTAGTATCGGGGATGCGCGACCGGAGCATCAGCTCCAGTCGATGCAGTAGCCGAGGAAGCGCTTCGAATCGACCGGGTCGAAGCCGAGCTTCTTGCGCAGCTTCTTGCGCAGCTTCGAAATATGGCTTTCGACGACGTTCTCTTCGACTTCCTCGTCGAAGATGCCGTAGATGGCGTTGAAGATCTGGGTCTTCGTCACACGGCGACCGCGATTGGCGATCAAATATTCGAGGATGCGGCGCTCGCGGCGCGGCAAGGCGAATACGGAACCGTTGATTTCCGGATCGCGGCCATCTGCAAAGACGCGAATGGGGCCGATATCGGTATAGTTGCTGATCGCCTTCAAGCGGCGGCGGATCGCCGCGGCCCTGGCAAGAATTTCGCGAGGATGCACCGGCTTGCGCACAACATCGTCGACGCCACAATCGAAAAGTGCAAGCGTGGCTTCCAGCGAGGGCTGGTCGCTCACCGCGATAACAGGTGCTGTCGTCCGGTCGCGAATCGCCCTTGGAAGCTCATGCACCTGCTGACCCTGTCCGATCAGAAAGGCTTCCACGGCAGCAATATCACCCTCTGCTGCCGTCGTCACCCATTCGCCGAATTCACGCGGATCAAATCCCGTCGAAGGGATGCCCTCGCGTCCAAACAGTGATGTATATCCGTCCTTAACGAGCTCTCGCTCATCAACCACTACGATCATTCGTCCGCCTCCGAATCAGTGTGGTGTTTCGATGATCTATGGGTACGAATCGGGCGAATCACGAACAACTGTCGGAAATGAGTGGCAGAAATTAATAATTGATTAACTTTGTAGGGGCGATTTGCACTAGATATAGTAGGTGATCGGCGTTTTACACCGATAAAAAAGTTGTTAGCGGACGTATTATTAACATGCGCATTTTAGGCAAATCGACGGCAGTCAACCGCTTCGATTGGGTTAGTGCCGGCTAACCGGAAAGGATATGCAACTTATAAGTGCTTACTCCCGGCAGAACGTCGCCGCATTGGGCGTCCATTTCCCATAGCCTGTGGCGACCAGATTGGCGATGACGCGGCAGACATAGACCTTCTGAGCGGGGTCATTGTTCGGGCCAGCATGGTATCTAGCTACCGCCATCGTCCAGGTCTCATGCCTGTCATGCAAATTGCGGAGAAACTTTGCGGCATACTCGACATTGCTACGTGGGTCGAACATGGCGTTGACGGATGTAAAGTTTTCGCCGTGGAAATACTGATTGATCTGCATGCAGCCGACATCGATAAGCTTTGCCCCGTTCTGCCGTGCGGTGGCGAATACCTGCAGGGCGGCGTCCTCTGATGGCGGAAAGATCGGACGCCCCTCGACATTGAGAGCATAGGGATAGAGCGATCCCTTGCGACCCGTTTCCGTCAGACCTACCGAATAAAGAATCCCTTCCGGTACTCCGTATTTCGCGGCGGCAGACTGGATTTCGCGTTCGCAAAGACCTGCGGCACCATTGTCAGGCGGTGCCGGATTGCCCGAGGCATGCGCCTCAGAGGTAAACCGCCCCAGAGCGAGAACGCTGCACGCCACCAGCAGCGCTGTCCTCAACACCGCGCTCACCCGAACTGCGATTGCCATCGTTTCCATTTGCCTGCTGCCCTGAATAGTTCTGGCCTCTGGGGCGTGCGTCGCCCCCCTGTCCCTGGTTCAAAAGGGACTGCTGCTGTGGCTGGTTCGATCCGGAATTGCGGCCGCCATCCGACTGCTGGTCGGCA
The DNA here is from genome assembly GCF_030182525.1 of Rhizobium pantanalense. NCBI lineage: Bacteria > Pseudomonadati > Pseudomonadota > Alphaproteobacteria > Hyphomicrobiales > Rhizobiaceae > Rhizobium > Rhizobium pantanalense. The sequence continues at coordinate 15,062 of NZ_JAQJCH010000024.1, forward strand.
TTGGACGCCATGGAGACGGTGATATTGTCGACCTGATAGCCTTGTGCGCGCAATGCATCGACCATGCGGCTTTGATCGGCGTGAAGCTGCCTGTAGGCTTCGCTCGTCTGAACCTTCAGATCGACGCTCAGCTGGTCTCCGGAGAGCCGCATGGTTGCCGTCACGTCGCCGAGATTGTCGGGGCGCAGCTGGATCTTCAGCGTATTGACAACCTTGCCGGTGCTGGTCAGGTTCGCGGCATTGGAGAGCGCCGAGCCTGGCTGCATCGCCGCCGACCATTCGTGGTCGCCCGCCAGGGTTCCAGCAACCAGTGCCGAGTTGGAATTGGCGGCAAGCCCGAGATAGCGGCGCGAATCCAGCACGGTGACGGCCACCGCATCGCCGCCCGCAGCAGCACCGACTTTGACATCGGCAATGTCATCGCCGCTCTTGCTGATCGACAGGTCGAGCGCACTGCCACGGCCATCCGCCCGCGTCAGGCGGAATGTTTGCGCGGCATCAGCTCCCTTGCCGTCATCTGGCAGCGTCAAGGCCGTGTCCGAGGCATCGTCCGCGAGGGCAGCTTTGCCTGATGGCAATGTCTGGATCTTGGCATCGTCTGTTGCCTTGCCCGCCAGCGTCGTGCTGGCCTGGGTCGTGCTAACCTGCGTCGCAACAATGGGCTGCGCAACGTTCAACAGCGACAATGCATCGGAAATCGTATTGGCCGGCTGACTGCCTTGCGTCGATGCAGACTTACCATCATCCGTGGACTGGACATCCTTTGCATCCTTCACGGCGGGCATCTTACCGTCACCCTTGACCGGCGGCGTCTGACCGTCAGTCGTCGCGACATCGGCCAGTTGCTGAGCGATCTCGGCCAGCTGATCGAGCGCTGTCGGGGGCACCTGCATCTTGCCGGCGTCAATCGTCGGCGCGGTGGGATCGGCGACTGCGGCCGGCTGAGCGCCATCAGCAGGGGTCGCTTCGCCTTCGGCAGCGGCGGAGGCTGCCTTCTGCAACTCGATCAGCGATTTCGAGAGCGAGGCGACACCGGCGGGCTGCGAAGCTTTCGCACCCTTGGCAAGGCCGGCGGGATTGGCGAGATTGGCTCCGGACGTATCGATCATTCCAACTCCGGCATTGGCGCTGTCATCGATGGTGAGGGTTATCGCGGCGAGATTGCTCGCTGCAGTCTTCACCGCGCCAGTGTCGTCATCCGCATTGTCACCGGTTGTCGTGTTCGCATCGGTCGCCACGTCAGTTCCGGTATTCGAGCCGGCCGATTTGCGTCCATTACCGAGCGAACTGGTCAGAGCATCGATAAAACCCTTGCCGTCATCCTGTTTTGGTGAGCGAGTGCCTTTGGCAACAGCAAGAATATCCGCCCCCGATGAGGCGCCAGACACACCGATGTCGTTCATATCAATGACTTTCCTGCTTCAACAGGCCGTCGATGGCATCCAGCTTCGAGCGGCTCGTCGTGACGAATGCGTTGAACGAAGAGTCGGCCTCCTGCCGCCCTCCTTCCGGGGCGGGAGCCGCGTTTGCCGGGGCTCCCTGCTCAACACCCGCCGTGCCGGGAGATTGGCCTCCCGCTTGATTCGTCACAGCAGCATCGTGTTCAGTCTTCTGTTGGTTGGGCAAGTTAGGAACATTGCCTTGCCCGAGGCTTGCAGCGTCGGGCGTGCGCAGTATCTCCGCCGCCACAGCCTTTGCGGCGTCGCGCAGAGCCCGGTCGCGCGCATTCAGTTCGCCCGCCGGCATCTGGTTCACATCGTTGATCGCCGACTTCCATTCAGGCGTGGATATGCCCGCCACGCCGCCATAAAAGTTCGCCAGCGCGCCGAAGGCATCGCCGCCGTCATTGGAGATCGCTTGGGCGCGGTTGGCCGCCAGCGCGGCAAGATCGGCCTTGCCGGCGATCGCGGCACGGCGCGCCATGCGCAGATAGATCTCCCGCTGTCTCGGCGGGTCCATGAAGGACAGGATGTCGATGATGTCCTGTTGCTTGACATCGGAATCGTGATCCACCACCAGCTGCACGAAAAGATCGGCAAACTGGCTGGCGTAGGGCGAGTGCAGGAAGCGCCGCGTATAACGCTGCGCATAATCGAGCCCTTGCGGCACCATGCCTGCATCGGCGCAGAGAGCCAGCGAGCGGCGTAGCGCCGATTCCTCGACGATCGTGCCGGGCGCCATCAGCCGCGCCCAGTCGTAAAGCGGTAAGGCGGCCTTGGCGTTCTTGCCCGACATGACATTGCCGGCAACCAACGAGAGGTAGGGGCCGATCGGCTTGTCGCGATATTCCTTGGAGATATCGACAAGCGTGTTGACGACGAGCAGACCCTTGCCGTTCAGGTATTTCCTTAGAACATCCGCAACGCGATTGTCGAAATTGCCATTGACGTCACGCGACATCAGATATTCGAGCGTTTCGGGATTGCCGCCGCTCATGGTGTAGATCAGGGCCGCATCGACGTTACGGTTGTCCTCGAATATGGATTTGTCCGCATTGCGCAAGCGCTCGTCTATGGTGGCGAGTAGAAAGCGCTGCATCTCTCCGGCGAAACTGTCGCCCGCAACAACGGAATCCTGGACGAATTCAAGCGAGCGCAGCATCTTGTAGAGCGGCAGGTTGTCCTGCCCCTCAGCGCTTGCACCCCCTGGCATCAACATGCCGAGAGTGAGCGTGAGCGCAAGGTGATGACGATGCTGTTTGCGCGCCATGGACTATCCCTGCTTGCCTTGGCTCGGCTTGCTCTTGCCTGAAGCGGGCTTCGCAGGAGCCTGCGTTCCCGAAGCCGCGGGATCCGTCGCCGCTTGGTTCGAGGGGTTAGCGATCAGGATCTCGATACGGCGGTTGGCATCGTTGAAAGGATCGGTGGGCAGTTTCAGACGCCTGTCCGCAAAACCGGACACTTGAACGATCCGCTTCTCGTCCAGCCCGCCGCTCGTCAGCATGTAATAGGCGCTCTGGGCGCGATCGAGCGACAGGCGCCAGTTATCATTGCGACCGCCGACCATATAGGGGCGTCCGTCGGTATGGCCGCGGATCAGGATCGATCCTTTGCGTTCCGCCAGGATCTTTCCGATCTTTTCCATCGCCAGCACCATTTCGCGCCGGGGAACCGCCGAACCGATATTGAACATCGGATCGTTGGTCTGATCGGAGATCGTTACGAGCACGCCGCCTTCCGCGGCGCTGACCTGCAGCCCTTCGGCCAGCTGACCGGCAACACCCTTGATCTCGGCCTGGATGGTCTGCTGCAGATCTTTGGCTTCCTGCTGCTGCGCCTTCGTCGGCTGAACATCCTTGTTCTCCGGCAAAGCGGCATTGTCCTCAGGCGCGGAGGCGTCGCTCTGCGCTGCGGCCTTGGCGACCTGTTGAGGCTGCGTCTGCTTGTCCTGCTGTTTGCCGGCCGCCTGCTGCTGGCTCACCGTCGGCTGCTGTTCGGGCGTCTGCGGCTGATCGGCCGGCTGGCCGGTATCTGCAGCCGTCGCCTTCGACAGAGCGATGACTTCGCCCCTAGGCGATTGATCCGACTTGGCGGACTGTTCCTCGTTCGCCTTCTTCGATGCGCTGGAAACCTGCACCTGCTTGGTCCAGAAATCCGGATCGAACGGATCGCGATAGGCCTGGCCGCCATCGGCACCGGTCGCTGGACCCGACTGAGCCGCCCCACCCTCGCCCTTGGCGCTGACATTGGCCTGCTGACCGACTTCCTGTGCGATCTCGGCCAGGACCGAATAGGGATTCTCGAAGAAATCCGCTTCGGAATAATTCGTCTGATCGCCCGATGTCGAGGTCAGGTCCTCACCGGTCTTGGCCGATTTGCCGTCATTCGGCTTTTCCTGCGGCTTGTCGGACTTCTGCTGATTCTTTTCGCCCTGAGCCTGATCGACCGGCTTCTTGAGGCCCTTTTCCGTCGGCTTCTCGTCGGCAAGCTTGATGGGATTGAAATAGGAGGCCACCGAGGCCTTCGTCTCCTCGTTGGCGGCGTTCACCAGCCACATGACAAGGAAGAAGGCCATCATCGCCGTCATGAAGTCGGCATAGGCAATTTTCCACGCGCCCCCATGGCCGCCTTCGTGATCGCCGCCGCGGCGTTTGACGATGATAATCTCGTGCTTGCCTTGATTTTGATCGCCGTCGTTCATTTCAGGATCTCTTTCAGGCTAGCGGCCCAGGCGGACATACGGGTCACGAGAACGCTCTCGCCGATCGCAACGGTGAGATCGACATCGTCGGCCTCGACATGATGCAATAACGCGCCGTCATCGCCGAGACGATCGTGAAGGACCTCGAAAAGATGGCGCGGACCGCTGACCGAGATCGGCCCGGCGCTGCCGTCGAGGATCGCGGCCCTGACCAGTTCGGCAAGATCGGCAACGGCCTTGGCCGTCAGCGTCTCGGTCATGATCGGCGCAAGAATGGCGGCGGCTTCGGTGCTGATCGCCTGCCCGAGCATCGTCGCGATGCGCGTCATATCCGCAGCGATCTTTTCCGCCGCCTGCTCTTCGTAGCGTATCCGCAGCGCATCCATTTCGGCGCGAAACGACTGGGCCATGCCATCGATCTCGGCCTGATGCTTTTGCGTCAGTTCCTGCGTCGCCGCCTCATGCCCTTCCGCATAGGCGATACAGCGCTCGGCCTCGACATCAACGGGCGGCTCGAACGGGCTTTCGGCAAACTCGACCGGTTCCGCAAACGCCATATCCTCGACATGGGGCGGCGGAGCCTGTTCGGCGCTGAAATCCTTGAGATATCGGGACAGTGTCAAGCTCACGCGCGCATCTCCCCATTCGCGCCGCAGAGACGCTGCAAGTCGATGCCGACAGCCGGCCGATCCATTCCCATTCTCAAAACGTCGATCATCACGCTTCCGGTTTCCGTCCTCAGGCAGCACCTTCCGGGACCAATGTCACCGGCACATTGTGCAGCCAAGCCACTGCGAAGGACCGTAGGCAGCCAAACTTGTGCGAGGATGAATGCGATGCGGTATTGCCGATCGGCGGCGCCGCCCGACAATCATTTCGACTGGAGGATAATCAGCACCTTGCTCGCCATGCTATTGGCGATCGACAGTGCCTGAACACCCATCTGCTGCGCCGTCTGCAGGGCGCTCTGCCGGGCAGAAGCCTCTTCCATATTCGTGTCGACGAGATCGCCGACGCTGCTCTTGATGGCATCGCTGAGCTTGGAAATATAATCCGACTGATCGTCGATGTTCGACTTCATCAGACCCAATGTCGAATCCGCCGATGTTGCCGACTTCAGGAGCGAGTTGGTGACATTGATCATATCAGTCAGTTCGTCATCGGTCGTGCTGCTCGATAGGGCGATCTCGGTTCCGCCCGTCGGCGTCGTGCCGCCGGTGGCGGAGAGGAGGTAATAATTGCGAGGCGTGCTGTTGCCCGACGTATCGAAGGCGCTTGCATCAACATTCTTCGTCAACAAACCCCGCTCGGGTTTGACAGTATCGACCATCAAGGTCTGGGAACTGTCATAGCTGATCGTCGTGAAGCTGATCTGGCCGCCCGTTCCACGCGTGAAGTTGCTGATCACCGACTGCTGGGTGGAGGGTTGCTGCTCCGTATTATAGATCCAGTTCTCGCCGGAAAAGGATGCCGACTGAGTGACGGATTGCAGCTGGTTCTTGAGCTGCTGGATGTCGGAGTTGATAGCGTTCTTGTCGGTGCCTGGCTCCTTTGCCGAAACCAGCTTGGACTGAATCTGGGTCAGCAGGCTGACGACCGTATCCATGGCGGTGGATGCGGTATCGACCTTGGAGGCACCGAGGCCTAGCGCGTCCGTAATCGTGGAAAGGCTGCTCTGGTCCGAGCGCATGGTGGTCGCCATCGACCAATAGGTAGGATCGTCGCTCGCCGTCTGAATGCGGTAACCGGACGAGACCTGCTGCTGCACGACATCGAGATCTTTGTTGATACCGCGCAACACGGTCAGCGCCGCCGACGTGGTGGGATTCGTCGTCACATTGCTCATCTGAAAATCCGTAGTTCCATTGGGACTGGCAAGCCGGACCGATCCGGCAGCAACGATTGGCCTCATGCCCACCAGCGGGAGATATCCCAGCGCGGCCCGTCGCTAAAGCGCGATCCGGCAATCGCTTGGAAGGAGAACGGAGCCGGATCTACGCAGAGACTGCAAATCAATTAGCGGCAACGTTAACAAAAGCTTATACGCGGCGACAAGAGGGAAAAGCCGCCGCGCCATTTCAACGCAAGCTCCAGTCAAGGCTCACTTGAAGAGAGCAAGAACATTCTGCGCGCTCGTGTTGGCAATCTGCAGCGACTGGATGGCCAGCTGCTGCTGGGTCTGCAGCGCCGAGAGCCTGCTCGATTCTTCTTCCATATCCGCGTCGACGAGCTTGCCGACGCCGGAATCGATGGTATCGCGCAGAGTGGAGACGAAGCTCGTCTGCAGATCGATGCGGGTCGAGAGAGAGCCGAGCTGCGAAGCCGTGCTGTTCATGGCGTTGAGGGCACCCTGCACCAGGTTCATCGCCAAACCGATATCGCCGCTCGTCATGTTGGTGATATCGAGGCTGAAGACGGAATAGTCGTTGCCGCTGATGGTCTGCTTGCTACCGAGGATGCCCGAGCTCGTATCGATCGTCCCGCTGCTGTTCGCGCCGAACAGGACGTTGCCCTGCGAGCTGGTATCGAAGGCGTAGCTGGTGCTGTTGACGGAAACCGTACCGTCATTGTTGCGCACGAAGGAGGAGACGACGGAGGCGGAGGCGCCATCGACCGCATACATCCAGTTCTGCCCGGAGAAGGATGCGGATTGCGCAATGCTCTCCAGCTGCTGTTGCAGCTGCGTGACCTCTTCCTGGACGTCGGCCTTCGACACGCTGTTTTCCGTTGCCGCGACGAGCTTGTCCTTGATCTGCTGAACGACCGTGATGGCGTTGTCCATTGCCGTATAGGCGGTGTCGACCTTTGCCGCGCCTAGGCCCAATGCGTCCGAGACGGCTGAAAGCGCGCTATTGTCGGATCGCATGGTAGTCGCGATCGACCAATAGGCGGCATTGTCGGCTGCCTTGGCCACCTTGTAGCCCGAGGAAACGCGGCTCTGCGTATCCTGCAGGTTCGTATTGATGGAGCGCAGGGTCTGGAGGGCGGACATTGCCGCGTCGTTGGTAAGGATGCTGGTCATCGAAAAGTGCCCCTTATGGCTGAATTTGGAAGGGACATTCCGGTCTGCGGCCGGGAACGGCAATCAGCCTCATGCTTGTTAACCGCCTCTTAGGGGAGGTTAACCAACCGTTGCGCTAGCTGCAACTGACAGGAATAGGGTTAATAAAAGATTAATGGTGGCCACAAAAGTTAACGAAATCATCGTTTCCGTTAAATGGCCGTCGGGCATCGTGCCATCGCCTGCACTACCGTTCATTGAACTCGAGGGAGGCCTATCCGCGCGGCGTGCGTCGACATGCCGCTTTCCAGCTGGATATCATCGTTTGACGCGCAGCAAGTACCGCAAGTCAGCCTCGCGCCACCTTCGGCATCGTAGATAGCCGCTATCCGCCCAATGTCGGACGAAGACGGCCGTCTTCTGCAGCGTCCCGGCGATGATGCCGGCACCAGCGGCCATATGCGAGGTTGAGATGTTCAGTTTGCAGGACGCCGGATGGGCGGCGGTTGATCGCCAAGAGCGAACAAGCCTCGATCCCGACGACTGGCAGGCTCTGCGCAGGCAGGGTCACCAGATGCTCGATGACATGTTCGATCATCTCCAGACGCTCGGAGCAAAGCCGGTCTGGCAGCACGCCCCCGCCTCCGCCCGCGCCCTGTTCGATGCGCCGCTGCCGGTCGAAGCGAGCGACCTGGCCGATGTCCACGCCATTTTTCGGGAAAATATCCTCCCCTATGGCAGCGGCAATATTCATCCGGGTTTCATGGGCTGGGTCCAGGGCGGCGGCACGGTTACCGGCATGCTAGCCGAAATGCTCGCCGGCGGGTTGAATGCCAATCTCGGCGGACGCGACCATATGCCGATCGAAGTCGAGCGTCAGATCATCCGGTGGACACGCGAGATCTTCTCCTTTCCGGAAACGGCAGGCGGCATTTTCCTCACCGGCGCATCGCAGGCCAATTTCGTCGCGGTGCAGATCGCCAGATGCCGGAAGCTCGGCCGCGATGTGCGCGCAACCGGTCTGTCCGACGAATCCCGGCTCGTCGCCTATGCCTCGAACGAGGTTCATGGCTGTGTTCCCCGCGCGTTCGAAATGTCCGGCATCGGCAGCACTCAGCTCCGGCGCATTGCCGTCAATAACCTTGGCCAGATCGATATCAGCGCGCTGGAACAGGCGATCCTTCGAGACAGACGGGAGTGTCTTGTGCCGTTCCTCGTCATCGGCAGTGCGGGAACGGTCAATACCGGCGCCGTCGACGACCTCGCCGGTTTGCGACATATCGCCGACAGCTACGATCTTCACTTTCACATCGACGGCGCGCTGGGCGCACTCGGCGTGTTGAGCCCCGACCTTGCGCATCTGTTCGCAGGGATCGACAGTTGCGATTCGCTCGCTTTCGATTTCCACAAATGGGGCCAGGTGCCATACGATGCCGGCTTCCTGCTCGTGCGCGACAGCGAATGGCAGCGGCAGACCTTTGCTTCGGATGCCGCCTATCTCAGCCGCGCAGCCACCGGGCTTGCAGGCGGAGACTGGTGGCCCTGCGACTACGGTCCCGATCTGTCGCGCGGCTTCAGGGCGCTGAAAACCTGGTTCACGCTGAAAACCTACGGCGTCAAAGCTCTCGGAGACGCCATAAGCGCCAACTGCCGGCTGGCCCATAGACTGGCCGAGCGCATCGAACAGGAGCCTCGGCTGACATTGCTCGCACCGGTCGCGCTCAATATCGTCTGCTTCGCCTATGTCGGCGAGGATGGAACTGTACCTGCATTCGTCAACTCCCAGATCGTCGAGCGGCTGCATGCCGAAGGCCGCGTCGCTCCATCCCTGACCCATCTGAACGGACAGCCGGCAATCCGCGCCGCGATCGTGAACCATCGCACGCGACACGCGGATATCGACGAGCTCGTTCATAGCGTTTTGACAATCGGCTCCCGACAGGATCTCCCCCAATGCTGATGACCAAAGCCCCAGGCATCGAACCGGCTTCGACCAATATGCCGGACGCCTCCCGAATTCTCGGCATGCAGAGAATCGTCTCGCTCGTCTATGCCGGCCGCGACGTGACGCCATTATGGAACGAGCTCATGCAGCGCGTGACGGCCGATTCGACCGATGCGGCCGCACTCATGGACCTGGCGATCATCCTGCAAACGCTCGGCCGTACCGAAGAGGCACGCCAGATCCTGAAGAACGCCGTGCAGCTGCGGCGGGACTTCCGCGTCGTCCACGGCAACGGAACCGGGCCGCGCCTTTTGGCCTTCGTCACCGAAGGCGATTTCATGGCCAATACGCCGCTGGATTTTCTGCTGGCGGGCAGTGATTGCGTGCTGTGGCTGCGCTATGTCGATTTGCAAACCTCTGCACTCATCGGTCTGCCGGAGCATGACGTCGCCTTCATGGCAATCGGAGAGTCAACTGAAAACGCGCCCCTACTTGCCCATATGCAGGGGCTCCTTGCCAAGTTCGACGGTCTGGTGATGAACCGCAATCCCGAACTGATCGCAAGGCTCACGCGCGACGGGGTGAGCGGAATGCTGGCAAACGAATCGTCGATCCTCTCCCCCACCACCCATCGCATATCGCGTGACGATCTCGCAGCCGTCGGCGCCGGCGCCAAGCAGCTGAAAGACTGCGCCCCCGGCCTGGCCTTCCCACTGGTCGTGCGTCCGCTCAGCACACATGCCGGCAATGGAATGGAGCGCGTCTCCGATCCGGCCGAACTGGCAGCCTTTCTCGCAGCACAGCCGGCATCCGAGCTTTACGTGGCACCCTTCATCGATTTCCGCGGGGCCGACGGCTACTACAACAAGCAGCGCGTCGTATTCATCGATGGCAAGGCCTTCGCCAGCCACATGGCGCTCTCCGACCACTGGATCGTGCACTATCTGAGTGCCGGGATGGGCCAGAGTGCGGCAAAACGGGCTGTCGAACAGGCATGGATGGAAGATTTCGATCGCGATTTCGCCGTTCGTCACGAAGAGAGTTTTGCAGCGCTCTGTCGTCATATCAAACTCGACTATTTCGGCATCGACTGCGCGGAGCTTCCTGACGGTCGCCTGCTGGTATTCGAGCTCGACGTGGCAATGGTGGTCCACAATATGGACGACCCTATTGTCTATCCCTACAAGCAGGTTGCCATGCGCAAGCTGTTCGATGGCTTCGTCGATGCCATCAGGCGAAGGGCGGGCAGCACGCTTTAGAGCAATTCCAGGAAAAGTGCGCAGCGGTTTTCCGTCCGGGATTGCGTGACACCACAGAGATAGAGCGGCTCAGAGATTCCATGAAAAACTGAACCGCTCTAGGCTCGCAGCCGGATTGCGGCGTCGCGCAAAACGAAAACCGCGCCTTCCGGAGAAGGCGCGGCAAGGTCGTTTTCCTGTTTGGCCAACGTGTGCTGGCGCTTCCTATTAACGGAAGAGCGACAGGATCTGCTGGGTCGAGGAGTTGGCGATCGACAGGGACTGAACAGCCAGCTGCTGCTGCGTCTGCAGAGCGGACAGCTTGCTCGATTCTTCTTCCATGTCGGCGTCAACCAGCTTGCCAACGCCCGACTGGATGGAGTCGGACAGCGAGGAAGCGAAGCTCGTCTGCAGGTCGATACGGCTGGAGATGGAGCCGAGCTTCGAACCCAGGCTGGTCAGCGAGTTCAGAGCGGTCTGAACCATGTTGAGCGCGCTGGAGATCTGGCCGCCCGTCATGTTGGTGATGTCGAGGCTGAAGACCGAGGCGCTGACGGTGCTGTCCTGCGTGCCGAGGATACCCGAAGACGTGTTGATCGTGCCGTCTGCATTGGCGCCGAACAGAACGTTGCCGGTTGCGCCGGTGTTGAAGGCATAGGACGTCGAGCTGACCGAAACGGTGCCGTTGGTGCCGCGGATGAACGAAGAAACAACCGAAGCCGAGTCGTTGTTTGCGGCCATGACCCAGTTTTCGCCGTTGAACGAAGCCGACTGGGCAACGCTCTGAAGCTGCTGCTGCAGCTGCGTGATTTCTTCCTGAACGGACTTCTTGTCGACCGACGGTTCCATCGCGGTTGCAAGCTTGTCCTTGATCTGGCCGACGACGTCGATCGCGCTGGTGACGGCCGTCGATGCGGTGTCAACCTTGGCAGCGCCGAGGCCGAGAGCGTCGGAAACGGCGCCGATGGCGCTGTTGTCGGACTTCAAGCCTTGGAGATGCGCAGGCCGGAAGAAACGGCGTTCTGCGTGTCCTGCAGGTTCGAGCCGATGGTACGCAGCGTCTGGAGAGCAGCCATTGCGGCGTTGTTGGTAAGAATGCTCGTCATGATATTTGCCCCTTTGGCAGTGGTTGAATAAGGGACATTCCGGACCTAAACCGGTAACGGCATTCAGCATCATGCCTATTAACCAAATTCGTTAAGGTTAACTCGCCGCTTCGATGGTCCTAAGAAACAGCAATATAGTTAAGAAAAGCTGAACCGCGTTTAGCCGAAAAATATAAAAAAAACCGCGCCTTAGATAGGCGCGGTTAACTTGTTGTTTAGGATTTTCGACCAACGCGTGGCGTTGGCGCTTCCTATTAACGGAAGAGCGACAGGATCGACTGGGTCGAGGAGTTGGCGATCGACAGGGACTGGATGGCCAGCTGCTGCTGCGTCTGCAGAGCGGACAGCTTGCTCGATTCCTGTTCCATGTCGGCGTCAACCAGCTTGCCAACGCCCGACTGGATCGAGTCGGACAGCGAGGAAGCGAAGCTCGTCTGCAGGTCGATACGGCTGGAGATGGAGCCGAGCTTCGAACCCAGGCTGGTCATCGAGTTCAGAGCGGTCTGAACCATGTTGAGCGCGCTGGAGATCTGGCCGGAGGTCATGCTGCTAATGTCGAGGCTGAAGACCGAAGCGTTGACGGTGCTGTCCTGCGTGCCGAGGATACCCGAAGACGTGTTGATCGTGCCGTCTGCATTGGCGCCGAACAGAACATTGCCGGTTGCGCCAGTGTTGAAGGCATAGGACGTCGTGCTGACCGAAACGGTGCCGTTGGTGCCGCGGATGAACGAGGAAACAACCGAAGCCGAGCCGTTGTTTGCGGCCATGACCCAGTTTTCGCCGTTGAACGAAGCCGACTGGGCAACGCTCTGAAGCTGCTGCTGCAGCTGGCCGATTTCTTCCTGAACGGACTTCTTGTCGACCGAGCCTTCCATGGCGGTTGCAAGCTTGTCCTTGATTTGGCCAACGATATCGATCGCGCTGGTGACGGCCGTCGATGCGGTGTCAACCTTGGCAGCGCCGAGGCCGAGAGCGTCGGAAACGGCGCCGATGGCGCTGTTGTCGGACTTC
>NZ_JAQJCH010000025.1:0-23368 GCF_030182525.1 Rhizobium pantanalense
GGGCGAGTGTTTGCATGGACGCTGCCCAAAGGCCCGCCAGGAGGCAGAAGGCAAGAGCGACGGCCGTTACCACAGCGGCCCTGATATTGATGGCAAGGCCGACGCCAAGCACCGCGGCGATGATGAGCGCGTAGGCGGGTGGGTAGAGCAGGGCAGATTCCAACGCGCCGAGCACCGTCTCGATCAGCCTCGTGATGGTTTCGAAAACCGGATGGAAATTCGTATTCAGCCAATCGACGGCCGGAGCAAAATATTGACCGGGGGAGAACCGAAGGAGGTCGAAGTTCATCTTGCACCTGCCCTGGCACGACGGGCCGCGCTCTGCGTCAATCTGTCGAGAATCATGGTCAGGATGACGATCGCGATCGCTGCGTTGACCGATGTCGCCATATCCAGCGTGCGCACCGCGCCGTAGATGGTCTGGCCAAGGCCGCCCGAACCGACAATGCCGGCGATCACAACCATGCCGAATGCCATCATCAAGCTCTGGTTGACGCCTGCCATGATGCTTGGAATTGCAAATGGCAGTCGGATTTTTGCAAACATCTGCCATGGCGTCAGGCCGCTTGCCTGCCCCAGTTCGACGAATGCCGGCGGCGTCATGCGGATGCCGAGCGAGGTCAAGCGAATGGCGGGGGGCGCTGCTACCACGAAGGTCGCGACCAGCGCGGTCGCGGGACCAAAGCCAAGAAGCGCGATGGCGGGAAGAAGATAGATGTAGGGCGGCAGCGTCTGGATGAGATCGAGGATCGGCTCCAGGAACCTATCGAACCATTGCAGAAATCCTGCAACAATCCCCATGGGAATGCCGATCAACAATGCAAAAATCGTCGCGGTGGTCACAAGCGCAAGGGTACTCATGGTCTCATTCCAAAGACCCATGACCGCGCAGAAGATGAGAGCCGCGCCGGCAAGAAGACCGGATGCGATATTGATCAGCCTCCAGCCGAGCAGCGCCCCGATGATGGCAATGACATAGAAAGGCGGGAATTGAAGGAGCCAGAGGACGCCATCATAGGTTCCCTCCAGCGCCGCCTTTAACGGATTGAAGAGCCAGTCGCCGTTGTCGCTGATCCAGCCCAGCGCGTCGTCGGTCCAGGCATCGAAGGTATCCGCAATGACCGAGATGTCCATTTTCGTACGTCCTTCTACGCCGGCATTTGCTCTGGTGCCGGGGATCCGGCAACGCCGCGAAGCAACCCCCGGGTGGTGACGACACCGACGATGGAACCATTGTCGATCACGGCCACAGCATCGCGATCCGACTTCATCGTAAGGTCTATGAGTTCGCCGATGTCCGCCTCAGGAGAGGTCTTCAGGAGCGCATCCACGTCATGCTGCGGCTGCAGGCTCCTGTATTCCGCGATCGACTGCATGACCGAATGGGCCTTGACGAGATGAACTCTGGATATGCCCGCGACGAAGTCGGCGACATAACCGTCGGCAGGCTTCGTGACGATTTCTTCCGCGGTTCCCACCTGAACGATGACGCCGTCCTTCATGATGGCGATTCGGTCGCCGATGCGAATGGCCTCTTCGAGATCATGCGTGATGAAGACTGCGGATTTGCCGAGCGACTTCGTCAACTCCCGGAACTCATCCTGTAACTGGCGGCGAATAAGGGGGTCAAGCGCACTGAACGGCTCGTCCATGAGGATGATCTCGGGATCGGCCGCCAAAGCACGCGCCAGGCCGACGCGCTGCTGCATCCCACCCGATAGTTCAGAAGGGTATCGCGATGTCCAGTCGGAGAGGCCGACCTTATCGAGCGCAGCTCGGGCCGTCTTGTTGCGCTCATCCTTTGACACGCCGCGGACTTCCAATCCGAAGGCCGCATTCTCGAGAACGGTACGATTTGGAAGCAGCGCCACACTCTGGAACACCATGCCGATATTGCGGGCGCGCATATCGCGCAGTTCGGCCGCATTCAGCCTGGCGATTTCCTTGCCCTTGATCGTGATCCTGCCGAGACTTGGTTCGATAAGACGGTTGAGAAGGCGGACCAGGGTGGATTTTCCGCTTCCTGAGAGGCCCATGATGCAGAAGATCTCGCCGCGACGGACCTGGAGGTGAGCATCGGAGACACCGACGACACAGTTGAATTCGTCAAGCACCTGCTTCTTGGAAAGGCCACGTTCTGAAACGGCCTTCACGGCGGCCGCCGCACGGGCGCCGAATATCTTCCAGACGTTCTGGCAATCGACCAGGACTTCACCGGTGTTATCCATGACAGTGTTCATTGTATTCCCCACGCGGCCAGTCCATTGCCGGCCTGTTCGTCTTCGTTGAGGGATGCGGGCCGCCCCGATGGCGGCCCGCTGTCGACATCATTCGCCCTTGATATTCTCCCACCGCTTCAGGAGATCGGTGTGGCTCGTGGTCCAGTCCTTGATGGCCTCGTCCATCGTCTTGCCGTCATTCACGGCGCTGTTGATCGCGGTAATGTCGGCGAGCGGCACATAGACGCTGGCGATGACCTCGCGGGCGTGCGGATAGTCGGCGGAGAAACCTTTCTTGCCGATCCAATAGTAGCTCTGCGGCGGCGGGAAGATGCCCTTGGGGTCCTTCAGGAATTTTACGTCGTATTTCTGCATCATCCAGGACGGCTCCCAGATCGTCACGGCAATCCATTCCTTCCGGTCGACGGCGGATTTCAGCGCTGCGGTCATGGCGGCGGTGCTGCCTTCGACAAGCTGCAGTTTCAAGTCATAGCCTTTGACGGCGTTAGCAGTATCGCGCATCAAGCCTGAACCCGGCTCGATGCCGACGATCTTGCCGCCGAACTTGTCGGCATTGGCGTTCAACTGATCGATCGAATCGATCGGTACGTATTTCGGGACGGCAACGCCTTGGAACAGGCCGTGCGAAACGGGCGAGATCTTTTCGAGGCGCTTCTTGTTCTTGTCCCAATAGTCCTGTGCGACGTAATCGGTCTGAGAGGCAAGGATCTGGATGTCACCCTTGCTGAGTGCTGCATAGGCGATGCCCCATTCGGAGAACGGCACGACCTTTACCGTATAGCCGGCATCCTCCAGCACCTTTTTAGTAATCCCAGTGATCGGTGTCAGGTCTTCCCACGACATCGTTCCTACGGTGATGCTCTTCTCTTCCGCATGCGCGGAGAATGCGGTCATTCCGACCATCGCGGCGGCGCAGAGCGCTTTCCACAAAGTCTTCATTTTTCTTGCTCCTAGTTTTCGTTCCCATATTGTTGAAGACCTGCGAGAGGCTCAGTCTTCACATTGCGCGGCAAGGGATCATCCCTCGCGGCCTGAGCGCAATTCCTGCAAACGGATCACGGAATTGATGCCGAGCCATGCGAACGGTTCCGGTGGCAACCGGGATGGCGCGGCGTGATCCATGTATTGTTCGAGTTGTTCCGAGGCAGTGCCGGTCGCAAGTTCAGCGGCCATTATGCCTGCCAATGTGCTCTTGACGGTGCCGAGCCCGTTTTCGCAACATGCCGAATAAAGCCCTTCCTCGATTTCGCCGAAGGCCGGTACATGATTGCGGCTCAGGCAAAGACGCCCTGCCCAGCTATATTCGAAGGGGAGCTCCTTGAGCCCGGGAAACCGCGCATCGAGGGAGTTTCTGTGTTCCGTGGCCATCTTGGCCATTCGATGATCCGAAACGGTGATCGTCGTCTCGTAGGTGTATTTCGTCCGAATGACGATGCGCGACTGTCCGCAGGAGGTGATCTTTCGCACCGTCGCACCCATGGCATCGGCCGGAAGCAGCGCCCACCGATCGCGCCCCGAAACCTGACGGCCGAAGTCTTCCGCGGGAAAGGGGGCGGTCATCGAGGCGTATGCAAAGATGTGCATCAGGCGGCCGCGGAAGTGACCGAAGTCGTCGATGTGACCGTTGACACCGAGGATAACGTTCGGTGCGGTGACCTTGCCGCGAGGGGAGATCGCCGCCCATGTCCCTTTGTTCCGCGTCAGGGCGGTAACCGGCGATCTTTCGAAGATGTCGATTTTGCGAGACAGCCCTGCGGCGAATTCGCGGATATAGTTCGCCGGCTGGATCAGGACCGCGCCCGGCGTAAACAGGCCGCCAAGATAATAGTCGGATCCGGTGATCTCCTGCATTTCGGCGGCATTCAGAAATGCGTGCTTTTCGCCTGCGCTCCGCAAGGATTGGCCAAAGCTGATGTTCAGTCTCATTCCACGCGCGGTTGCCGCCGCATTGATCTTGCCCGCCGGGTCGAACGTCTCGGACGACATGGCGTATTCGTCCGCGGCTTCTTTCGCAAAGGCGATCGCAGCCCTGTTCTGAGTCATCTCCAGGCGAGTGGCGTCCAGACCGCCACTCGCATATTCGCTCGACGACAGATTGTGCGGGACGTCGATCATGAAGCCGGAATTGCGGCCTGACGTGCCCTTACCGATCTCGCTTGCATCAAGCACGACGATTTTGTCGTGGGGCCGGAGCTGCAGCAGACGGCGAGCAGCCGAGAGGCCTGCGAATCCGCCACCGATGATGAGCCAGTCCGCAGTCACGTTGCCTTCCAGGCTTCGGACCGGGAACGAACGTTTACTGATCGCCTCCCAGCCCGAGACGCCATTTTCTGCCGGCAGACGTTTGACGGACGTCGTGGTCATCGGATGGTCTCGTCCACCGAACGATCGGAGATATCGATCCAGATCGTCTTCAGTTCGCAATAATTGTCGTGGGCGAAGATCGACTTGTCGCGTCCGCCGAAACCGGACTCCTTGTGGCCGCCGAATGGCGTCGTTGCGTCGCCTTCGCCGAAGCAGTTGACGGTGACGAGGCCGGCCCGGATGTCGCGTGACAGCCGGATCGCATTCTTCAGGCTGCCGGTATAGACCGACGCCGTCAGGCCATAATTGGTGTCGTTGGCAAGAGCGACGGCCTCGGCCAGCGTGTTGAACGTCGTCACCGATAGGATCGGCCCGAAGATCTCCTCCTTGAACAGCCGGCTTGCGGACGTGACGCCGTCAACCACCGTCGGCTCGACGAAGATGCCGCCATGCGTTTCGCCGCCATGGGCAATCGTCAGCTTCTCGCTTTTGACGTCGTGAAGGAAGGAGGTGACCTTCTCATAATGGTTTTTGCTGACCAGTGCGCCGACGCGGTTTTCCGGATCGAGGGGATCGCCCGTCTTCCACTCGTGCATATAGGCGCCGATGCGCTTCAAAAGCTCGTCCTTGATGTTAGCTTGGACGATGAGGCGCGAACTGGCTGAGCAGTTTTCGCCCATGTTCCAGAAGGCACCGTTGACGATCTGCTCGGCGACGAGATCGAGATCTTCGGCATCTTCCAGCACCACGGCCGGGTTCTTGCCGCCGCATTCGAGAACGACCTTCTTCAGGTTGGAATCGGCGGAATAATGCAGGAAACGGCGGCCTGTTGGTGTCGAGCCGGTAAAGGCCACCATGTCGACATCCATATGCAGGCCGAGCGGTTCGCCGACATCCCGGCCGCTGCCAGTGACGACATTGAAGACACCGGCCGGGATGCCGGCTTCATAGGCAAGTTCGGCAACCCGCAGCGTCGTCAGCGTCGTCTCCTGCGCGGGCTTGACGATGACGGAGCAACCGGCAGCCAGCGCCGGACCGATCTTCCAGGCAAGCATCAGCAGGGGGAAGTTCCAGGGCAGCACGCAGCCGACGACGCCGATCGGCTCGCGCACCACCATCGCCAGCGCGTTCGGGCCGACCGGATTGGTGTTGTCATAGAGCTTGTCGATCGCCTCGGCATGCCAGCGGATGGTATGGATGGTGTCGGGCACGTCGACGGTCTGACATTCGCGAACCGGCTTGCCGCTATCGAGGCTCTCCATGACCGCCAGTTCGTGACGGTTCTCTTCCAGCAGCCGGGCGAACTTGATGAGCGTTGCCTTGCGCTCGGCCGGCGATAGCTGACGCCAGCGGCCATCCTCGAAGGCCTCTCTTGCCTTGAGCACGGCGTAGTCGACGTCGCTGACGTCACAGGCGGCAATGTTAGCCAGGAGTTCGCCGGTCGCCGGATTGATGGTCTCGAACGTCTTGCCGGAATTGGCCGGCCGGAAGGAGCCGTCGATGAAGGCGTTCGTCGGCAGACCGAGGCCGGCGGCGATCGCCTTGTATTCGGCGGCGGTCAAAGGTTCATGCATGATTGGCTCCCGACGTGATCTGGGCGACTGTGCGCTTCAAGGTGGCGACGACAGTCTGGAGGGTTCTTTTTTCCTCGGAGGTCATTCCGCGCAGCGGCGCGCGGACAGGCCCGGCCTTGAGGCCGATGATCTCGCAGCCATGCTTGATCGATTGCACGAACTTGCCGGTTTCGAGAAAATCCATCAGCGGCAGCATCGCCGACATGATGGCGCGACCCTTGTCGAAATTCTTTTCGAGCACGCAGGCTTCGTAGAGCGCGACATGTTCGCGCGGCAGGAAGTTCGAGCCGGCGCATACCCAGCTTTTTGCACCCCAGGCGAAGAATTCGAGCGCCTGGTCATCCCAGCCGCAAGACAGTGCAATGTGAGGAAATTTCCGCGCCAGCAGATGGACGTTCGCCATCTCCCCGGAACTTTCCTTGATCGCTCTCACATTCTTGGATTTGCCGACACGCGAGAAATATTCGTCGCCCATCATCACGCCCATGCGGGCAGGATAGTTGTAGAGCATGATCGGCAGATCGGCGGCGCGGTCGACCGTCAACGTGTGAATGGCATTTTCCTTCTCCGTCGGCAGGGCATAGGGCGGCGACGTCACGAGGATTGCATCCGCGCCGATCTCTTTTGCTGCCCTGGCATAGGCGACCGAGTCCTCCGTACGGGTCGCCCCGGTGCCGACGATCAGCGGCAGACGCTTTGCGATGACCTGTTTGGCGTAGGCAGCAAGATCGAGCCGTTCCTGCGTGGATTGGGCATAATATTCGCCCGTAGAGCCACCGATGATAATGCCGTGGACCTTGGCCTCGACGAGCGATTCCAGGACGGCCGCGAAGGCAGCCTTGTCTATCTGGCCGTCCGGTCCGTGCGGCGTGATCGCCGGGGTATAAATGCCTTCGAAATTCAAGACGATTTCTCCATCGATACGACGGGCACTTCAACGAGCGCGTCCGCCTTCATTCCTTGTGGCGCGATGAACATTTCCATGTTCTCGCGCGACAGTTCCCAATGTTCGAAGACCAGGTCCACGACGGTGTCTTCATCATGTCGCGCGATCGCCTCGATGAAGCCGTCATGATGCTCCACGGCGAGTTGAAGCCGTTCGCGCATATCGTCGTTCTTCGGCCGGAAGAAGGTGTGGCCGATCCGTGCATGGTCGATCAGCAGGCGGCCTAGGCTCGGCTGAAGATAGGCATTGAACGACATTTCGCCGATGATTTCGTGGAAGCGATTATTCTCCAGCACCATGGCGAGAGCATCGCCGACGGCGCTTGCAGATCGGAACCGATCCTGCGTCTCCTTCAGATCCACGAGTTGCTTCGGCTTGAAGTTCTGCACCGCGAGCCTGCCGGTTGCGGCGTAGATCATCGGCGCCACGAGGAAGAAGTGTCTGAGCGTCTGATGGTTCATCGGGCTGACGCGCGCACCGCGATTGGCCCGAATGTCGATATAGCCTTCGCCTTCTAGGCGCCGAAAGATTTCCCGGACGGGTGTGCGCGAGAGGCCGTATTGCTCGCTGAGACTGACTTCGTCCAAGTCCTGATCGGGATCGAGCTCCATCGTCAGAATTTGACGCTTCAGATCGTCGTAAAGATTGCTCTTCCCGCCCTTCATTGCGACCTCCTCCTTGGGATTTTGCAGGGAATTGAACCCTTCGGTTCCGCTGATGGAAGGAAGGTCGCACATGCCATTCATTGAGTCAATGAAATTGTATAATCTAAGTACACAATAGATGTTAGAGGAAAATACAATATATGAACAAGATCGAGATCGCCGCATGGACATACTCCGCCGTCTGTTATCCTTGCGGGTTTCAGGCAGACGCTCGAAAGGAAGCCACTCCGATGAAAAACCACTCTCCCCGGCGACGAGGCTCGAATTTCAGCCGACAGCCGGGCACGCCCCGAGGCCGGAGAGACTCTGGGATTCACCCACACGCGCGATTCATGACAGCAGGTAGGGCGACAGCTGCCATTTCTACACTCACGCGGCCGGCTCCAATTCGAGGATCGCGATTACATCGCGCTCCCCAGGACTTCGATTGTGCCGGCCCAATCGGATCCTCTCGGCGAGCTGCTGTACGAGGCCTTTTGCGTACGAAGTGGATCGGTAATAAGGGGTGGCCGCCCTTGGCGAGCACGGGCGGGCGCTACCGCGCCGGCGGCCCGCTTGTATGGCATGCTACATGGATATAATCGGGGCGACACGCGCGGCACCTTGCTCTAGCGCAGGGATGCAGGGCGCCCCGATGCGGCCAGCGGGATCAGCGCACAAACGCTAATCGGCTTCTTGCCGACCAAGGTCGCTCCCGATTTGCTCGAATCCATATTATTCGAAGGCGGCGATTTCACTTGCATAGGGCCACAGTCCCCACGCCTGCGGATCCAAGCGAAAGAACTTCGGCTTACGGCCCTAACCGGTCATTCCATGCCGGCAAAGCGGATGTCCGACAGCGAGGAATTTCAGATGGATAGCTCTCGTAAAAATGGAGTCGTGAGTTCCGGTCCCTTCAAGAGCGCTACGAAAAACCAACCATTCAGGTGCGCCAAGTAGGCAACAGACGCTAACACGCCAACATGTCGAGCCCGGCCACCAAGTTCTGCGATCCGCCTGCGAAATTCCTTCCTGCCAGGCTTGGTAGACGGTCCTGATGCTAGGATGAAAACCCAGGCTGTAGGCGAGGGACGTATCGACATGCAGGTACCAGGGATTTGAGAGAGGCTCGCAACTTGAGTCCAACCGCTTCCCCACCATGCCCGCGAGTTCGTAGATGGACGAGGGCGCCTCGTCGGCCAAGTTCACGATACGCCGATCGAAATCACCTTTGAGCGCCAGCGTGATTGCTTGTGCGATATCACGATGGTGGATCGTGCTCATGCGTTGCGCCGGATGCCAGGTGCTGACGTGCTTGGGAAGAGATTGGAGATGTCTGTCACCGTCTCCATAGACGAAGGGGAAGCGAAGGATGGACCAGTTACGGTAATAGCTTGCCGCAAGCCGAGCTCCGGCAAGCGCCCGATTTGTCAATTACTTAGCTTTAAACGAGATGTCGCCGGTCCAGCTCCCTTCGAGAAGAATGGAGAGGCGTGGGAATGTCTCTTTACGGTCAATCAGAATTCTTGCAATAGAGCCATCCATGCTCAGCACGCATCCAGTCTTCTCCGCGCGTTAGTGGTATTTTCCAAGAAAAATAGTATAATACTGGTTGTATTTTGATAATTTGGAAAATAGATTTCTGTTGATCGACATATTTTGACGGATAATTAAGCACGATCCCATATTCTTCTCTTGAGGAAAACTTGGGATATGTTTCATGGCATCGATCCAGCAGAAAATCATCCTGGCAAGTGTGGCAATATTTGTGATTGCGGGCGGCGCAACCGGCGTGGGCATATGGTCCGCTTCGACGCTGACGCAGGATGCCGAGAAAATAGCAGGATCGGCTCAGGTTCTGCGTAATCACATGCAGGCAGATATGATGCATGATGCTTTAAGAGCGGATGTCTTGGCTGCATTGCTTGCTTCCGATCCCGCGTCCGGCATCCGCTTTGAAACGGTCAACTCGGATCTTTCGGAACATGTCACCTCGTTTCGCGAGATGATTAAGGCCAACAAGGCGCTCGCAACGGATCCGGAAACTCAAAAGGTGCTTGCCGGCGTCGAATCTCCGTTGCTGGCCTATATCGATAACGCAACCAAAATGGTCGCGACGGCGGAGAAGGATCCAGCTGGCGCCTTGAAGGCATTGCCCGATTTCATGAAGCAGTTTTCTACCTTGGAAACTGCCATGGAGGAAGCAGGCGATCAGATACAAAAAGTATCGGAATCGATCTCGGCGGAGAGTACCCGCACGGCAAATTCCATTCGCGACTTCATGCAGGGGCTTCTGGGGCTGACTGCGCTGTTCTCCATCATGCTCTTCATATTGTTCCGCAGGACCGTGTGCAAACCCATCCTGGCGCTTTGCGCGGATATGGCCAAGCTCGCGGGCGGCGAGACCAATATCGCTTGCACGGGCATCGGCCGAAGGGACGAAGTAGGGACGATGGCGCAGGCCGTCGAAGTATTCCGAAAAGCAGCAATCGCCAAGGGCGAGCTCGAAGCGGACGCGGCAAGGGACCGTCAGCAGGCGGAAGCAGACAGGATCGCTGCCCAGCGGCAGGCGGAAACCGATGCCGCAGAGCGTTTGCGAGTCGCGACATCCGGTCTTGCCATGGGGCTTAAGAGGTTGGCCTCCGGGGATCTTTCCTTCCAGCTCGATGAGCCATTCGCTCCGGATTTCGAAGCTCTTCGGCACGATTTCAACACGTCGCTGCAACAGTTGAGCAGCACGTTGCGGGCGATTGCCGAGAGCATAGTGTCGATTGACAGCGGCACCCAGGAGATCTCTTCCGGAACCAACGATCTTTCCCGCCGCACCGAGCAGCAGGCAGCATCGCTTGAAGAGACAGCCGCCGCTCTCGATCAGATTACGGTCAATGTAAGCAATTCGAGCAAGCGGACGGAAGAAGCGCGAGTGGCGGCCACTGTCGCCGATCATAGCGCAGCCAGGTCAGTTGACGTCGTCAGCAGGGCCGAGGAAGCTATGCAGCGAATAGAGAGTTCTTCCCAGCAGATTTCCAATATCATCGGCGTGATCGATGACATTGCCTTCCAGACCAACCTATTGGCGCTCAACGCCGGGGTGGAAGCGGCGCGCGCCGGCGAAGCTGGCAAGGGATTTGCCGTTGTGGCGCAGGAAGTGCGGGAATTGGCGCAGCGCTCC
This sequence comes from Rhizobium pantanalense, assembly GCF_030182525.1. Lineage (NCBI taxonomy): Bacteria > Pseudomonadati > Pseudomonadota > Alphaproteobacteria > Hyphomicrobiales > Rhizobiaceae > Rhizobium > Rhizobium pantanalense. The sequence continues at coordinate 10,881 of NZ_JAQJCH010000025.1, forward strand.
GCGGCGGCGGCAAAAGAGATCAAAATGCTGATCAATGCGTCTTCGACCGAGGTCGATGGTGGAGTGAAGCTCGTGCGTGAAACGGGTATCGCATTGAAGGAAATCGGTGAGCGCATCTCCGGCATAAACGAGCACATGAACGCCATCGCCGCGTCCGCCAAGGAGCAGTCGACAGGCCTTGCCGAGGTCAATGCGGCGGTCAATACGATGGATCAGACGACGCAACAGAATGCGGCGATGGTCGAGCAGTCGACGGCAGCCTCCGCCGCGCTTGCCGCTGAGGCCAGCAAGCTGAGCGAACTCGTATCTCAATTCCGCCTTGACGCCGGGGCCTTAGCGAACTCGGCAGTCTTGCGACAAACCGCGCGCGCCATGGCTGAGCCATCGCGTCGCGCTTCCGCCGAGCCGGTTGCGCAAATGGCCCGCAGATCGGCTGCCGTTGGCGGTCGAGTCGTTTCCGATTGGAAGGAGTTTTGAGCAAGCCATGGGGCTTGATGGTCAAGGGGCGTGTGTTGGATGTTTTTACATTCCCAGTTGGGTTAGAAGCAAAAAGCAGGCAACTAGCCCTAGATCGGCCTTGCCCGGCGGCCTAAGTTCTTGGTAATGGCGATGTTGCTCGAGAAGTATGTAAGCACAGAGTCGTTGGTTCAGCTCCGTTCAAGAGCAGCGGTGGATAACCATCGCTGCAACTACGCGATCCCGGTGCACTTACTCATGATTTGCTAAATGACGCGGCGCTGACGGTAGCCAACAGGCGTGTCGCCGGTCAGGTGCTTGAAGCTGCGGCAAAAGGCACTCGGCTCGCTATATCCTAGATACTGGCTGATGACCGGGATCGGCAAGCTGGTCGAGACCAACATGCTGCGCGCGATTTGCATCCGCACCGAGTTGCGAATGTCGGCATAATTGACCCCACACTCCGATAACTTCCGCTGGAAGCTTCTGAGGCTCATTCCGAAATCACTTGCGGCATCCTCGATGTCGAGACTTGCGGAGCGGCAGAGGGCGGCAGTAATCCAGGCCTTGATGCTGGTGATTAGGTCGAGGCCGGCATCGTCGCCGTCGATCAGTTCGCCCAATTCGGTTTCCAGTCGCGCCTGCAAGCGAAAATCATGCTGGTCGAGCGGCCGCTCGAGACGGCGTGCAGAAAAGAAAATTACGTTCTCGCGCCGTCCGAAACGCACGGGACAGGCAAAATGTGATTGATATATCGCCAGATGCTCGCCGGGGAGATGCTCAAAGTCTATGCAGGGGGGCCGCCAGCCGTCGCCGATGGTCGCCTCCAGCATCGAGCAGAACACCATCTCCGTGAAGACGGCATCCTGTACGCGATGGCGGATCGTGGCATCTTTGATCGAATAGGAGAAGCGCGCCAAACCGTTCTCAACACCGAGTGCTGAGTTCGTGTTGCTCTGCACTGCCGGGAAATAGCGGACGAATTTCTCGATTCCCTCACCGAGCGTCGGCGCAGTATGGAATACACGAGCGACCGTGCCGAGACCATCGAATTTGAAGACTTTTCCGAGACTAAGCGCCAGCAGCGGATCGCTCTTCTCTTCCGCCGCGATTTCCAGGATGGAGGTGAAGGTCGTCAGCGGCAGGAAGTGCTGGGCTTTCAACAGAGCTTCGTCGTTGATGCCGACGCGGGCTGCGATCGTCTGACGATCCATTCCACGACTGTCGATCGTCGAAAGGACGCCATCGATCACCGATGCAGCTATGACCCCAGAAGATTCCATGGCACTTTCCCCTCCGGTCTCACGCCGGATAAAGGATTAACGCAAGATGCATGCCAGTTCGGCACTGTGCGTTCCTCTGGCGAACGCGGAAATTTTTGGCGCAAAATGTCAATTACAGGCCAGCAACTTTTGCGCACCATCAGGCCAACGAGAAGAAAGTTCACCGTTGCGAAAACACCGGCCGGGCAAGCGCTTGAGGCGATTGCCGGATGCATTCGTTTGTCGGCGCGGCGGCGAGCTTAGCTTCCGACGAAGGTACGCAAAACACCTTCGACCACAGCGATCACTTCGAAGGAGGCATTGCATGTCTACTATGGACCTGAACGGCAGCAATCAGTTGAGACGCAACGCGGTCGGCGTCTCGCACATCATATTCTTCGTGGTTGCAGCGGCAGCACCGCTGACGGCGGTCGTCGGCGCCTCGCCAGCGGCCTTCGCCTTCGGCAATGGCGCGGGTGTGCCGGCCATGTATCTGTTGGTAGGCGCACTCTACCTGTTCTTCAGCGCCGGCTTCACGGCCATGAACCGCTTTATGGGCGGCGCCGGCGGCTTCTATCCCTATGTTGCTACTGGTCTCGGCAAGCCCGCGGGCGTTGCCGGCGCCTTCGTGGCGCTTGCAACCTATAATGCCATCGACATCGCGGTGTTCGGCCTGTTCGGCTTCTTTGTCAACGACATCGTCAAATCGGCGGCCGGCCCCGACATTCCCTGGTGGGTCTATGCCGCGCTTCTGGGCGTTGCCGTGTTTTTCTGTGGCATGCGCAATATCGAATTCAGTGGCAAGCTACTTGGCTATTGCATGGTGGCCGAGATCGCTATCCTGCTGCTCCTGAGCGCTAAGGTCCTCATGACCCGCGGCGGACCGGAAGGAATCGTGCTCGCGCCATTCGGACCCTCGGCGATCATGGGACCTGGGATCGGCGTTGCCCTAGTGTTCGTAGTTGCCTCTTTCATCGGTTTCGAAGCGACAGCGATTTTCGACGAGGAAGCACGTGATCCGAAGAAGACCATTCCCCGCGCCACCTATCTGGCAGTGATCATCATCGCGGTGTTCTATGCCTTCGTCACCTGGTGCATCGCGCTTTACTACGGCCCCTCCAAGATCGCCGCGGAGGCCACTGCCAACACTGCGACGCTTTACCTGATCGCTGTACAGGCGCTGCTCGGGCCTGTCGCCGGCATCGTGCTCAACGCGCTTTTGATAACCAGCCTGTTTGCCTGCGCGCTATCGTTCCACAACACGATTAACCGCTACTTCTTCGCCATCGGCCGCGAGGGGCTGGCTTGGACCGGCTTTGCCAAGACCCATGACGACCACCAGTCCCCTTATATTGCTGGTGTGATCCAGACGCTGATCGTCTTCGTGCTCATCGCCTTCTTCGCGCTTGCCGGGCAGGACCCTTACGCGGTCGTATTCGCCTGGATGGGCGCCTTCGCCTCGATTGGCATCCTCGTGCTGCAGATCATGGTTTCGCTGGCGGTCATCGGCTTCTTCCGCGCCGACAGCCGCGGCGTCGGCCTCTGGCACCGGCTGATCGCGCCCGTCATCAGCGGCATCGGGCTCGCCACCTGCTTCGTGCTGATGATCTCAAACATATCGCTGGTGAGCGGATCGGAATCGCTGGTCGTCGAGATGTTCCCGGTCATCGTTGCTCTGATCGGCGTGCTGGGTGCGGTCTTCGCCGTGTGGATACGCACCAACCGTCCGCTGGTCTACGCCAATCTCGGCCGCGCCTTCGAATAGACCATTGCGCCGGTTGCTGTCTGGCCGCCGCATAGATGTTCGATAAAATACATGGAGTTACCGATGCTGGATCATGTCGATCATTGCTGTGCAACCTCGCGAGCCAAAGGAGCCTCTGTCAATGCGGCCGCCATCCATCCACTCGAACCGCTGACGCCAGACGAGATCCGCAAGGCCGCCGCGATCGTCCGGCGCGACCCACCCTATGGCGCCGACACCCGTTTTGAAACCATCCAGCTTCTGGAGCCCAGCAGGGCGCAGCTCCGCGCCCTGCTTACCGGCGGGCCGGTCTTGCGGCGTGCGCGGGTCAACGTCTTTAGCGCTGCCGCTGTCAGTGTCACCAAGATGATCGTATCGCTCGACGACGAGAAAATCATCTCGTCCGAGACCTTGCCGGGCAAGCGGCCGATGATCCAGCTTGAGCAGTTCCTCGGCATCGAGAGCATCGTGCGCGCCGATCCAGAGTTCATCGCCGCCTGCGCCAAGCGCGGGATCACCGAGATGGAAAAGGTCTGCGTCGACCCCTGGTCGGCGGGCAATTTCAGCGTGCCTGGCGAGGAGGGCCGGCATCTCTGCCACGTATTTGTCTGGCTCAGGCTCCGCGAGAACGAAAATTTTTACGCCCATCCGATCGAAGGATTGAATGCGGTCGTGGACCTGACCACCAATGAGGTGATCCGCGTCGATGATTACGGCGTCGTGCCGGTGCCGATGAAGGAGGTCAACTACGAACATCAGTTCCTGACTGAGTTCCAGCCCAAGGCCAAGTCGATCGATGTCGTGCAGCCGGAAGGTGTCAATTTCAAGTTCGATGGCCACAGGCTGACCTGGCGCAACTGGTCGCTGGTGGTCGGTTTCAACGCCCGCGAGGCGCTGACGCTGCACGACATCTCCTTCGACGGCCGGCCAATCGTACACCGCGCCTCGATCGTCGAGATGACCGTGCCCTACGGCAGTCCCGACAATGGCCATTTCCGCAAGAACGTTTTCGACATCGGCGAATACGGCATCGGCAAGCTCGCCAATTCGCTTTCACTCGGCTGCGACTGCCTCGGCGTGATCAAATATCTCGATGTCACGCTGAACACCATGGACGGCGAGTCGTGGACGATCGAGAAGGCGATCTGCGTGCATGAGGAGGATTCCGGCCTGCTCTGGAAGCATATCGACTTCCGCAGCGAGCGGGCCGAGATCCGGCGGGGTGCCAAGCTGGTGATCTCGACGATCTGCACCGTCGGCAACTACGAATATGCGCTTTACTGGTATCTCTTTCTCGATGGCATGATCGAGTTCGAGGTAAAGGCGACCGGTATCATCAACACCGCGGCCCGCATTCCCGGCCAGCCGGGCAAATACGGTCGCGAGGTTGTACCCGGCGTTATCGGCCATATCCATCAGCACATCCTATGCGCCCGGTTGGAAATGGCGGTGGATGGCGATGCCAACAGCGTGGTCGAGTGCAACACCTATGCCGAGCCGCTCGGACCGGCAAATCCTTACGGCAACGCCTTCTACGAGCAGGAGACGGTCTTTGCGCGCGAAAGCGAGGCTGCCCGGCGTGCCAATCCGGCGTCGCATCGCTATTGGAAGGTGATCAACCCTAGCAAGACCAACTACGCCGGCTCGCCGGTGGGCTATCGGCTGGATGCAACGCATTGCGTAACGCCGTTCGTCCATCCGGATTCCCCCTCGGGCAAGCGCGCCGGCTTCGTGCAGAACCACCTCTGGGTGACGGCGCTCGATCCCGAGGAGCGATTTCCCGCCGGCGAGTTCATGAATTATTCGGATGGCAGCGGCGGGCTATCGGATTTCATCAGGAAGGATCGGCCGATCGAGAATACCGACATCGTGCTCTGGCATGTCTTCGGCCTGCATCATCCAGTACGGATCGAAGATTTCCCCGTCCAGCCTTGCGTAACCACCGGTTTCAAGCTGATGCCGAATGGCTTTTTTGACGGCAATCCGGCGATAAACCTGCCGCCGGAGGTGAATGCTGCGAGTTGCAATGCTTAGTGGGGCGGGTTGTTTGCCGTCCGGGCCAAGGAGCAGTTGCCGACAACGTCTGCCTCAGGCAGGTCTGAGATGAATGCTGACGTCATCCTGTTGAGCGGCCTGCTGTTGGGCTTTGCCGGCAGCGCGCATTGCGCCTGTCTCTGCGGCGGCATCGCCTCGTCGCTGATGCTGGCGACCGCGCCTGAAAGCCGCCGCTCAAGCTCCTTCCTGATGATCCAGTTCGGCCGCATATTGAGATATGCGGTCGCTGGCGGAGCTGTGGGCTCGATGATAGAGGCGTTCGGTCAACTCCTGCGATTTTCGGGCGGGCAGGAGGCGCTACGGCTGATCGCGGCCGCAGCTCTTATCTGGTCGGGGCTTTCGATCGTCGGTATCCTGCCGGCGATCTGGCGACTGGACGGCGGAATCATGGCTGTGATCGGCCGGGCGCCGGCCGCCATCTCGCGGCCGTTCAATGCATCGGCACCGCTTTTTGTCGGCATCTGCTGGGGCCTAGCGCCCTGCGCCATGGTCTACAATGCGCTGATGACGGCGATGCTGACCGGCTCGATGGCCGGCGGCGCTCTGTTTATGACTGGCTTCGGACTTGCAACCATTCCCGCCGTCTCGGCCGTCGCGGCCGGCGCGGCGGTGCTGACCAGGCCACAATCCTCGCGGTGGCGAGGTCCGGCCCTGAGGCGCACGGCAGGACTGTTGCTCTCGGCCATTGGTGTTCTTAGCGTAACATTGCCTGCTGCTTCGCTCGCGAGCCTTTGTTTCGGCTGAGGTATGTGCTGGTGGCACCGTAAATTTAACTGGTAGAAGGAAGCCGATGGGTTCTTGTTGCAGGCTTCCTTCATAGTGTTACTTAGCACGTAATTGTAAGAATGCGGCAGTTTAGTTTGGACTTGGCACCTAGGCGTTCGACCGGCGCGCTTGGGCGAACATCCGCTCGATGACCTCAGTGTAGCGGGTGCGGTTTTCATTCATCAGGGCCAGAACAAGAGGAGTGCGAAATCGTACGCGGCCTTTATCACCCAAACACAGCCACGGGGGATTTTATCGCGATGCCGCCGCCGTGACTTCGGCGCATTTGGCGGTCGGTGGCAGCGCGGAACAGCTGGAGTAACTGCGGCGCCTGCGGCACAAACGCATGGTTCTTTTAACAGCAGGACCGTAGGTTCGTACCCCATTACATCAACGGATCCGATTTTTGGACCGTGGGTTGTTGTTTAAAAAAATTGGCGCCGCAGCTAAGCGCGGGACCGCACACCTAGAGCTATCGAGCATAACGGGCGGGGCAGATTTTGCACGTCCGGTCACTTCCCGTAGGCACGCTCAAGATCGGCGATGACAATCTTCTTCATCTTGTACATAGCTCGCAGGACCCGATTGGCTCGCGCTTGATCCGGATCTGCAAGCATCTGCAGCAGTATAGTTGGCGTGACCTGCCAATAGACGCCAAACTTGTCCGTGAGCCAACCGCACGGCTGTGCTTTGCCTCCATCCGCAGTGAGAGCGTTCCAATAATAGTCGGTCTCTTTCTGATCGTCAGTCTCCACCAGGAAGGAGAAGGCCTCGTTGTAGGGAACGCGTGAGTTTGCGTTCAGGGCGACGATGGGTAAGCCGGCAAGCTCGAACCGAACGACGGACAATTCCGGGTCAGGGAGTTCGGTTCGTGCGAGAATCTGGGAATCCTTGAAAACCGAGCGGTAGAATTCCATGGCTTCCTCGGCTTGCGACTGGAACCAGAGGTGCGGATAGATCTTCATCTTGATCTCCTTCGTAAGATCGTGGTGATCGCTAAGCTTGCCGGCGGATCAGAGATCCATTCCAATCGCGTTCGAAACCGATGTCGCAAAGCCGGTGATCCGAAAAGCGTTTCATTCGATAAAATTCCAGTCGATCTCGGAACATGGACGGTAGGCCAGCTGCCTTGCGGCGGACAAAGGCCATGATTGAAGAGATCTTCCGAAGAGCAGCGCCCTCATCGGCAGGTCTCAGATTGTAGATTTGGGCATTCGCGTGAACTATGCTCACAACTTAATCCTTTCATATTTGCTGTGCATGAGAGCGGCAGCCGCTGATATCGTGTGAATGAGCAGATCTTGCGCGGATTTCAGCTGGACGACAAACGATGAATAGTCGATGATTTGTGATCAATGCTCACAGGTGTCCAATGGCACGCAGACTTCCACCCTTGACGACTTTGCCAGCTTTTGAAGCTGCCGCGCGTCATTTAAGCTTCACGAAGGCGGCAGACGAATTGCACGTCACCCATGGCGCCATCAGCCGGGCGGTGCGCAATCTCGAAGGGGTGCTGGGGGTTAGGCTTTTTGATCGCGGCACGCGATCCGTGAAGCTCACGGTGGAAGGTGCCGCCTATGCGGCGGAGATTGGTGGAGCCTTGGACCGGATCGGGATCGCGACCAATGCTGCCTCCGCACCGAAAGCGGCCGGAGTTCTCAACGTCAGCACATCCGACGGCTTTGCAGGTCGGTGGCTGGTGCCTCGGCTCCATCGCTTTCACCGTGCCAACCGGGATATCGACGTGCGTCTGGCAACCTCTGGTGCCCTGACTGACTTCCTAAGAGATGGCATCGACGTTGCGATCCGGTATGGCGACGGCAATTATGACAAGGTGGTGGCGGAACTTCTAATGGACGAAGATGTCTCGCCGGTCTGCAGTCCGGAACTCCTGCAAGGAGACCATCCGCTGCGCAGACCCGACGATCTGCGATATCACAGGCTCATTCACGACAATTTTCGCATCGGCTGGGCAACCTGGCTGCGGGCCGTCGGAGTTTCTGGCATCGATCATGAAAGTGGCGTGCGGTTCGAATCGGCTGCTTACGCGGTGGAAGCCGCGGTGCAGGGGGAGGGAGTTCTTCTCGGAAGGAGCGCTCTTGTCTCGGTAGATCTTGCGGCGGGGCGACTGGTCCGTCCCTTTGATCTTTCGCTAAAGTCTCGCTGGAGCTACTATGTCGTCTATCCGGAAGGGGCACTGCGGCATAGGAAAGTCAAAGCATTTCGCGACTGGCTGTTCAGCGAAATGGCGCAAGGGTGAGGCTCCGAAGGCGGTCCACGAGGTTGCCGATAACTCCGAAACCAATGTAATTGAGCGTGGTGGCTATCGGATTTAACGAGCCGTTGGCGAGGTCTCACGTTCTAATGTCGTCAAGACGAGGCAGTGTTTTGCCTGTTGACCTTAACTCCTGGCTCCAGGGCTTCAGACTCCACCTCGACGACCGGCGTACCAACGCAGTGGGATAAGACCACGCACCGTTGCTAGGTTTCTCGCGTGTGCTTTAAGTCGTCCGGCGCGGTAATGGCGGACGCGCCACGGCGCGACGCTGGAGCAGGAAGCCTGGTGCTTAGTTCCGCAGCTCCTATGACAGATGATAGGAATGTCGGCAGCGTCACAAGGGTAACGACGATCGCCGGCGTGCGCCTCGACGCCGGGATAATCCACTCGGTCGTTCCACAGCTCGGGCACACGATATCAGACCGGATCTCCATATCCAGGCCCACAGAGCCTCGCCTCTGGACCGGCATGCACCTCGCCAAAGTTGAAAGGAGGAGGTGGTGTCGCTGTCGCTCCGCGTGACTTCTGGCTCATGCCATCAGACCGACGACGACAATGATCGTACTCAGTAATTGAGCTTCGGGTACCAGTCGGCCCCGCGTCCAGCAGGCGTCATGTCAAGAATGTTCCAGAGCGGTGCGATGTCGACCGCCCCCCTTGGATCTTGGCCGGGGTCTGCCGCGTCGGCCGGCATCTCGCCATTGTAAAAGACGCGGACATCTTTCCCATCCTTCTGATAGACGGTGAACCCTGGATTTTCAGATCCGTTTTCATTCAGCAGGCCTAGGTCATGGGCGTAGTCGTCGCCAACGGTCTGGACAAAGTCCAGGTCGCGCCAGCCACGCTCGATGGCGAAGGCGCGTTGCCGTGCCACCGGGCTGCGACCGATGATTTTGAAGGCAACCCGTTGCTTGATGTCGGCACCGTTGCCGTTCGCTCCGCCAAGAAAGTTCGTGCACATGGGGCAGGGCCGTTCGCGTTGCGGGCCGAACATCCAGAAGTACGTCACTAGCGTGTCGTGATGACCGAACATGTCCGCGAGACCGACCTCGTCGCCGTTCTCGTCCTTGAAGCGGTAGTCCTTTTGGATCACCGGGCCTGGAGGCAGACGGCGCCGTTGCTCGGCCAGCCTCGTGAGATGTCGCCGGACTTCGATCTCCTCCGCCAGCAGGGCCGTCCTCGCCTCGGCGTATTCCGCAGTTTCGTTCGTGAACTTGCTCGTGCGTTTCTCCGCCAGTTCCTTCGCGGGTCTCAATTCGCTCGTGTCCATGTGCTCGCTCCTTGGATCTATTCCGACAGTCTCGCGATGCGACCGGCAGTCGGCCGTCTTGCTTGCTGTCGGAAATTGGCGGGCGCGTATGGTGATTTTCCGCGCCCTCACTTGAAATAGACGTACGAGGCGATCCGTTCTCGACAAGAGCTCAATGTTTTTTTGGTTTCAGTTGCGGTCGCCTCGCTCAGAGGCGGTCGGCCATGGTCCAAGGCGTCCTCCTCTGAGCGAGACATCATGGGTTCGATTCCCTTCAACTGCAGGGCACTTTGGGTGGCACCTACCCATCCACGCGGGCGATCACGTCTACCGCGAGAACCGCGCCGTTTGCGGTGCCCAACGCTGTCGTTCCGGAAAACGGTTCCGTCCGAAGCCGCGAAGGTAAGGCGCAATGAGACGAAGGTTTCGGTGCTGCAGATTTACGACACAGCCGTCCAAGTGGAGGCATCCTCGAGCCTTTCGATGCAGCAAGAGAACGGGATGGAAGCCCCCTTTCAGGGCGCACCAGCCACCCAATAGTTTCAAGAATAACCCTGCTTTGTTTGTGCCGAGGCGCGTCAAGCACGCCGCCATCGCGAACACTTCTCTGCCGACGAGGATGCCGGCCGGCGTTCAGTCGAGAAATTCAACAACTACCCCCGGCTTAACCATCCCTGCGAGCTCTTCGACATCCCAATTTGTCAGGCGGACGCATCCATGAGAGCCGGCTTTGCCGATGAGTTCTGGATCCGGCGTTCCATGGATCCCGTAGGTGGGTTCTGTCAAATCGATCCAGACTGTACCGACGGGATTGTTCGGTCCGCTGGGCAGCTTTAATATCTTCTTATTACGACCCTGCTGAAAGTTGATTTTCGGATTATAGGTGTATGTCGGCAAACGTGCGACACCTTTGACCTTGTGCCTGCCGGAAGGAGAAGGTGATTCCTTGCTGCCGATCGTGGCTGGGTAGACCGCCAACAAAGAGCCGTCTTCCGCAAATGCGTACACCTGGCCCGATTTTCTGTGGACCTCGATCCGTTTCACCGTGCCGCTCTTTGCAGCGCCAGGTACCGCAATCGAGATTGTTTCACCGGGGGTAAAGGAAGCGGTCGGATTGAGTATCTTGAGGAGGGCAATGCTCATATGGAAGCGTTCGGCCAATTTCTCGGCAATGCTGGTATAACCGAGATGCTGCATCTTTGCCTGCAAGGCATAGTCCTTGGGGATGTCCGGTAGGAGGTCCTTCCCGTCGTCTGCTGTTATTGAATAATTCTGAACGGTTGGGATTTGGTCATCGAGCCGCCCCATTACGGTGACATCGGGTTTTTCACTAAAGGGAAGTCCTTCCAAAGCTTCAAACCCCGCAATTGCCTTGTTTAGGTTCTCCCCGCGAAAGCCGTCGATCGCGCCCGGTGAAGCGCCGGCTCGATCTAGCAGAACCTGGAGCTTCACGATCGCCGCGTCAGGATTCTTCGGCTTGGCATTTGGCGCTTCGATCTGTATGGACGAAATGGAAGCGGTATTCACATCTTGTGCGGTTATCCCCGCGGCGGCAGCCGGATGCCAGGATGTCAAAATGATCGAGATCGCAAGGTAACAGTAGCGCGCATTAGCCATAAACCGGGAAATCGCCATCCGAGTAAGTTGTTCCATTTGAACGGATGATTACCGAATACATTCCGCTTCAGCGCTTCACGCAACGCAAAAATCGTCTGAGGGTTGTTTCAGCCAGATATTGAAGTGTTGAATCGTCCTGAATGACACCCCCTTAGAGGGCACGAGAACGGAGCGCAAGGTAAGCGGCGCATAGCAGAAGCCTATCAAGCAGCTTGGTCGTCGATTCTGATCCCATCAAGAGTATAAAAGTGGTGTGCTCCACCCGGGCCAAGCGGTTGTGCTCAAGCTTGATATCTGTTGCCGTCTTCAATTTGCCTGAGGCGCTCCTCGAACTGCTATTCTATGAGGCAACGGTTCATCATCAGCGCCGTTCATACCCGGTTCAGCTGCCCGGTTTCAGGATGTCGAACATGATGGAGGTTCGCTATGAAAATCTTTAAAAATCTGCTTGCGCCGCTCCTGAGTGTCGGTCTGTTGATCGGGGCGGATACCGTTTCAGCTGCACCCATGATGAACATGACGAAGCCGGAGATTCAGTCCTCCGTTCAAACCGTCCGCTATCATCATCGTCGCCATTGGCACGGTCCGCGACATCATCGGCCCCATCACTGGAGATCGCATCGCAGCTACCGGAGCCATTACTGGCGCGGCCATCATCGTGGTTGGTATAAGCGTCATCACCATCACCGCTATTATCACTACTGACCCTGCCCTGCGAAAAGCGTTAGAATAGCAGCGTGCCTATCTTCGGCGCGATCTCATCCAGTTTCGCATTTCGTCTTGTTCCTGCTCAAATACGGGAGCGGAGAAATCTCGATGTCCGGCGTTTGTCTCAAAGCTACCCGTGCGCTCCCTGATCCAATACCGATATCTCGTTAAAATGTGCGCGTCCGGCCGAAGGAACGCAGCAGAAGATTGACTGATACGGCGACCTTGTCGAGCTCAGGAATGTCTCGCGAATAGTCTCCCGTATAGAGCTTTACAATCATTTGGTCTCGGATAGCGCCCTCGAGCTCAAAATGAAGGTGGAGATAGTAGGCTTGCCGATCGCCGCCTCGGCTC
>NZ_JAQJCH010000026.1:0-36469 GCF_030182525.1 Rhizobium pantanalense
GTTACCGCCTTGGCGATTTCGGTTAGCAACAGCCTCAACAGGCAGATCATCTGGTCGACCACCATCGTCGCATTCGTCGCCCTGTCCGTGATGTTCTTTCAGTTTTGATTCCTTCGGCATTGCAGCCGGCTCTTTTCGTTAGGCCGCAGGAGCAACTCGTTCAAATTGCTACTATATGGTGCATTCAAATTGAATGAGAACTAGGCGAAAGCCATCACGAGCATCAGCATGATGCCGCAGACCACCCCGATCAGGCAGGTTGTTGGCATATGTTCGATCATAGGGCTGCCTTGGCTGCGTCGCAAAGAAGGCCTGGTTGTCGTTGCATAAATGAGCGCGTCGCAGGATTGGGTGCTTAATGTCCTCTCCGTTTCCGGGAGGACTTTTTCTCGCAAGTCTTCGGGCATCCACCAGTCTATCTGCAAACCGAGGGCACGACGGCCGTCGTCGGTCAGTAGAAAACGCACACCACCGTCCCAATCGATGCGATCCGCCCTGATCACCCGAAGGCTCAAAGCTTGAGCCAGAACTCCCATCGTCTTGCGGTCGATATTAGCGTAGTCGTCTACTTCATAGACGCCGTCTCGGAGAATTCCTCTGAGGAGCTTCAATATTTCGGACTCGCCTGATTTTTCCATATTCCTGTCCAACAGTATCGGCCACGCGATAAGCGACACAGTTCAGCATGATTGTGTGGACGTAGCGTGGATGTTTGCTTGAGGGTCTGCAGAGTAATTCATGATTGAACATCGACTGCCTATGTGCCGTCTTCACTCAATCTGTATGCAATCTCCACGAAACCTGCACGGAACCAGGCTATTTCACAGGCGGCGTTGCTGAGCTTTTCGTTATGCGATCAGCCACAAAGTGCGACCGCAATGGTTACGAAATGGATCGCTTAGCGACGGGATACTTAGTGACGGGATCATGATCGGCAGATCTTATAGTATTGTGTGCCGACTGCACGGCATGTGTCAAAGTAACAGTTCCGATATACCAAAGCGCGGACACAGGTGCTCGCACATCATCTTGTCGATGCTGATGTTGGGACTGGCTCTGCCTGCCTGTCAAACGATGGATCTATCTCCACCTGCGGCGCCTCCGCCCCTGCCTTCTGCCTATGCGGGGGCATCGCCCGGCAGCTCCAAGACGGGCGCAAGGGCCTCGGCATGGTGGGAAGGCTTTCACGACCAGATGTTGTCGTCAATTGTTTCTCGTGCTGCGAACAGCAACCTGACAGTTGCGCAGGCCGAGCAGAACCTTGCGGCAGCAAGAGCGATGGCGCATTCGGCGCTTTCCGGCTATCGGCCCGAGTTGGGAGCAACCGGGATTGCAAATGCTGCAACCGGTCCACGGGTGAACAATGATTTCACGCGGCGTCCATTGCAATTGAATCTCGAGACAGGCTGGGAGGTCGCTCTTTTTGGACAAGACAGGCAGGTCCAGAAATCGGCCGATTTGAACGCGCAGATCGCTTCCGAGGATCTGGCGGCGGCAAAATTGGCGGTGACAGCCGAAATCGCCACAAATTATGTTCATCTTCGTGCACTTCAAAGGCGTCGCGCCGACACTGCCGAGATGATCAGCCTGTTGGAGAGGAATTCCAGACTGGCAAACGTCAAGGAGCAAGTCGGCCTAGCCACTGCATCCGACGTGGAACTGCAGAAATCGGTCATCGACACTGCCAGATCGAGGCTCGTCGAGTTGGAAAACGAGATCGCCACCTCAGTCCAGCAAATTGCGGCCCTCGAAGGAACGTCCACGCCGTCGGCAGACCTCCTTAAACCTCAGCCGCAGCCAACCGTCCAAGCCAGTCTGCTGGAAGGCCGCCCCGCAGATCTGCTCCGCTCGCGACCCGATGTACGGCGAGCCGAATTCGCGGTCGCCCAGGCCGGCGCGCAGGTCGACATTGCGAAAAGCGATCTTTATCCGAAACTGCGCCTTTCCGGCACGATAGGGATTGGCGCCCCGATTGAACGCTCTTTGTTTGGCGCTTCAGGCGGCCCATCGCTGCAAATTCCGCTGTTCGATCTGGGCCGGCGCAAAGACGTTGTCGCGGCGAGCGAAGCCAAATTTCGGGAAGCGGGCTTGGCATACAGACAGGCCGTTCTCGTTGCCTATGAGGAAGCCTCAAGAGCGCTGCGTGAGTTCAATGCCGCACGACAAAAAACGGCGCTGCTAAGATCGAGGTTGAAGGGAGCGACGATGGTGCGCAACAGCGCTGAGAAGCTCGTTCAAGAAGGCCTGGAAGATAAATCGAAGTCCATCAGGGGCGCGCTCGACATATTGGAGCTGCGAGCGTCACTGACGGACAGTATCGAAGATGAAGCCCGCGCCCTCATCGCTTTCTACAAGGCAACGGGTACCGCGCAGCAGGGCTCCCCCCTCCTTGCACCGGAAAGGCGGATGTAGTTATGCCGGTTCCGATCGCGCGCAAAACCCTCATCTATGAATGGCGGCGCTTCTTGCCGGCCGTTGCGGCCGTTGCCTTTTCCGGGCTTCTCATGACGGCCCAGGGAGCGCTCCTGCTTGGGATCGTGAGTGCGAATTCGCTTTATGTATCGCAATCGACCGCCGATTACTGGGCCGGCTATCCCGGCACGCAAAGCGTCGAACTCGGGCGAACGGTAAAAGCTCGCGTGCTGACAAGCCTCTATTCCGAGCCTCTTGTGTCCCATATCGAGCCGCTGCTGCTTGGATCCGGCGACTGGCGCGCCACCGGAGGCAATGGTGGCGTCAGCGTCACGATCATAGGCATCGATACTGAGGTCAGCAGTGCCGGGCTGGCCAAGGTCGTTCCAGCAGGATTGCGCAGCCAACTGCGCGAGCCCGGCGCCGTCGTCGTGGACGCATCCGATGGCGACAAGCTCTCTACCAAACCCGGAGATGTGGCGGAGGTGAACGGTCATGCCGTACGCGTGGTTGGCCTCATCGACGGGCTTCGCGGTCTGGGCGGCGTGAACGTCGTCGGTTCGCTCGATACGGCGCGCGTGCTCGACCAATCGTTGCCTACCGATGGTGCCGCCACCTATTTCCTGTTCGATATCAAAACGGGCGATAAGTCTGCGGGCGTGATCAGGCGTCTTAATCAACGAGCCTCTGCCGACCACTTCGAAATCTGGCCTTCCGGGAGGCTTGCGAGCATGTCGACCAGCTATATGCTGTTCGATTCCGGTGCCGGTATTGCGTTCATCTTTGCAACGCTGATAGCCGCAACCATTGGAGCGCTGATAACCAGCCAGACCCTCATGGCGGCAGTCGCAGGCGCGCTTCCGCAATATGCCACGCTTCGCGCGCTCGGTGTGCCCTTTGGAGAGTTGAGAACCATTGTTGCCGAGCAGGCAGCGTGGGTGGGTGTTTCCGGCCTGATCATCAGCGGCGTATTAAGCCTTCTCATCGCCCTCATTGCGCAGATCTACAAGGTTCCTTTCGTGCTTGACGGCATCGTCATTCTTCTCGCCTCGCTCGTTGTTCTCGTCGTGGCGGTACTTGCCTGTCTTCTTTCGATTCATCGCCTGCGTCAGGCAGACCCAGCTTCCTTGTTGAGATGATATGATGCGATCTGCTATCACAGCTCTCAATCTCCATAAATCCTTCACCGTCCAGGGCGTTCGTACAAACGCGCTCGTCGATATTTCCGTCGAGATGTATCGTGGTGAATTCGCTGTCCTCAGCGGCCCTTCCGGCTGCGGCAAGAGCACGCTTTTGGCCACGCTCGGCGGCATGACCAAACCCGACAGCGGGCAGCTTCGCGCCGGCGAAACCGATCTCTCTTCCTCGACGGACGCGCAGAGAGATGCGTTTCGGCTGAGAAGCTGCGGTTTTATCTTTCAGGGCTTCAATCTGTTTCCGGCGCTTTCCGCGCTTGAGCAGGTTCAGGTGCCGCTGGATTACCTGAAGGTTTCGGAAGCCGAGGCACGAGCCCGGGCGCTTGCGGCACTGGAGCGCGTCGGCCTGCTGCACCGCCAGCATTTGCGACCTTCGCATCTGTCCGGCGGCGAGAAACAGCGCGTTGCCATTGCGAGAGCCATCGTCAAGGAGCCCGCCATCCTGTTTGCGGATGAACCGACGAGTGCTCTCGACAGCAGCAATGGATTGAGGATCGTCGAGATCCTGCGTGACACGGCCAGACAATTGGGAACGGCGGTTCTGTGCGTCTCGCACGATAGCCGTCTGTTTTCGAAAGCAGATCGCCTCCTCAGGATGGAGGACGGGCGACTGCTGTCTGAGGAACGGCCCGCCTCCGGGCGAAACACCGATACACGAGAGTACTGGCATGGATCACACTAAACGCTCACGCCGTCTTTGGGCGGCCGGCCTATTGGGTTCGTCCCTGACACTGGGCATTTTATGGATTGCCGTCGGCGTCCCGAAGGCGGACGAAAGCTCGGATGCTGCCGAACGCATCGCGCCGGCAATCACCGCCGCTGCACGCGGAACAGTCGATGTCGAAGGGGGGCTTTATCGAATAACGGCAGTTCGCGACGGGATCGTTGCCGACGTGCCGGCAAGGGAAGGAGCGTATGTGCGCAAGGGGGATGTCCTTGTCCTTCTCGACAGAAGGCAGGAGGAAGCTGCGGTTCGCATCGCCGAGCAGGAGGTTTCCCAGGCCGAAGATCATCATAAGCTCCTCGAAATCAAGGAAAGGAACCTTTCCAAGACCTATGAAAGAATGCGCCGCGCCGCCGCCGGCAAAGCCGTTTCCGATCAGGCGCTCGAAGATGCGCGCAACAACTATGAGACGCAGGCTATCGAAACCAACTCGGCTGCGACGGCTCTGAATATCGCGCGCGAACGTCTCGAAATGGCCAAACGCGAGGTGAACCTGCGCGAAATCAAGGCGCCGGCCGACGGCATCATCATACGCCAGGCGGTGAAGGCCGGCGAGGCGGTTTCATCCCAGGCGATGAGTGAGATGTTTATCCTGTTGCCGGATGGGCCGAAAATCGTGCGCGCAGACATTCCGGAAGAATATCTCAACCTTGTCGGTCCCGGCATGACCGTGGAGATCGTCCCTGAGGGGCGCTCCACGCAAACCGTTTCGGGGCGGATCGACCGAGTGTCCAAAGTATTGACACATGCGAAAACGACGGAAAACCCGGGGGAACGCAGCGATATACGTACGGCAAACTGCATCATCACCGTTGCATCCGATGCCCCTTTGGCGATTGGACAGCGCGTCGTTGTCCGAGTTCTGAAATGAGGGAGTCATACGCCCAGCGTATTGGGAACGCGTCTGGTTCATCCGAACGTCGTCAACGCGAAAAGTTTCACGAATTCGTGTTGCGGAAGAGCTCTTGAGCTATGATCGCCGCAACGTTCGCCAGCGGAGTTCGGGCTTCCATTTTGTTCTTCTCGTTGCGTAGCCGGTTCTCAATGATAGCGGCAGGTACATGGTCGAAACGAACGTCAGCGTGGCGATGCGGATGTGAAGCTGGTGGGAAAGCAACCCTTGGCAAGGCGTGGGCAATTCAATCGGCCGCACCTTGCAGATATGCTTCTGCTCGCGGTTTCAGATGATTCAGGCGAGCTCAAGGTCTCATATGTCGCTGCTCTCAGCTCCCGGCCGGAGATATGACAAGAAGCATGGAGAGGGCCACCCCGCATAGAGTCGCAACCAAAAAAACGCCAGGCAAAAATCGAAACATATTGTCCACTCAACTTTTTTGCCTGTTTAAGACCAGAATTGTGGAGGTCGCGATATGAAGATGTTGCGATTTGGTGGAGCGGCGCATTGAAATCGGGAGCGCTTTCCGAAGCCCAAATGACCTTGAAAGGCTCGACATAACGGTAAATGGTTGCAAGCATGAGCCGTCAGGGGCATTCCTGAGTACCCAGCAGCCTTCTAAAATAAATGAGCGATCGCAATGATTAAAAGACTGAACGGGCACATCGTCAAAGCGATGCTTATCGTGGCGCTAATTGCATTCATCATCACCTATCTGGGGCTGACGGTTTATTATACCTGGGTAGAGCCGTGGCTTTATCCAGAAATTATCGACGAGAGCAGGTGGTCGATCGGTGACCTGGCTTTGATAGGAGTGATACTCGCGATCGGACTCATGGTAGCCTCGATCGCAGGCTGGCGCCTTACGAAGACAATTGTCGAGCCCCTGGAAGCTGTCGCCTCTGCCGCGCGCGCGATAGCGGAAGGCGACTTCACGGCGAGAGCACCAAGGGTGCGATCCGCCTCTCACGAGGCCCACGCTTTGGTGGAGGACTTCAATTCAATGGCGGAACGCCTGAGCAAAGCTGAAATGGAACTCAAATATTCCAATTCGTCTATTGCCCACGAGCTGCGCACTCCATTGACTATTCTTCGCGGCCGACTGCAAGGGCTGCTTGACGGGGCATTTGAACCGAGCTCGGAACTGTATACCCGGCTAATCGCGCATGTAGATGACTTATCGATGATCGTGGAGGAGCTGCGCACACTTGCGCTCAGCAGCGCTGGAAAATTGCATCTCGACCTCGACACAATTGATCTTGCGAGCGAGGTGAAAGGCGTGCGTACGTCCGTGACTGAAGAATTGGAGCGCGTTGACATCGTATCGGAGGAGCATCTCACGCCTGCGATTTGCCTGGCTGACCGAACGAAGATACGGCAGTCCGTTCTGGCGTTGCTTGAGAACTGCCGCCGATATGCGCCGGGCAGCAAGGTCGAGTTGCATACTGGGCAGATGCCAGATTACGCTTTCATCCGGATTGCGGATAATGGACCCGGATTAACAGATGTGGGGCGGGAGAGAGCCTTCGAGCGATTTTGGCGAGCCGATGAATCCCGAGCCAGAGCTCTAGGCGGGTCAGGCCTAGGCCTTTCCGTCGTACAAGGAATAGCGAGGGCTCATGGTGGCGAGGCGCTCATTGTGGATCAGCCAGGCCCTGGCTTAGCAATCGAGATCCGGTTGCCGTCGATAAGTACTCTCGGAAAAGAGCGTCCTCGGTCATGATCGTTTGATTGCTCTTATAGAGGTGTCGTGGTCGCCGGTAGGAGGCGATGAAACTGTCATTGAGCCGATCCGACGTCGTGGTTGGACGAACAGGCTGCCTTGGCTCCGACGGCGTCCAAGTGCCGTAATGATATCCTAGCTTCTGAGGCGATAAGCTACCGCGCGACTTTATCCTCTACGCAGTGTCCACATCGTTTTCGCACAATCTGGATATAGCGGTGCTTTGAACTCGACCCAGACGTTATCACTCACGTGGGAGACGATTTTGGGAGCGAGTAGAACATACTCAGTTGATCATCGAAGGGCCGCTCTGCGTCACTTCAGCGTCGTCACGACCTTCAACGGGAGTGCAAAACCTGAAGGCGACATGCTGTTGCTACCGTGCCAGACGGATAGCCGGATCGGTGAATTGTACAAATGCGTATTCGGGTAGATCCTCGTGTTGCCATCCGTCCCTGAAGCGCCAGCTAATCGCAAACGAACGATCTGCGTGGCGACCGTTACTCGCGCCCGTCCTCAAATGCTTTCGAACCTCCTTCAATCCTACAGCAGGATGTATGTGCCCGACGGAGTTCATCTTCATTTCATCATTGTCGAGAACGCCAAAGCGGCGTCGTTATCCCAAATGATCGAGGATTTCCGGAAGCAGATCCCACATTCGAGCGTTCAATATGAACTTGAGACGCGCCTGGGGATCGCTTTCGCGCGCAACCGCGCTCTGGAAGTCGCCCTTGCGGCAGGTGGCGACGTGCTGACGTTCGCTGACGATGATGAGATCGTCAAGGAAGACTGGCTCGTGCAATTGCTTGCCGCGCGAGATGCTCAGGATTTCGATATTGTCGCATCACCCGTCAGGTTCGCGCCACCCCCGGCAGGTTCTTCCTTGTGGAACAGGATCGTTTGGTCAGGAATGAACAGAATCAATCGCAAAAGTGAAGCGAAGTCCTTCCGCGTTTTCGAAAGGGGCGAAGCCAGACACATCAAGCTGGCGACAGGCAGCTGGATGGGAAGGCTTGGGTTCTTTCGTCGCACTGGCCTTCGTTTCGACAACACACTGGGCTTGGCAGGCGGTGAGGATTGGCAATTGTGGGTCGATGCGTTGAAGCTCGGCGCGCGCACGAGCTGGACACCCCATGCCATCGCCTACGAGACGGTTCCTGTCGAGCGCCTGACACTTTACTATCAATACCGCCGCTCTCGGGATCATAGCAGCACGTTGATTGCGAGGAAAAATGCCCTGCGATCAAAGAGGGGGACGATGCGCTTGCTTATCTCGATATCGGGCCGAGTATGCACGTTGGGCCTTTCTCTTCTTGCCGCACCGCTGACGGGTGGGGGGACATTGGTGCGCGCGGCTTCCTGCCTTGGCAGCATAGTCGGCCTGCTTCAAGGGCATGTCGGACGTATCTCACTGCACTATCGGATAACCAGTGGCTCCTAAGCTCTCCGCACGGGCGGAACTCTGAAACGCGTTAATCTTTTGGCCTTATAGACCACCCATTTAACGCCGCTTTGTACCTTCGCTGAACCGCACGGCTAGCAGTGATTTCGTTGATTTTCGAATGAGGAACCTAACATTCCTTAAATCGCGAGTTTGATATCGTGATCTATTGATATTGCTCTACGGATAAGCATGCGCTGTTTCACATGTCTATAATGTCTCTGCCTGTAAGCAGGCAATTTTATAATACTTTGCTTTCGACCGTATAGAGGAATCTCATCGCTTGGTCAGACTGGAGCAGCCTATAATATCTTCGCACCAGTCTATAAATTCCGCGATATATATCGTCGTACGATATCTCTCGTTTGCAATCGACCCTGCTTATGTCGAATTAGATAGCACGATTGTGCAAATCTACGCCAAAGAGCCTCACGGGTGATATCATGGATATTCACGCCACCATCATCCTCTACGCTTCAACATATCTAGCGGGATACCACAATGAATATATGTGCCGTATATGGCACAGACCTGCGTCGATGGAAGATGTAACTTAAAGGGAAGGACCCGAGGGCGGCGGGTCCCTCCCGCACTGATCGGAGGTCAACCGATCAATTTGAGGAGCCTGATATGATCGGTAACATCAGGCCCCTCCTTACTCGGTACCAGGCGTTCCGAGTAATTTCGAATTAGAAGCTCCGTTGGAACCGCAAGATACCGGACCACTGATCCCGATTTACAGAATCGAAGTTGGTATAAGACAGTTCTGGTGTAACCTGCAGGTTCTTGACCGGGCTCCACCGGATGTTCGTCGTTGCCGAGAAGATCTTGGAATCTGTGTAGGCCAGCTGGACATTCCATTTGAGCTTTTCGTTGATCGGAACGCCGACGCCACCCCAGACAGCCCAGTCACCCCAGCCACATAAATCCGGCCGGCCCGTCGGGCAAGCCGATCGCGCGACGTTCGTGCCGGCATATTTGTTCAGCTTGTTACCGTCCGTATTCCACCCGCCCATCAGGAAGGCTGTGAACACGCCGAAATCCGCATCGATACGCGCCTTGACCGCGCCTGCTTCGGCGATCGAGTCATAGCCGCCGACGACCTTAAAGCCCCAGGCGCCGGATCTGAAGCCGGCACCGGCAACGGCATCGGGAGCATAGTGGTTGCGCTTGTCATCCTTCCACCAGCTCGCGCCATAGGAAGCGCCAGCGCCGCTCGAATTGCTGTCTTCCACCGAGGCGACGGCTGTGAAGCCATTGCCGGCGTCGTAATTGTAGGTCAACTGATTGAGTTCGTACGGTCCGGTATAGACCACGTCATCGTTGATGACATCGCCGGCATAACCCATGAAGCTATTGAACTGGGAGTCGGCTTTGCCGACGAGGAAGCCGCCCAAGCTGATATTCGCGGTCTTCATGTTCGTCGTTGTGGGACCACCTTCCTGCCAATCCCAGCGGAGCAGCACATTGGTCTTCAACGGACCATATTCGGTGTCGGTAGCCGTGGCGATGCTGAGTTCGGCGCGAGTGTGCCAGAGCGTGCCGTTCTTGCTATCGGGATTGTAGGCATCATTCCATTTGCCCTCCGTGCGAACCTGGCCGCCGAGCTTGAGGCAGGTTTCAGTGCCAGGAATAAAGAAATATCCGGCGCCATAACCGTCGCAAATGCGAACATACTCCACGGGCTCAGGTTGGGCCGCCACAATCGCGTCCGCTGCCTGAGCGGCGGATGTCACCGTGAAGGCGGCGGCCGAGCCGATTAAAAGCCTCTTTAAGTTCATTCAATTACTCCTCATTGTCGATTATTGGGATCACCCAGCCCATTTCGAGCGAAGCGATTGAGCCCCGACGCACTTCTTTCTTTCCCGCCCGAAGCGGAGACACGACTTGGAACCGCGGGTCGCGTCTCGCGCTTTGAGGGGACATCGCCTGTTCTTCTGGCTCCCTTTCCGATCGCGACTCGTTTCTAGTCGTGCATCTCTATTGGCTGCCCATGTTGGGAGATCGTGGAGGTCGTGCTGAGCATTCATCGAGGCATCGATCACATGGTGCCGGCTTGCCACGTCGATCGCGGTTTCAGATCAATAGGAAAGGCAGTTAGCTCTCGCCGCTGGAGAGTTGGTGATAGAGCGTACAGACCAACTTCAACCGGGTACGCGGCGTGGCGCCTCCGCTTTATTCTCGATTGCGATTGGAAACGTGACCCTCAAGTTGGCTTAAGCTAGCTGTCTCGCCGGCTGCAGCCTGTTGCAAAAAAAGGCGTGCATGCAACCACGGCTTAAAAGGTGTCAGCAAGGTCAATTGATGCCTGCCATTTCAGACCGGGCAGCGCCCGCAACCGTGGTCACGCTGTGCTGACACGGAGAGTTCGTTGCGAGCGGCGCCATTCTTCACGGCAGCAGCAAGGGAACCCCTGTTTAAACCA
This sequence comes from Rhizobium pantanalense, assembly GCF_030182525.1. Taxonomy (NCBI): domain Bacteria; kingdom Pseudomonadati; phylum Pseudomonadota; class Alphaproteobacteria; order Hyphomicrobiales; family Rhizobiaceae; genus Rhizobium; species Rhizobium pantanalense. The sequence goes on from NZ_JAQJCH010000026.1 coordinate 10,817, forward strand.
TTGAGGAACAATAGAGATATCATGGAGGTTTGGTGTACGGTCGCGAAGACCTCTCGACGTAGCAGGTTCATTATGTCATCGGATCACACGATTTCTGAAAGTGGTGGCTGATATTAATGAATGCTCTTATCCTCATCGCCGAAGATGATGCAGAAATTGCAGATATTCTCGACGTCTACATGACCCGCGAAGGCTTCAGAACAGTTCGAGCAGCCGACGGAAGGATAGCAGTCGACCTGCATCAGACGCTAAAACCCGATTTGGTGCTTCTGGATGTGGCCATGCCACGCCTTGATGGCTGGGGCGTACTGGCGGAAATCCGTCGCAGAGGCGATACGCCAGTCGTAATGGCCACCGCGCTTGACAAGGACATCGACCGGCTGCAAGCCTTGCGTGTGGGTGCCGATGACTACATCGTGAAGCCGTTTAATCCAGTAGAGGTCGTCGCTCGTGTGAAAGCGATCCTCCGCCGCGTCGGGATGGCCAGCGCGGTTCGAATGCTTCGCGTTAATCCTCTCACGATCGACCTTGAAAGCTATCAGGCGAAGATTGAAACCGACGCCGGTACGACGATTATTCCGCTCACTCTTACCGAGTTCCGGCTACTCGCGCATATGGCAAGGGCGCCCACAAGGGTTTACACACGCGGTGAACTCGTGGACGCCTGCCTCCCGGGCGGGGACGCGCTCGATCGCACCGTAGACAGTCACGCCAGCAATCTCCGCAAGAAGCTTGAACAGGCGGGTGTGCATGGAATGATGTCCGGTGTTCGTGGTGTCGGTTACAGATTGTCGGCGGAATCCTGAACGCGGAATGGCTGGCTCCTCGATGCAAGCCAGATAAATTGCTGTCTCTCGTTAGAATGTTCCATAGCAGAAGCTTATCCCGCAAAAGGCATTTGGTTCAGCAGATTAGATAAATTCAGAAAGGCTCGTTGGTTCGCATCCTTTCACATCAAACAGGGTGAACCACCCCGCGCACGTTTACAGGTATGCAGTACTCTAATGCGACCGAGACAGCCAAAGTGCCAGAAGATAAACTCGCTCCATTGCGGCGGGCGCAGATATAGTGCGTTCGAGGGAAGGCAACCAAACCTGGTTGCCTTCCCCATGCTTACCGGCGCTTCTTCCGCCAAGGTGCATTCTTCTGCCAGTCGCCGGCCATGATGCTCCCGAACGGGATCACTTCGTCGACCACTTCGGCAAGGCCATAGTGCTCGATCTGCGCCCGCACATTGGCGGCGCTCTTGTAGGCACTCGGTAGTTCCGACACGTCGGCAAAGCCGGAGAAGAAGCGCACGTCGAGGCCGCTGGTCTCCTTCTGCAGGATTGCCGCGATGTTGTTCGGGCTGAGCCCACGCGAATCCGCTCCGTACTCCGCCGACAGCTGCCGCATATGCGCGCTGCGCGAGATGTTGCGGCCCGCGCCATGCGGCGAGAAGCCGAGACCATGAGCGGCATTCGTTCCGCGAACGATCAGCACCGGTTCCGCCATGTTGAGTGGAATGATGGTTAGATCGGTCGCATCGTGTGCCCAGTTGTCAAACGCCGGCGTCGCGCCCTTGCCGTGATAGAACAGCCCATCAGACTTCCGGAAGACGAAGTTGTGTTCGTTCCAGAAGCGATCGGCGACCTTGACCGAGAATTTTTCCGCCGCCATGTCGTGAAGGATATAGTGATTTTCCTTCGTCCATTGGCGGATCGTCTGCAAGGCCGACCAGTAGAGGTCGCCTTCCTCGGTATCAGCCGGGATCCAGGCATTCTCCGGGTGGGTCTCGGGCGAGAGCTGTTCGCGGAACCGATTGGCGACCTTCATGCCCTTGTCGTAGAGCCGTGCTCCCGGAGCTCGCGACCCATGATGGGTAACGAGCGCCGTTTCACCGGTCGACTTCATCGTGCCGACATAGGCAAAATGATTACCATCGCCCTGGGTCGCGAAGTGCTCGATACCGATATTCAGCGTAGCACTCTGCAAATATGGGTTCTGCTCGAAAGCCGATAGCGTCGCCTCCGAAGGCTGGAACTGCGCGCCACGCGGACGGCCGCCCGGACCGAAATGCGTCACGGAGTGCACCGCGTCCAGCAGCGATTTCGGATCGACGCCTGGAAAGATCGAGATCGCCATCGAGCAGCAGATATCGGCCGAATGCATGCCGGGATGGATCGCTTCGGAAGCCACCACACCGCCGACCGGGATCGTGCCGACGGGACCCGCCGGGCAGGCGTCCGGCATGATAGCCGCGGAACGGACGACAGGCGTGCGCACCAAAGCTCGCATCGTCGCGTGTACCTTTTCGACATTGTCCTGTTCGAAAGCGTTCTCGGCGCGGATGTTCGAATAGATCTCGATATCGTTATCGGCCCGCAAGGGGAGCGTCGGGCCAGGCTCGAAAGCCTTTGCCGCTTCCAGAGCATCCACCATCGAGCCGCCCTTGCCCAAAACCGCGTTGGCGGCGTCGAGGGCTGGGCGGAACCACTTTCCCTGGCTCATGCCAGCGTCGATCAAATCCTGTCCGCTCATTACCGTTGTCATTGTCTTTTCTGCGTCTGCAGTCCTTCTGTTAGATCGTTTCTCTTTAGGCACCCCTTGGGTGACGAACGCAGCAGGAGGCCATAACGGCACCTCTTGTTTCGTTCGTGCCAGATACATTTCAAGTAGCGTGCCAGTTTGAAGAAATGAGCGTGAGTAGCGAGAATGTTTCTTGTATCCTATTGTTTTAACAAGATAAAAAGTTCTGTGGCCGCGGGGGAGCTCTGCGGTTGCGAGATCTGATGTTTGAAAGGTATTATCTAACCATCTAGGAAACTATAATTTTGGATAAACCATGAAGCGGCGCGTCGCCATAAGCATATTGGGAACGACCCTCGATTCGGGCAAATGGGACAATCGCTGGAGCCGCTGGCGGCCCACCGTCGCTCTCTGTCAGCAGCCGGGGCTCTTCATTGACCGGCTGGAATTGATCCACGACAATCATGCACAGCCGCTCAGCCATCGCATCATCGCCGACATAGGAACAGTTTCGCCGGCAACGGAGGTGCGCAGCAATGTCATCAACTTCCGCGATCCCTGGGATTTTTCCGAGGTCTACACAAACCTCAGGGACTTTGCCCGCGACTACAGCTTCGACCCCGATACGGAAGATTATCTGATCAACATAACCACCGGCACACATGTGGCGCAGATCTGCTGGTTCCTGCTGACCGAGGCGCGCATCATTCCTGGCCGACTGCTGCAGCTTTCGCCGCCACGCGATCGGGAGGGCGAACAGGATGTCGTCGGCACCCACCGGATTATCGATCTGGATCTTTCCCGTTACGACGAGATCGCAAAGCGTTTTGCCTCTGAGCGGGCGGATGCAGCCTCCTTTTTGAAGTCTGGCATATCGACCCGCAATGCCGCTTTCAACAGGATGATCGACGAGATCGAGAGAGTGGTGATCCGGTCGAGTGCACCGGTTCTTCTGACCGGACCGACGGGAGCCGGCAAGTCGCAGCTTGCCCGCCGGATTTACGAGCTGAAGAAGGCGCAACGGAAAATCAATGGCCCGTTCGTCGAAGTCAACTGTGCGACATTGCGTGGCGACCAGGCCATGTCGGCGCTGTTCGGCCATGTGAAGGGCGCCTTTACAGGTGCCGCCAGCGAGCGTGCGGGCCTTCTGAAATCCGCCGACAAGGGCGTCCTGTTCCTTGATGAGATTGGCGAACTCGGCCTCGACGAGCAGGCCATGTGCCTGCGCGCGATCGAAGATAAGAGGTTTCTGCCTGTCGGCGCCGACCGTGAGGTTGCTGCAGACTTCCAACTGCTTGCCGGCACCAACCGCGATCTCGGCGAAGATGTTCGTAAGGGACGCTTCCGCGAAGACCTCTACGCCCGGCTCAATCTTTGGACCTTCCAGCTGCCGGCACTACGCGAGCGTAAAGAGGATATAGAACCCAATCTCGATTTCGAACTCAGACGGTATCTGGAGCGGGAAGGCGAGAATATCACCTTCAACAAGGAGGCGCGGGAGCGCTATCTGACGTTCGCGACCAGCCCTCAAGCTGTCTGGAGCGCCAATTTCCGCGACCTGTCAGCTTCGGTGACGCGCATGGCGACACTCGCGCCGCATGGGCGTATCACGACCGAGGTCGTCGACGACGAAATCAAGCGCCTCAATGCGTTTTGGCGCCGCGCGGCCGATGATGATGATGGGACGGATGCCATTATCGAAGATGTGTTGAGCGCAGAAGCTGCCGCCCGCCTCGATCGTTTCGATGCGGTGCAGCTTGCAACCGTTCTTCAAGCCTGCCGGGAACATGCAACGGCGAGCGCCGCCGGCAGAGCCTTATTCGCCGTCTCGCGATTGGAAAAGAAAAGCAGCAATGACGCAGATCGTCTGACGAAATACCTCGCACGTTTCGGCATCAGATTTGAGGATGTCAAGCTACGGTAACGACCGCGGGCTCGGTGAAGCTTCCCTCCAAAATCCCGAAAGGTGAGCTTGATCTAAACAAGACCGTACCTGCCGCCGCCGGCACCGTGCGGGGTGAGGTGCCCTTGACCTTGAGATGATCCGTAATGGTGTCACGGCTTGCATCGCTGATCCGGCCAGTCTCCGCGACCGCAATCCGCCCTTACTCGCGCGCCCACACGAGCAATGTGGCGGATAATTCCGGCATATCGGCGAAGATAATGTGCTTGCGCTCCATTTTCTTCTCAAGCCGGGTCTTGTGCCGATGCAGGGCTCTCAAAAAGAACACGATCCAGGGATTCTAGTCGGGCTCCGCGCTGCGGATTGTCTCCGCGTGCGCCTAAACGACATGTAATAGTTCTAGTTTCACCGATATTCATTGCGACGGAGCATGTCGGGCGGTCCCGCATCGCCGTGGGGGACATCACGTACATATGGATGCCAATGCAAGTCATTAATCCGCGGACAGACACTCTTCGGCACTGTAAATACGATCTATTTCATGATTTTGGGAGCGGAAAGCATAAACTTTTAGTAGTCATCGCTGGGATCAGTGACTGTGATGCAGCTAACAGCGGCAATCAGCAGAAGCAATATCGAAAAGATAATAGCGTAGGCATAGGTATGATAAAAATCAAACATGACACCTGTCAATGGCGGCCCGAGGAGGGCACCGAATCCCCAGGATGTATAAAGTGCTCCGATGATGCCTGATATCTGCCGGCCTCCGAAATAGCTCATGCAAAGTCCGGGAAGAATGGCGATATAACCACCGTAGAAGGCTCCAAATACAAACGCGTAAATCATTAGGTTAATAATATGCGGGGAAGCGACCAACCACCAAAACATAGAAAGGCCCAAGCCCACAAACATCACAGCAAGTGTGCGCCGACGGCCTAGGCGATCGGCGAATCCGCCAAACGAGAAACGGCCGACTATGCTTGCCAGTCCCAGTAATCCAATAAGAGCGAAGCTCCAATAGCTGGGATTGTGATTGTCCAGCGCGTATGGCACCAGATGAACATAGGTGGTGAAAACCGCCGAAGAAGATAACAGGCTCGCGACGAAAAGATGCCAGAATGGTCTGGTCCTAATGGCTTGCTTCAGCGACAGTCCTGACGAGGTGGTTCCCTGCAGACTAACGATCGCAGGCAAGGTTCCATCGGGGCCGAACCCTTTTTTTTCTGGATGAGATACGAGAAGGAAGCTGGCGCTGCTGCAAATTGCGATAACAATCAGGGAAAATACATAATGGGTTTCAACCCATCCGATGCGCTCTACCAGCCTTGATGCCAGTAGGGGAAACAGCAGAGTTCCAAGACCCGTACCGCAGATAGCTAGTCCGGAAGCCAGACCTCGGCGCACCTTGAACCAGCGCTGAACGACACTGATCGCAGGGATATACATCAGGCCGCCTCCTATACCCACACCTGCGCCGTAGGCGACATACAAGGTAGCCATTGAAGTTGCGCTTGCCGCAAGAATCATTCCGGCGGCCATACATAAACTTCCAAAAAAAACAACCAAACGCGGCCCATATCTGTCGGATAGAAACCCTCCGGCGAAACCGGACATGAACCAAATGAATTCACTGATCGAGAAAACAAAGGAAACTTGAGCGCGGTTAGCACCAAAGGCATGAGCTATCGCATCAAAATAGGCTGGAAACGCATAGATGGTTCCCGCAGCCGTGCCTCCAATAAAGAAGACTGCGCAGACGATGATCCATCCGTAGAAGAAGCGTGCCCGAGTACCATTCACGTTAGTTTGAAGAACACTCATTCTTTGTCCTTTGCTCTTCGACGGCTGGAAACTCGCTGCAGGCTAGGAGAGCCTTGTGCATCTCGTGCAGTTCGATTCCGCGACCATTTGGCAACTTCACCATGTGAACCGCGCCACAAGTGTAGTCAAGGGAGTGATAGAGGGCCAGCGCCGTTCGAGAGGAACTAAGAGCGAGAACTGACACATTGTGTTCGCGAGCATCTTCTTCAATTCGCTGCATAATTTCTTTTGCATATCCGCGGCGCTCGTGATCGGGATGCACGTATACACAGCGAACAGTTGCAAAACTTTCGAGCGTCGGCCTATCTGGATTCGGGTCGTTGTAGTGTGACTTATAGTCCGGAATTGCTCGCGACCACCCCCCGGAGGCGAGGATTGCGCCCTCGCTGTCGGCAAGGACGAAATAATGCCCCTCTTGAATGAGTGAGAGAGTCAAGCCTTGAAGGGTATTAAGGGCCATTTCTACATCCGCTAAGGGATAAAAGCGTGACCCAATACGAGTGAAGGCGGATCGCTCCAGAATGGTAAGCTCACTAAGGTCTGCACTTGTCGCAAGCCTGCAGATATGTCCGGTACGCGTTGACTGCCTGTCCGTGATTTTGATCATGGTTATGCGCTGAGAGCCTTGATCTTATCTGCAGTCATTCGAAACACGGTCCATTCGTTGAGCGGCTCGGCTCCAAGCGACTTGTAGAACGCGATAGACGGTGTGTTCCAGTCGAGGACAAACCATTCCATTCGGCCGCAATCCCGCTCGGCCGCTACCTTCGCTAGCGTCTTGAGCAGCAGCTTGCCGACGCCATAACCGCGGGCCGCTGGTTTGACGAACAGATCTTCCAAGTAAAGCCCTCGCTTTCCGAGGAAGGTCGAGTAGTTATGGAAATAAAGCGCAAAGCCGACTGCTTCGTCATTCAGCTCGCCGATTAAGACCTCGGCACTTGGCTTTTCACAAAACAGAGCAGCGCGGATCGCATCGCTAGAGGCGATAAACGAGTCTCCAAGCTTCTCATAGATCGCCAACTCTCTGATCAGGTCGGTTATGAGATCGAGGTCCCTATCAGTGGCGGCGCGAACGTTGATCTGGTTGGTCATTGAAATTCCCTTATGGCCGGAATGAGGTCGACGAGCCGCGCTGCTTTCTCGATAATTGCGGCTTGATGTGGCTGGATTGTGTGCACCGGCTTAGTGATGTGAAATCCAAATGGGTCTTCGACGCCGGTTTGGATGCCGGATAGTTCTTCCATGACAGCAAGCCCGCAGAATGGCGTATAGAATTCGGCGTACCCACCTTCGTGGATCATCAATAGGCGCCGATCGCACAAGCGACCGGCGGCAGAAACTAGCAGCCTTGTCATAAGCCGGAAGGTTTCAGCCATAGTCATCTGACGGGCAAGCGGATCGAAGATGCAGCTATCGAAGCCGCTTGATACAAGGATCATCTGTGGTTGATATCGCTCTAGTGCGGGGCAGACGACCCGCTCCATCGCCGCCAGATGAGCATAATGTCCCGAGCCAGGTGGCAACGGAACGTTGATATTACAACCCTCGCCGTCTCCGGCACCATTTTCGCTGATCGCGCCGGAATTGGGAGGATAATTGCTCTCTTCGTGGATCGATATTGTCAGAACTGAAGGGTCGGAAAAGTACAGTTCCTGCGCGCCATTGCCATGATGTGCGTCGAAGTCCACAACAGCAATGCGCTTCAGGCCGTGCCTCTCTCGCAAATGCTCGATCGTTATTCCGCCGTTCGAAAGAAGGCAGAACCCACGTCCTCGCCCGCGCTCGGCGTGGTGCCCCGCAGGCCGGACCAGCGCATAGGCGTTGTCGATTTGTCCGGCCATGATAGCGTCTGCTGCTTCAATACATCCCCCAGCCGCGAGACAGGCGATTGCCCACGATCCCGGCCCGACCGGAGCTCTTTCTCCAGCATCACCGAATCCTTGGGCGCTCAGATCGACCAATCGCTGAAGGTATTCGCGGTCGTGGACTCTTAATATTTCCTCTTCAGTTGCCTCACGCGGTCGAACCTGGTGAAGGTGCTGTAGCAGACCTGACACCTCAATCAGGTTGCGGATACGGCGCTTGGCATCTGGACTTTCGATATGAAGCAATCCGGGCTCTATATAGCCTCCCACCGGCATAGCGCCGCCTGCGATACCGGTCGTGTGCCACATAAAGCGCTCGTGCCAAACGAGTCCTGTTTTCCGGGTGGCGCTGTGCGCATCCTCAGTTGATTTCATATGTATCGCCATCCCGTTTTAAAATTGCTCAAGCTGTAGAAGGTCGGCAAAATTCTGTCGTCGACGGATCAGGCGAAAATCTTTCCCATCAAGGAAAACCTCTGGCGCGAGCGGACGGCTGTTATAATTCGACGACATGCTGGAACAATACGCCCCGCTGTCACGGAATACGGCAAGGTCTCCGACCTCAGTCTGCGGCAGTTGTTGATAGCCAACCATGCCGTCAGCGCCTTGCGTAAACACGTCGCCAGCTTCGCAGAGCGGACCGGCAACGATGGACGGCGTAAAGGTCTCCTCCGTACTCGAAGGGCGTTTACCGACGATATCAATCTGATGGTAACCGCCATACATCGCCGGGCGCACCAGATCGTTGAAACCAGCGTCAAGAAGAATGAAGCGGTTCGGCCCAACCTCCTTCATCGCTCGCACTTCGGACAGGAGGTATCCGGCATTGCCCACGATATACCGCCCAGGCTCGATTTCCAGCGTGACCGGGTGGCCCAAATGCTTCTCAATTTCTGCCTTGGCCTCACTCCACAGCTGGTGATAGGTGACAACGTCGAATTCGTTGTCCGTATCCTTGTGAGTGATCGGAAGACCTCCGCCTGCGGAAATGGCCTGTATGTCGAGCGGGCACCTCCTAACCGCTTCCACCATTGCGTCACATACGCGCTTAAGATGATCAAAGCTGGCTCCGGAACCGATGTGCATATGTAGACCGACTAAGTTTAGTTCATGCACCCCAATCTGTCGGTAGCATTCTTCGAGATTTTCGTGCCAAATACCGTGTTTGCTGAACTCGCCGCCAGTATTGGTTTTTCGGCTGAAACCGCTGCCAAAGCCAGGATTGATGCGCAACCATACTCGGTGGCCGCGGCTGACCGACCCAAGCTGTGTAAGCATCTGTGGCGAGCCGACATTCACAGGTATCCCGCACTCGGCGACGTATTTCAGGGTTGGCCTGTCCAGGATGTCCGATGCGTACACGATCTCAGACGAAGTCCACGAGGCCTGGTAGCCAGCCGCAATCGCCCGGCTTATCTCTCCCATCGATACGGCATCCACGACGATACCATGCGACCTCAGCAATGCCAGAAGATGCGTGTTGGAATTCGCTTTTTGCGCATAACGGATCACATCAAAGGGCCTGAGGCTTGCGATGCGCCTCTTTATCTCATTGACGTCGTAGACCCAGCAAGGGGTCCCGTACAGAGCGGCTATTTCTTGGAAGGCGTCGTCCATTTCAGGATTTCGGGGCATAGGATTGCACTCGCTTATAATTTGAATGCCAAAACGGTAGTGCTTAATGGGGAAATATTCGCCAGAAGTGATCGAACCGATTTGGATGATAGAGGCTATGCATCGGATGAGACCTGCCCTCGATTGCGTCGAGGGTTGCGGCCGCAATAGCGGTGCTTTGCGCGAAGCCGCCGGTATTATGTCCTGACGCGACAATGAGCGTGCCGCTGCTGGCCTGTCTCATCTCAAAGATTCCAAGGCTACTCGCGGTCCACGGTCTGATGCAGTACTTTCTGCTGGCCTGCAGTTCTCCACTTTCAAGTGCCGCGCTATATGCTTCGGGAAATAGGCCCCTGATATAACTCTCCATTGACCTGAAGAGCTGTTCCAATTGGTCGTCGCAGATGTTGCTGGGCTCGCGCCCGACATATCCGAAGCCAGATCCGAAAATCAAAATCTCCTCTTGCCGCTCGTTTCGAGCCAATATGATGTTACCCGACCCGGCGATATGGCCTTCGCGGGAGATCTTCAGTGAACGCTGAAGTTTGGGTTGTCTGTTGGGGAACGAGATCCAGGCGCCAAGAACACCGTGGATCTTGTTATTGGATGCGGCGGTATCCAACAGATGACGCGCGTAGGCACCAGCGGAAATGAAGTAGTGATCGCTGGTCATCAGGGTGTCGCCGTGGCGAAGCCCTACAACGACGCCATCTCGCGTAGCGATTTCGTCAATCGTTGTATTCCATCGAAAAGACACTCCGTGCATTTCGAGATGGTTGATGAGCTTTTTCGCGTAATCGTGGATGTTGACCGTGAACCCTTCGACTTCGATGCCGGCGTGAATTTCCCGGTTGGCGCAACCCGCAGCCAGGGCGGGATACTCTGACGCTAATCTGTCTCGATCGAGTTCCCTGATGAAGGCGCGGACCTTTTTTTGACGGCGTACTTGTTTTTCGTGATAGGCCTCGGTTTTGCATATGCGAAGGAGCCCATCCTTAAAGCCGATGCCCTCGAACAGCTCTGGATGTTCGTCGATCATGGCCTTCCAAAGCGCAAAACTCTGGTGGTTTAGATCAAAGATATCGTCGTTGTAATGATCAGCTAGCCAAATCGGAACTCTGAGGAACTCATTCGTCCATTCCCCATCAGCGGGCATATATTGACCGGTCTTGCCAATTTCCCAACCCAGTTCGTCGACTGGTCGCGCGATATGCCCATGAAGCTTTTCTCCCGGTACCGGAGACCGATCGTGGTAATTGTCACACTCGGTCAGCGAAAACATTCGCGCGTTCTCGCCGCCGTGCGTGCAGCCGTACTGCGACCAGGGAGCTCGCATCCTCGGATCTGCGGTCCGTTCGACCACTTCAACCTTATAACCGCGGCGTTGCAATTCGAACGCTGTCATCAAACCGACTATGCCAGCGCCCGCTACGAGGACACTTGCGCCTGCTCGCGACGGCGTCGCACGGACGAAAGTCTCTGCTGGTTTGGCAAGGTGCTCTCTTGTGAAAGCTGCCTCGGCCAAGGCGAGAGCCTCCGTCAGCGTTACTGTTCGACGATCAAAAAAAGCAGTAACAATCCGGTCGTTGTAAGCCGTTTCCCTGTTCAGGACCTTCGCCGGCACGAATTCCTGGAACACCAGGAGTAGGAGAACGCCTCCGAAACCTGCCTTCCATCCCGCAAGTGCACGGTTACTCGGAATGACATCCGTAATTAGCACCCGCACGCCGCTTGCGGCCAATAGGCTGGTTTCTTTTTCGGCTTCCCAATGGTAGGGGCTCGCCATCCGGACGACGGGGCAGGGGAGTAGGGCGCGTATTTCCTCTTCTTTCAGCTCGAATGTTGCGGCGACCGTTCCCGACGCTGCAAGAACTCTTTGCGACGAAGTGGCCTCACGGGCTGCGTCATTGTGTTCCGCATCCGTGTTCAAAGTCAGGTGTGTTATTGTGTTAGACATGCGCATACCCGATCAAGCGTTTCGAGGGCTTCAGTGATTTCCAGTGCCGTCACGGTCAGGGGCGGTAGGAGGCGCACTACGTTGTCGGCTGCGACAAGTACGATCAGACCGTGAGCAAGGCAGGTTTCTTCAAATGCGGTATTGGGACCAACGATCTTGAGGCCCTGCATCAGTCCGATGCCGCGTGCTTCGGTCAGAACAGACGGGTACCGCCGGACGAGAGACACAAGACCGTCGGCGAGCTGTCGACCGCGTTCTTTGACTTGGTCTAGAAAGCCGTTGGTCGTTACCTCGTTGATGACAGCATCTGCCACTGCGCAAGCCAGCGGGTTCCCCCCGAATGTCGTGCCGTGGGATCCATAAAGCATCCCCCGGGCAGCATCTTCCGTGGCAAGAACAGCGCCAATCGGAAAGCCGCCACCGAGTCCTTTTGCAAGGGAGGTTATGTCCGGATCGACCGCGAATTGCTCGCTTGCGAGAAAGGTCCCGGTGCGCCCCACGCCGGTCTGAATCTCATCGAACATGAGCACAAGGTCGCGCTCGGTAGCCAACGCGCGGAGATCTTTCACAAAACTCTTGTCGAAGACGCGAATACCGCCATCCCCTTGAATCGGCTCAAGCAGAATGCCAGCCGTTTGCGATGAAATGGCTGCCAAGACCTGATTGATTTCATTGGGCCCCACGCGATCGAAGCCATCTACGGTCGGGCCGAAGCCAAGCCGGTAATCTTCCCTGTCGGTTGCTGCCAGTGTGGCCAGAGTCCGGCCATGGAATGCCCCATTGAAGACGATAGTTCGCCAGCGCTCAGGGTGTCCGACTGCTGCTTGGCGCTTGCGCATCACCTTGAGCCCGCCTTCATTTGCCTCCGCGCCAGAATTACAGAAGAAAACTTTGTCGGCGTAGGTGATCTCAGTTAGCCGGGCGGCGCACGCAGATTGCCATGGTATCTCGAATTTGTTCGAACAATGCCAAATGAACTCTGCTTGAGAAATGAGCCGCTCTTTAAGCTTGGGATGGTTGTGCCCTAAAGCATTGACTGCGATCCCGGACCCGAAATCCAGGTACTCTCGATCAGCCTCGTCGTAGATCTTGCTGCCAGCTCCGCGTGACACTCGTAGCGGGGCACGCCGGTAAACTCGCATCAGGGCACTTTCACCATCCAGACCTGGATGAGTGTGAGGCGCATTTGTGTTTGCAAGCGACAAAGGTGTCGGCATGGTGGGTGGCCCCTTTTTCAATTGCTGCTATTCGCCGGTCAGACACCAGCTAGTGGAGAATTCAGCGTGAGACGCTGATAGGTATCATTATCCATCGCCGAACCGGGGCCGTTGAGGCGGGGTTGGCGAACCGTCTGTTGTTCTTGTGACATCTCACGACGTAGAATTTCCCAATGGGATGTGGCTGCGAAAGCCCATGGACTTTTCGGGGCGGCTTTTTCGTTCGCGTCCAGCCATTCGATAACCAGATTTGCGTCTGCCCGCTTAAGCTCGACTTTCCAATTTTCAATCGCTGCCAAAAGCCAACGCTTCCTGTGCTCGTCCAGAAACGCGCATGCGGCAACGATGGAACGATAAGTACGCCGCGAATAATGGATGTAGCCAGCCGTCAACAGCAATCTCTCACGCTCGTTCGCTGATATCAGATCCAACGATGAGAGGCGCTCGAAGGTGGCCTCGTAGTCCACCCGCGGCACGGATAACGGCAGCCAGTCCAGCTCTTCCGGAGCGTGGATGAGAGCGACCGCCTCGTCGTCTGTTAACTTCCCGTCCATGTAGTAAGTGAAGATCTTGCCGATGCCGATCATCCCGAATGGCTGGCATTCCACAGCACGCAATGCACCCATGCTGGCGCCCCCACAAATCATGAGGCCCCGGCTTAAGGCGAAGAGAATTTCCTTATGCCAGACCGACGGTCTATCACCGAAAAACCCGTCGATAAGGCCGATAGCTTTGGCACCGTATTCCACGGCCCGCAGAATATCTCCGCATCCAGCCGGCGGCGCAAAAATGAGCCCGGGAAAGCGTTTCTGAAGCATACGTCGGCTGCCACCGATGCTCGGGCCTACGAACACGATCTTCAATGGCGGGTCCTCCGCAATGCGGCAGCGGCTCTAGGACCGAGCTGGACACTTTGACCGTGAATATCGACTTCGAGCCCCGGCACAATCATGCGGACTACTGAAACGGGAAGCCCTTCATCCTGCAGCGGCACTGCGATGATTTGTCGGACACCAATAGCGCTGATGTTGCCGACCAGACCACGGCTTATCTCATCTATTGAGGATTGCTGTTGGACGGGATGACCATGCGGCTTTCCACGTTGTTCTGCCAGGGCGACAAAATCAAGCAAAGCATGTTCTGCCCTCGCCTCCTGATATATGTGCGAGGAAAAATCATCGCGGCTACCTGCAATTGCGGTCAACCGGCTCTGCGCCGCTTCCAGGATCGCTTTCAATGCAGCTCTCGCCGGGTCCGGATGACAACCGCACCCGCCACAGATATCGCTCCGGCGCAATTTAGGCCGTTTTTCGGTAGGAACGAGCATCGCGATAAAGGCTGGGATAGCTATGTCTGTCGTCACGTCGACCAGCACCAGGCGCATACCTGCAGCCCAAATCCGTGCCAAAATGATGTTGAGCACCCCATCTTCCATACTCAGCGGATCTACGATCCGTTCGGATAGCTCGCTGATGGATGCAAGCTGTGCCAGTGTCCAGGCGTCTCGCTCGACGAGCTCGCAAACACCATGCAGGATGGCTTCAGCCGCACTATTGCCTGATGCCAGTCCGTCGCTGGACTGTTCAAAGCCGGGACATGCAAAGCGATGATCCATGCCGACGAGAGGCCAGGGAACATAGACGCGAGAATTCGTGACGAGATCCAAGCCCTCCACCCAGCAGAGCGGGTCATCTCCTATGTCGTGTGGATTACAACGTGCAGTCGACGCTAAATCAATGCACGGAGCGCCCTGCTGCACCATTTCGCTGACTGTAGCCGTGAGAAACGCGTTGGGTCGGATTTCCGCAAGCCGTGTTTCCAGCGCTTCCATTGCGGCGGACACCATGGCCGAATCATTATCGAGACCTTTGCCCTGGAATACCGACAATGTGTAACTGTTTGGACGGGTCGCGATCGCGACGGGAATCTCGAGATTGTCGAGCCCCGTCACCAGACCGATGCGAGTAATGCCAAGACCTGCGAGGTGGGGCTTAATCGACGCCAGTGTTTGTGACGGGGCTACACGCCGGTCGTAATAGTTGCTGTAGCTGTGATCGCTTCGCCGCCATTCGGCGGCAAGCCGGTCTACAGCTCTCGATAAGAGAGAATCATTGATCATGGAAGTGCAAAGAGATTGGATCAAAGTGGTGGGGCGCGAGCCCTCTGCGCCGAGAGCTCGCAAGCAATATTGAGGGATCGCTTATCGCAACCGCATCGCATGAACCATTTCAGCGAGTGCATTCGCCGTTAGGTCGGAAGCTTGGTTAGCAAGAATTTTTTGACCAGCTTCGGAAAAGCGAAATGGTCGAATTTCAACGGCAATCTTTATTGTTTGGGACTCGGGATTTTTCATTTTTCTCCAGCCTGTCAAAGCATCTCGACGACGGGAGAAAATCATCACGGCAGGCGTTACATGGGCGTTACATAAGGAGCTACAAACTTAAAGGCCGGCCAGCTGAAGCCCGCGGATCAAGAGCTCTGTGTGTGCGGGATCTTTGTCCGGCACAAAAGCGCGTATGTCATCACTCCGAAAGGTAGGGAAGTTCTCCCTCACAACTTTAGCATACCGTGCGGCCATGTTGTTATTCTTGGCCATAGCGTGACATGCCGCAAGAAGACGAGCCGTGGCTTCCTTTGACTTAACGGGATCAAGAGCTTGAATTGCCTTTTCGAATTCACCGCGAACATAGTGGATGGAACCAGCGATCCAGTAGTAGTATTCCGGCGGAAGGGGATTGAGGCGGAAGGCCTCTCGGCTGACTTCCAAAGCCACATCGAGATCTCCGCTATGAGAAAGGGCGTCCGAATAGTCAATAAGGACGTCCGCATCGCTAGGATTAAGCTCTTGGGCTTGCTGAAAATATTCTAGGCTTTCACCAAATTGGCGACGATAAAGCGCAATGAAGCCGAGTTCTCGAAACGCACGACCGCTGACGGGATCCACTGCTCTCGCCATTTGAGCAGACTGGTTAGCTACATCAAGCAGTTCGCTCTCCTTCATGCCGCGCACTAGCCACTCCATTGCGAGTGATCGGGAGATTCCTGCATGCGCCGGAGAAAAGCGATCGCAGCGTTTGACCGAAGACTTGAACCATTTGCGTGCTTGGCGTAATCGAGGCAAATCCATTTTGTTAAGGTACTGTTTTCCTTCAAGATACAAGCGATATGCGGACGGCGCGACCTCATCGATCGGAACGCCGAGTTCGTGCTGCTCAATTGCCCCGGTGACCGATTTGGCTATGCGTTTGGCGAGTTGGCCAAATGAGGCGCTCATCTTTTGTACATCGAGCGGCAAATCAATAGCCCACAGAACCTCCGACGTAAGAACTTTTGTCAGCCGGCATGTGGCGTAGATTTCGTCTGCCTCCCCTTGGATTGTCACATATACCGAGTAATCAAAGCGCATTTCCGGCGGCAGATTGTTAGTGGAAAAAAAGCTGATTGACCGGTGCACCATCTCCATGCTGGTGTGTGCCGCGATTACTTTGAATATTCGTTGATGGCTTAACCCAACGGTCACGTCTTCTAAAAGCGCCCTTCCGAGCCGTGAGATCAATGGATCAGTGAGAATGGTATCGGGCGGTAGGACGACAACGCGTGGCTGTTCGTCTGCTGCGGCCTTAGTAGTCGACTCTGGCAATTCAGCCGACTGTGCAACAGAGCCGTCGCGTGAAATTCCAAGGCCACGGGCAAGTTCGATCGTCTGACGATCCGGTTCAGCGTGATAGTCTGCGACCAACTGATGTTTGCAGCGAAGGTACGCTTTTCTGGCGGCGGGGAGATCACCTAACCTTGCGTAGGATGTCATTATCGCGCGCCAGCCAGCCTCATTAGCGCTATCGATCTCTACCAATCTCTCTGCGAGGGTGATGGTTTCAGGCGGTTCGAGCGTTCCGCAGCGCATAAGCAATTGCTCAATAGCAAGCGTCCTCGATTCATCCACTCTCTGTCGCTGAAAGGTCAACCACTCTTCAACACCCGACGTTGGGGCTGAAATGCCTTCAAGCAGTTCGCCAGAAAACACACGCCAGTTCTTCTTTGACAGGGGCGCTTCGCGGCTCGCGAGTACTAGTAAGTCGATCTCCCAGAATGTCGTGTTCAGGGCGATATAGTCACCGGTCGCCGCTAGGACGGGCGGTATACCTTTAAAATCAACAGATTGTATCCTGTTGATCAGCTGTCGGAGATTACCGGCTCTTTGCGCGGCGTCAGGACTGCTCCAGAGCAACTGTCGCGCGACTTCTCGCTCTATTCGACGATCGTTCGCGAAGGCAATAAGTCCGGCTAGTAGAAATGCCTTTTCGGGAAACAGGATTTCATGGGAGTCGACTTTCAAGGTCGGGCGGCCGAGGAGAAAAAGGTTTCCTTTTGAAATCAGCACTTGCTGTTCCATCTGTCTTGTCACTGGGGGCAGCTATCTTAGAAAGAGTAAAGCTGAACTTGGCAACCAAGAATGCTCGCAGCATTCAAGGTGTTTTCACCGCCAACGTGCTCGACGGGGCGTAGCTCTTCATCAATCCTATGCAATCAACGTCCGTCCGGAACAGCCCGAAACTGGACAGAGTATGGAATCTCTCAGAAGTCGCACGCTTTGCGGCGGCCTATTCTTGGAGAATCCATTTCAGCGTTCAAAAGAAAATTCTTTTATTCAAGGCGCAGAAAGAAAATAGATGCGTCTTATATCTAAAGATTGTTTTGAAGTGGGGCGGTTTACATCCGAGCGATTGCGGATTTTGTTCGTAAGAAAACTCGAATATGTTATGTGCATTCTTTGGATTGTCACAGCCAATGCAGAATGAAGTTCTCCAAAGTGGAGAATTGCTTCAAGTGTCCGAAACTCTATTTCCAAACCCTTATGCCACAGTTCCACCGTCAACCGAGCTTGGCCTCACGATGATTTTGAGGCATTGACGTTTGCAGAAGGCCTCTTGCCAGAACACGATTCTCACGAAAAAGTGACTGTCAGGTGGAGCGACAAGCAAGGGATGGTTGCTCAAAACCAGTAAAACTCTTTACTGGTATTTTCGAACAGAACCAATCACGGACTGTTATGGTTGATCAGACAAACTCAGATCGTAGGATGGGGAAAGTATTTTCGAGGACGGCTCAGAGATACACAGATATCCTGAACGCAGCTGCGGAGCTCCTCAGGGAGGGAGGAATGGGTGCCGTCACAACGGACAGGATAAGGCAGCGGATCAACGTATCTCTCACGACCGTCTATTCTCATTTCGAGAACCGCCAGGAGATATTGGAAGAGGTATTCAGGGATACTCACGCCAAATTCTACGCTACTGCGGAATATAAATTACAATTTGCGCGCACTTCCGAGGAGCAGTTAGCGACTATCATTGAGGGAATATTTGCGGAGGAGCTTTTCACTGAGACGCATATGCATATCTGGATCGCTTCCATCAATTATTATTTGTACTGTCAAGGACAGTTTTCTTACGCGCCGGAAGCGCATAGCCGGGCGGTCGAGCGAACGAGGCGGCTATTTCTCGAGCTGGGTGACAAGGATCCGGACGCATCGCCGCAATTCTGGGCATTTGTCGATGGATTATGGCTACATGCCGCGCTTGGTAAAGGTTCTCTCAGCAGAGATAAATGCATCGATCGAACGTTCGCGTTTACGGAACGCCGCCTGGGAAGAAAATTACCACGTAAAGTTAAAGCGGCTGATGAATGACAAGTCTGCAAAGACATTTTTACTCAGGTGTAAAAGACGCCAAGACCTTTTCATACCAATAGATGACGAACGGTTTGGATATTATGGGGTGTCTTTTCCTATCGCGATGCTTTCACAGTTTCGGATAGGATGAAATTTGTCCGCGCTATAAGTCGGCCCATATGAAAAATGCGGAGTTGTTTGGAATCTGTGGTCGTACCCGATTTTGCAAGACGTTTCTGATCTTCTTTGACTTGTGATCGAGTCCCGTCTTCCTATGTCTGGCCTTTCGCTGCATCAATACCGTCGAAACGCCGCTCGTTACAGCAATCCTGATGGACCGACCAGCTCGCCTTCCTTGGTGACAATGGTCGATCCATAGGGCTCTCGGGCCGTGACGATCAACGCATCGTCCGGCAATGGCCGAGCGAGATCTTTCGCTTCATCCCATGGCGCTCTCATCCAGACATCGGTCTCTTCCCTGGTCAGCAGGAGCACCGGCATGGCCTTGCCATGAATGGGTTTGACGAGATTGTTCGGATCGGTGGTCAGAAACCCGTAGAGATCGTCTGTCGTGAAGCCGTCCTTGACCTTGCGCACGGATGTCCATTGCCGAACATGAATGCCGGCAAAGAACATCAGCGGCTTGTCTGCATTGCGGGCGAACCAGGCGTTCGGCACGTTGCCGCCATCCTCCTGACTTGCCGGATCCGGTTCGGCAAAGCTGGTGACGGGAACGAGGCAACGGTTCACGACGCCGAACCAGCGCCGCCAGTGCGGGAGCTTGAGATTGCGGACATTGGTTACGCCGCGATCGACCTGCTCGCGCAGCAACTGGTCGAAGTCAAACCCCTTGCCCTTTGCCCGCAGCTTCTCGGCCTTGGCCTGTGCAAGTTTCTCAAGAGCGAACCTCGGGGAGGGAAGTCCCCAACGGGCATGGACGAGCTGCTTCCTGCCGTCGGCGGTGTTACGGACGATCGGTCCCATCTGATCGGGGTTCATCTGATAGGCCGGCATCAGGTTGATCAGGCTCTCGGCATCCTGAGCCCACTTGTTCACCCAGTCCTTGTCTTCCATGCGATAAAGATTGCACATAGACGCTCCATCTCCCCTTGAAGCAGGCGGGCATGGTAGCCGACGAAGCGCCGGAATGCCAATCGGCAGCTCTCGGCCGATCGGCTTCAAACTTTTTCGCAAGCGTCGCCAGCGTCCGGTCGAAGTCATGTCCATGATTCCCAATGCGAATCTTAAAGTCCACTAAAATAGAGGGATAATATTCCTATTTCGGGTTGCTTGACACGCAAGGTGACTTGGAACATTTAGTGAACATATACACTTGACCGACATCACATCGATGCCAACAGACCTTGCAGAGAGCCGTGAGTGATGACTGCTACCCGTAACAGGGTGATATCCGATCTGAAGGACCGCATTGCGTTACTGCAAGGGAACGCGGGGAGGAGGAACGGCTATCTGGCCTTCGGTGTGGCTGAGATCGACGCGGCGCTGCCGAGTGGGGGTCTTGCCTATGGTGCCGTGCACGAGTTCGCCGGCGGCGGGGCAGGGATCGTCGATGGCGCTGCCGCTGCCCTCTTTGCCGCCGGCATTGCGGCACGCACCAGGGGCAAGATCGTCTGGTGCCTGACGCGGCCGGATCTGTTCTTTCCGGCGCTCGCGCAGGCTGGTCTCCATCCCGATCGGGTCGTCTTCGTCGAGGCCGGCCGCGAGGAGGACGTTCTCACCTCGATGGAAGAGGCCTTAGCCTTCGGCGGCCTCGGCGCCGTCGTCGGCGAGATCGTCCGGCTGCCGATGGTTTCCTCGCGCCGCCTGCAGCTGGCGGCGGAGAAGACCGGTACCATCGGCCTGGTGGTCCGGCGTTGGCGCCGGCAGGTGGAGGCCTCGGATTTCGGGCAGCCGACGGCGTCGACGACGCGGTGGCGGGTGAGCGTCCTGCCATCGGAGGACTTGCCGGTTCCAGGCGTCGGACGGCCAAGATGGCTGCTGGAGCTGATGAGAGTGAAGGCGGGTGAGTGCGCTGAGTTTATCGTTGGAGCGTGCGATGCCACGGGTCGTATCCATCTATCTGCCGGACCTGCCGATCGAGCGGATCAGGCGGATGGATCAAAGAGCAGAATTATCGCCTGAGCGGCCGCTGGTGCTGATCGCCAGGAGCGGCTCCAAGCGTTTTGTGTCCGCAGCCGACGCGAAGGCCAGGGAAGCGGGTATTCGTGTGGGCGTGCCTGCCGCCAAGGCGCAGGCCGTGGTCCATGGGCTGCAGTTCGTCGATGCGGATCCCTCAGCCGATGCAGAAGCGCTCGAGCGGATCGCGCTCTGGTCCCTCACGCAATATTCCCCGATCGTCGCCGTCGACGGCACGGACGGGATCGTCATGGATACGGAAGGCGCCGATCACCTGCAGGGCGGTGAGCTTCCCATGCTGACCGGGATCGTCAACCGCTTCCGGGCGAGGGGGCTGACCGTCCATGCGGCAATCGCCGACACCTGGGGTGCGGCCCATGCCTGTGCCCGCGCCACCCGTCGCGAGGTCGTCATCATTCCGACAGGAGAGACCGCGCGCGCTGTCGAACGCCTGCCGATCACACAGCTGCGGCTACCGGCGGACATTGTCACCAGCCTTCGCACACTCGGTTTCAAAACCATCGGCGAACTGTCGGCAACGCCACGGGCGCCATTGGCGCTGCGCTTCGGCCCAGAAATCGGCCGGCGCCTCGACCAGATGTTCGGTCGTGTGTCCGAGCCGATCGATCCGATCCGGGCGCCGGAATGGATCGAGGTCGTCAGGACCTTTGCCGAACCGATCGGTGCGGCCGAGACGATCGACAAATATGTCGGCCGCCTCATCGTCAGGCTGGTGGCGGAACTGCAACGCAAGGGGCTTGGCGTCCGCCGCACCGACCTCATTGTCGAGAAGGTCGATGGCAGCAGGCAGGCGATCCGCGCCGGCACCGCCAAACCGGCCCGCGATGTTGCCTGGCTGACAAAGCTGTTCCGCGATCGAACGGAAAAGATCGAGCCTGGCTTCGGCATCGAGAAGCTGACGCTCATTGCCGTCATGACCGAACCGCTTGCCGAAGAGCAGCGGTCGTCGTTGGTGGATGAGAGAGACCAGGATATCACGCCATTGATCGATACCTTCGGCAATCGCGGCCAGCGCGTCTATCGCATCGCGCCGGTCGCTTCCGACGTCCCCGAGCGCAGCGTCCGGCGCATTGCGGTCGTGGCTCCGGACATCACGGAAACCTGGGTGCATCACTGGCCGCGACCGGTGCGGCTCATGGCGCGACCGGAACCGATCGACGTCATCGCGCTGCTGCCGGATCATCCGCCTGTCTCAGTCACCTGGCGCGGCAAGCGCCGGCGGATCAGACGCGCCGACGGGCCGGAGCGCATTTTTGGCGAATGGTGGACAAAGAATTCCGAATTCGACGCCGTCCGGGATTATTTCGTGGTCGAGGACGAAAGTGGCGAGCGTCTATGGATCTTCCGGTCCGGTGATGGCGTCGATGCCGCTACCGGCTTGCATCGCTGGTTTTGCCATGGGATCTTCGCATGAGCTACGCCGAGCTGCAGGTCACCACCCATTTTTCCTTCCTGCGCGGCGCTTCATCG
Source organism: Rhizobium pantanalense (assembly GCF_030182525.1). Lineage (NCBI taxonomy): Bacteria > Pseudomonadati > Pseudomonadota > Alphaproteobacteria > Hyphomicrobiales > Rhizobiaceae > Rhizobium > Rhizobium pantanalense. Next base: position 33,000 of record NZ_JAQJCH010000026.1, read on the forward strand.
GCCGATGAACTGTTCCGGACGGCGAAAGCGCTCGGCATCAGCGCGCTCGGGATCGTCGACCGCAATTCGCTGGCCGGGATCGTCCGGGCGCTCGAGGCCTCGCGGGCGACAGGGCTCCGCCTGGTTGTCGGCTGTCGTCTCGATCTTGCCGACGGCATGTCGATCCTCGTCTATCCCACGACCCGCGCCGCCTATTCCCGCCTGACCCAGCTTCTGACGCTGGGAAAGGCACGGGGCGGCAAGGCGAACTGCATCCTGCATCTCGACGACCTCGCTCTGTATGCCGAGGGCCTGATCGGCATCCTTGTTCCCGATCTTGCCGACGAAACCTGTGCCCTTCAGCTCCGGAAAATGGCAAAAATCTTTGGCGATCGTGCCTATCTGTCGCTTTGTCTGCGCCGGCGACCCAATGATCAGCTGCGGCTGCACGAACTCTCCAATCTTGCGGCGCGCTTCAAGGTTCGAACCGTCGTCACCAATGACGTTCTCTTCCATGAGCCGTCGCGCCGGCAGCTGCAGGATATCGTCACCTGCATTCGCAACAACACGACCATCGACGATATCGGCTTTGAACGCGAGCGGCATGCCGACCGCTATCTGAAACCTCCGGAAGAAATGGCGCGTCTCTTTCCGCGCTACCCCGAAGCACTCGCCCGCACGCTCGAGATCGTCGAGCGCTGCAGGTTTTCGCTGGAGGAGCTGACCTACCAATATCCGGAGGAAGCGATCGTACCCGGCAAGAATGCTCAGCAATCCCTGGAGCATTATGTCTGGGAGTGCATTCCCAAGCGCTATCCCGAAGGTCTGCCGCCATCGGTGCTGAAGGTGGTGCGGCACGAGCTCGACCTCATCCGCACCATGAACTACGCCCCCTATTTCCTGACGGTGTTTTCGATTGTCCGCTATGCCCGCAGCCAGGGCATTTTGTGCCAAGGCCGGGGATCGGCGGCCAATTCCGCCGTCTGCTATATCCTCGGCATTACCTCGATCGATCCGGAGACCAACAATCTGCTCTTCGAGCGCTTCGTCAGCCAGGAGCGCGACGAGCCGCCCGACATCGATGTCGACTTCGAGCATGAGCGGCGCGAGGAGGTGATCCAGTGGATCTACAAGACCTACGGTCATGACAGGGCGGCTCTCTGCGCGACGGTGACGCGTTACCGTGCCAAGGGCGCGATCCGCGATGTTGGCAAGGCGCTCGGCCTGCCGGAGGACGTGATCAAGTCGCTGTCGTCGGGCATGTGGTCGTGGTCCGAGGAACTGGTGACCGATCGAGGCTTGCGTGAGCTCAACCTCAATCCTAGGGATCGCCGGCTTGCCTTGACCTTGACGCTGGCGCAGCAGTTGATGGGCGCGCCGCGCCATCTCGGCCAGCATCCCGGCGGCTTCGTGCTGACCCAGGATCGTCTCGACGATCTCGTGCCGATCGAGCCGGCATCCATGGCCGACCGGCAGGTGATCGAATGGGACAAGGACGATGTCGAGGCTCTGAAGTTCATGAAGGTCGATGTCTTGGCGCTTGGCATGCTCACCTGCATGAGCAAGGCCTTTGCCTTGATCCAGGACCACAAGCATCTGGATCTTGATCTCACTCAAATCCCTCAGGAGGATCCTGCGACCTATGCGATGATCCGCAAGGCCGATACGCTCGGCACCTTCCAGATCGAAAGCCGGGCGCAGATGTCCATGCTGCCGCGCATGAAGCCGCGCACCTTCTATGACCTCGTCATCCAGGTGGCGATCGTCCGCCCCGGTCCGATCCAGGGCGACATGGTCCATCCCTATCTGCGCCGACGCGAAGGCAAGGAAGCCGTGGAGTATCCAACCCCTGAGCTCGAGGCCGTTCTCGGCAAGACGCTTGGCGTGCCGCTCTTCCAGGAGAGCGCCATGAAGGTGGCGATGGTCTGCGCCGGCTTTACCGGCGGCGAGGCCGACCAGCTGCGCAAATCCATGGCGACCTTCAAGTTCACCGGCGGTGTCTCGAAGTTCAAGGCCAAGCTCGTCTCCGGCATGGTTGGGAATGGCTATACGCCGGAATTTGCCGAAAGAACCTTCTCGCAGCTGGAAGGCTTTGGCTCCTATGGCTTTCCCGAAAGTCATGCCGCCAGTTTTGCCCTCATCGCCTATGCCTCGGCTTACGTGAAATGCCACTACCCCGATGCCTTCTGCGCGGCCCTCCTGAACTCGCAGCCCATGGGCTTTTATGCGCCGGCCCAGATCGTCGGCGATGCCCGCAAGCATGGTGTCGCGGTTCGTCCCGTCTGTATAAACCGCTCGCGCTGGGACTGCACGCTGGAGCCGGTCGAGGGCAGCGACCGTCATGCCGTGCGCCTCGGCATGCGCATGGTCCATGGGCTCGCCCAGATCGATGCTGCCCGCATCATCGCCGCTCGAGCCGACCAGTCCTTCGAGAGTGTCGATGATCTCTGGCGGCGATCGGGCGTGCCGGCCGCAGCCCTGGTCGAGCTTGCCGAGGCGGACGCGTTTCTGCCGTCGCTCGATCTGCAGCGCCGCGATGCGCTCTGGGCGATCAAGGCTCTGCGTGACGAGCCCTTGCCATTGTTTGCCGCGGCAGCCGAGCGCGAGCAGAAGACCATTGCCGAGCAGCAGGAGCCGGAAGTTCACCTGCGCCAGATGACGGAAGGGCACAATGTCATCCAGGACTATAGTCATACGGGTCTCACTCTTCGCCAGCATCCGCTCGCTTTCCTGCGCCGGGATCTTGCCGCCCGCAACATCGTCACCTGTCAGCAGGCGATGTCATCTCGCGACGGCCGCTGGCTGATGACGGCTGGCCTCGTGCTCGTGCGCCAGAAACCGGGCTCGGCCAAGGGCGTCATGTTCCTGACCATCGAGGATGAAACCGGTCCGGCGAACGTCGTCGTCTGGCCAAGCCTCTTCGAACGTCGCCGGCGCGTCGTGCTCGGATCCTCGATGATGGCGATCAATGGCCGCATCCAGCGGGAAGGGGAGGTGGTGCATCTCGTTGCCCAGCAGCTCTTTGATCTCACCAGTGATCTGTCCGGCCTTGCCGATCGCGATGAGGCCTTCAGGCTACCGACCGGGCGTGGTGATGAGTTCGCCCATGGGACGCCTGGCAGTCCGGACTCCAGGGAGAGGGCTGTGATGAAGGTGCGAGACCTCTACGAGCCGGATCGGCTTATTGAGAGGTTGAAGGTGAGGAGCCGGGATTTTCAGTGACCATCGCAAATCTGTTGGAGGGATGGAGAGCTCCCCGTTTCATCGGACAGCACCTGAGCACCCGTCCAATACCGGCATCTTGCTAAAATGTGCGCGTCCGGCCGAAGGAACGCAGCAGAAGATTGACTGATACGGCGACCTTGTCGAGCTCAGGAATGTCTCGCGAATAATCTCCCGTATAGAGCTTTACAATCATTTGGTCTCGGATAGCGCCCTCGAGCTCAAAATGAAGGTGGAGATAGTAGGCTTGCCGATCGCCGCCTCGGCTC